>DATFWY010000166.1:0-44278 GCA_035258805.1 Blastocatellia bacterium | reverse complement strand
TGCGCCAGCGGATAGAGCACCGAAGTGATAGCCTGGCCCCGGTGATCCAGGATGTATTGAAACTCATTTGCCGCTTCAGCGCCCTTCCGTTCCCCCAGGTAAGCTTGCCCCAGGAGGTAGCTGTGATGAACACCAGAGGGGTCGGAGCTTTTATAGCGGCTAACGTCGTCGAGTATCCTGATTGCCTTAGTGGGATTACCACGCACGATTTCGATGGCCGCCTGAATCAACGGCACGAGCGCCTCATTAACCACCCTGTCTTTAGGATATTGTCTGATCCTCTCGTCAATCAGGGACTCGGCCCGTTTGATCTCCTCACACAAGGCAAGGGCGATACCCATGTTAAGAAAGGCGACAGAACTCTGCGGAGGGCCAGAAACGTCGGAGAGCCCTTCAAGCGCTTCAGCAGATGCTCCCCGATTCCATCAGCCCCGCAATCGCCCCTGCGTCTAGTCTACCGCAAATATTTGTTGAAGAACTCGAGACTGCGCGTCCAGGCCAGTTTGGCTGAGGCTTCGTCATATCGCGGCGTCGTGTCGTTGTGGAAGCCGTGTTGTTTGCCGTCGTACATATAAACCGTGTACGTCTTGTTGTTCGCCTTGAGCGCCGCCTCATAAGCCGGAATGCCGGCGTCGATTCCCTGATCATTCCCGGCGTAATGAAGCAACAACGGCGCGGAAATTTTTGGAACATCATCAGCGCCTGCCTGGCGACCATAGAACGCAACGCCGGCATTCAGATCAGCACCCAGTCGCACGGCCAATTGATTTACCACACCACCGCCAAAGCAGAAACCGACCGCGCCGAGTTTGCCGGTAGAATCGGGACGCGCCTTCAGCCACTTCGCAGCAGCAACGAAATCTTCCATCATCTTTTTTCCATCCACTGTGCGAAAGGCCGCAGCGCCTTTCTCATCGCTTCCCGGATACCCGCCGACCGAGGTCAAGCCGTCGGGCGCAAACGCGATAAAATTGGCGAGCGCGAGACGACGCGCAACGTCCTCGATGTAGGGATTGAGCCCGCGGTTCTCGTGAATGACGATTATGACAGGCAGTTTTCCAGTCTTTGCTGGGCGAGCCAAATACCCTTTGATCGAACCGTTTCCGGCTGGCGATTGCACGGCCTCGTAGCCCACTTTGATACGCTTGTCATCGGGCGGGACTTGCTGTGCCCAGACGTAGTTGGGCTTTAAACTTTCAAAAATCGCCACCGCAGTGAGGCCGCCAGTAGCGAACTTGCCAATACTATCAAGGAAGGTTCTGCGGTCCATGTCACCGTGCTGGTACTCATGAAACAGGTCTAGCAACTCTTGGGGATAATCGGATGCTTGCTTTCGTTCCATTCAAAAGCTCCTTGCGTGGAATTGGAGTACGAAGTGTCTCCTACCTACTGCGCTGCTGAATGATAGGATGCGGAACGCGCGAATCTCCACTGGCAGATCGAGCCACACAATTATACTGCGATTTGGTTTCTTACAAAATGAGTTCTGGTTTGCTATCAATTAGATCTCAAGTGGTCTTCTGTTCATCTGCGTAGATCAGCGTAATCTGCGGATCAGTCGTTTTAAATGAAACAAGAGGCATCCGCACATTACGCAGACGCAGAAAAAGATTGATGAAACCAGAACTGCTTAAGATATTCGCGCCCCATCGACTAGCCGCATTGAATTCTCTTGACCCTCCGGTTACGGGAGACTGTAGACTGCATTACAAAAGACGGTTCAATCTGCCTGGGACAAGGAGAGAGAAAGCGATGTTTAGAATCGGTGATTTTTTCAACCTAAGCCAGGTTTCTATTAAGGCGCTGCGGTTCTACGACGAGGTCGGACTGCTCAAGCCGACTTTCGTCGACGGATCGACAGGATACCGGTACTACTCGGCAAATTTGCTGCCCCGGCTTAATCGTATTCTGGTTTTCAAGGAACTGGGATTTTCGCTTGATGAAATCTCTTCGCTGCTGCAAGACAACTTAAATCCAGATCAGGTGCGCCAGGCCCTCCGCAACAAGAGAAGCGATCTCTCACGTCGGATTGCGAAAGAACAGGCACGTCTGTCGCAAGTGGAGTCCTGGCTAATGCAGATTGAACGGGAAGGTAGTCGCGTTCCCGATTACGAGATCACGTTAAGGGAATTAGCCCCTCAATGGGTCGCCTCGCGGCGCGACAGGCTCTCCTCGTATGAAGATGCGTCGGAGCTTTTCACCGAACTTAATCGATATCTGAAAAGGCACAACGGGCGTCACGCGGCCCGATGGCACGTCTGCGCGGGACAGGGCGAACGCATAGATTGCGAAGCCCTTGTGTTGTTAAACCGGCCCGTACCCGAAAGCAAGAGAATAGTGGTATACGAACTTCCCGCCGGTGCCAACGCCTGCGTAATTCACGAGGGGAGCGACGAGACCATTCCTGAGGCTTACGTTGCTGCGCATTCGTGGATCAAATCAAATGGCTACAAAATTGACGGCCCTCCTTGCGAGCTTTATTGGCAGGAGAGTGTCGCGAAGCCGGATGTCTCCGACGTGACTGAGATCCGGTATCCAATTCTCAAAATGCCTCGAAGCGCTTCGGTTGGTCATTGAGTTATCAAGTGCCCTAGGAGAAGAAGGTGATGCCTGAATCGCAAGCAACAGTTCGCTACATCAATCGCGCGTCGCTCGGATATTCTCACATTGTCGAAGTGCGCGGCGGTCGCATGCTCTATATTGCCGGGCAACTAGCGCTCGACCAGAATGGAAAGCTGGTTGGCGCGGGCGATTTTCGCGCACAGGTCAAACAGGTTTTTGAGAATTTAAAGACGCGATTAGAAGAGTGCGGAGCATCTTTTATCGATGTGGTGAAGCTCAACTATTACCTGACCGACGCATCTGACTTGCAGGCGCTGCGTGAAACTCGAGACAGCTACATCAACACGGAAAGCCCGCCCGCAAGCACGTTGGTTGTTGTGAAACAGCTCGTACGTGAAGAGTTCCTTATCGAAGTCGAGGCGATCGCCGTATCTTGAGAATGAAAGATTCACCTGTTTCCAACGTTCAGGTGTCATCGGTTTGTCTCTTATATTTATCTTTGCGTGCTTTGCGCGAACCACACTTTGATGTCGATCGAATCGAAAGGCCAGGTTCGCGCGAAGACGCAAAGTACCCCAAGGCACGAAAAGCTTCGACTGTTAAATAATCGCTTCGGCTCGGTCATCAAGGTATGGCTCAGTAACCTTTTCGTAATCTGAAGCATTGCTCTGTCTTCTTACCTTCTTCCGGTTAAATATCAAATAAAGCGTCGGCAATACAATAAGTGTAAGCACCGTTGCCGAGATCAGCCCGCCGATGATCACGATGGCCAGTGGCTTCTGGGTCTCTGAGCCAATACCTGTTGAAAGCGCCGCGGGCAGCAATCCAAGTGACGCAAGCAGCGCAGTCATCAGCACCGTTCGCAGCCTAATCAGACCACCCTCATAGACTGCCTCTCTGGTCGACAAGCCCCTCTCGCGTAGTTGATTGAAATACGTAACCATCACCACGCCGTTGAGTACCGCCTGCCCGAAGAGCGCGATGAAACCCACCGCCGCCGACACGCTTAACGGCATGCCCGTGGTTAACAACGCGAACACCCCGCCGATCACCGCAAACGGAACGTTGAGTAGAATGAGGATCGCGTCTTTGACGGATTTGAGCGCATTGAATAACAGAAGGAAAATCAGAAACACGCTTACAGGGACTATCACCTTGAGGCGTGACATGGCGCGCTGCTGATTTTCAAACTCGCCGCCCCAGGTCATGTAGTAGCCTTCCGGCAGCTTAACTCTATTCTTCACCGCACGCTGCGCGTCGGCTACTACGCTGCCCATATCGCGTCCGTGTAGAAAAATCCCGATCGCAGAGAGCCTGGTGCCTAGCTCTCGCGCAATGTTGGCCTGCCCTGCCCCGACTTTGATTGTCGATAACTCTTCGAGCGGCACCCGAGCGCCCGATGGCGTATCGACCAGTATCTTGCCGATCGCTTCGCCGCTCTGACGGTCTTCTTCCCTCAGCCGCACAGCTACTCCGAAGCGTTTCTCACCTTCCCAGATTTCAGTTGCTGTCTTGCCGCCGATCGCCGTCTCGATGACGTCTTCGATGTCTGAAATGTTCACACCGTAGCGCGCGGCGCGCGCGCGATCGATCTCGATTTGCAGTTGCGGGATCTGTCCGGCCCGATCAATGAAAGCGCGCGACACGCCTGCCACCGGCGAGACTGCGTTGATGATCTCCTGTGCTTTCTCGTGCAGCACTCCAGTATCTGCGCCGAAAACCTTAACGACGATCTGGCCATCAATCTGCGAAATACTCTCCAGGATGTTGTCGCGGATGGGCTGGCTGAATGACGGATCGATGCCAGGGATCGTAAGCAGGCGCTTCTGCATTTCGTCAAGCAGCTGATCTTTGGTGATCTTGCGGGTCCATTCATCCTTTGGCTTCAGATCGACAAAGATCTCAGCCATATTGATAAGTTTGGGATCCGTGCCGTCTTCCGGTCTGCCGGTCTTTGAGACTACCGTGCGCACTTCCGGCGATTGACGCAGCAGCGTCCGAATCTGCGCGCAGGTCTTCTGCGCCTCGGTAAGCGAGATGCTAGGCGGCAGCATCACATTAACCCACACGGTACCCTCGTTCAGCTCCGGCAGAAACTCCGAGCCGAGGAACCCGGACGAGATTAGCCCTGCCGCAAGCGCCACAACCGCGGCCGCGACCACAATCTTCTTGTGAGACAGCGCCCAGGTCAACGCCGGAGCATACAGCCGTTTAGACATACGCAAAACAAAGTTTTCTTTGTGCGGGAGGCGCTTCCTAAGCAAGTAAAAGCACATCAGCGGTACAAGCGTGAGTGAGAACAACAGCGAACCGACAAGCGCCGAAGTGACCGTATATGCCATCGGAGCGAAAATGCGACCTTCCTGCCGCTGAAGTGTGAAAATCGGAATGTGCGCGATGATGATAATCAGCATCGAAAAGAACGTTGGCCGACCGACCTGCGTAGTCGCTTCAAGCACGGCATCGCGTAGCGAATGAATGGTCCCTTCACTCTGATCTCTGGACAAGCGGCGAAAAATGTTTTCGACCACGATTACCGCGCCGTCGACAATTATTCCGAAGTCCATCGCGCCGAGTGAAAGCAGGTTGGCGGGGATGCCACGAATCTGAAGCCCGATGAACGTGGCAAGCAATGCGAGCGGGATGATACAAGCGACGACCACCGCCGGACGCAGGTTGCCGAGAAACAAGAAAAGAATAGCCGTGACCAGCAATGCGCCCTCGAGCAGGTTCTTGCCGACCGTGTGCAGCGTCGTATCGATTAGCCATGTTCGGTCGTAATAGGGAACGATCTTCACGCCTTTGGGGAGAATCGAGTCGTTGAGCGCTCGAACTTTGTCTTTGATCGCTTCAAGCACCAGCGACGGGTTCTCGCCTTTGCGCATCACCACGATCCCGGCAACGATGTCATTCTTCTCGTCCTGGCCCATGACTCCCTGACGAGGAACAGCGCTCACGTCGACCGTTGCAATATCACGAATCAACACAGGCGTACCTTGTCGTTGAGTGACAACCGTATTGCCGATATCATCGCTCGATCGCAATAGTCCAATGCCGCGAATCAGGAAGATCTGTGAGCCCTGTTCGATGTAGCTTCCGCCGGCGTTTGCATTGCCTTTGCCAAGCGCCGTGAACACATCCTGAAGAGAAACGTTGTAAGACTTTAGCCTGGCAAGGTCGACGCCAACCTGGTACTGCTTGATGAAACCACCCCAGCTGACAACCTCAGCGACGCCGGGAACCATTCTGAGTTGCCGTTCAACGGACCAGTCTTGAATCGAGCGCAGCTCGCGTGAGTCGAGTGAATCGCTCTGGAGGCTGTAGCGATAGATTTCGCCGATGGGAGTGCTCATTGGTCCCAGTTCAGGCTCGACTCCGGGCGGCAGGTCGACCCCTTTCAGACGTTCAAGCACTTGCTGTCGAGCGAAGTAGTCGGTGGCTCCATCATCAAACGTCAGTATGATGAATGACAAACCAAATTGCGTGTGGGAGAACAGGCGCACCGAGTGCGGCATGCCGCTGAGCGAGGTCTCGAGCGGAATTGTGACCTGTTTCTCGACTTCCTCAGCGGCGCGGCCCGGGTAAAGCGAAATGACGATGACCTGAACATCAGATACATCGGGAAACGCTTCGATGGGCAATTGCTTGAAAGCGACGATTCCTCCGGCGATGAACAGAACCGTCAACATGAACGTGAATAAAGATTGATGAAGAGCGAATGAGACGACTTTCTTTATCATGGTGCACCAGTGACGTGGCCTCGCAGCGGGATCAGTCAGTAATTTTCTTGCCGGTCGCCAATTCCAGCTGGAATAAACTCATGCGGTAGTCGAGATGGGCCTGGTTGTAAGCGACCCGAGTCTGGTTATAGGCGCGTTGGGCATCAGACAGCTCAAGTAAACTCGTCGCCCCTTCCTTGTAGGAGACGCCCGCAATACGGAATGACTCTTCCGCCTTGGAAACAGTTTCGATCGTGTAGAGCTGAAGCATCCGACGGCTCAGGTCATAGGCCTTGTACGCCTTGTCAACATCTGTCAGGGCCTGCATTTGAATCTGGGCCAATTGGGCCTTCGCCTGTTCGAGTTGTGCTACCGCCTGGCTTATTTCGCTCTGATGGTTGTTGTGCACAAATAGCGGAACCGAGACGAGGACGCCAACAGTGTTTTCGCCGCCGTTGCGCTGGTACTCTCCTGCCACATCGATGTCGCGGCTGCGCAGTGCATTCGCAAGCTCAAAGGCGTGCTCTGCCGCCTCAACGTTCCGCCGCGCGACGATGACGTCAGGACGGGAATCCAGAGCTGCCTGCCGCAGTTCAGAGTTCGAGAGTTCTTCCGGGTGTAACCGCAGTTCGCCCAGAACTTCGATGGGCTCGTCTGCCAGCAGAGACGGTCCCGGATTTGTTTGCGAGATAGTAGAGGTGGCGACAACGCTTCCGGGATCCGCACCAAGCAGGTTGAGCAGATCACGCGACGACTGCTGGTAGGAAAGTTGCGCTGCGAGGAGGTCGCGCTGGTATTGCACCTTGTTTGTTTGAAGCTTGATCAATTCCCACTCGGCGCTATCACCGGTGTCGACGTGGAGTTTGATCAATTGCTCGGTGCTGTTGATCAGGTAAATGTTTTCATCGGCTACGCGGAGGTTTTCGCGCGCAAGCACGGCCGTGTAGAAAGCCTGTTTCAATTGAAAAAGTTGCTGACGCGTTGCATCGAGCACCTGCGCTTCCGCGGCTTGCAATTGAGATTTGGCGACAGCGGCGCGCAGCTCACGCTTGTTGCCCCTCTCCAGGATTTGGTCATAACGGAACGTGTAAAGCTTGTTGGCAGCCGTGTCAGGGTTGGTTGAGACGATATTGCGTCCCAGGTGCCCAACATCGAACGCTTCTGCGGCGAAAGTGATCGTCGGGTTAGGCCTGAGGGCGGCGGTTAAACGCTGCGCACGAGCGATATCAACTCCGTATCGCGCGGCGGTGATTGCGAGATTATGCTCTAAGAAGATCTCTTCGGCTTTGTCTAAAGAAAGTTGTCGCGGCACCGAGACTCTTTGCCCGCTGGGCGAAGTAGAAGATGGCCGAACCGACAGCAGAGTCTGTGCGGATACCCTGATGGGCAAAAGTAGAACGCATATTCCAACCCAATAATTAGTCCTCATCTTTCAACCTCTATTGATGGTTCGTGTTGAGTCGACTCGTCCTGTCTGCTCGAGTCGACCATCAGTCCTGAGTGTTTGACGCGTTGTCCAGAAACAGGCTGCCCTGGACCACCACTGTTTCGCCGGCTTGAATGCCGGAAATGATTTGTGCGTAATCATTCTGGATCAGACCAAGCGTGACTGCGCGCTTTACAAACTGGTTGCTGCCCTGCGAAACCCACACGCTTGCCTTGCTCGAATCTCGAAGGACCGCGCGTGACGGTACGGCGAGAGACTCGATGGTGGTGTTGGTAGTGATGCGGAAACTCGCAAACATTTCCGGCTTGAGTCGTTGGCCGCGATTGTTGATTACGGCGCGCACCGACACGCGATGAGTGGTCGGGTCTACTGACGGGCCGATGTAGGAAACCCGAGCCGCGAAGGTCTCGCCCGGGAACGCACTAACGCTGACTTCGACTGGCTGGCCGACCTTCAATAGCGGTGCATCCGACTCGTAGACATCCGCGAGCAACCAGACGCTTGATAGATCGGCGACGGTAAACATTGGATCCGTGCTGTCGGGCTTGACGTACTGACCCGGACCGACTTTGCGGGCAGTGATTGTGCCGGCAATTGGCGACGGCACTCGCATCACTCGATCAACCTGGTGGTCGGCTTCAATTCGGCCGATCTCCGCTTCCGTCTTGCCGAAGGCCCGTAGACGTGACCGCGCCCCTGTCAACACCGATTCTGATGAGCTGACTTCGCGCTCGGCGCTCTTGACGTCCGCTTCGGCTTGCTCCCAGTCCTTTAAAGAAACCGCCTTATTGAGATAAAGGCGATGCTGACGGGCTTCAGTGCGGCGCGCGAGCTCGAGTGTTGCGTTGGACTTACCGAGCGCAATACCAGCAGTGATCAGATCGGTTTCGCTCTGGACAAGATCGGGAGTATCGATTTCAACCAGAGGCGAGCCTTGTTTGATGACTTCGCCCGGTTTCGCCAGCAACCGTATGACGCGTCCGGTGTATGGAGAAAAGACCGGCGTCATGACTTCTTCGTTGAATGCTATTTTGCCGGTGGCGACTTTTTCGACGCGAAACGTTTGTGAAGCTGCCCTCTCGAGCTTGATGCTTTGCATCTGCGATGCATCGATGGTCACTGAGTTTGCTTCGGGCGTGGTGGCGGCCTCCGCAGCCGGCGCGACCGGCGTCGAGGCCTTGCTGAGAATCCTCGACGAGACAAAGACGATGATTGCTGCGACAGCGGCCAGGATGGTTACGAGAACCATCGTGCGCCGAGAAAAGATTTGGCTCCTTTGATCTTTGGTTGTGGTGCTTTGTTCAACGACGAGCGAAGCGACCTTTCCTTCCGTTTCGGATTGTTCCTCAATCGTTTCGGCAACTTCTATGGATGACCTATGTTCCATCTTCTTCCTCACTATTGTTTGACAGGCATGAGTTGAGTCATGCGCGACGAAACGAATCCGGGTAAAACATGGTTAGCAGCGTCCTCGCGCAAAGGTTCCGTGGTAATGCGACGAGTTCAAGTTTGCGCACGAGCACAAACAAAAACGGGCGCGTTAACACCAATCACGGTGTGGAGAACTGCCAGGCAAAACTGAGCTGAATCGGGGTGAGATGTTAGAGAAGGGGTGGACCGCGGTCAGATGGCGTCCGGAGATTACCCGAATGGAGTGCAAAGCATCGGAACCCGCCAAAGAAACCTGTCGTTGTCGAACAATCCGCCTTTTGCGATACCAGTATGGCACTCGACGGGTTGTACTTGGAGCTGGATGCGGAGTCCTCACGAGGAATTTCGAAGCCGCTGCACGTCGGTCCGTTTGACAGCACAAACATGTTGGCGTATTCGCCCGGAGTCACACGGTCGAACCGCCCAGTGCCGTCGTCGAGCCAGACGACCACATTATCAGCCCTCAAAAGGTCCGACCAGATCAGGTCGTTGTCGCCATCATTGTCTATGTCACTCGTGAAGAGCGAGCCCAGCTCGCTGGTGAGCGTGTTGAAACGCAGCAGGATGCGGGCCTTCGCTCGGCTGAGGTGAATCTCAATATCCTTACTACGTCCGGCACCGCTAAGCGTTGCTGTGTCGATGTGGTTATCGCCGTCGAAATCTGCGACCGCGAGGGACTGTCCAAAGCGGAGGAAGCTGGTTCGGTCTGAGGTTGATGGCGTGCTTTTTCGAGGCAGCGCATTGGCGCAACAAACGCCAGCCACCATAACAATGAGCAGTGCAAATGTTGCGTACCTCAGACGAAGCAGTCCCATGAGCATCTGCCGGAAATATAGCAGCGTTCCTTTTTCAGCACAATATTCGTGCGCGATGGCGTTCGGGGGCAACGCGATGGAGTTGCGAGGAATGATTGCAGAATTGGTCAGACAAAGTAGTCGCATTCCTGGACCTAACATGCCATTTGCATCCTGTCTGGCGAGCGGAGCGGCACCCCAGCCGTTGCGCGCAATCAGTCTCCGTTCACGCTCAACCTGCGCTTTGTCGGCACCAGCCAGATCTCGCATCGTCTGCCAGCGAATTGCCGCATCACCCTCGAGAAGCCATCGGATGACGGAATCAGTTTCTATTGTCATAGGGCCGCTCAAGCTGATTACAGGAAAGAAACCAAACCTGGCGGCCTATTACTCCTCTGGTTCGTCCTCGGGGTCGCCCTTGTGTTGTCTGTGGTGGCGATGCCAGCCCAACACAGCAATGAGCGCAAAAAGCAGTACTCCCAGCAGAATCCACCATCGGCGCAAAAAGATTTTGAACACGCCACGGTAAGGATGTTCCCACCGATATAGGATGACGTAGATGCCGCAAGCAGTCATCGCAACCATTGCCAGGAGTGAAATGATTCGGTAACGCATTCCGGGAACGTATTATTAAGAATTTTCTTCCGAAGGGCCAGTCGGCAGGACTGTTTTTCGAGAATTTAGCCGAATGAAACGGTATTTAACATACTTTTAACATCCTAGTCGAAGAGCGTTAACCTGCGAGGCCTATACTGTCCGTTTAAGGCTCAAAAAGCAGAGGAGACTAGAAAAATGAAAACCTATAGTAATGCAAGAACCCCCATAATGGCAGCGCTAATTCTTTGCTTCGTTTCCACGGCATTTGTCGGTTGTGGAACATCTAGTAGCAACCCGTCCGCCGAAGTAATGCTACAAGGCGCGGGCGCAACCTTTCCAAACCCTCTCTACCAAAAGTGGTTTGCTGAGTACAACAAGATTACGCCGAATGCGAAATTCGATTACCAGTCCATCGGTTCGGGCGGCGGAATCAAACAAATCACCGCAAAGACTGTAGACTTCGGTGGCTCCGATGCCCCGATGAAAGATGACGAGCTTAAAGCGGCACCCGGCGAGATTCTTCACATCCCAACCGTGCTGGGCGCAGTCGTTGTTACCTACAACGTCCCGGCTCTGAAAACAGACCTCAAACTTGGGCCCGAAGCGCTGGCAGGGATCTACCTTGGCAAGATTACAAAATGGAATGATCCTGCTATTGCTTCGACGAACCCCGGGGTAACCTTCCCCGACACACCCATCACTGTCGTGCGTCGTTCGGATGGCAGTGGAACATCTTTCGTGTGGACAGATTATCTCTCGAAGGTGAGTCCGGAATGGAAGTCGAGCATTGGCGCAGGTGCGATGGTGAATTGGCCGAATGTCGGGATCGCGGCAAAAGGAAATGAAGGCGTCACCGGCCAGGTTAAATCCACTCCAAACTCTCTGGGCTATGTTGAGCTGATATATGCTGAACAGAACAAGCTTCCATATGCCTCGATCAAGAATTCCGCGGGCGAATTCGTAAAACCGTCGCTTGAGTCAGTCACCGCGGCTGCCGCGTCTGCCGCGGGACAGATGCCTGATGATCTGAGAATCTCGATTACCAACGCCTCCGGGAAAGATGCGTATCCGATTTCCTCGTTCACCTATTTCCTCGTCTACAAGAATCAGGACAACGAAGCTAAGGGTAAAGCGCTTGTCAACTTCTTGTGGTGGGCAATACACGACGGCGAGAAGATGACCAAGGATCTGCTCTATGCACCGCTGCCTCAAGAGGTAGCTTCTAAGGCGGAAGACAAAATCAAGGCCATCACCTTTCAGGGCAAGCAGTTAAAAACGAGCTAACCAGATAGTCGCGCGCTATGGCATCAACAATTGCAGGAAAAACACCGGGTTCAACTCGGTCGCCCGGGCCAGGTTTTGCGACGGAGTCTTCACTCTCGAAGACATCGCGGCCCAGGATCGGCGACCCACTGTTCAAGGCATTGACGGGCGCGTTCGCAGTGCTGGTTGCCGGGCTCGCCGCGTTGATCATGGTCGAAATGGCGATAAATTCAAAGCTGGCGTTCCAAAGATTTGGATTTGATTTCCTGGGCCGATCGATTTGGGATCCTGTTGCCGAGCGATTCGGTGCGTTGCCATTCATCTATGGCACTATTGTTTCCTCGATTTTGTCGCTGCTAATTGCGGTGCCGATCAGTCTAGGGGTTGCTATTTTCCTCGTCGAGAAGGCACCCCGTTCTCTTTCGAATCCCATTCTGTTCGTCGTGCAGTTGCTGGCGGCTATTCCTTCAGTGGTGTACGGCCTTTGGGCAATGTTCGTGCTTGCTCCTCTACTGCGCGAACAAATCTACCCAAAGCTGCAATCTGTCTTTGGATTTCTCCCGCTATTTCAGGGTAACCAAAACGGACTGGGACTCTTAACGGCTGGGCTCATCCTTTCAATAATGGTTGTGCCGATCATAACTGCGGTGTCCACGGATGTACTACGAGCTGTACCAGGCGCCCAGCGAGAAGCGGCACTGGCGCTGGGGTCAACGAAGTGGGAGGCGACGCTGATTGTGCTGCAAAACGCAAAATCAGGGATCTCGGGCGCGATCATCCTCGGTTTAGGACGAGCTATCGGAGAAACGATGGCGGTCACGATGGTGATCGGAAATAGCCCCCACATTTCCGCGTCCTTGCTAGCACCATCGAACACCATCGCATCTACCATCGCAAATGAGTTTACCGAGGCTTCAGGCGAGGTTTATCTTCAGACGCTGATCGAACTTGGCCTGATCCTGTTTTTGATCACTTTCCTGATAAATATGCTGGCCCGCTTGCTCGTGTGGAGCGTAACTCGCGGCGAAGGGAGGGGTGCGCATGTCTAGCATCTCTCGACGCAAGCTGCTCGACAGAGCGATGACCGCGCTGACCGCGCTATGCGCTGCCTTCGCTGTGATTTCGCTGTTCGTAATTCTCGGCTACATTCTCTTCGACGGTCTCCGGGCATTGAATCTTGGTTTCCTGCTGAACTCGTTTAAGCCTATCGGCGAACCGGACAGCGGAATCGCCGGTGATATTGTAGGTTCAGTCTTACTCATCGGCGTTGGATCGCTGATCGGCATGCCGATCGGGATTTTGGCGGGCATCTACCTTTCAGAATTCGGATCGAACAAGTTCGGCACTGTTCTGCGCTTCCTGGTAGACACACTTACCGGCACTCCTTCGATTATCATCGGCGTCTTCGTTTGGACAGTAATGGTTCACCCGATGGGTCATTTCTCTGCTCTTTCCGGAGCCGTTTCATTGGCAATCATGATGATGCCGATTGTCGCTCGAACGACGGAAGAAATGATCAGGCTTGTGCCGCACAGCTTGAGAGAGGCAGGCCTTGCACTCGGCGCTCCGAAGTGGCGAGTGACTTTGGGCGTCGTGTTGAGGACAGCGGCCAGCGGAGTAGCCACAGGAGCCATGTTGGCGATTGCAAGAATCGCGGGGGAGACTGCTCCGTTGTTATTTACCGCGTTGGGGTTGAATTATCTTAGTACTGACTTGATGCGTCCGATGGGTTCCTTGACCGTTCGGATCTTCTACTATGCCGGCTCTCCTTATGAGGAATGGCACAACATGGCGTGGGCGGCGACGCTGGTTCTGGTGACGATAATTCTGGTCTTAAACGTCACAGTGAAGATTCTAGCCAGGAATCGTCATCAGCAGGCGTAACGGAAGCAGTGGCGAACTACAAAATGGACAAGCACGAACAATGATGCGCGGAACAGCTAATGAGTTTTACGCGTTTTCAGCGTGCTCCGTTATTCTGATGTGTGAATCAATTTTACCTTTTGAACCATATAAGAACTGAATGATGAATGATTACCAAGAGATAGCAGAAAAGGACGACAGTATGCATACGAGCAGTTCGTCACCAGCGATCTTATCCTCCGAAACAGATGGGCAGCCAACGCCTGACGTCTCTGTTCCAGATCGCAGTAGCAAGGATCTAAGCGCGGCTCCGGACAAGATGCGGGTTGAGAAATTGAATTTCTATTACGGTCGTTCGCGAGCTCTGAAGGATATATCACTCTCGGTTGTTCCGAATCAGGTGACCGCGTTTATCGGTCCGTCCGGCTGCGGCAAATCGACGTTAATTCGCACGCTGAACCGGATGAACGATGTGATACCCGGCACACGCGTAGAAGGCGTCATAGCCCTTGATGGCGAGGACATTTATTCCCCGGGTACCGATGTTGTCACTCTGCGCCGCAAGGTTGGGATGGTTTTCCAGAAATCGAATCCATTCCCCCGCTCGATTTTTGACAATGTGGCATACGGTCTCAAAGTGAACCGGATGACTCGCTCGCGGACAGAATTGGCCGATCGAGTGGAAGCCAGTCTACGCTCCGCAGCGATATGGGATGAAGTAAAAGACCGGCTCAAAGAATCCGCCTATGGCCTCTCCGGCGGACAGCAACAAAGGCTTTGTATTGCACGAGCCCTCGCGGTTGAGCCTGAAGTAGTGTTGATGGATGAGCCCTGCTCGGCGCTTGACCCAATCGCAACTCAAAGGATCGAAGAACTCATAGTAGAGATCAAAGAACGCTATACCATTGTGATCGTCACCCACAATATGCAGCAGGCCGCCCGTGTATCGGATTCCACCGGCTTCTTTTGGCTCGGCGAGCTTGTGGAGTTCAGCAACACGGAAAAAATGTTTACAAAGCCCGACAAACAAATGACCGAAGACTACATTACGGGCCGGTTCGGATGATTTGGGAAGCCGGAGCAGTGAAATGCATAAGAGACTCATAGAACACAATTTGAATCAAATCCGCGACAAGCTGCTGGTGATGGGCGGCGCGGCGGAGAAGGCCATTATGCTTTCGATGCGCGCTATCAGCGAGCGAGACTCGAGTCTTGCTGAACGGGTGATCAAAGAGGATGACGCGATCGACAGCATGGAACTCGAGCTCGATCAGATGTGCGTGGATGTTCTCGTTCTAAAACAGCCGGCGGCATCAGACCTCAGGTTCGTGGTCTCCGTAGCGCGGACCGCCCCAATGGTCGAGCGCATAGGAGATCATGCGGTGAACATTGCAAAGCACGCGCTTGCTTTGAACAATGAACCGCAGTTTGAATTCAGTCTGGATCTGGCTGAAATGTCGAGCAAAGTTCAGGACATGCTGATAGACGGTCTCGATGCATTTACTTCCGGCGATCCTGAAAAAGCTCGAGCCACTATCGAACGGGATGATGAGGTCGATTCACTGTACGATATCTGGTACTCAGACCTAATCAATGCAATTCAGCGCGACTCGTCGCTTGTAGATCGGGGCGTCCAATGGATGTTCGTGATCAAGCACCTCGAGCGCATTGCAGACTACGTCACCAATATCTGCGAGCAGATCGTCTACATGTCTCGCGGTCAGGTTATAAAGCATACAGTATGGTAGTAACAGTGGAACCCAAGACAACTCAAGCATATAGAGAGGATGGCATTCGTACAATTGTAGTCGCTGAAGATGCAGGCGATCTTGCAGATTCCATTCGCTACAATTTGGAACATCAGGGCTACC
The DNA here is from genome assembly GCA_035258805.1 of Blastocatellia bacterium. Classification (GTDB taxonomy): domain Bacteria; phylum Acidobacteriota; class Blastocatellia; order UBA7656; family UBA7656; genus Onstottus_A. The sequence goes on along the minus strand of DATFWY010000166.1, from coordinate 28,731 downwards.
GCGTTTTAGTGGCGAATGATCGCCAGTCATCGTTCGACTTGGCGCTCGCCAACACCCCAAGCTTGTTTCTTCTGGACATTAATTTATCTGGTGTAAGCGCGGTCGATCTGTGCCGGCAATTTCGGAATGATCCTGCGACTACTCGAGTTCCAATATTAATGCTGACCGCTCGCTCAAGCGATTCGGATCAAGTTTTAGGTCTTGATCTCGGAGTCGACGACTACCTCACAAAACCGTTTCGAATGCGTGAACTTCTGGCCCGAGTAAACGCACTACTCAGACGAAACGACGGTCTTGATCTCAGACCGGTTTACGACGACGGAGTCCTGGTGATTGATCCCTGGAGCTTTAGAGTCACGTATGAAGGACGAGAAATACGTCTTACTCGAAAAGAGATGAGATTGCTCGATGAACTGGCGCGTAATGAAGGACGTGTGATGATGCGAGATGTCCTGCTCGACAGAATCTGGGGATTGCGCAACTACGGAGACTCGCGTACCCTCGACGTCCATATAAGGAGACTGCGAACGAAGTTGGGCAATCCCAAACTGATCGAAACAATCACGGGAGTTGGATATCGACTCAGATGTTCGCAACCGACCGAATGATCCACCGTACATCAACAAAAGCGATAACTAGGACAAAAAGTGAGTGTGGTCGCGCAACCTGAAACTTTAAGGTTTCGAAACGGCCGTCAGGGATTCTTCTCCCGAATCTGGAAAAAAACTCAATACTCATAAGGAGAAACTGATGAGCAGCAAGTTGGTGCGTGTGCTTCGCCTCTGCCAAACGATCAGCTTTTTTTTCCTTTTAAATCTCGTTGCGGTATCCGCGCAAACGATAACCCCAAATATCAAACTCGTGTCGCCCGCGGGAACCTCAGTTCAACCATCATCAGCGCCGACTGCTAACGGTCTCGAAACTGAGCGGATTCGTGCTTTGGAGGACACTTTGAGGCAGCAGAATGAAAAGATCGATCAAATGCTTAAGCTGATTCAACGCCAACAGCAAATGATCGATTCGCTCGATGCTCGGACGGGGCGGGAAAATGGCAACGCATCAAACGTCTCAGCCGTCGTGGACCCGGCGTCTCGCCCCAGGGAAAGCTCGGAGGGCGCGCCTGTAGATCCGTCGGTCCGCACTGGTGGCATATCTGGAAAAACGCCGGTCGCTGGAACCCCCACCACACAAACTCAGCAGCCGTCTATCGAAGACAGAATTAAGCAGATCGAGGAACGCGTCACAAAGATCGGGCCTATCCGGTTTGGTGGAGATTTCCGCCTCCGATTTGATGGAACCTTCCGGCCTGCCACCGACCCGCCTGATCCGTCGCTCCAACATGTGCAAAATGCTCGTGTGCGATACCGGTTACGATTGAATCTCGATAGCGATATCAACAAGCTCCTTAGCTTTCACGGTCAGCTCTCCACTGCACCCATTAACAACGGCCTCACTCTGGATCAGGACTTCACCTCGACTGTAGCGCGTCATCCTTTCTTCATAAATGAGGCCTGGGTGGATTTTCACCCAAACAAGAACCTTCAATTCCAGGGAGGGCGTGTACTAGACGTCTTTGCCGACAACTCGCGGTTTTTGTTCGACGATGATGTGCGCTTCAATGGTTTCAACGAAAGGTTTATTTGGCCGTTTAGCAAGGGCGGCAATACGAATGTCGAACTGCGGGCAGGTCAATACTGGTTCAGCAACCCGAATGTCGCGGTGATAACTGCGGGAAGCCCGCTTGATTTGGCAGGAGCTGAGATTGGAACAATAGGTCGATCTTCCAATCTGTTTCACCAGGGTCTGTTGTTCAACCTGAAAGTCGGTGAGCACTGGGCTCATCAGTTCGGGGGAGATGTCCAGGTATTTCGAGAACCGAATCAGATCCAGCTTGCATCGACTGCAGCCGGAGTGGTTTTCATAGTGCAGCCTGGCCTCGGACTTACCTTGTCAGGTCCTATGAGTGGGACCGGCAATGCCACCACAACACCTGGTGGCGCTATCTACACCGCCGAAGATTTTCACGTCGCTCGCCTGACTTACAGGTTGAATCATACCGGATTCAAAGTAGGGAAACATGCCTATCCGATAGTATTCAATGCGCAGGTAGCTCGTAACTTTGGTACCGATGCTAACGAGCGAGATGCCATGCTCGCCGCGCTTCAAGTGGGCAGGACGACAAAGTTTGGTGATTCGGCGTTTCTGTACGTCTTTTCAATAAAGGGCGCAAACTCGATCATTTCCCAATTAACTGACGATGATCTTGGAACCGGCACAGGAGTGAATCTTCGAACACATCACATCAGATGGGACTTTGGACTCTCACGGAACGTAACGCTTCAAAGCCTTCTCTTTATTCAGCGGGAGTTGCGGAACAGCGGTCAGTTTCCGAACTTCTTCGTGCCGCTGAACGGATTCACTCCTCGTCAATATCGGGTTCAGGAACAGATCGTCTTTACTTTCTAGCTAAGGGCAGGAGTAGGAAGTTATGGTAAGAGCAGCAGAAGAGAATCGAGTCCGCAGCATCATTATCGTTGAGGACGACGAAGATATTGCGGACTCGATACGCTTCAACCTGGAGCGCGAAGGTTTCCGCGTGCGAATCGCAGTCACTGGCGAAGAGGCACTGAATGTGATCCTAAACGGTCCGCCTAACCTGATCCTGCTGGATCTCAATCTGCCCGGCATGAATGGATTCGAGATATGCCGGCGCCTCCGAGCCGAGTCTACAACCGCAAAGATTCCGATCGTGATGCTCACTGCGCGTGCGGATGAAACAGACAAGGTCCTTGGACTGAACATGGGGGCCGACGACTACGTTACAAAACCGTTTAGCATGCGAGAGCTGGTGGCACGAATCAATGCCACACTTCGGCGCTCGGACAGTGCCGGATCTGATCGTCCCATTTTCGACAACGGGACTCTGCGGATCGATCATTCGACGTATCGCGTGAGTTACAAAGACGAAGACATTCGCATGACTCGAAAGGAGTTCGCACTTTTGTCGGAGCTCGCACGGAATGAAGGTCGCGTCCTGACGCGTGAGACTCTGCTCGATCGCGTTTGGGGTATGAATTACTTCGGCGATTCCCGGACCCTTGATGTGCACATTCGGAGGCTAAGACAGAAGCTGGGGAATCCGGGTTTGATTGAAACGGTTACGGGAATTGGCTATCGGTTGTGCACCGAGGCGGATTCAGGGGATGTAGAACATTAATAGTTATCAGGTCGCTGAAAGTCTTTTCAGATCGTGTTCAAACGGGCCTTCAGGGTCAACGTTTTAATCTACCGCTTTCTTGTTAATACGTCTGAGTTTCTTGTGAACCTGATTGTATCTCTCCACCGCAACTTCAATTTCTCGAGACTTCTTCGTCTGCCATGACGCGTCTAAGACGCCTGGCGTTGAGTTCGCATCGCGATACTCTTGAACTGCACGCCCGATCGCGAGGACTCGACTGTGTGCTTTTCGGCGTAGACGACTCGCTCGCTTGTGCAACTTCTTCGACATAGATAACCATTCTTTCTGGGGCCATTTCTCTCCCGCGGCACAGTAACTACTTTAAAGAAAAGGCCTTACTATAATATGTCGAGTCCTTTAAATCTTTGTAAAAGATGAAAATAGGGCCTGGCCTGGGTGAGCAGATAACCCTAAGAGGTAAGATGGATCTGGATTGACATAAGGGTGTAAAGTTATTATTTTACCGGTTCCCTCAGTGGACGCGTATGTTAGATAACCCCCGAGTTCAGGAGAGCAAAATGTCACAGGACCGAGTGACCGACCTTTTGGCCGCGTACTTTAGTCAGCCTTACGTCGATTATGGAGATGTGGTTATTGAGATCAAGAACAGTGGCGGCCTTACGTCGGAAGAGGTTCGGAAAATCCGCAGCAGCGTATTAGCCGTAGATGCCAACGCTATGATTAGACACACAGGCTCCACTGAAGACCATTAGAACTACACCGGCTACTACTGCTCCTTGCGGCGATGAACATACAACAGGAAAAGCCTCCCAACTGAGATAGCATCAAAGCGGGAAGTCCCACGGGACTTTGCGATGGGGTGTCAGGTACCCTGAATCGTTATGCACCATTTGGCAGGCTTTCATCACGGCCCGGTTGTCGCGCTGATTGCCGCTCCCACGATAGCGATCTCATCAGTTGTGTGAACTACTTCCACCGAACTGCCCTGTAGCGGACTCATTTTGACCATTTCCTTGAGTCGCAACTGAATGATCTCCGTATCAACGCGTTTTGCGTAGGGTCCAGAAATGAAAAACTTTCCCGGGCCGTCCAAATGAATCGAGGTCGCAGTTGCTGCTGCAAGCGCTCTATGCCACAAGTTGACGAATTCAACGCACCTTGGATCTCCGGATTTTGCGTGATCGAATACCTCATCGGGCTCGAGATCAAGGAATCTAAGACGCATCGCACGATAGCCCATGATCCCCTCGAGATGCCCAGAGCCACCGCACGAACAGAGACTCTCTTTTGGGTCCAGGCTCACAATCGTATGGCCACCCTCGCCGGCGCCCCCCGTCAGCGGATACCGGCCATATCCTATCCCGCTTCCCAAAAACCACAAACGAACAATCTTATCCAGATGACCGCGCGCAGCCGCTATCCCCGCAGCCATTGCGTCGGCATCGTTGAGAACGTGCACCTTCACCCCAAGACCGGCAGTGGCAAGCAGGTAAGTCAATCCGGTCGCCAGTTCCTGACCCTTCATCTGTGGGATGTTTGGGCACTCCTCGACAACTCCATTTCTAATAATTCCCGGAAACGCTATGCCAACAGACTCGACCGCCCGTCCGTTACTCGTATCACTTATCTGTTGCCTTAGTTTCTCGAGGATTTCAGAGGCGGGCATGTTGGACAAAGAGTCGGGCTCATGATTTCCATCAGGAAACCGATTTATGGGGTTTACTATTTTTTCGCCCTCAACTACAGCGGCTGCGATGTGGCCGGCAGCATTGACACCGATGGTGATCCCCATGTCATTTCCTTTCGGCAGCATCCACAGCCGCCGCGGTCTGATCTATGCTTAACCCAGCCTTGTAAGCTTGTTCAGCCCGTTAAAGGCAGCTGCTTTGTAACACTCAGCAAGCGTCGGATAATTAAATACCGTATTAACAAAGTATTCAATGGTACCGCCCAGCGTCAGAACTGCTTGTCCGATGTGAACTAACTCGGAGGCGCCCTCACCTATAATGTGCACACCCAGCAATTCCTTGGTATCGCGATGAAAAATCAGTTTAAGTCTTCCAGTGGTATCACCTCGAATCTGCCCGCGCGCTATTTCCCGATAATACGCGAGCCCAACTTCGTACGGGACATCCTCATCGGTGAGTTGTTCTTCAGTTTTTCCCACAAATGAAATTTCGGGTATCGTATAAATGCCGTAAGGATAATAAGCCGGCTGCGTCTGCAATGATACGCCAAACGCCTGCCCGGCTGCGATTCGGCCCTGTTCCATTGACACCGATGCTAAGGAGGGAAATCCAATGACATCCCCAACAGCGAGGATGTTCGGTTGTTTGGTACGGTACTGATCATCGACCGCAATTCGACCTCGCTCATCAGCTCCAAGGCCCGCTGCCGGAAGGTTGAGCTCTTCGACATTTCCCTGACGGCCAATCGAATACAGCAGCATATCGCCGGAGATTTTTTTTCTGCTCTTCAAGTTTGCGACGACGGAGCCTTCGGCGGTTTCCTCGACGCTCTCTACTTCCTCATTTAGTCGCAGCGTTACGCGGGTATCCCGCAAGTGATAACAGAGCGCTTCGATTATCTCCGAATCCGCGAAACTGAGCAGGCGTGCTTGCTTCTCAATGAGTATGACGCGCACGCCAAGAGCAGCGAACATCGAGGCATATTCAACGCCGATTACTCCACCACCAACGACTATCAGCGTCTTTGGGATATTCTCCATCGATAGTATCTGATCGCTATTGATAATTGTGGTCCCATTAATTGGGACCGTTGGTGAGGAAGAAGGCTTGGTGCCGGTAGCGATAACTATCACCGAGGCTTCGTAATCGGATTGCCCGTGCGAGTTCTGGACGCGCACGTGGGAGTTGTCCAGAAAGCTCGCGGACCCATATAGCATCTCGACTTCGTTGCGGGACAGCTGAGCCTGGGTGACGTCGACCTCAGTCTTCATCACATGCTGGATTCGGAATGAAAGATCGGCCATCGTGATCTTTTCTTTCACCCGATAGTTCATTCCGTAGATGCCCTGATATCGATAGCCGGATAGATGCATAACGGCTTCACGCATTGTTTTGCTGGGGATTGTTCCGGTGTTAATACAGGCCCCTCCAACCACTTCGCGCTTTTCGATGAGGGCGACGCGTTTGCCGACTTTCGCTCCCTGAATTGCCGCGCGCTGGCCAGCAGGACCGGAACCAATGACGATTAGATCGTATGCTTGCATCGGATTGCATTCTACAGCAGCTTGAGTTTGACGCAAATTACAACGATGTTAAATCTTTGCAGATTGTCTATCTACTGGCTTGGTTCCGCTGCCATATTGCTAACAGGTTGTTTACGACTTCGGATGTGGGAGGCTCGGAGGTCGAGCCTGGTTCAATCTGGAGACCATATCTCTGGTAGATGGTGAATGGGCTGTCGGAGAATATCACCGGCACGGTAGTATTCGCCGGACGAAAGCCGTGTTTGAGTGATTCTCGCTGGATTGGTTCTGTGAGCAGGAAACTAAGAAATTTTTCTGCTCCCGTCCTCTGTTCTTTGGAGCTCCACGGTGCATCGATAATGTAAAACGGATTTTCGCTCCACATATTCTCCTTCGGATAAATAACGTGCAGCTCTCCCCACCTGCCCTCGGCGCTTTTGAGGAAGTCGATGGCGACACTCTCATAAACAAAAACTGCGTCAAATGATGACGGCCCCTTTAGCACCATCTCTCGCATAAGAGTGCCGGTACTGTCGGAGAGACCATTCACGGCTTGCTCTAGTTTCAGCATCCAGTTTTGAAAGTCGACGCTCAGTACATCCTTGAGCGTTAGCCCGCGAGTCTTGCCGCCGAAGTCATAAGCCATAAGGACCAGGGTCATCAGCCCACTATTTGATTTATTTGGATGCGTGTGGCCCAGCTTGAACAAACCCCATTCAGGTTTGTTGGATATTGCCTCCCAGCCGCCCTTCTCTTTGAGCGCTTGCGAAATCGTCGTAAAGTTTACCGCCTTGTATTTTTGAATAAAGGCCTGGTAGCGCTCGTTCCACATAACGAAAACCATCGGGGTCAATGCGAGACTATCTTCCTTCAATATGGGATTGTTGCTGTATTTGATTTGCCAGTCTTGAACGAAAATATCTTTGTAAAGTGAACTGGCTGGTGACCAGGCATTAATACTCTTGTCTCCAGCGAGCAGGGCTTGTGCGCCCTCCTGCGATCCTTTAGGAATCAGGTTGATCTTTATCTTTTTACCATCTTCTGTCTTAGCAAATTCTTGAGCCGCCCATTCCAACCAACTCCTTTTTTCGGTGCCATAGGCAATACCTATCTCTACAAGATTGCCCTTAGATTGGCTGGACTCCGCTCCCTTAGCAGCTGCGGCCTCGCCGCTTTGTGTATCAGCCGATTTGCGCTGAACCAAAAAATAGTACGAAAGATAGCCGCATCCTATGATGAGGAGCACCAAAATGATCTTACCCCACAGGGTTAATTTGCCTTCTGGCATGATCGACTCTCCATTTTAGAAGAATGTTGAAATCTCTTTGAACACCGATTCAATATTCTGCGGAGTTCCTTCGTAAAACCTGGCTTGAGTGGCATCGGCGATCGACTTCAGCACATCTTTGACTGCGTCCGAGCCGTAACCGATGGTGAAGACTCGAATCGTCCTTCGTTCATTGTCGAATTGTATCTGGGCGAGCAAATCAGCAAGCGAGGTCTTACTGTCGGTGTCCGCACCGTCTGTGAGTACGATAATAGCGGAGATGTTCCTCGACTTAGGAGCATCCAGGAGAGATTGGTACGCAGCGCCTACCGAGTCATAAAGCGCGGTGCCGCCTGATGCAAAAAAACTGTCTATTGTTCGCAGGGCGCTTTCCCGGTCCTTTTGAATTAACAGATCCTTTCCAGCCCATGACGGCGACGAGCTGAATGGCAGTATGGAAAGGTAGTCATTGGCATCCAGCAGAGTAACTAATTGTCTCGCTCCGAGCTTTGCATTCGGCAGCTTGTTGTTTTCCTTCATGCTTCCGGACGTATCAAACACCAGAACGATATTGGAATGTTTCTTGTGAAGCTTCCACAGATTGACTATAGCGTCCATCACTTCGACAGATGGCATTTCCAAAGTGGTCTTTGGTTCGAGCGGGTCGACACCATGTTGTGAATCGACCGGAGAAGTCAGCGCTATATTCACATCACCAGGATGAAATCCATAACTGAGTGTCTTTTCTTGCTGAGGCCTGTCCATGAGAAATTTGATATAAGTCTTGGCTGCGTCTCGATGTTCAGGTGATACCCACTCTCGATCGACGATTCCGACCGGGTGATCGCTCCAGAAGGTGCCTTCCTTTGGATAAATAGCGACCACTGGAAAAGGCAAATTATTCTGCTGGGAATAAGATTCGATCACATTGCTTTCATAAAGCACCGCCGCGCTAAGATACTCTGGGCCATTAGACAGCATCTTTGTATTGAAAAAACCCGTCGATGAACCGTAGTGAACCACTGCTTGTTCGATGCCTTCGAGATATGCGGCAGTGTTTGGCTTGTTTACGTCGGCTACCGTGAGCCCTGTAACCTTACCCGTAGCTGCGTACACTTCCGCGAGAAGCGAAATCAAACCGCTATTACTGAACTCCGGATGTGTATGTCCAAACTTAAACGCACCCCACTGATTTCTTCCGTACGCAGACCAGCCTTGCTCATTGCGAGCGAGCGCCAGGATGTCGGACCAGCCAATAGGTTTCTTGCCCCAACCCAAAGCTTCAGCCATAGGTTTCCACATAGCGACTACAACCGGGGACAGTACGAGCGTTTCCGTGGTCGATACCAGATCCTTTCCTGTTTGCGTTCGGGACTGAGCGTTGCCGAGTTTGATGAAGGCCGATGATGCCGGGCTGATGAGATGCGTCTGGCGCTTGCCGGCAAGGATTTCTTCTACTGATTCCCCCGAACCAAGTGGAATCGCCGTTACAAAGATCTTTCTGCCGCTGCTCGACTTGTGATCGCCAACGTTGAATACCGCGGTGACGTCTTTGACCCAGGCTTCCTTCTCGGAACCATACGTGAAGATAAGCTCGAGACTTCCTGGAGGGGCTGTTTGTTCCTGACGATTGTTGGAAACAGATGATTGCGACTTGCACGCCGCTACCAGAAGGATTGCTGGCAGGAAGACGAAAGCCCATTGCAGAGTTCTCTTTGACATCATTACGCCTTTCCACAAATCGAATCGTGTCCAGGGTGATTCGAGCGTTCCCAAGACGAATGCTTGGCTCCTACTCTGACCGGCCCAGGCGCGCGGCATACTCTACTCCAGGCGGCCCGCACCTCGTCAATTCCGCGATGCTATACTTCAATTGTAGCCAGCGAGAATGCGAGTCGATATAATGACCCCTCACGCCGATTTCCAGAAGAGTCTTAGCATGGCAAATGGCAAGAATGTTTTAAAATCGCTCTATCAAAGTCTGCCTAATCTTTTATTCGTCGGCTTAATGATTCTTTTTTCTTTAGCAGTCCATCCCGCGTTTCTTTTCATATTACTTGGCGGTGAACTGAGCGTCCTCTTTCTTGCTCAAACTGCGTTCGTCCAACGAATGCTGGGCGCACAGGCAGAGCGAGAGCGAAAACGCGAACACCAGCGGATCCAGAATCAAATACTGGATGGCTTGCCTGAAAGCTATAAGAATGATTTCCGAGCGCTTCAGCAACTCTGTGATGAAATCGAAAGACGCGCAAACGAGCTTGAAACCGACCAGACGTCGAGACCCTTGATGGACGATATCATCGAAAAACTTTCGAGCTTCCGCCTGGAATATGTACGGATGCTGCGCGGCCATTTCCTGCTTGGAAATCGAAACTATGCCGAGATCGAACACCGTCTCGAAGACGAAGTTAAGCGGCTCGAGAGATCGGCGGCTAACGAGCGGTCTGAGCAAGTTCGCACGACGTTGGATCAAAATATTCAGATACTCCGACAGCGGGTCACAAAGGTCCGTCAACTCGATGAGCTTGTGCGTCTAATCGAGGCTCGACTCCGAGTTGTGAGTGATTCCCTACAACTTATCCAGGATGAAGTCTATAGCATGACTGATGTACACGGCGTTTCAGTTGTTGTTGACGAGCTATTGGTCAAGCTTGAAATGAATGAAGAGCTTCGTTCGTACTACGATGACGTCATAGCTGAAGGCAGTTCAGCGCTGGCAGGATTGGATTCTCCTCAATCAATATCTCGGTCGGGACAAAGGTTAACTGATTATTAACGAAACCCAGCTGGCTAGTACATCAAGATGAACATATTTTTGAAAAGGATATGCCGCACCGGCTTATCATTTGCGCCGGTTCTCGCGTAAGTAGTCTCACGAGCAGGTCTTATCAGTTAGTTGAGTCGGCTTGCCCAAAGCACCTCGAACTTTACTGCTACGAACGTTCCGAAAAGAAAGGATGATCATATTGTGACGATCTATGTCTTTGCTCTGTTGATTGGCCTCGTCGCAGGGCTACGAGCCATGACCGCTCCCGCTGCAGTTAGCTGGGCAGCATATCTCGGTTGGCTCAATTTGAATGGGACGTGGTTTGGTTTTTTCCACAGCGCGTTGGCGCGATGGCTGCTGACTGGCGTTGCGGTGGTCGAACTGGTAACTGATCAACTTCCGTCCACGCCAAGCCGCACAGTACCCGTTTCGTTCGGCGCACGAATCGTCACTGGCGCACTCTCCGGGGGCGCAGTCGGGGCCGCTGGTGGAGCTTTGCCAGGTGGAATTGTAGCGGGGATCGTAGGAGCAATAATCGGCACTCTCGGAGGACGTGCGGCTCGCGCACGCCTAGCAGCTGCTTTCGGCAGCGACAGCCCCGCCGCTTTCATTGAGGATGTGGTCGCTATTGCCGGCGCGCTGTTGATATTAGGAGCAGTCCGATAGGAAATGGGGTCACATAGTAACGAATTTATTCATTCTGATTCGGATACGTTGGGATCGCAATTCAGAACGAATGAATTCGTTACTACGTGGAAACGCGCTCGGCCAAGAAGCCCATTTTAAAAAGACTAGCCACCCAAAGCTAACAGGCGTTTGCGGAAGTGGTCGCGCCAACCTGCCGGCAACTCGGGCAGATTGCTGACCTTTTCCAACAGTTCCCGACCGGGCGCTTTCGCAACATACAAATTTAAAATATCGGGAACGGTCACGTGCTGTTCATTCACCGATAGCCGCTCGATCGCGTCGCCCGCACTGATCTGTCCCTCTTGGGTAACCGCAAGGTAAAACCCGGTTCGGCCACTCTGAAGAAAACGCTTCACTATGTCATCGCGGCCCAAACGAATTCCCAGCTTGTAGCATGGGATTCGGGGTTGCGTAACCACAAACTCAGCTGAGCCAATTCGAAACCGATCACCAATGTTGAGCCGATCTTCAAGCAAACCTTCAGTCGTAAGATTCTCACCGAATGCGCCCCAGGGTAACTCTGTCTCAGGGAGCTCACTTTGCCAGTAGGAATAGTGCTCGGATGGATACGCATAAACGGCCATGTTTACTCCACCATGAACCGTGAGATCCGACTGCTGATCACCATCGAGATTGAGTGTTCTTACCTGCACGCTCCCAGAGACCGGTTCCTTGAAAATAGACGTGCGCACAATCTTCCCCCGCCATTCGACCTCTCGCGGAAGACCTACGTTTACGGAAATGATCCTCATACGCTGCTCTCCGATCCTAATATCAAATAAAAAAATTGTCGTGACGGCTGCCGAGTTCAAGCCACTCTTCGTCGCTCAACTGTCGACCGGACGCAGCAATCTGCGCCAGTTCTTCGAAATACGCTTCTCTAGGCGCACCTGGTGCGAACAGAATCAACATTGATGCAGGTTTGCCGGAATCATTGGTGAATGCGTGAATTCCGCCTTCAGGAACGTACAGAAAGTCGCCTTCGGTCGCTGAAATCCAACGCTGACCATTGAACAACTGCACGGTTCCTGAGAGGATGAAGAACGATTCGGACATAGTCCTGTGGAAGTGCGCTCTCGGTCCGGATGGATTGGGTCCGAAGTCCCAGCGATACAAGCCAAAATGACCGCGTGTTGATTCACCAGTAGCCAGGTAGCGCACCACTGACGATGAACCAATTGTAAGGTCGGGCTCATGATCCGAGGAGCTAAAGATTGCGCTGACCTCACCGTTGTCACCTAGATAGTGAGGATCCGGATACGACATTTTCTTCCTCCTTTTCGATTAAGAGTGATTCATCGAACCGGTCGTCCGGTCCGTCGTATCGACTGAATCGGATCGAACCCTGGCAACTTCGTCTATCCTCCGAGTCTGTTCAGATTGCTGAGATGATAGCGAAGTAATTTGAGGGAATAACCAATCTAACGTTTGCTGCGTCATTCTGGATTGAATCAAATTACTCAAACCGGTACCGATCATGAAGGCGCCCCATACCGGAATCCAGCCGCAAAAAATCAACCAGATCAGAATCCAATTTGAGTGCCAGTCGGCGTGCTCGCTGAATAAATACAGCGGGATTCCAAGCAATATGCCCGCTACAAACAGAAGCGTGCCCTGGAGAACACGGCGGAGCCCGTCAGCCTGTAGTTGTATTCTCTTTTGGACGAGCTCAACCCTCGTCTCTCCGGTCGTAATGAATTCTGTGGAAATAGTGCCGGTACTGAGTGCCTGAGCTACAACTTCGAGGTCCGTGCCGCAACTACGGCAGAAGCGGGTCTCATTTTGATTTTCTACAGCGCATCTCGGACAAAACATCAGCTGTCACCAACTTCGCTATCGAAAAATATTACGTCCAGTGACGTTCTTTGTTCAATTATCACTCGGAAGAATTGTTACATTCTATTATCTTAGTGGGTTAAGTCTGGTACACTAGCCTCGCACCGCGTTCACCGTCAGATGATAAAGATGAATGATGGAGTGTCGCCGTGTTAGTACGCTACGTAACCTGTGTGTGCTTCTGTGCTTTTTCACTGGCGTCGTCCGGACGCAAAACTTCATCCGTGTTGAACAAACCTTTGTTCCATTTCCCACTCGCTTCAGTGTTCAAGACCGCAGGCCGGACGTGGTTATATCTGAAGATCTTCGTAACGGACTCGGAACTTTTCATAACATTATTAAAGGGGAATTTAATGGGGATCGGATTGATGACTTACTAATCACGAATAGTAGCGCGGACGGATCAGTGCCAGGAGCCGGGCGGGCATCTGTGTTTCTTGGTGGATCGTCCTTCGGCTCTTCCAGCAGTATCAACCTCACTACGAATCAACCCGACTTAGCTATCCTGGGGCCAAACCAATTCGCACAACTAGGCTATAGTGCTGCCGCAGGAGATTTGAACGGAGACAGAATTGACGACATTATTCTAACCGCGACAGGAACAAAGGCGATTTATGTTATCTTTGGATCGCCCGTATTCACGAACCGCATAATTGATCTGAGTCGAGCTCAAGCAGATGTTACCGTACTCTCAAAGCCTTCAGATAACTTCATTAACGGTTTGGCCGTCGGGGATATTGATGGTGACGGCTTTAACGATCTGATTTTCGGACGCGTGGCTGGCGGCCCGACTAACATTGCTCTACTTCTTGGACCTTTCCGCTCGACAACTACTTTCAATCTCGCTTCGACGGAACCCGACATCGTTATACATAGCAGTTTTTCGGGCTTCGATAGCTTTGGATACGCGATCGCAGTGGGAGACCTGAACGCCGATGGGATCTCAGATCTGGTGATCGGAGATCCCGTTGGTGCCGGAGCGGTGTACGTCCTTAAGGGATCGCCGGCTCTGGCGCGGGGTTTGTCTCCATCGGTAGCACAACCGCTGCTCACAATACTCGGGGCTTTCGTTGGCAGCGACTTCGGGCTGGGAGATAGTTTGGGTCGGGTCCTTGCCGTCGCTGATGTCAATGCTGATGGAATCGATGACATAGTGATGGGCGTGCCCTCTTCTATTCGGTTGGGAAATGGGCCAGGGCCACCTCGGCCGGAGAGACATACGTCGTATTTGGTTCTCCCACGCTGAGTGGGCAGGTAGACATACGCAACGGCCAACAGGAGGTGACAATCCAGGGCCGTTCAGCAACGAAGGAAGGTAATCACTCTGAACTCGGGGATTCATTAGGCCAATCAATAGCGATCAGAGACATCGACGGAGACGATCTCGCCGATATGATTCTAGGGGCCCCAGGAGCCGGGGGAACTAAAGATTCCGGCGAAGCTTATGTGGTTCTGGGATCCGGAGGACTGACATCAGGTGCGTTGATCAAGATATCTGAAGATGATCATGACCTCGCCGTACTCGCTCAACAGCCAGGCGGTTTTCTTGGGTTCTTTGTTGCAAGTGCAGACCTCAACAACGATGGCATTTCCGATCTAATCCTCGAAGCACCTAATGCCGATTCTCCAGGCGGAAATCAACAGGTCTCCGGTGTGATCTACATTTACTTTGGCGGGAAGATTCGTCCGCCAGCGATCACCACAGCGAAATATAAGGAGAGTAGATCGAAGCTTAATATCTTTGGGTCAGAGTTTACCGGAGACGTCCAAGTCGAGATAAACGGAACGGTAGTCAAACGTCAAGTCACCTTGTCTACAGCGGACGGCTTACTGACAGTCAATGGTACAAAGCAGGAATTAAACCTTACCTCGAGCACCAACCAGGTTGTTCTGATAAGAAAAGGAACGCGTTCCAACTCTGCGAAAGTAAAGGGCTTAGGAAATTAATCTGCGTGTACTTCAATAAGGCGTCCACTTCAGTGCGACGCCACATGATTTGTTGACACCTCCGCAATCAACTTCTCCTCTTGCCCAAGAACAATCGTTCGCACCACGCTGACTGTCTTCCCTTTCTTGACAAAAGAAGCGACCGCCTTAAATGTCCCCGACTTTTGGTTGCTTGCGAAGTTTGCATTCAAGTTTATCGCGAGAGGAAACCCTGTCATTCCCTTTCTGAATTCAGTTGAGCCCATCGCAAGAACGGTGGCGGTGACGTCCGCAAACCAGAGGATCGCCCCTGCGTGTACGACTCCGAACGGATTCAATATGCCGCGCTGGATTGGCATCTCAGAAATCACTTGCTCGGGTGTCTGTTCCAATACGGTGAATTTTATGTTTCCTTCGACTCTCATTCCTCCTCCAAAGTATTCGTTTTTGGTTGCAAAATGGCGCGATTCACAATCCATTCAATCAGCCCGCAAAGCCGCCCCGTGTCACAGCTCGACCTCTCCTCTGTTCGTGCCGATCTACACGGATATTGAGGAACTCTCGTCAAGAAGTTCCGCTTTTCTCGTCAGTGGTTGCGGTTAACTCGAAGACAGGGTACCGGTCGACCAGGGGCTCAAAATCCCGAACAGGCGAACCGGCTGGAATAGGAAAGTATCTTTGAACCGTCGTCTTGTACCGATCTAGATAGGCTTTCAGAATCTCAGGCTTTTCATTATCCGGTATAGTTCTCAAAGAAACTTCTTCTCGCCTTTTGCCCTTAACCAAACTCGCCGATTTATTGGCGACCACATTCCTGACCCACTGCGTGTATCCCCGTGGTGCAACAAGATACTTAGCTCCCTTATGCTCGAGGACATTTACCGGCGTGGAGTAGATTTTCCCGCTCTTCCTGCCTCGAACCTCCAACATAAAGTTGTGCGATAAGCCAAAGCCCATTCTGACCAGAAACCCGAAAAGACGGTTGAACAGACGTTCACCAGCGCTCGGTCGCATGAAATGCGTTGATGGTTGATCGGAACCGTCCATCATATTGGATTTAGCCTTTCACCCATCATATTGGATTTAGAATTTCACCCACCGTTCGGCCCAGCGCCCGAGGCTCTCGATCACCGGCTCCAGGCTTTTGCCCGCCTGTGTAAGCTCATAGTTTACACGCACAGGAGGACCCGGAATTACCGTGCGGCGAACGAGTCCTTCCGACTCGAGCTCACGCAACCGCTCGGTAAGGAGCCGATCCGACAATCCGGGTATTGACCCCAGCAGTTCGTTAAAGCCTTGCGGACCATGACTCAGCATTACGCTGATGATTGCTCCGCTCCAACGCCGCCCGATCAGCTCCACCGCATGATGAAATCGCGCACAAACCTTCGAATCCACGCGTCCGTCATTCTTTGCCGAAGAAGACGCAGAGCGCCTAACCGAGCCGTCAACTATCTTTGCTTTTCGTTCCACAAGCTAATCCCCGGGAGCCAAACTTATTTTTAATTGCCTACTTGACTATCGTAGCCTCACACTTATCATCACTTCTAGCTTACCAAAAGTAAGCTGGCAACGCAATATTAGGGAGGACGGTTATGACACCTGAAAACGCGTTTCGCGATCGACCGGCGGTTGATTGGGCGCTCCTTATAGCCCGCATTTTCGTGGGCATCGTCTTTACCGCGCACGGAGCGCAGAAACTCTTCGGCGCATTCGGCGGACCGAGACGTCCGCAGTCGTTGAGATGATGGGGCCGCTGGGCTACCTTGTTACCATCGGAGAATTCTTTGGTGGACTCGGACTCATCTTCGGAGTCTTTTCACGGTTCTCCGCAGCATCAATCGCTATCATAATGCTCGGAGCAATTGCCACGGTTCACGCAAAGTTTGGTTTCTTTATGAACTGGACTGGTAGCCAGGCCGGAGAGGGTTTCGAATATCACCTGCTGGCTATCGGCGCGCTCCTGCCAATAGTGATCGCTGGACCGGGGCGGTATGCGATTGGACGTTTGTTGCATTTGCCCAACATCGCCGGCCACGGACGACCTATCACGGTGCTTGAATAAGACAATAGGTCATATAGGTCTTATAAAACCTACATGACCTATTACATCCCCACCCGTAACTGCCACTCAACACTTGAATTTTATTTCGCAGGCGATGTATTCTCTTGCCTTAATTGATCTCTTTCTGATCAGAATGGTTGACATTAATCGACCGCCCTCGAACCTCACAGAAAGGCGCGGCAACAATCATCCAGATGAATTAGCCCAGTGCCCGCAACACCACGTAAGCCGAGTTGTCTGCAATCGGAGGCGGTTATGTCCAGAAAAAATATAATTAAAGTCACATGTCTCGCGTTTTTTTTGGCCGCGTTGGTTGTCGAGCTGTTGTCCAACAATACAGTCAGAACCGTGGGTGCATTTGCTGAGGGTCCGAACCCGGGACATTCGGGTGCTCCAGGCGAACTCACCTGTGCAGTGTCCGGATGTCACGGCGGGGAGCCGAATACCGGCCCAGGCCAGTTTCAGATAACAGCTCCGTCGTCCTATGAACCCGGTAAGACCTACCAGATAACCGTAACTCACTCGACGTCTGACACCTCCCGGCGCAGATGGGGGTTTCAACTCACCGCTCTGGATGGCTCCTCCAATAAAGCGGGCGACTTCCAAAGCACAAGTATTACTCAGGTACTCGAGGGAGGCCCCGGAAACAACCGGCAATACATCGAGCATAACTTCCTTGGAACCTTTCAAGGGCAACCTTCCGGTGCTATGTGGACATTCGATTGGGTGGCACCATCAAGCGATGTAGGACGGGTTACTTTCTACGCAGCCGGCAATCAGGCTAACAACAACGGCAATGCGACCGGCGATCAGATTTATGTGACAAGCGTCAGTGTCCCGCTCGCCAGCGCAATAACCGGAGCGCCCGTAATAACCGAGGCGGCTGTAATGAATAAACAACTCCTGGTGACCGGAGACAACTTTGCCTTCGAAGCGCAATTGCTAATGGATGGAGCCAAACAGAAAAAAACCTTCAACGATGAGGTCAATCCAAAGACTTTGCTGGTCGCCAGAAAGTCGGGCAAGTTCATCGCGCCCGGCCAGACCGTGGTCTTGCAGGTTAAGAACCCAGACGGCACTGCGTCGAACGAGTTCAGCTTTACGCGTCCGCTTTAGCAGACGCCCAATCATCTTTTTATTAAGAGGAGTCACGGCCACAGCAGCGCTTGTATTTGCGACCGCTGCCGCATGGGCACGGAGCATTTCGCGTGACTGCGACGGAAGGGGTCTTCTGCGACTGGCCCTCTTTGAATAATCCAAGCGTTATCAACAACCACCAGACTACCACTGCCACGACCGGTTGGGAGAACGCATAACCATGCATGATGTCGAACAACATACCCGACCTGTCTTCCCCGCGAGTAATTAATTCATCGACCTCCATACTGGTGAGCTTTGCTGTGGCCATCACGACAGGAACCGTCAGCACCACCATCACGCCAAGTCCAACGAGAAGCGAGCGGATCTTGGCGCGCATCGAGTCGGCGTGCGTCACAACCACCAGCGCCGCCAGCATCGGGAACCCATAAGTCACCGTATCAAGTCGCAGCGCTGACGAATTCGGCTGTGGGCCCCTTAATTGCGATGCCGCAACGCTTATCCTCACAACTTTTCCATCTGGGACGATTGATACACGAGGGTCGAGCAATGAATAGATCCAGTTCGCAAGTAGACCTGTGACGTGGGCCAGGATGTCCAGCGAGTACCACCACAATGGAAGAAACGCCAGGTACAGAACAATGGCGAGCAGCAGCAGCCTGATCCATCTACGACTGCCGATGCTGAACAGCGAATCGATCGAGCCAGAGGATGAGTAGTGCTGTCGAGAGGAGGATGACGATTGTTTGAGCAACGTAGACATGCAATTCTTCGAATAAAGACGGCAGGTAAACTCCAGCGTAGTATAAGCCGACCAGCCGGAACAAGTTGATCGCATGAATCGCGGGAATCCCCAGTGCGAGGCCTATCAGTCTCATTCGCCAGGGAGTCGGAAACGCGAGTACTCCCGCGACAAACAGGCTGGAGGCTTCCACGCCGTCGCAGCCGGTCGCGATATCTATCGTGAATCGCGCCGATGAAACCTGCGTCCCGCCCGCAGTTGCCGCTGCGCCGAACAGATTGATGAACGCGGCAACTGCGCTTGCCAGGAATTCGGTGTAGGGCTTGATGATCCCGGCCTTCACTCCGGGCGAGATGCTCAGGAGAAAGTAGCACGCTGCGAAAGCGAGCACGAATATAACAAGAAATCGTAAGGTTTGTTCGTTCGCGCTTAAGAAGCGCATTACATGTTCGCTTCGACGCATAACAATTAATCAGGGGTTGGGGGCAGGAGGTTGGGGGCGGGGGTTGGGGGTCGGAGGTCAGCGGTCTCGGGTCGGTGGTTAGTGTTCCACGGATCGGTCACTAGTGACCAAGCACCACGAACCACTGTCCTCCTGGCTCTGTCCCTGTCCCTGACACCACTGACCCCTGTCCCCTATCCCCTGCCCCCTACCTTTAACGTCGTCTAGCGCCGACAATCAGTAGATGGATTATGAACGCCACGACCAAGCCGGAGGTAATAGCACCCGCGACGTCAACCGGTTTTGGCGACCATACAATTAGAGCCAGTACGATTCCGGCTTCGACGTACAGAGTCACCTTTCCCAGGAGCGGCAAGTCAATTGCCTTCATCGGCTTTTGAGCCGCAGGCATTGACGCACCCGCGGCGAGCGCCATTGAACTCTTACGGCCGGTGAGGAAAAACACGCAGGCGGCGACTACGATCAATCCCATTAATATCGCGCCCCACTCCGACAGCGTGGGAACTTCGGCGGATGCAGCTTGTCTGACAAGTTGGCCGCGCACAACACCGCCGGGGTTCAGAGTGGAATGAATGTTGAAATAGAACCCCGATGGATTGGCAAGCAGTCTCTGCACCACATCAGCAGGACCGGGGAGATTGCCCCGGCTGAAAACGGCGCTGCCGTTAACCACAGGTACTGGGTTCGCCGGACTTAGCAGCGAATCAATCCTAACAGGGCCGTTTACGCCCGCCGCCGCCTCATGTATGTGCGAGAGTATCAGCGCGGGGGCGGCGACATTGTTCACACTCCAATCAAACCTGAAATTGTTGTTGGAAGTGTCCAGAGTGACGAGGACTTGTCCAAAGGCCGCCGAATCTGCGTTGGAAACGGGCGGCACTTCGTTGGATGCCAATAGCTGGGCGGTGAAAGTCACGATGTCTGCCCTGGCCGAGCGCATCATCATCAATGCGACCGCAACGACCGTAAGCGCCATCAAAACAACCGATGCGACAGATCTTCTCATTATTTGCCTCCTCCTAACGATTGGCGTGAAACCGCCTGTGACACACGGCGGCTCGGCTTGTGAGTGAACGGAAGAATTTGCGGGTTCTGTCGCGGAATGTGTTCTTGAGGTCGCGACAGGCCCTTACTTAGCCCACTTTACGACACGGGGAGCGGCCCCGGGACGATAGCTTGTGTCGGACAATCAGGTCAATCAGGTATAAGTGCTTTTCGAGGCCGGAATATAGCATAGCGTTCGTAACCATTCAAACAAAAAAACATGTTAAATTTTCCACAAAATGCTTATGAACAAGACTGTGCGTGATGCGTGATGCGTGATGCGTGATTCGTGATGCGTGATTCGTGATGCGTGATGCCTTGACTTATTTCAGATTTCAGATTTCAGAGTCAAATTGCAGATTCAGATTCAGAATCCACATACAAATTGCAGATTCAGATTCAGATACAAATTTGAGTAAAGCTAATCTCTGCGATATGAATCTGAATATGAATCCGAATCTGAATCTGAATATGAATCCGAATCCGAATCTGAATCTGCAATTTAAAATTATTCAAAATCTGAAATAATCTGAAATCTGAATTAAGTCAAGGCATCACGCGTCACGCATCACCTCACGCCTATCCCCCATTCGCGAAGCGAAGTTTTAAAACGATCATCAGTAGTTTATACTCGCGTCAACAGAAGTCCGTGGGAAACAAAGGCTGTACCAATTAAAAACCATTCCACTCGAGGAGTTCACGAATGCACAATCTAAGATGTATCCTGGTCGGAGCCGTCACTCCGATGATAGTAATGTTGTCCTCAGCGCTCTGCAGCGCCAGACCTTTGACCGATCCACCCGCGCAGCGTGAAATAAAAGTAAGCGCGCGCAAATTCACGTTCACACCGAAAACAATAACTGTAGCCAGGGGCGAGCGAATCAGGCTCGTCATCACTTCGGAAGACGTCGATCATGGATTCGCCATCAAGGAATTCGGCATCGACCAGGAGATAAAAGCAAAAGAGACGAAAGTAATCGAGCTAAACCCAGATAAAGAAGGCCGATACCAGTTCGCCTGCTCTGTCTTCTGCGGGGATGGCCATGCAGAGATGATCGGTGAGCTGGTAGTCACCGGCGGCCCTACTCCTGTCGCGACGTCGCAGATGAAAGTAACGTTTGATCCATCGTCTCCAGGCGTCGTATTTGTTGAGTCCGCAGGGGAACGCGTGCGGATTGATACGTCCAACAAAACCGTCGATAGAATCGCCGAAGCTGAAACGCGGGCCACCAAAGACGAGTCAGCTCAAGTCCCGAAAAAGGAGCGCGAGAGCAGCAAAGCTTATGAGCCTTATGACTATCACGTCGTGAACATCCCCACGCCCAAAGCCGTGCGCCGGCATAGCTTGAATCTACACTTTACACATCGGTTTCAAGAGCAGATCACCGCGCTTGAGCGAGAGGACTTCGATGATCATATTGCACGAATTTCGAAGGATCTCCTCGGATTAGACAGCTCATCGGTGTCGTCGTTTGGCGTAACCTACGGATTTACTGATCGGTTTTACGCCAATGTTTATCGCTCGCCCTTATGTCAGCCGGGGCTCTGCAAAACAATAGAGATAGGTCTCGGGTATCACTGGCTCGACGAGGCGGGCAAGTCTCCTGTTGCAGTGTCGACTTACGGAAGCGTCGAGGGTGACCACAACTTTACCGAGCGTTACACCTACAACTTGCAGGTGATGATAGGGCGAAGTGTAACCAGGTACGTGAATGTATTTTTCTCGCCGGCTGTTCACATCAACGCGAATGGCGGCGATCGGTTTAAGGAGTTCCTGGCATCCCAGCCCCTGGCCGCAGATCTAAAGCTGGGGGAACATTCTGGCTCGTTCGGCTTCGGGATCAATGCGAGGGTCCGTCCAACGACGTCGTTGCTTTTTGAATACACGCCGCGAGTCGGATTCAAGCTAGGTCAGATCACCCCTGTGTTCGACCCAACGCTCGGGCGGATAACTGGATTCACAAACGACTCGGAGGCGGCGATCGGATTCGGCATCGAAAAGCGAATTGGTCGCCACGTTTTCTCTCTCACGTTCTCTAACACCCAGACGACTACGACGTCGAGGTACAACTCCAGCAACCTTGCTCTGGGGCCTGACCATTTCACCATTGGGTTTAACCTGTTCCGCCGGCTTCTGTGAACGGCAGCTAATGTTGGGGGGTCAGTGGTCGGTACAACCGGACACTGACCACTGACCCTGTTGAACGAGCTTTTTGACGGCCTTGATCCTGGCTCGCTCAGCGCTAGAATTAGTTACAACAGAGCTCCATTCACTTCCTCCTCACAGCGAAAAAGCAAATCTACGAAGGATGTAAGGGATCGTACTCTCCAGAACTCTGCGGCCTACTGCAAGGGCTTGGCCCGCATAAATCGCACTCAGTGTCCAGCCTGCGATAAAGTGTCCGCGCTATAAGGGAAACGGTACGGCGAAGTCGCACGACCGAGCTGCTTTCGGAAGGGATCTCTGTATTGTCTGTCACGGCAGAGGATGGTGCACTCAGCGCCGCAGTAGAGCAAAGCGTAGAGTGTCCAGCCTTCGTTGTATTTCGCGTTGCAGACATCCTCAGACTAGACAGTCAACGGTACGCGATCCGACCGAACAGTCTGGCGCTACGCAAGGTCGAAGAGCAGAAGCTCCGCGTCGTGCTCCGCTCTTAACAATAGTTCGCTTTCCTCACTGATGGCGGCGCCATCGCCCGCCCCAAGAGGCGTACCGTTAAGTGCGACGCCACCCTTAATTACCTGCACCCAGGCGTGACGGTCGCCACCCAGACTGTACGAGAGCTTGTCTCCCGCCGACATCAACGCGTCATATACCTTTACGTTCTGATGGATCGACACCGAACCGTCTGCGCCTTCTCGCGAGGCAATCAGACGCAGACGGCCGCGTCTCTCGTTTTCAGGAAACAAACGTTGTTCGTACTCAGGTTTTAGCTCGTTGTGATCAGGGATTATCCAGATCTGGAGAAAATGCACCGGCGCGGTCGAAGAAGAGTTAAACTCGCTATGACTGACGCCAGTCCCGGTGGTCATTCGTTGAAGCTCATTTGGGCGCAGCACACCGCGTCCGCCTGTCGAATCTTTATGCTCCAGAGCACCCTCAACGACGTATGAAAGTATCTCCATATTGTCGTGAGAGTGCGTACCGAAGCCTTTGCCGGGCGCAACGAAGTCTTCGTTGATGACTAACAGATCTCTGAATCCTGACCACGAGGGATCATAGTATCGATTGAAAGAGAAGGTGTGATTGCTATCCAGCCAGGATGTTCGTGTCTTACCCCGTTCACGCGCTGGTCTTAACGTTATCATTTCACCTCCTATCTCTTTTCTAGCCGCCGTTCTACCTGGCGCCTGTAGCAGCTGAACGTTCCTTCGCTCTCACTAACGGGACGTCCACCAGGTGCTCGCTCAAGAACCAGACCTGAAGCTCGTTAGAGCGGAGCACATCGCTGACAACCAAATCATTAGTGCCGTCATCACCGAGCTCTGAGGCGCGGCGTGCCAGGGGCCTAGCTCCTTCGATAATGATCTGATGTGCGTCGAGCAAGCGCGACAGCTGGACGGGAACTTCTTCGCGACCGCGAGGTGGGCGCTCAATCCTGGTGGTCTCAGCCACATCCGCCGCCATGGCCAGACTAATCCCTCCGAGCAGCTGAATCCTCTCGGCAATCAAGTCAACCAGCTCAACTTGTTCTCCATAATGTTTGTCATAGAGCAGGTGCAGTTGATAGAAGGTTGGACCGGCGACTTGCCAATGGGATTTTTTGTACAAATCCCTAATCGTCATTGTATCTGCAAGCAACTGGTTCAACTTATTCGTCATTTCCAGTCTAACCGTTTCTTCGAGATCAAGCGGCAGCGCATGGTTAACTGTTCCGTAGGGCTGAATTTCGCCGGCGCGTTGATGGAAACGTGGTTGGGCACTTATGTCCCGGGCATGGTTTTTTTCACTGTGCTTCTTTGCCATTAGACTTCTCCTTGTTCGTAGAACTCGCCTCGCAACGAAGAGGCAACAATAAATAGATTAGAAACTAGCTCATTCAGATGCAAGAAATCTCACAACAGCTTTCTGTTGTTTGTTTCTGGGACGCTCTTGCAAAAGCCAGTGATCGAGTATTTTGTAACGGCGGCCGTTTGACTTCTCATGGTCCTCCTTCCGCGGCTTCGTTCGGGTGAGGTTGAGTATGATCTGCCAAGAATATTAACCCGACAAAACATACTTGGAAACCTGTTCAAGCTTAACGTCAAGGTAGGCTCCGGATTTTCGTTTGCGCGCTTGATAAATGATTCAGTTTTGAACTGCTGGGTCATGCGGCTACATCATTCTGAAGTGATACTTTCTGAGCTCCCGTCACTCTTTGGTGAAAGACAGCGAGAAACTCATGCAAGAGAGCGAATCGATAAAGGACGGGAAGTAAAAATGAAACATCTTCGCAAAATGATTGCGGAATTGCTGGAGAGTCTAGCCGTTATGCTGCTGATTGGTACTGCCGCCATTTTCGCCGCCGCCCAAAGGATGGACCCACGGCGCCTCGACGATTAGAGACACCTATTAAGCTAGAACGGAATCCTGGTTCAACTTGCGACGCGTCCCAGCTTACTAAAACCAGTCACGCAGTTAACGAATTTATTCGTTCTGTCTGTGTATCCCTTACACAGAGTCGCAACGAATAAATTCGTTACTACTTGGGACACGGCTCGAACCGTCCATTTCCGAACCTTCCCCCTGATGAATAGAATTTAATGCGTGGTTCGCTTTTAATTAATCTTGAGGTAGTAGACTCTGTTTCCAGGGAGCGAATGCCGGAGGATCCTTCTGTTGCGTTAAGCCGCATGACGCACTCAGTTCTTATGCTCTCGGAGGATACACTATGCGCGTTTCCATTTTGTTGGTCGCGACCCTGAGCGTTGCTGCAATTCTCATCTCCTGTCACGCCCAACTCCACGACAATGCAGTTGAATCGCAGCCAAACAAGAACGAAAGAACAACTGAACCACAAGCCTCAAAGACCGTTAAGCTGATTGCCACGATTCACCTGCCGGGGAAAGGAGGCTTTACCGATTACTTGATCCTTTCACCTGAGACGCACCGGCTTTACGCGGGTTACCGAACCGAAAACAAACTTGTAGTCGTCGACACCCAGACAAACACCGTCGTAGACTCGATCGGAGGTTTGTCGAGAGTCTGCAGCGTTGCCCTTGTGCCAGAACGCAAGCTCGGCTTTACCACCAACAGAGGAGACGACACGGTCGGAATAATTGATCTTGCGACGAACAAACTTCTTCGAAAAATACCGGGTGGTCACGGACCCGATGCGACTATTTACAACACAGCAGCGAAGCTGGTTTGTATCTCAAATCACGAAGGCCGAAGCATCACGTTGATAGACTCGGCCACCGAAAAAAGCAAAACGATTCCACTCGGCGGGCTTGCAGAATATGTTCAGGCCGATCCAAAGTCGGGATTGATCTATCAGAACCTTGAGGACACAAGCGAATGCGTAGTAATCGATCCCAGCAAGTATGCAGTAACCGCACGATATAAGACCTCGCCCGGTCACGAGCCGACTGGGCTCGCGCTCGACGCCGAGCACAACAGACTGTTCGTCGCTTGCAGTAACGAAAAGCTGGTTGTGCTCGATAGCGAGACCGGCAAGATGATAACGTCGCTTCCTATAGGCTCGGGGGTAGACTTTGCCGCCTACGATGCCAGCCTACAGCGGATCTACACCGCGAACGGCGGCTCAGGAACGGTGACAATTATTCATCAGGATTCGCCCGACCGATATACAGTTGTTCAGAATGTTCCCACGCATCGAGGTGCTCACGCCCTTGCTGTCGATCCTGAAACTCATCGCATCTATGTCACGTACGGAGGAAGCGAGATCGATGTGTACGATGCGGTGACTCCTTAACTTATTCCTTTCGACGCGGAGCGTTTACCGTGAGAGGAGAGAGTTATGCCAGCACCTCACCGAGACTGTTCGTACCGGAGAAGTTTCCTTCAAGTATTGCGTGCCACACCCATTGCCAGGAAGAAATAACTTACCGTACTTTTTGTTGCAGTCTTCTTATTGAGAAAGATTCATGCGTTTCAGCAGATCTGCATATCGCGGGTCGGATCGAACGCTATCAAACTCGGGGCAAACTTTAAGCTGCGCCAAACCCCAGTCCCTCTCCTGATAGGCATTCTCGAGCCACCCGAATACCTTGTCTTTATCGCCCAGGGCCGCATAGATCATTCCTATCAGGGTCGGTGAATAGTATCTGTGCTTTGAATTCTCCAAGATCTCCCCCAGTAATCTTTGCGCCTCTCCTCGCCTTCCCGACTGTGCTTTAATGCGAGCTAAGGTAAGGAAATTATAGCTGTCATCAGTCAGAGTGATGGCCTTCTGGCATTCAGCTATCGCGTCGTCATAAAGACCACTCTGCTCATAAGCCGTAGCGAGAAAGTCGTGCGCGGGAGAGAAGTCAGGGTAAAGCTCGGCGGCTTTGCGAAACTCTTCGATCGCCCGGTCGTAGTTGCGCCCCTCGTAGTAAGAAATCCCAAGCTCGGAAGTTATGATTGGTGATAGCGGATCGAGTCTCAGCGCCTCTTTCCGTTCAACCAAAGACTCATCGATACGGCCCATGTTTCCAAGGTACTCGCCGTACCATTGATGAGCTGTGGCATAATTTGGGTTCAGTCTTATGGACTGCTTGAACTGCTCCTCAGCACCCTGCCAATCCCAATCGTAATAAAACTTTACGTAGGCCAGCGCAGTATGTGCTTCGGCGACCGTGTCATCGATCTCTATTGCTTTCTCGGCTGCAAACCTCGCCTTCGGGCAATACGAGCTCGGCGACAAACTTCCGTGGAAGATCAACACCTGATAGGAATCCGCCAATCCCGCGTAAGCCTGGGAATATTGAGGATCTATTCCGATTGCTTCATCGAAGAATGCGATCGCTTTTCGGAGATCGGGTTCTGTTCGCTTGTTCCAGAAGTAGCGACCGCGCAGATATGACTGATACGCCTCAGTGCTTTCGGTGTATCGCTTCGAAAGTTGAGCCTCTTCTATTCGCGTCAAGCTTGACCTAAGTTTCCCTGAGATCCCCTTAACAACTTCCTCCTGCACGCCGAGAATGTCTGTTGCATTGCCATTGTACTGTTCACTCCATAGATGGCGATTGTTCCGGACATCAATGAGCTCGACATGCACTGTTATTCGGTTAGCTTGCTGGGCTACCTCGCCGACAACGACTGCCTGCACGTTAAGTTTGTTACCGACCGCCCGCGCATCCTGCGCGATCTGAAGATTACCGCCCGTATAGCGCGAAGCCGCGCGACTTGATACGACAGTCAGACCCCGTAATCGAGAAATCCTGTTGGTCAAATACTCGGCTATGCCATCTGATAGATAGTCGATATTCGAGTCCGGCGAAGCACTGGCGAAAGGAAGGATCGCTATCGAGTTTATTGCGTTTACATTCTCGAAAGGCAAAAAGTAGATAGCCGCAGCCATCGCCACTGATGCTAACGACGCGAACGTGATGAATCTCGAGTGTCTGCCCATCCCACCTGCAATGGATCCTTTCCAGGTCCTCCGGACTGCGTCTGCATTACGGGGTGAGTCGTTCGTTTGCCTAACAACCTTCTCTGATGAAGGATAATGCATCGGAGGAACAATGATTTTCTGTCCGCCAGTGGAGGAGCCCTGCGTATCCAACTGTTGTCTAACCTGTTTCAGATCTCTTACCAACTCCGCTGCGGTCTGATAGCGAGCCTTCCTGTCTTTTTGCAATGTTCTTTGCACAACCGACTCGAATTCGACTGGAATCCCTGGCGAGATCTCTGATACGGGCAGCGGGTCCTTTTCAAGTATCGCAACTACCACATGGCTCGTCGTTTCACCCTCGAACGGCTTTCGGCACGTCAGCATCTCGTAAATCACCGCACCCAGACTAAAGATGTCTGTTCTTCCATCCACTTTTTGCCCACGCGCCTGCTCGGGTGACATGTAGTGCGGCGTTCCCATCACCACACCCGCTTGCGTACTTGTCTCCCTTTCAAGCCCCGCTGATCCATTCGCTGGCTGCTGCTGTTCGGACATCTTCGAAAGCCCAAAGTCCAGCACCTTTATGTACCCGTCAGGTCGCAGCATTATGTTCTCTGGCTTGATGTCCCGGTGCACTATCCCTGCCCGGTGTGCCACCGCCAATGCGCTCGCTGTCTGCATAGCTACATCCAACACCTCACCCAGCGTCATCTCAACGCTTTGCATATGCTCACGCAACGTCCTACCCTCTACATACTCAGTGGCTATGAATTGCGTACCCGCTGACTCCCCAATCTCGTAAACAGTTAGAATGTTCGGGTGATTGAGGGCTGATGCTGCACGAGCTTCCTGTTCGAACCGGCGCACTCGCGTCCTGTCACTCGTGAA
>DATFWY010000165.1:0-6918 GCA_035258805.1 Blastocatellia bacterium | reverse complement strand
TCACAGACCGGAACATGGCTAACAACAATTGCATTGCCGCCCCTTAATGAGCGGCAAGCGCCAGACAGGAGTGAGTACTGAGTCTTTAACGCAAAGACGCCAGGATTTGCACGGCCTTGCAAGTCCTGGCGTATTTTCGTTTAAACCGGCCGCCGCCAGAGAAGAGGGGTCAGGCAGGAAATGCTGAAATTCACGAGCGTACCTCCAGGGTCGATCGCATACTCTTTAGCAACTTCGCCATCGGCGCCGGCCAGCTATCTCAATTCTCGGTTTCCTTGCCATGGACCTGCTGAGAATAAATACAGCGAGATCAGAATGTCAATATTTCCTGCCTGACCCCTCAGTCTCAGAGTCTCAGTCACCTCAGTCTCAGTCATGCGCCTGCGATTATTGCCACGAGCGATTATGTGGTACAGGTCGTCTGCCATCTCAATTCTCGGTTTCCTTGCCACGGAGGTGCTGAGAATAATTCCAGCGAGATTAGAATGTCAATATTTCCTGCCTGACCCCTCATCTCATCCCCATCGTTACGACAACAGTCCACTGGGCGAAGTAACATCTTTCGCGACAGCTTCCGAAGAGGTTTTGCGCGCGGGTTTATGGATGCGCGGTACGGACGGAGCCGCCGCTTTACTCAGAGCGACGTAGACAGAATTAGAGACGAATTCAACGAGGGGAGACCAAACCGACGACCATGAACGCTTAGCTTCGAAGACGAAACGAGTAGTTCACCGCGACGAAACATAAATGAAGCGGATGGAAGTCGGAGATAATCAGGGCATCTCGGCGATCAAGCCAGGATGCCCTCTTTTCGATTTCACCAGCAGTGGACTGGTGCCCATCCTTTCGAACCGGGCCCGATAGAAACCAAGAGCGTCTTAAAGAGGAGCCAACGGCAAAAACGCTGATAAACCAACGGAGCCGTGACGCGACATAGCAACATTGGCAGGGTCTTAGCTCTTGCTTTATTTTTTCGTGCTGAACAACACATCTAAAACTACTGTGCGTATTTGCACAATTAGGGCATCCGGACAAAACGCTCTGTTGCAGATACCCGACGTTCTTAGCGATAAAGATTGCGATGAAGAAAAGTGCTGTTAGTTTTGTTTACTGACAGCTACTTCAACGTCGGTGAGCATTTTGTCGAGTTCTTGTCTGGAGATCAATTTGCCTCTTCGGACCACGGCGTTGATTTTGCGTGTGTTGCTAATTTCGCTAAGTGGATTTGCGTCGAGCAGAACCAGATCGGCTACCTTGCCCTTCTCAATTGTCCCCGTCGAATCAAGCAGGCCGAGGTATTGCGCCGCGTCGCGCGTCGCGGATTGAAGCGCCTGCATCGGCGTGAAGCCGGTCTGAACCAGCAATGCCAATTCTTCGTGCAGGCTGAATCCGGGAAAGACATAAGGGTTGGCAGTATCCGTGCCGGCTATGAAGTGAACGCCCGCGCGCCTCATCATCCCGACGACCTCAAGCTGCTTTTGGAAAACTCTCTTCCCTCGCGCGACGTCGTCCGCCGTATGCTCCTTCCATCCGTAGGCGTCCTCCCAGAACTGCTTCTTCAGGAATGAGGGGATGTACTTCACGCGAGGATCGTTACGGAAGTCCGCATCACCGCTACGTGCTAAGGCTCGCAGCACCGACAGCGTCGGACACATCCATGTCTCATTCCTGACGAAGCGGGCAAAGAGTGCGGCCGCTTTCTTCTCATCAAAGCTGTCAAGCGCCGCGGCCTGTTCATCCAACGCTGTGTCCATACGAATACCCTCAGCGCGCAGGCGCGCCTCAGTGCTTTTTCTCAGCTCTTCTTCTCTTGCTGAGCACGCCACTATCACCCCGGTCAAATGCTCGATGCTCTTTTGTCCAGCGTCGGATGCTTCGGAGGCGCTGACGAATTCAGATACGTGGCCGGCGAACACCATATGTTGCCGCTTCGCTTCGTCTGCAATCGCAAAGTACGCGTCGCGAGGAACCATGCTGTAAACCTTGATGAAGTCCGACCCCATCTCCTTGACCTTCAGCACCGCTTTTCTACCCTCGTCGGCGTTGCTGACCGCAATGGTACAGGGCGCGCAAAAGGGATGCGGACCGTCCACAATGATGCCAGCCGCAACAATGTCCGGTCCGACAGTCGTCCCAGCCGCCATCTCCGCGCGCCACTCTTTGATTGGGGGCAGCGGTGAGAACATGTCGCGCACGCCAGTGATGCCGTTTGCAATGAAAAGGGGAAAGAAAACCTCCTTGTTCCACTCGTGAACGTGCATATCCCACAAGCCGGGGATCAGAAACTTGCCTGAGGCGTTCACGATCAGGGCGTCTTTCGGAACAGGAACCCGTCCCGTCGGGCCGAGCTCAACGATGCGTTCTCCGCTAATCACTACGCTCACGTCCTGCCTCGCCGGCGCACCGGTGGCGTCAATCACGGTGACATGAGTTAAAGCAAGAGACCTCTGCTCGGTGGCCCCTTGCGGTTGAGTCAGGAACAGCGTCCCGCAAAGCAGGACTGATAAAAGCAGCATTGGTATTTGGCCTGGCGTTCTCAAGGGCAGCTCTCCAATCAGAACTGAATTGACCGCTGAGAAGATGCGGTCTCTTGGTTTAAACAAAGGACGGCTAATGGGGTTCCAGTCTTTGTGGTACTCGCGAGGAGAAGCGAGCCAGCTATTTGCGCAACGACTGGTGGGTCGTCACACTCAATCGCTAGGCCCTCCAGGCCGCTGTGAACGACATCGCCTGGGTCGAAGCGATCAAGCGCGAGCTAAAGGGCGAGCGGCAATGTAATATCCGCGACGCGCGCCAACCAGCGCTTGCAGCCGACGCGGCCGCGCGTAGACGAGGAAGGAGAGAGCAAGTTGCCCGATCATTCGCCGCTGAATGGCACTGTTGGTCGAATATAGTCGGGGACGTAGCCACTACGCCGGATCTCTTGCAACCAGCGTGGACTCATACGGGCATCTGCCATTTGAATCCCGGGCTGCCTTTGAAACAGTACTGGAATTCTATTCTATCTCTACCTTTAGCTCCGCTGAAGTCATAAAACCATAAAGGGTGCGTTAACCCTGACTCATATTCTTCTAGCGTTATCATTCCAAAGACAGTAATGGTTGTTGCTAACATCAGCGTTAGCCCCTCAGCGATTTCCATGGGGAGATCAATTGCTGCTGCCTGCAGACACGCCTCTGCATAGCACCCTCTCTTGCCGTTCATCATGGTAAGTTTCAATGCTGTTTCGGCTGTCAATTCAAAGACTCTGCCAAGTTTGATCCTCGCCCCGCCTGCCCGCTGAGTCACCGAAGGTAACTCATTGCGGTCACGAATCCCTGGCGAAAACTCTTTGTGCGGGTCGCAGAGATAAGCATCTACGATGACCCGCTCCGGGATGAGGATCCCACCCGGGCATAGTTGAGGGGCCAACTTGAGAGTGATCGCCACCTGTGGCTCCTTACTTAACGCTTTCTGCATGGTTTCAGTTATGACCATGTGGAGCGGGCGAGGATGAATGTACGACGCAGCGTCGCTCTGGATATACTCCCGCACATAGTCCCTCAGCCCGAGCGTCTCAATAATGCGCCGCGCGAGCGCCAGTGATCGAGCGTGTATATCGAGTAGCGTGAATCGAATCTGGTCAGGCTTGAATTGCGTGATCATTGGAATAGCCAGGGTTGCAAATGGCCCACAGCCGGCGTAGAGGATTTCAATTGGGCCATTAAGGAAACGCTGTTGCGCCTCCAGTAATGCAGCGTGTATCCCCCGCAAGAATTTCGACGTTCGGGCGGAATCGATGACACACCGCGAAGCGTCTCCAGGAGAGATGGCCTCGCCAACCGCTAAGACGGTATTACGGTAATTGGAGGAATCAGCTGGATCATTATCTAAACCTGAGATCGCCGAAAGCAAAGAATGGAGCTTTAGGACAGCATCATCGTGTTCCCCATGATCTGGTAGCAATAAGGCATCAGTGATTTGCCGTAGTTGCTCCACAGCGGAGGATCGGGGGGAGAGTGAGTAAGAAATAGTTTTCGCCTTTGTGTCCATCGTCCGTATGATACGAGCTATAGAAGAAAAAGCGCCAAGCTCATATCGGCTGTAGAGGCAAAACAGACGTAGATGAGAGTTCTTAGAAGTGGACAGAGCGATGGCAGTGCTTAGTCATTTCTTTTTCTGGTCGGCATAGCAATCTCGAAATGTCTCTGGATATTCGTTGGGGTCAAAGCTCATATGAAATTCCTGCCTTGTAAGCGTCTGGTTACAGGTAGACGCCTGGAAGTCTTTGATGAAATTCGATCGGTCTGTATCCTGCTTGAGAAGTCCCAAGTGCCTTCTAAAACCGATTATCAGGTCCTCGAGATGACGCAGAGGCGGCTGATCGGAATCCGGGCAGTCCTCAGGTTCATCAAATTCCTCCCCCACGTCGTCCGCATACTTGACTTGTGTTACATAGCACGGATGCTTCTTGCGGAGATCAAACAAAGCGTCCGCATACTTGATTAGTATTTCCCGCGCCCGCTTGTTGTCGGCTCTAACATAATCTGCGTAGTCGCTCCAATGATCGAGTATGGAGAGGGCAGCCTTCACGTCTTTCTGCTTATTGAAATCGCAATCGCCCACGACAAATTCATATAAGATGATCGTGTTCTTTCTCTGCTCTCTTTGAACGCCCTCGGCCTTTTGTTCGGCCTTTCCAGCGCCAATCCTTATTGACTGGTCTATGTCCTCGAGTAGATACGAGATTTGTGATACTCCCTGGCCATTCTCTTTAGGGAACTTGAGTATCTGGTCGATGTCATTGTGGATTTGGGCTTGTATTTTGATCCTTTGGTCCGTTTCCTCATTTACCTGCGCTTTCTCTTGCTCTTTGTAGTACTGAAAGACCCCAAACAAGAAACCGCCTACGGCTATTAGCACAGATATCAAAGGTGAAAATCTCGAAAAAGTATCTTGCCAGTTACCCTTGTCCTTCATCGCGCGGATTTCCAGAGTTAGCTTCTCCAATTGAGCAGTAGTCATCATCTCCGCGAGTGTAGGTTGCTTCTCTTCCACAAGAATGTCTCCGTATGAATCAAGGCAACGAGTCAGCGGTCGGTTTGCCGGCCACTTTGCGGTTGAAGATACAACAATGACACGCGCTACACCAAGTTGAGGAGTGAGGTCGTCCAAGAGACCTGACTCAAGATCATCTGTTATCGTTGCCTCGGACACTCCAGTATCGGCGTGTTGGACGCACAGGATGTGCCAAAGTAACGCGCTGCGTTTCGTAAACAACGTGGTGCGTTCGGACAATCACGCGCGGCGCAACGCTGGAGGCCCGGGCTCCGCTCCAAATCGTAGCTCATCTGTTCTCAGTTAGGCTCGCATTCAAAAGCGTTTTGATAACGCCAGTCCTGTTGATGCCTGCTGGTGTATGGCTGCTCACGCGGTCCATCACTCGCAATTCGGTAGCCGCAGGGGCAAGCGGACTCGCCTGCGCTTATGTTTTTCGCACGGCCAGGCGAAACAGAAGTGGAAGCGCGCATTCGAAAGAGATGTAACGCACTTTTTACTTGACTTCGGATTCGTGCGAGAGCAACATAGCGCACGCAGCTGGATAATCCTTCTCGAGCGTTGCTCGAAAAAGAAATCAAACTAAACCCGCTCTTTGTTTTGATCTCTGCTGGATGCAGTGGGAACGCGATAGGTGTATAGCTCGCTCGCGTTGGCCTCAACCTCACTGGCGTGCGATGTTCAAGTGGGCTAGGAATGCCCGATATACCCACAATATTTGTTCTGACGTAACTCAGATCTCAGAAAGGAGCCAAAGTAATGCAAGCGAAAAGTCTCTCTGATGTGGATGCTGAGGAGATTTGGTCGGAATATAGGCGCCAGATTCTAGCGAAAGCCGCTATCGCACAGCTAACGGCCGCCCCAGAGAAGCCGAGAATGGCAGCGCCTTTGAAGGCAGTCCCCGACCTACCGCCGGACCCAGACTTTCTTAAGAGTCTTAAGATCATTGGCCGTTATCTGGACGAGGCGATCAGGCACCTGCCAGACTCCGGAGGTATAGTGACTGGCATTGCGAGGCTGATCGGGACCCCAGATGGTCGAAAACTCATAGATCGGCTCAAGGATGCCCTGTTTAACAGAAAGGAAGATCCTACACTCTTCCGGGATTTAGTGCAGGCACTTGGGGGAGGAATCGCCGGCTACGCTTCGTTCATCCTGGGCGTAGTCTCAGAGGCGAGCGGGATTGTGGGTGGGGCCGGAGTAACAGGCGTAGCCATCCCGCTCAAGGCCGAGAGCAAAATCAAGTGGTTCTCCGGAGTGGAAGTAGCTAAAGGGGCGTCCATCAAAGTGGGCACTGGCCTCATTTTCGGCCAAAAGACCGAGGAGCCCACGCATTTGACAGGTCAGTTCTACGCCGGCCACACTGGGGCCGAACTCGGCGTCTCGCTAGGGTCAACGATCTTTTTTGACACTGCCGACGCTTTAAACTTCAAGGGTTTCGTTACGACCGTCGGGATCGGCATCGGTTTACCTGTGGAGGTATCCGTGGTGCGGGGCTGGGAACTGGTGACCTCAGATTAGGATCGGACTGGTAACATTGCGCCAGGAGCGACCCTGGGCGGAGCTATGCGAACAGGGCGCCTAGCTGCAGTGCGGGTTGAGCCCACGTCCGCTTGCGAAGTACCTCAGTCCGGCGGTGGCTCCCGGCGACGTCGTCCCGCTCACGTCGCGCGCAGAGCGTAGAGCGAGCCGACGACGCTCGGCCCATAGTTTCCCGGTCCAAACGTATGTGCGAGCGCCGCCTTGGCACGCCAGCCGGTACAGTGCCCCGGCGCGACGACACGAGGCCTGACACGATTGGCGAGGTCGTGGACGGTCGGCTCGATCCGCGGCTCCATGCCCTCGCCTGCCAGATGATAGCCGCCGAGGATGACGTCGATC
>DATFWY010000164.1:0-8485 GCA_035258805.1 Blastocatellia bacterium | reverse complement strand
GTGAATTTAGAGAATCATCCAAGCGGGCTCAAAGGCTACCTGGATCGGTGGTGGAAGGAGGTGAGCAGAGCTGTCAGCGAGGCGGCAGTAAGCGATTTGCTCGGCTATCTGCTGGTCGCATATGGACGCCTAACCCGGGACGACTTGACCGATATCAGTCAGGAGGACGTGCTGAGCGGCGCGGTATTTGAACGAACCATTGAGCAAGTGCAGCGATATGTGGTCGGGGACGAGAAATACGGCTATACCTTTTGCCATGCTCGATTTCGTGATTACATCGCCCAGGAACGCATCAAAGAGGCCGAGCAACTGCCCTACCGCAAACGTCTACTGGAGTATTGTAAGCGTTGGGCGGGGCGCCACAGCGACTATGCAATGCAATACCTTGTGGCCCACCTCGCCGATTCCGATAACCACGAAGCTCTCTGGAAGGTATTGACCGAAGAGGATCAGGACGGCCGGAACGTGTGGTACGAGGCGCACGTTGCAGCGCGAGATAGCCAGATTGACGCCAGTGACCGCCTCCGCTGGTACATCAGGGATATCGAACGAGCCAAGGAGATTTTCTACAGTCCGGCTCAGCCCCTGCCTAGATCGTTCGGGCTGGCGCTTCTGTGGGCATCCGTGAATTCAATCTCGGATCGTGCGCCGATGGAACTCTTTGCCATCATGGCCTCTCTTGGGGAGGGCATGGCAAGACGCGCAATAACCCTGGCCCGCCACAAAGTCAGCGCTCTCAAACGCGCCCGGGCCCTCGTAAGTATCGTAACGAACCTTGCAGACCCTGCCGTTCGGAACGACCTAGCCATCGAAACTCTCAACGCAATTGACGCCTGCCAATCACAGTGGGGCCGTTCCAGCGAGTTTGTTGAACTCGCGCCGGTCTTAAGCAGTGAGCATTCGCGGGTCGCGCTCGATATCCTGCTCCGTTCACCCGAGTACCTTCTTGATGTTGAGGCGGCGGCGACCCTGGCTTCAAAGCTGCCGGACAGCGAAGCGGCGCAGGTTTATAGTGCGCTCAAGGCTGCGTTGCGCAAAGTTGATGACCCCATAAATCGCGCCGAACTATTCGTTGCGCTCTCTCAAATCGACTTTCCACTGGCGCACGAAGCCGTAAGGGAAGCTCATGAACTCATTGGCGCCGTCATAAGAGATTGGGACTTGCAGGATCGTAGCCATCCAACACTGCTTGGCGCATTGGCCGAGCATCCAAGACTCCTTGCCGCGATTGTCGAGGTATCGGGACGTGCGGCCATCCCTGGGGATGAGATTCTGCAGGCGCTGGGTGGTTTCGAGCCCCAACGGCAGGCAGACATACTGGCCAAACTTCTGAGGGAACCGGAGGTAGTTCCAATCATCCCGGCCGTCAACCATCTCTTGACTCTTGAATCCTCCGAGGAGCGTGCTAATGCCCTTGCGGAAGCGATCGATCTCCTCGATGAAGAAAATATCAGGCGCTTAGTGTTTGGAGTGAATTGGGACTTCAAGGAGCTCTCTTGGGTTGTGCCCCATCTCTCCGAACCGCTGCGGTCCGAATGTGCCAGGAACCTCCTTGAGTATGTGATGCAAGAATCCCCTCAGTTCCACATACAGGTCGAGATCCTGGCGCGCATTATACCCTTTCTCACCAAAACCGACCGTGAACGCGCTCTAGAGTATATGGAAGCCTGCGCTCAGAAGGTCCCGTTAGTTCCACCTGAGGAAGAGCTCGCGCGGCAGGCCGTTTCTATGCTACGCATCAGTGATCCCAGCGGGAAGTCAGTGCCATTCGAGTGGTCTGCAAGTCCGAGCCGCGCTGACACACTCGCAATCCTCGCTCGGGTAGCTGAAGGTGAGCGAAAGCGAGACTACATAGAACGGAGTCTGCAAGCCGCTCGCGCCATTGGTGACCCATACGAAGCCTCAGTCTTTCTAGTTGAGCTATCCAAGTCATGTAGGGATGAAGAGCGCCTGAGCCTACAGGTTGCCGCGCTTGATCTGGCCAAGAACATTGAATGGGAATCGACGCGCGCAGAGGCCATAGAGAAAATCGCTCCATTCCTCGGCCCGCAGGCGACAGAAGCCGCGATGGGTATACTGGCGTCTTTCAGCATAGAAAAAGTCGGGGAAATAGCCGCGGCCCAACTTCTTGTCAATCGCACTCCGTTGAGCGATCAAGACAGGGGCCGCATCATTACCGCGCTTGAAGATGAAGACAAAGCTGATTATGAGGATCATTACCGGAGCGTCTCGCTCGTCGAGCGACTCGCAGACAAGATTGACCAAATGCAGATCGATGGACTTGTCGATCGAGTCTTAAAATGGTCAGACGCAGACGCTGCCAAGGCAATTGGCGCACTCACCCATCGCTTAAGCGCCGAACGTGCGCTTGCCCTTCTAACCTCCCGGTCATGGCCTCTCGATGTTATTGAGCGCCTGCTTCAGTCATTACCAACGAGCGAGCGAGACGAGGCGGCCCCGTGGGTATACAATTCGATTATTAACCATCCGAATGCGGCCGTTCGCGCTTCGGCCTTGGCAATGCTTGATCGGTTGGACGTGTCCAGCCTCAATAACAATGAGCTCCATAAACGGCTCGAAGAAGCATTGGAACAAATCGACTTGAAAGCATCTCCGAAGGAATTCTCATTCGTAGCTAAGGAACTTCCGGCCACATCACCATATAGGGTTAAGCTGGTTACTGCGGCGCTCGATGGAAAAGGCGCTCTTGATCGGCTCGAGGACTGGGGCACAATTGTCCATCACCTGGCTGGGGCTGCGGCGCCAGCGGCGCTCCTTGAGCTGCTTTCGTCGCTCGAGCCGCTTGATGTGAGGGACAGGATCGTTGGCCTACGGACCTTAAGTAAGCGGATCGCCGACGAACTTCCAGCCCACCGACAGTGGGATGCGTGGAAGGAGATACTCCGGTTCACGAGTAGAGACTCCAGGCGGGATTTGCTGGCTCAACTGAGATCGGCTTTACCGCTGATTGAACGGTTGACGCCTGAACCCTTGATAGGCGCTATAGCTGACGAGGTGCTACGGGTCTATCAATCCTTTCCCTGACAAGCGAGAACGCCAGACTGCGCCTCTTCACTGAAGACACACCAATAGCCGGACCTCGGCCGCGTCGCGCTTCAGATCGAACGCCGGCTCTTCGACGCTGAAGGGCGCGAGAGCGAAATTCTTTCTCGAAGATCGAATCTTCGGGCACATCGAAGAGCTCTGCTCCCCTGGGAGCAAACGAATTGATCGGGCAAGAGCGATTGCCGAGAGGATCGGCATATTCATTGGATATGATCTTGATGCTCGCGCAGAAAATTCAGGTGACCGACGAGCTTGAAGATGCGAAGCAGAAGGCTGAGAACATTGTCGAGCTCGCCGGGGAACTGATAGATCGATATAACCGGCAAATGAGAGTTGCAGCATAGCGGCAGGCAGGCTGCGGATTTGCTTGCTGCTGCTGCTCAAAGGAGAATCGGCGCCGTAGTTCATCGGGAATCGGCTCGCGCACGTATCTCCGATTTGTACGCCAAGTCTCAAAACGAGCCTTCAATTCAAGTAGATCGGCTGGAATGGTTGCATTCATGACTGAACCTCCGAAAACAGAATTTGGGAGGACCGCCGTGTCCGTGGTGAAAACCCAAATAATCTCCGCGAACCGGGTGTTCTCAGCGTCTCTGCGATTTGCTCAGGTTTGGCGAAAGCCGAGTCCGATTCATTGCGGAGAGCGCGGAGAAACCAGGAAGGGTATGAGATCTGAAGGCTCCTGAGTTGGATAGTGGGGCAGGAAATACCCGCCTGCCCCCTCCCGTAAACCTCATCTCGCCTTGAACTACGAGGCCTTTCGGGATCGGGGTTGACATGACGACATATTAGTCAATCCCGGCTCCCGAAAGGACACGGCTGCTCTAAGAGCTAAGATGGAAGAATTGAAGAATCTTGAGGGGTTCCGAGTCGGTGAGATTCAGATAAAAATCTTTCTATTGGGAAAAGACGACTCAGGCAGGACTCAGGCAGGGTGGCCGGGTTGCGAACGCTGAGCGTCGAGACTTGAACTGCAGGCGCCGGGTAACGGGGCAGGACTCCCCTTCCCTGTCCCGGCGCATCCGAAAAGAAAGCTGCGTAAATCGGCGTTGGTCCGACGATGCTAGAAGAGGTCTTTCTTCATCTTGTTGACGATGCGATCCGCGACCCTGCTCTGACCGCCCTGATTCCAACCGCCCAAGAACAGCGATCGATCGCCTGCCCCACCTGCCCAGACCATCGTCTTATCCTTCACGTTAATCAGTTTGACGCTCCCTTCATTCTTGTCCGTGACGCCGAAGACTGTGTGATACCACTTGCCGTCGCCTTTTACATAGGCCCCGTCAAGGATGTATTCCGCATTTTCCTTTTCCGTTACGACGACGATAGGCAGTTTCTTTTTTACTATCTCCGCCGCAATAAATGGATGAAGATCGCCTTGCATCGGCTCGATGAAAATCTTCGTGCCGGAGAGAGAGTGTTTTTCAGATTTGTTTTGGGCGACGGCCTGGGTGAATACGAGGGCGAGAAACGCCAAGACAGCAAGCAAACATTGTCTCATGGTGAATCCTTTCCTAGGGGGGAGATGTGGGTTTGAAGAATGAATGACCGCGCGAATTGTAGCTTTACACATGCCGTGCGGCAAGTGTTAGAGGATTCGATTGGCGCGGGATTGGTGAGTTTGCAGGCGTTGGCGCCCCGAGAATCCAGCCGTCGCACGGGCAGCTCACGCCATTGCGGCTCGTCTTTGAAGCGGACGTAACAAGAAGGCCCACTGATCGCTTGAGCGGGCCTTCTCAAAGGAAGCCTGAATCCTATTTGTTTCAGTAGCCCAGTCCAAAACGATAGCCGTAGTCATCGGCGTCGCAATCAACGTTGCGAATTGGTTCGGTCTCGTGTGCGGCTTCGGGTCGAAGCCGCAAAGGCAGGACCATCACAACTTCGACCGTGTCCAATCGGGGGCCGGGATTGACATGGCTGTCATTTAGTCAATCCCGGCCCCCGATTGGACACGGTCAACTTGTATCAAACACAGAAAAATTTTTACAGATCATCCGAAGGGAGCTGTTTTTATTTTCCTGATTCACAATGAATTAAACATTCATCGCGCATCCGCTCGTATTCTTTAATATTATCAGGAGTAATCATTTCATTTATCGAAGCAAGCTGTTCACCTTCCATTGAAGGTTGCTGGCTAAACCATACTGCAAACTTGCTATAAGTTGTTATCTCCTCCTTGATCAGAGGAAGACCTTCGTTGAATAACTCCAAAGCTCGAGCAAAATTTCGTCTCATATACAAAGTTGCTCCCAGGCCGAGCATAATCGCCGGATTCTTCGGCTGAAAGGCCAATGCTAGCGAAAATAAGTCACTAGCTTTAATTATAGATTGAACAAAATCCTTTGGATTCATAGATGCAGAGAGGTTATGATTGGCTGTGTCACTCAAGACAGTAGCAACGTGCTCATTAAATAGCCTAGAGTTTCCTTTAACTATTCCTGGGAAGAATTCAGTGTGTAAGCGATATTCCTCACTTAACTCTATAAATTTCTGTACCTGGTCTGCGTCGGTAAGACAAGTAGCAACCCATTGCAGGAACGAATTAGGGAGATACCTCCAGCGTACAGATAATATTTGAAGAGTGTCTCGTATTGTAGGGAGAGAGTTTTCTATCGTAGGGATTGTGTCGGTTTGTATTGAAATGGCCTCTATTCGCGCTCGCCGTGCTAAATGCCCGATTACCATAACCACCGCAACTAATACCACTATAAATATTACTCCAACAACCCACCATTCCCAGAGCCTTAGCCCTTCAAAGACCTCGATTGGGATTATAACTGATGTCCAAGCCATCATTTTTCCCTTGCCTTTAAGCGCCTTCGATTTCTGATAAAGG
This sequence comes from Blastocatellia bacterium, assembly GCA_035258805.1. Lineage (GTDB taxonomy): Bacteria > Acidobacteriota > Blastocatellia > UBA7656 > UBA7656 > Onstottus_A. Next base: position 2,583 of record DATFWY010000164.1, on the reverse strand, counting down.
GGGAATATCCAGAGCGGGAATGCCGGAACGAGTCCCATGCTCATCCCGACATTAAATCGCGTCATCATCCATTGCACGGATTCTATAGCCGATGATGCGATATGTGAAGATCAATCGGGATCGATCGTGCGCTTTTGGGAAGCGGGATACTGTTGGCGAATTCCAAGTCCAGCAATTTCAATGACTTCCAATCAGGGCATCCAGGCGGACGTTAAAAGTGTCAAGATCAATCCCTTGGTGGAACCAAAACGGATCGAATCTGTTTGCGCGCGCAGTAAGAACGTCTCTGATATTGCCAGGTGTGAATGTCGTAATCGCACTTCCCGACCATAGACAATCCACTTTCTCGAATTCTTTACGAATGTCACTTAAATATTGAGGATGCCTACTATGATCATTACGGATAACCCAAACAGCAGGCGCCTGAATCCCTTCCCTCTCCTCAAAGCCGGCTAGATGGATAATTAGCGGAAGTGGTCCCTTGTCACCTTCATCTATACGGCGTTGACGCTCGACAGCTTGCCGCAGCGATTCGCTCAGAGTCCGCCCCAACAGGGCAGGGCTAAGAAAGCCGCCGCGCTTTTGAGCAGAAGGAAAAAGCACTGTTGTGATCGGATGGCTGAGAATCTGAAGGTGAAGTGCGACATTCATGCAGACGAGTATGAATGTGCGGATTGCATTGTCACTTATAACAAGAAACATAATGAGTATGGCATCATCATCCATGACGGTGGAACATCGTATGTGCTCATTCTCTATTGTCCTTGGTGTGGAACTAAGCTACCGGAATCGCTGCGAGGAGAGTGAGTCAAGCCAGCCTTCAGAATGGACACGTCGCATTGTGCGGTTTTTCGCGTTGAAGTCCGGAAAGTGGTCGATGGCAGACGTGCTCGTGGTGGCGCTGTTCATGACTCATATCGGTTTCGATGGCGTCATCTCGACTCAACTCAATCAGCTAAAACAAGCCGCGGCCGGCATGAACGTTTTGACGACCAACAACACGCGGCTTGAAGCCGGCTTCTTTCTCTTCCTCGGATTCTGCATCGCCGGCATGCTGCTCGGAATGGCCCTGGAACGCTCCTCACGGAAATCCGCATCCCCTCGAGGGAATAAATTGCGCTAAGGGGTCCAATGATGTAGTCGCGGGCTTTAACACGCGTTCAACCCGCTGGAAACAAACGCGGGCTAAAGCCCGCGACTACATACCGCTCGTGCCACGTTCTTCGCGGCTGAGTCACCAGATCTTCACGCGGTCTTCGGGCTTTATGAACAGCTTGTCTCCGTTCTTCACATTGAACGCTGCATACCAGCTGTCCATATTGCGCTCCGGTATTGAACCGCGAGCGGCTTCAGGCGAGTGAGGATTGGTGAGCACCAGATTTCTAAGCGCATCGTTGCGCTCGATTCCGCGCCACACTTGAGCGTGAGCCATAAAGAAGCGCTGATCTCCGGTGAACCCATCGATTACAGGCGCTTCCTTGCCGTTCAATGAGAGTTTATATGCCGTATAAGCCATTTCGAGGCCGCCGAGGTCACCGATGTTTTCGCCCATGGTGAGCTTGCCGTTGACGCAGACGCCCTCGAGAGGGCAGAAGGCGTTGTACTGTGCGGCGAAGCGCTCCGTTTGGGCCAGGAACTTCTTGTTCGTTTCAGGTGTCCACCAGTTTCGGATCTTTCCGGTCTCGTCGTATTCGCGTCCCTGATCGTCGAAACCATGTCCCATTTCGTGACCGATGACCGCTCCGATCGCGCCGTAGTTCACGGCTGGATCGGCATTCGGATCGAAGAAAGGCGGTTGAAGGATTGCTGCCGGAAACGTGATCTGATTCATCGACGGATCGTAATAAGCGTCTACGGTCTGAGGGGTCATGCCCCATTCTGTTCTGTCGACCGGTTGGTTCAGACGCGCCACCTGACGGTTCCACTCGAACTTGCGCGCATTGCGGACATCCTCGAAGATCTTGCCCGGTTCGATCGTGAGCGCGGAGTAGTCGCGCCACTTCACGGGATAGCCGATGCGCGGATCGAAGGCGGTCAGTTTTTTCTCCGCTTCAGCGCGGGTCTTTTCATCCATCCATGAGAGCGTTTTCAGCCGCTCGCCCATCGCGGTTCGCAGATTCGCGACGAGCTGATCCATTTTTACCTTGTTCTCAGGCGGAAAGTATTTCGCGACATAGAGCTCGCCAACAGCCTCACCGATTTGACTGTTGAGCAGCCTCACGCCGCGTTTCCAGCGGTCTCGCTGCGCTTCGATGCCGGCGAGCGCCTTCTGATAGAAGTCGAACCTGGCTACATCGAAAGCCTTTGGAAGGTAGGACGCGTAGTCGCTGGCTATGTGGAAGAGAAGGTACTTCTTCCATGTATCTACAGGCTGGGTGTCGAGCAGTTTCGCGCCGTCGCTTAATGCCGTCTTTTCGTTGACTACAAAGCGCTGAACGTTGTTGAGGCCGGCGACTTCCAGCACGGAATCCCAGTCGATCGCCGGGATCATCTTCTTGAGCCCGGCACGATCGACAGGATTGTTCGTTGCCTTCACATCGCGCTGGCGTTCGGGCTCCCACTGAACGGTCGCAAGTTTGGTTT
>DATFWY010000163.1:0-3913 GCA_035258805.1 Blastocatellia bacterium | reverse complement strand
CTTATGTGCCCGAGCGGATTATGTAGCCGCACGGGCACAAGCGGGTTAAATCTGGCATGAGCCGTCCTCTGTCGGGAACATAATTCCTATAGAGAATTCAGCCAATCCAGGAGAGATTGATCGTCTTTCCAAACTGCTCTTCGCGGGGAGCCCACCGAAGAATCCCAAGGAAGCTCACAGACTCGCAGGGCCTTCTCTTTTGTCTGTGTCGTTATCTCCGCATAGCGATTTGTCGTTTCCAAAGTGACATGCCCTAGCCAACCCCGAATGACGTTCACTTCAACGCCTGACTCAAGTAGATGCACGGCTGCTGTGTGACGAAACAGGTGCGGGCTGACATGCCTGGGATGGGCGCCGCCGGAATCGAGATGACCACAGTACCGGCGTACGATTTTGTAGATGCCAAACCGAGTCAGCGGACGGCTTGGTTTAGAAACGAAGATGGGGGCATCGGCGCTCGGCGATTGTTTTTCCTGCTCGATCAGTCGCTGGAGTTGATCGGCAGTTTCGGCCCATAGTGGACAAGTCCTCCATTTATTCCCCTTTCCGCAGAGCTGAACACGCGCCGGCGGACCGAAATCCAAATGCCCGAAGCGAAGATCGGCGACTTCCTGCACTCGCGCTCCCGTGTTGTACAGGAATAAGAGAAGAGCTCGATCGCGCAAAGCGTGACGGCCTTTCGTGGAAATGCTCTTAAACAAAGTAGCCACTTCCTCCCGTTCCAGATAATGCGTCTGCGGTGGGGGTACTCGTTTGGAAGGGATCAGGGCCACTTGTTCACAGGTCTGGAGCATTGCGGGCTCCCTCTGGGCAATATACTCAAAGAAGGACCGAAGAGCCGCCAGCCGCTGATTTCGGCTTGGAATTTGATTCTTGCGATCTTCCTCAAGGTACTTTAAAAACTGTTGCGCCCGCTCGAAGGTGAGATCCGTAAGGGTCAGTTGAGTGATCCGGCATTGACTTTCCTTGGCCACAAAACAAAGGAAAAGCCGCAAGGCGTCTCGATAACTGCGGATCGAGTTTGGCCGGAGTCCCCTTTGAACTTTGAGATGATCCTCAAAGAACGAATGCGCAATTTGACCGAGAGTCATTGTCATGGCGCCGCCTCCTCTTTGATCAAATCTCTTGCGAAGTCTTCAAACCGTTGATTCGCCTCTTCCAGCAATGGGTCGATAATCGTCAGATAGACAGAGGTCGACACTGGGTCGACGTGTCCCAGAAATGTGGAGAGGCGCAGCAGGCCGGCTTGAGGGTCAACCCCGGAACGATACCACCGCAGTAATGTGCCTACGGCGAATGAATGGCGAAGATCGTGCAGGCGCGGACTTGATGTCCCGGGAGGAACAATGAGCTTAAGTTGCGGCGCTAAGGCGTGAAACGTTTGGCTGATTGTCTCCGGTCTGATCGGCCGACCCTGTCTGAATGAGAACAGTGGCGCTTTGGCAGGAAGAGATTGCGCATCACGAGCTTGAACGAAATCCCTCAACAACCCCTCGATCTGAGGACCGAATGGCGCCAGACGGCTTTTGTAAAACTTCGTTTCCCTTATGATCAGAAGCCTGCGTTGAAAATCGAGGTCTCCAACTGTTAGTCGGGTGACTTCGCCGACCCGCAGGCCCAAACCATAAAGCAGCGCAAAGATGGCGCGATAAGTCACTCCGCGTAACGGAGCGCTCTGGTTGTCTTTCAAGCCGGCCGCCGCCTCCAGTAGCGCACGTGCGGCCGCGCGATCAAAGATGAACGGCTTTCTGGGCTCCGTCTCTTTTTTGGGTCGAGTTTGGAGGGGAGACCGCTCAAGTATCCCTTGCCCAACGAGCCAGGTTAATAGCCGCGAGACCGTACACAGCAGATGATTGTAACTCCGCGCTCGCTTCCGTGGCCGAGAAGCCAGAAAGGCATTGAGCAAAGTGGAGCTGATTTTCTCCATAGAATCGACCTGCTTCTCAACCAGGTAGCGATCAAAGAGCCTCAGCGTTTTTTCTTCAACCTCGAATCGACAACCGAGAGCGCGCTTGTGCGCGAGGAACCGTTCTATGCTTTCGCCAAGGAAGCTGTGGAAACTACGATTAGCGGATCTCATAAGACCTCCTCTCCGTCGCCGCAAGCGACTTCGCGAAGGGCTTCAATATCCACCTTACTATAGATCTCGGTGGAGGCAGGCGACCGATGTCCGACGTAATCCCCGATGAGTTTGAGAGAAAAATTGGCCTCGACCAGCCGCTGCACACAAGTATGGCGCAGCGTATGAGAACCGGGTCTTGCGACCGCAATGCCGGCCTTGTGAAGATAATGAGAGGCGGTGGAGGAAATCCCTTCATAGGTCAGAGGTGTTCTGGGCGCCAAAATCCGAAAGAAGAGATGGCGATCAGTGGTTTCAGGCCGGGCGAACTTCAGGCAATCCAGGATCGCCTGCCCGACAATCGGCGACAGTGGGTACGTCGTTGAGTGATCGGCCTTACGGTCCGGGACTTTCAGTCGATCATTTTTCCAATCTATGTCATCCAAGGTTAGCGCGGCCACTTCGCGCGCACGAAGCCCATAGGTCACCAGCAGAAGCAGAATTGCATAATCCCGCTTTCCCCGCGTGGTACGTAGGTCGACCGCCTCTAGCATGCGGCGCACTTCATCCCAGGTGATCGAACGAGGGATGTTTGACAGGCGGTAAGTATGCGGCTGCTCGACAAGACCGCTCAGGTCGCGAGGCAGCGCCCTTTGGCGATACAGATATCTGAGAAGTACACGGACCACGCCGCAAGCGTCTCGAGTGCTTGCCCACCGCACTTTTTGGCTGAGATCAGAGACAAACCCGCTCAGTACGGGCGGCGAGAGGTGTTTCAGATCCGTCAGCCCGATTGACTCAAGATAGGTGGCGAATTGTCGGAGATAGTGCGAGTAGTGAAGGATTGATGTCTCTCGGAGCCCTCTCTCTTGCCGAAGGTAGACGAAAAATTCCGGCGCCAACTGTTGAAAGGGATTCTCCGGTTTTACAGGTCGCCCCATGCACGTAAAATCGGGCAAGATAAGATGAAGCATTTGTTGAATCGGGTTTTGCAAGTCTTTAGCAAGCTTCCTGAGCGCTTGCGACGACTTCGGCTCCTTTATGTGATTCTCAAGCCATGAAGCGACAAAAGAATCGATATGAGCCGGAAGATCGGCCCAGGAAGTCGCGCCCTGGGCTCGCGCGTGATCCCCAAACTTGACAAGCAAGGGGACACGACGAGAAACACTCCTCCATGAGTAGTCTTGTTCTGAGAGCCAAGTCACGTACTGATCGATGGCCCCGCCGAGCCATGACGATTGAATCCGGTCAACGGTATCCGGACGGACAAAGTAGCGTTCCAGCATAGATAATCTCCTTTCTATTTTTTGTCGGGAGATTATCTTCTGATGAACAGGTGCGATTATGTGAACGCTTGTGATTCCGGTGGGCTTTCTTTTCTTACAATTACTGGTCTATGGCCACATAACACGGCTGGGCACATAATCCGGATTATGTTGCCGGGCACATAATCGTACACGACAAGTCGGACTACGCCGCCAAAAAACTGAAAGGCGCGGACGTGCGAGCCGATCCAATCACGAAGCTGTTGAGTGAAAGTGGCTTCGGCGTAAGTGTAGTTCGAGGCGCCGAGCGTGGCGACGAAGATTTGCGCATGACGAACTTCGCCGGTCAGTGGATCAAATACGGGGACGGTCGGGCCGCAGTAGTCGACGAACACCTTGTCGCCTGGAGTGTGCGTCTGTCGCATTGTCGGCGAGAGTCGCTGGCGCCATTCACGATAGAGCACGCAGAAGTGTGAATAGCTGTAATACTCGCGAGAATTGTCATCGGCGTACTCTTCCCAGAGAAGCTGCAACGTGACGCCTTTGCGTCGCAACTCCTGATGAATCTCGGCGAAATTGGGCAAAGGTA
>DATFWY010000162.1:0-3068 GCA_035258805.1 Blastocatellia bacterium | reverse complement strand
GGAGATAGCACGATGAGCCGAAGCGCATGGGTATGGGCATCAGGGTTAACCTGTTTGGTGTTATTGCGCGGACCGGCGATTGCGGACGATCTTGAGGCGCAGATGAGAGCTTTGAAGATCATCAGCTCTTTTGCAGGAGAGACGTGCGGTGAGGCGCTTCCCTTGGAGGGCAGTTCAACTCATGTGGAGCTATCGGGTGACGTTAAGGCGCAGTTGGCTGGCGTAATCGCTAAGGTTGCTGATCTGGGGATCAGTGGGGCAGGAAAGTATAAGGACGATAAGTTTAAGAGCGTGTTGCATGAACAGCTGGCAGAGGCTTTTCGAGATCGTGCTAATTGCAAGCTGAAGGTATTCGAAGTTCTGCAAGAGAAAATGATTAAGTAACGTTAGGGCGACAGTTAAAGGCGTGGTTCATGCCGCTCCGAAGAACTCGCCCAAGTAGACATCACCGCTGAGACTGTGTGTTTGATGAGATCGTCCGACCTAATTAGCTTATTGGCCTGCATGCTCGCGATCACCGGCTTGAGTTCGAGTTTCTCTCTTAGAGGTGAGGTCGATTCCGGCAATCACCCGGACAACTTTAGTCAGCCTCCCGCGCATCGCGCAGACAAATCTTGCGTTCCCAACGATTTCAAAATTATGGTTGACGTTGGCCACACACCAGAAGCTTCGGGCGCGCTCAGCGCTCGTGGTGTCCCCGAGTATGACTTTAACCTAGAACTGGCAAAACGAATTGAAAATAAACTACGTGAGAATGGATATACGCAGACGCGTTTACTTAAAATGAGAGGCATAGGAAAGACCCAGTTGATGCAGCGCGCTACTCTAGCAAACTCTTTTGGAGCCGACGCGTTCCTTTCCGTTCATCATGATGATGTCCAACCTAGGTACTACAAAGAATGGGTTTATAACGGTAGAAATCATCATTTCAGCAACAAATTTTCTGGCTACTCGCTCTTTGTTTCGTATCAGAATAAGTTTTTTCGAGAAAGCTTAGAGTTTGCGAGGCTCCTTGGAAAGGAGCTCTCTGACCGGGGTTTGAAGTTTAGTGATCACCACTCTGAAAATATTCCTGGAGAGCGCCGTGAAATATTGGATAAGGAGCGAGGGGTGTACAGATTTGATCAATTGATTGTTCTTAAGGCCACAAAGGCGCCGGCCGTTCTGCTTGAGGCAGGTGTAATCGTGAACCAGGAAGAGGAAACCTCACTTAGGTCTTTAGAGCGGCAAGATTCCATTAGCGCCTCGGTAGTAGAAGCGGTCAATCAATTTTGCGACAAAAAGCAGTCGCTACCGCGCACATGACAGAATTACTACGTGATAGCATTCGCGTTGCCTTTTGATCACTCAAGCTCTGTAACGCGTTGTCTAGTCATCTGCAGAATGCACGGCTTCGCAGGCGTGAGGTCGGCTAACGTGTAACTTCCACGCGGATTATATCGGCAAGCTGCATTTCTACGGCTAATCCAATTCAACTGCTGCTGTTTTAACATCTGCCGATCAGCCGACGTAAGTTGTCCCATTTTGCTCCAGTATAGCTGTCCCATCCTGCCGTCCCACTTCGCCAAGTCATCATCTTCGCAAAGCAATTTCTCAAGCGGTTCTGTGATCCGCGAACAAGAGATGCTGGGATTGTTCTCTGGCCTTCGGGGAGTCAGGCGAACACTTTGTGTGATCGGGAGACCCGTTTCTTTGATGGTTGGAACCATTATTACGACCAGTCTTTCAAAAACAGAGCGTTTGCAAGCCTTTTCGTCATGGAGCGTCGACGCAAGCGCCTCTTGGACTACGCCACGGTACTCGATAGTTTTGACGTCTCCTGCGCCGCTAAGTTTTAGTTCCTTAACCGTCGATATAGTCGTATCTAATCGAGCCTGTACGTTACCGGACAGTGTGCCCTGGGCCATTCGTCCTTCCTGAATGGCCGTGGGACATATTGAATCAGCCATCTCTTTGATTGCCGCCAGGGCTTGCGTTTGCCGTCTGAAAAAGTCGTCCCGGGTATCTTGAGCACCTACGGGCGTCAAGCACAGAAAAGAGATAGTTGCTGCAAGAACTCCATGACGTATTTCGCCCATGGTGACCATCTCCACACATGCGAGCGTTTGATGAAAAATACACTTTAAAGTTTAGGAAGTCAAATCAAAGCCGTGGACTAACGAAGGATGCCGACATTCGCGAGGAGCTCGGCAATAAGTTTCCGACGCACATCTTGTTGTAGCCCCTGAACGACCGGACGCGTGAGCTGCGATGAACTTACGGGGTGAACGATATCCGAGAGCCTTGTGCGGGTGAGCGTTGTTGTAGTGGGCGATCCAAGCTGGCAGCTGACGCATGACGGTTTCGGCATCTGGTCGCAGACTGACGCGGACATAGTCGCGCTTGATCGTGCGAACGAAGGCTTCAGCCATTCCGTTGCTCTGTGGACTTGCGAGAGGCGTCGTCCTCGGTTCGAGCCCGATGTCGCGGGCGAAGCTGCGGGTGTCGCCGGCGACATAGCCGCTGCCGTTATCGGAAAGCCATTGGATCGTAACGGGCAAGTGATTGACCTGGCCAAACCGGTACTCGACGGCAGCCACCATCAGGTCGCGCACGTCCTCGCTGGCGATGCCGCCGGTAGTGGCCAGGAAGCTCATGGCTTCCCGACCACAGCAGTCGAGCGCAAACGCAACCCGCACCTGCTCGCCGTTGCCGCAGCCGATCTCAAAGCCATCGGAGCACCAACGCCGATTACCTTCATCCACAGCAATGCGGCCGCCGATAGCCGTAGGTCGGTAGCTCGGCGATGACCGCCTTGATCTTGGACACTAGTTCGTCGTTGCGAACTTGGTTCTGCAAAGCCCGATAATCAGAAGCCGGCACGAACCGACGTGATGATCTCAACGCGATCGGTAGAATTGGTCATAGACACGGTTGTATGCCTCACACTTGCTAAGTGGGAGACCGTGTCCGGTCAGTTCGGGGGTTATCTCACAGGATTTCTGAGTTGGGGACGGTTTTTAAAGTCATCAAAAAGCATCCAATAGCAATCTGAATCATTGAGGCGCCTCACACATACGCGATCAAGC
>DATFWY010000161.1:0-59878 GCA_035258805.1 Blastocatellia bacterium | reverse complement strand
CCGTTGAGCGCGGCGTCATCTTTCGAGATTTCGCTGCAAAGATCGCTCGGACGCGACTTCGTTATTTGTTTCAATGCCCGCAAGGTCCCGAACCGAACGCTTCTGGCTACAAAGGCTTCTTCTACCATTTCCTGGACATCGGAACAGGTCGCCGGGTCTGGCAGTGCGAGCTTTCGACCATTGACTCGGCTTTTCTGTTTGCGGGTGCGCTTACCGTCGGCACTTATTTCGATCGCGATACGCCCGACGAGATTGAGATTAGAAAATTGGCGAATGCACTTTACGAACGAGCCGACTGGAACTGGGCCAGCAACGGTGCAGCGACTCTAACTAATGGATGGTTTCCGGAAACGGGATTCATCAAGAATCGCTACGAAGGTTACGACGAGGGTTTGCTTTTGTACATTCTCGGGCTTGGTTCACCAACTCACCCGCTCCCTCCTGAGAGCTATCGCGCCTTTTGCTCGACCTATCAGTGGAAGAAAATTTACGATCGTGAACTGCTTTATTCCGGCCCGCTCTTCACACATCAGCTCTCGCATCTTTGGATCGACTTTCGCGATATTCGTGACGAATTCATGCGCGCTCACAAGAGCGACTACTTCGAGAATAGTCGGCAAGCGACATTTGTGCAGCAAGAATATGCCATCCGTAACCCCATGGAATTCGTCGGCTATGGCGAACATTGTTGGGGATTCACCGCGTGCGATGGGCCCGGTTGGATTAAACGCAAAGTGAATGGCGTCGAACGCGAGTTTTTCGACTATTTCGCTCGAGGTGCGCCATTCGGCCCTGACGATGGTACCGTCGCTCCGTGGGTTGTACTCGCCTCGTTGCCTTTTGCTCCTGAAATTGTCATCCCAACGGTGCGTCACTTTGCGGAAATGAATTTGCGCTGGACCAAAAAATATGGTTTCAGACCATCGTTCAACCAATCATTTGAAGTGCCGGATAGCAAAGCTGGCTGGTGGGTTACACCCTATCATTTCGGAGTCGATCAGGGGCCAGTCGTGCTCATGATTGAGAACTATCGGACTGGTCTGCTCTGGAACATTATGCGCCGTTGTCCGGCGATTGTTAGGGGACTAAAACGCGCGGGATTCACTGGTGGTTGGCTCTAGCGAGAAGGACGGTATCGAGCAGCAGAAATGCACCTTTACTCTCAGCCTGGGCGTCGAATCGCATAGCGTGGTCTTCATCGCCGGCGAACCTGAATTCGACTTTCCATCGGCCCACCGGATTCTGGGGAATCCGCCTTATCCCGAATACACGATGACGCCTTACCTTGACCTCGCAGTAAGGGCAGATTGGAAGCCACACGCCGACGACCAATCAACGTGAGGAGTTGCGTTGTCACTTGGATTGCGTAGAGGTGAGGTCCTCGGCCTGCGTTGGCAGGATAAACTTCGTGACTCACCAGGTGAGTCTGAAACAACAGGTAACACTGTATAGAGTGAACGGCGAATGGCACATAACGGAACTGAAAACCAAAAAGTCACGGCGCACATTGCCATTACCCGAGCCGCTCGAAGCGGTGCTGAAAAAGAGACACAAGCAGCAGCTCGAGGAAAAGCTGAAAGCCGGCGATCGCTGGATTGAGAAGGGCTTGGTGTTCACCACGAGGCACGGCAAGGCGGTCAATCCATCTACTCCCAATAGCCACTTGAACCGGATCCTCGAATCGGCGGGTTTGCCTCCTTGCCGAGTTCACGATCTGCGCCACCAGGCCGCGTCAATTCTGTTGGCGCAAGGTATCATTTCGGACGTCCTTGGTCACGCTGATATCAGCACAACGGCAAACATATACGCTCACGTGATGCCGACGCTGAAAGAGCAGGCTATTGCGGCCCTAAATCGGGTCTTGACCGCCCAGGGATAGCCATGCTCAATCGAATCAGCCACTTGCCGACATTGCTGTCAAACGTTGCTGTCAAGCCGGCCGAGTTCCAATAGAATCATGCAATTAACCTCGAAAACAATGTGATCCTATGGTACATTCGCCTACCAAGATCTGATTTTACGATCACAGTGAACAACACTCGTCTCGATTGTTAGTTTTTACGTTCTTTAGGTGACAATCGATGGGCCAGACTCCCCAACCCGAAACTATTCATCGAGAGGCGTCTGCTAAGGCATTTCCACCTCTACAAAGTAATCTGGCTACAAATTCAGATTTCCCTGGATACCTGTTTTGGCTGATCGCAGTTTCTGTTGTTTACTTCTATGCCGCGAAGCTCGGCTTATCCCTCGCGTTCCTGCACCAGAGTGTATCTCCTGTTTGGCCTCCAACCGGTATCGCTATCGCTGCAGTCCTGTGGCTCGGTTATCGAATCTCGCCGGCAATTCTTGTTGGAGCATTTCTTGCCAATCTAGCTACTGGTGAACCGATAGGGACCGCAACCGGGATCGCGGTCGGAAACGCGCTCGAAGCTTTATCCGCGGCGGTCCTGATCCGCCGCTTCGTGGGGTTGCATAGTCCGTTTTACCGCATCAGAGATGTTTTGAAGTTTGTGCTGCTCGCAGCGATATTGAGTCCAATGCTCGGCGCTACGCTCGGCAACGTGAGCCTTTGCCTGGGCGGAGCAGCTTCCTGGAGCAATTTTAAATCGTTGTGGTTAACCTGGTGGATTGGAGATGGAGTCGGCGCACTTGTTGTTGCGCCGCTTGTCCTTACGTGGGTTGAGAAGCCAGTGGAGCACACGACGACAAAGCAGTGGCTGGAAACATTGCTGCTCCTCTCTCTACTCGGAGCGGCGTCTACATCTGTCTTTCGAGAACCCCTTCCGTCAAGCGTTTTAAATCTATCGTTGGGACGATTGATCGTCCCATTTCTCTTGTGGGCTTCAATGCGTTTGGGACCGAGAGGTGTAGCCACTGCGATCGCTCTTTTCTCAGGCATCGCAATATGGGGCACACGTATAGGTCTGGGCCCAATCGTAGGTCAGAACTCAAACGACTCCCTGCTTCTCTTGCAGTTGGCCGTTGCAGCTAACGGAATCACATTTCTGTCATTGGCCGGAGCAGTTGCGGAGCGCAAAAGCGCAGAGCAGGAAATTGCCTTGCTCGCGTCCATCGTGGAGTCGACTGATGATCCGGTTATCGGCAGGACGCTTGATGGAACTATCGTGAGCTGGAACAAAGGCGCCGAGCAACTCTTTGGGTATAAAGCTAAGGAGGCGATTGGCCAGTCCCTTTCGATACTGATACCGCCTCACCGGAGCGATGAGATGCCTCGAATCCTCGAGCAACTCAAGAAAGGTGAGCACATTGAACCGTATCAGACCGAACGCGTCCGCAAGGACGGCCAGATCGTTCAGGTTTCCCTTACCGTCTCTCCGATAAAGGATTCGAATGGACGGATCGTCGGCGGCTCCGTGATCTCGCGCGATATTACCGACCGATTGGAGAATGAACGGCGGCTTGCTTGCAATCTGGCCATCACACGGATTCTCGCCGAATCTCCGGCCGTTGATGATGCGATCACCAGAGTTCTTCAGATCATCTGTGAGTCTCTGGGATGGAGGCTCGGGGCAATGTGGGCGCTGGATCCTTACGCAAACGTCTTACACTGTCAGAAGACCTGGCGAAATAACCAGAGCCAGGAGGGTGAATTCGAAGCGATCTGTCTTCAGCGTACTTTCTCGGAAGGAGTTGGTTTACCGGGCCGAGTTTGGTCCAGCTTAAAGCCGGCATGGATTCCCGACGTCACCCTGGACGACAACTTCTCGCGCGCGAGATTTGCGACCGCGGAAGGCCTGCATGCGGCATTCGCGTTCCCGATTCTATCTGGCGACAGTCTGCTGGGTGTGATCGAGTTTCTTAGCGATGAAATACGTAAGCCTGACGACGCACTTCTCGCGATGGTTGCAGGCATAGGAAATCAAATAGGCCAGTTGTTGGAGCGGAAGCGCGCGGAGCAAGCGCTTCAGCAGAGTGAAGAGCAACTTCGACTCGCTCTTGGGGCGGCCAATATGGGCGCGTGGGATTACCACGTGAAGACAGGCGCGGTTAAGTGGTCGACCAGTCTCGAGGTCATCCACGGCTTAGCTCCCGGCACCTTTGGAGGTACCTTTGACGACTATTTGAGAGTCATCCACCCTGACGATAAAGCCTACGTTTTGCGATCACTCGCAAAGAGCATTGAGGAGGACACCGAGCACGACATTGAATATCGGATTGTCCTTCCCAATAAAGAAATTCGATGGGTTGAAGGAAGAGGGGAGGTTATGAGGGATGCCTCCGGAAATGCCGTTCGGGTAACCGGAGTCTGTCTGGATATCTCCGATCGCAAAGACGCCGAAGGAGATCGCGATCGGCTTCTTGAGCTGGAGCACGAGGCACGAGCCGAGGCGGAACTTGCAAATCGTGCCAAAGACGAGTTTCTTGCGCTCGTTTCCCATGAACTTCGGACACCGTTGAACGCGATAATTGGATGGGTCGATATCCTTCTTGCAAAACCCGATCGAATTGATGATCAGGCGATTCGCGCGCTTGAAATAATAAAACGCAATGCCGGCCTGCAGACTCGCATAATAGAAGACATTCTAGATGTTTCCGGGATCGTAACAGGAAAGTTAAAAATTGACGCTCGTCCGGTTAATCTTGCCGCTGTTCTTCAGGCGGCTATCAATGCGGTTCAACCGTCGGCAGACGAGAGACAGATTCGACTTCGTCCGGTATTCGAAGAGGCCGTTGACCCGGTGAACGGCGATCCACACAGACTTCAGCAGATTTTCTGGAATCTTCTGTCAAACGCAATCAAATTCAGCTCAGAAGGTAAAGAAGTAGAAATACACTTGTCGCAAGTCGATTCCAACGCTCGGATCATCGTTAGTGATTATGGAGAAGGTATATCCGCCGATTTCATGCCGCATATTTTTGATCGGTTCACGCAGGCTGATGTAACCTCGACTCGAAAGTATTCGGGACTCGGCCTTGGCCTTGCTATCGTCAAGCATTTAGTCGAGTTGCACGGAGGCACGGTCGAGGCGTTTAGCGCCGGAGAGAAGCTGGGTTCTGTGTTTACGGTCACACTTCCATGTGCGATAGCGGCCCTGGACCTGACTTCAGAAAAACGCATTTTAGATGAACAAAGAGGAGCTATCAGCGCGTCGCTGTTGGCAGGCTTGAAAGTCCTGGTCGTCGATGACGACCTCGCTTCCAGAGAGGTACTCTCCGCTTTGCTTGCTCTGCGAGCGGCGGAAGTAAGAGCAGCCGGTTCTGTTGTCGAGGCTCTCGATGCACTGTCGGACTGGAAGCCCGACGTGCTTGTCTCCGACATAGGCATGCCCGGTCAGGATGGTTATGACCTGATAAAGGCAATCAGATCGAGAAGCGAAAACGATGGCGGTCGCATTCCAGCAATCGCGTTGACTGGATACGCAACCCTACAAGACGGAGAGCGGGCTCTGTCGGCCGGTTATCAAACTCACATTGCAAAACCTGTGGAGCCTCGTAGTCTTGTGAGCCTAATCGCCAAGCTTGGCGAGAAAGCTCGACATAATTCATCGTAATCTGCTTTGCACTATCACGAACCCAATCCGCTAAAAAATACTAAAAACCCCAGTTCCTGAAGTTATCGGGCGTTCGCCTTTGGAAACAGCACCCGGTCAGGAGATAAACCCATCCGATGAAGCTGGTGATTGGTGTTTGGAGCGCGAATCCCAGAATCAACGAGATCAAACCCAGCGACACGACTGCGGTATACCAGTTTGCGAATAATATCGAGATCAAAATAAACGCAAGTGCCAACGCCACAATAAGTCTCTGAATCCGTTTAAGGTTGAAACGGGAGACGGTATCATCAATGCGGGCAATCAGGTATACCTCCGACGCCTTCGCCAGACTAAGTATGAGCACTACCAATGCTCCTGCCCTCGCGAGCTTCTGTAGCAATTGAATCGCGCGGGGTGAAAGCCGAAAGAGATCCAGAGGCGCAAGATAATAAAGCGCAGCAACCCCAATCAACAGAATCAGATATCCGCCAAATCAAACTTTGTCTTTGGTTTCTGCTTTGAGAACAGGCGGCTCTGGTTGAGTTGTGGCTTGTTTTAACGCTGTCCTTACGTATTCATGTTTCTTAAGCTGTTCGGCTTCGGCCTTTTCGTGGTCAAGAGTCGCTTTCATTTGGTTCACCTCGCAAGTAATAAAAGCGCACAACGATTAATCCTGCGAGGGCCGCCGCACCCAATAACAAGTCCAGCGCGGAGATCATTGGATTCACCATCTTTCGCGCAATGATGAAAATTACAACTTCAACCGCCGCATTCGTTCGATGAAACAGGAGAGAAGGCCCAACTCCGCGGTGATCGCAACAAGAAGAATGTTCTCAACGATCCGCTGAAGCGCACTATATTCATCGATGTTCTGCCAAAGTTTCGGAAAATCTCGAACAACAGTATCAAAAGCGGCGATGGCCGCGGCAACCAGCACTACAACCGATAGCGCGGAAAGAAACAGTAAAATCGTATTACCGAGATAAGCGTTTATGGATCGCTCAATGACCGGGTGCTGCTTGACTCCCGATTCATCTTCATCTCTGCGATCGGACTTAAGCGGTTCTTTAACTGCTAAACGATGCAAAAGGCTTACCTCGATTCCTCTCGGCCGTGGCGGGCCGAAAATGACCGGCCTTATAGCTGGCTGTGGCAGGCTGGCAATTATAGAAAGAGTTTATTGTCAAGAAGCTATCGCCCAGAGGATATCGACTATCTCAGTAGGTTCAAATCGGTGCCCCTGCTCGAAGAGATATTCTGCAAGATCCCTCTGGCTGATCATTCCCAGCAACTTGTATTCATCGTCAACGATCGGAATTCGCTTTATCTGATGCCAACACATCGCTGACAGACAACTCTCGAGAGAGTTATCTGCGGAGCATGCAAATACCTCAGCCGTCATGCAGTCGCTTACCTGAGTGTGCGGAACACTCGCGCCGGCAGCGATGAGCCTCATTGTGATGTCTCGCGGAGTAATAATCCCAATCAAACATCCTTCGCCGTCCACTACTGAAATCGCGCTGTCCTCCGTCTCGCACATCATGCGGGCAGCTCGTTCGATACTGTCTTCGGGCCTCAGCGTCACATCACAGGTTCTCATTAAGTCTCTTGCCTTGATATCTGAGCTCAACCATTTAGGTTTTTTTTCGATTACGGAACGATGTTCAATATGATCCGGCGCTTGAGTGGCCGTTAATTCAGCTCTGTAGGAGCTGCGAGGGAGCCCGGTTAAGCAGCTTTTTTCTTTCGTTCCTGCCCGTTCGGCAAAATCTTTTACCTTTGCTTGTTGCAGCCTTCGAATGGCCTTTTGGGTCACTCCTGACTGAAGTGGCGAAACTGCTGAAGATCGCGTCGACATTCTGTGTCCTCTCTTGTTGTTTGTTCTTTTAAGAGCTAAGCGTCCGTGCTGCGTTTAAGATCCGCCAACAGTAAACAACCGGCTTTCAAGTTCATTTAACGATCGGAAAACAAATCGCGGCATCTACAACCGTCTTTCTGCCTTAATTCACAGCCGCAGGCATCCTTAGGCTCTGCCAACAAGGACCAGAATCATAACGACCAGCAGGACTAAGCCCAGAAGTCCCGACGGGTAGTAGCCCCAGTTTCTGCTGTACGGCCAGCTCGGCACGGCTCCAAGGAGCAACAGCACAAGTAGAATGATTAGGATTGTGCCCATTTTGGCATACCTCCAATCTCTCATACTGGCCACGAACACTCGTTGCCTTCCATTACTGGCACTAGTGATTAGGCAAAGCGCATTCCGCTCTGAGAGCACTCGTAATTGCTCTGATAGCTTCCCCCAGATAACGAAAGATATTGACTATGATCGCGGACCCGGTGACTGACAGAAATCCAAACAGCTGCCTGCAGCCATTACGAACACAGGGAGTTCTTGAACTGAGCATCCTCGTCGTCCTCCACAAAAACTCTCTCAAGCAGCAGAAGAGAGTATGGCACTGCAGTTGCCCCAAGACAGAAGTAGAGTTGTTGGACCCTGACATTTGGTAGCGTGGACCACAGTCCTATTCCAGGTAGAGATCGATAGGCTTATACGTCTGCACCATCAAAATTCGAAGAACGGACTGCGGGACAGCTTTCAATCAATCGGAAAGGAGTAAGAAAAATGGCCAACACTGATGAGGCAACCGAAAGGTATAAATGCTCGGCGTGTGGCGAGACCTTTGAGTCGATGTCGGAACTACGAGATCACGAGCGTAGTTGCGAGCAACTTTCGGACAAGGCCACTGCCGGACCTAAGTAATAGCCTGGAAGCAGAACGGGAATGTCAGCGTTGACGATTGTGTTGCGATCTTAGAGTGGGGGCGCGTCGAAGTCGGTCCACTAGGCAGCAATCTGGATAAGCTTGAACAGACAGCCTGGGTTCTGTTCAGTAAAGCAAAATGCATTTAAAGGAGAGAGAGACTATGTCAGTGAATAGAGAAGGCGGACAGGGTACGCAAAAATCCGGTCAGAAACCTATGGAAAACAACCAACAGGATAATCGAACGCCAGGCCAATCTGGTCAGCAGCGGGATCCCCAAGATCAGAGTCGCCAGCAGGGACAGAACAAACCGAGCGGCGGCAAACAGAACCGCTGAAGGTCAATGTGTGGGACGGGCAGTGGAAGAGAACTCTACGGCCCTATTTCTTTCAAAACCTAATCACTGAACTCTTCACAATGAGTAATTCCAAGACTCGTATGAGGTCGCGCACCTCTTCCCAAAAAAAAGTCACAGGTCGATGGCGTAGTACGCGAGAATATCGAATCGCTGGTCGCGGTACGCAACGAGGAAGAGAAGAAAAAGAGCTTTCAAAACAAGATTGCTGATTTGTTAACGAGGTTTTCCGGAAGCATGATGTTCGTTTACGTTCACGCGATCTGGTTCGGCCTTTGGATCTACATCAATACCGGCTTGCTGGGAAACAACGCCTTCGACCCGTTTCCATTCAGCCTTCTGACCCTGATTGTATCTCTTGAAGCAATCTTCCTCTCTACATTCGTGCTCATCAGTCAAAATCACGCCGCGCAAGTTGCGGACAAACGGGCAGACCTTGACCTGCAAATCAACCTGCTCTCCGAACACGAAATTACACGGCTGCTTACTCTGATGGATGCCATTGCCGACCATTTCGACATCGACATACCGGAAAAACCCGAGGTCGAAGAACTAAAGAAGGACGTAGAGGCCGAAGAAGTCCTGGATGAAATAGAGAATCACGAAGAATCCAAAACCAAAGAATAGGTGGGAGCAAAGAATCATCCCTCTGCAGGTACAAGATTCGCAGGTTTCCCCTTCGGTCGGGCTCCGTCGATTGAATACTTTTATTCGCTTTAACCAGCTCAGGATGACAGTATCAAATAGCTGAGGTTTCGCCCTCATCCTTTGAACTCCCGTCCTCCGGGATTCCACTCTTCGGCTCGTTTCCTCCTTCGCTTCCCGCAAGTTTGTGCCTCTTAATCATGCTGTACAAGCGGGGCCGGTAAATTCCCAAAAGGTTAGCCGCGGCCTGTTTATTACCGCCGGTACGCGTTAGCGCCGCGCTGACTACCGCACGTTCTACTTCAGCAAAAACATCAAAGGGTTCGGTTCCGTTCTTGGGTTCGGGAACCCTGTCCACAATTGTGCGGCCGATCGCCTCAAATGACGCTTCAACTGGATCTGCGGCGGGGATCTCAGGGACGGACGACCTTACCGGGTTATTGATTGGCGCGGACAACGGAGGTTGTGGCATCGTCGGGATCCCGACAGCCGAAACGGCTGCCATCGCACGCGGCGCTGTTTGGCCAAAAGGCAGCGCTTCCACGTCAATCGTATCGCTCTTGCAGAGTAGCATCGCGCGTTCAATCGCGTGCTGCAGTTCGCGGACATTGCCGGGCCATGAATGCTCAAACAACCTCTTATAGGATTCTTCCGAGATTCTACAAACCGGCCGTTGGTACTTCTCTGCGAGCTCCAGCAGAAAGTGCTCCGCAAGATGCTGAATGTCTTCAGCTCTTTCGCGCAAAGATGGGACGCGGATCTCTATTGTATTAATTCGATAATAGAGATCTTCTCTTAGCTGACCTTCCTTTATAGCATCGAAGGGGTCGCGATTGGTGGAAGATATAAGCCTGAAGTTTGCTTCCTGTGCTTTGTCGCTACCGAGTCGATAAAAGACCCGTTCCTGCAGAACACGCAGCAGTTTTGGTTGGAGCTCAACCGGCATCTCACCAATTTCGTCCAACAGGAGGCTCCCGTCATCGGCCCGGCTGATGAGCCCGATCTTGTCCATTGCCGCACCGGTAAACGCTCCTTTTGTGTGACCAAACAACTCAGACTCGATTAGCTCTTTTGGAAGAGCTGAGCAATTGATCTTTACAAAGGGCTTCTTCGCTCGGAGGCTCTTGTAGTGAATCGCATTTGCGATCAACTCCTTACCGGTTCCAGATTCTCCGATAATAAGGATGTTGGCGTCCGACTCAGCCACGCTGTCGATCATCTCGTAGATATCCTGCATGGCCTTGCTGCTGCCGATGATGTTGTAGTACGACGCACGGTTGCTTAAACGGCCGCGCAGCTGCTTGATCTCTTCGGCCTGTTCACTTCGCTCGACAGCTTTTTCAATTAGAACCATCAGCTCTTCGAACTCGACAGGTTTTTCAACGAAATAAAACGCGCCCGCCTTAGTTGCCTCCACTGCCTTAGACACCGAACCGTGGCCGGATATCATGATGATTTCGCTTTCCGGCGAAATCTCTTTTAGTCGCTTTACGACCTCGATGCCTCCGATATCCGGCAACTGAAGATCGGTGAGAATCACATCGAAGCGTCCTCCTTCAACAAGCTTCAGCCCTTTCTCGCCGGTCTCCGCGCGGGCCGCTTCGTAACCCTGCGCCTGGAGATGAAACTCGGCAAGCTCGAGCATCGATTCATCGTCATCAATAATCAGGACTCTTCTTTTCGTCATAACACAGTCACCCTCGCAAAATGAGATTCATCGTGGTTGATGAGATCACGAATCTTATCCACCACTCGACTAACGGCGGCCACTTATGCTCCTCGTACCTTGCTAGCCATTCCAGTAAGACTTGCAACGACAGTTGCGAGTTCGGCAGGCTCGACTGGTTTGGGCATGTGCATTTGAAATCCAGCCGACAGGGCGCGAATCCGATCGATCGAACGGCCGTAGGCCGTCAGCGCGACCGCCGGGGTACGCCCTCCCTTCTCGGCAGGAAGCTCGCGAATCCGGCGAATCAGATCATATCCGTCTACTTCAGGCATGCTGACATCGGATATCAAAATATCAGGACGATTCTGCTGATCTGAAACAGCAGCTAGAGCCTCCTGGGCGGAAGCCACTGCGGTAACTCTAGCGCCGCACTGCTCCAGCAGCGTAGCAACCAGCTCGCGAGCATCTGTCTCGTCATCGACCACCAGCGCCCAAACTCCCTCAAGCGATGGCGCACCCCATATACTGGCGCCCCCCAATGTCGCAGGCTCTCTTTCGGACAACTGCGGAAGGACCGCACGCATTGGAAGGTCAATGATAAAACTCGCGCCCAAACCTTCCCCTGGGCTCTTCGCATATACGGTCCCACCATGTAGTTCAACCAAATGGCGAACCAGGGAGAGTCCAAGGCCCAATCCGGTATGTCGACGCGTGCTCGAACCATCCGCTTGAAGAAACCGATCAAAGATATACGGCAGGTATGCGGGGCTTATGCCTCGCCCGGTATCCGTCACCGTTATGCGCGCGTGCGGATCGGCGCGCTCCAGACGCACTTCGACGTGTCCATCCTTCGGTGTGAATTTGATTGCATTGGACAATAGGTTCCACACAATCTGTTGCAAGCGGTCCGGGTCTCCGGTGATAACTTCTCTGCCGGCATTCAATGTAACCTTGATATCAATGCCCTTCGCTTCCGCGGCGGGTCGCAGCACTTCCACCGCATTCTCGATCAGTGAAGTAAGGTCTACAGGCTGGATGTCGAGTCGAAGCTTCCCGCTCACTATCCGAGCGGTATCCAGCAGATCCTCGATCAACCTCGACTGAGTCCGCGCGCTCCGCTCAATTATCTCAATCGCATGCGCCAGAGTTGCGTCATCGACACGCGTGGTTCGAAGGATCTGAGCCCACCCCAGCATCGCATTCAATGGAGCCCGGAGCTCGTGCGAAACAGTTGCCAGAAACTCATCTTTGGCCCGGTTAGCCGCCTCGGCCTCCTCTCGAGCTTTTTGCTCTTTGTCCAGGAGCTGCTCGCGTTCCTGTTCCGCTTGCCTGCGGGCAGTGATGTCGTTGGCCATCATAAAAACGGCACGCCGGCCACGATATAGCAGTTCGTGCCAGATAACCTGAACCTCAATGATCGTCCCTTGCTTATTCTTATGTCGCCACTCAACGGCATTCGGAACGGCATCGTGTATGTTTGTGAAATATTCCTCGAGTGTGGGAACATCTTCCCCTGGGAACACATCCTGGATGCGGCTCTGCAGGAATTCTTCTTTCGACCATCCGTATTGCGTCACCGCAGCCTGATTAACAGCAAGAAATTCGAAGTTCGCAACATCGACAATCCAGGTCGGAAGCGAACTGCTCTCGAACAAAAACTCGTAACGTTGTTCGGTCTCACGCCGCAACTCTTCCGCCTCCCGCATTCTCAGCAAAGCCCTGATGGTGGCAAACAACTCCTCGGGTTCGACCGGTTTGACTAGATAGGCATCAGCTCCGCTATCAAGTCCGCGCACCCGGTCCTGACCTGAAATAAAAGAGCCTGATACCTGAAGGATGGGAATTGTCGGATGCTCAGTTTTCAATCGCCGACAGACATCGTGTCCACTGATATCCGGCAGTTTCACATCGAGAAGCACGAGATGGGGCTGCACTCGCGGCACAATTTCGAGCGCCTCGGCTCCCGAAGCCGCTTCAATGACGTCAAAGCCTTCAAGCCTCAGCAGCTGACTCGTCGCCTGCCTTCCGCTCGCATAATCTTCGACGTTTACTATTTTTGTTTGAGGCATCATTGATCAAATTCCATTGTTGGTTCACGCCGGCAAGAGAGGTCCGGTGCTGCGCGCGAGACGTCCGGTGACGCTGCCCAATACGGTGAGCAACTCCGCAGCTTCCACCGGCTTCGGTACATGGGTTTGAAAGCCGGCAGCAAGAGCCTTCATTCGATCCTCGACTCGCGCATGAGCGGTCAACGCCACCGCGGGTACTTGCGGACCACATTCAGGGGGCAGTGTCCGCACCCATCGCATCAACTCATACCCGTCCGCATCCGGCATCTCGATATCCGATATCACAACGTCCGGCCGCCACTGTGAGCTCCCTCTCAGAATGCTCAGTGCTTCAGCTGCTGAGGACGCGGTCATAACATCCGCTTCATACCGTGAAAGAATTTCGCTAATCAGGTCGCGGGTTTCGCTTTCGTCGTCTACAACGAGAATTCTAAGTCCTTCAAGAGCGGGTGGAGAATCCAGCTTCACTCTCGGGAAGGCGGCAGCGCTGGTGGAAGCTCGCTCATAATGTGCGGCGGATCGACTGATTCGCAGCGGCAGTTCGACAACAAATGTCGCGCCCTTTCCAACACCCTCACTATAAGCATGAACCTCTCCGCCGTGTAACTCAACCAGGTGACGAACGATCGCCAAACCCAATCCCAGGCCGCCCTGGCTCCGAGTACTCGAACTATCCGCCTGACGAAAGCGATCAAAAACCAACGGCAAAAACTTCGGGCTGATTCCTACCCCAGTATCACTCACCGTTACTACCGCTCTAGAATCAGCTCTCTCCAACCGCACCTTTACTGTTCCCTTCCGAGGAGTGAACTTTATTGCATTCGAAACCAGATTCCAGACAACTTGTTGAAGCCGATCTGAGTCTCCGACGATCGGTCCAGCCTTCGTATCCAGCGTCACTTGCAGCCGAATTCCCTTTGCATCTGCAACAGGACGAACCGCCTCAACGCCTGCTTCGATCACTGGGGCCGGTTCCAGGATGCGAACGTTTAGGTCCAGCTGGCCATTAACGATCCTGGAAACATCCAACAGGTCGCCAATTATCCGATTCTGGGCACGGGCGCTGCGCTCGATTGTTTCAAGAGCGCGACTGGCCGATACCTCGTGTAGCCCGCCCTCTCGCAAGAGAGTCACCCACCCAAGTATCGAATTGAGCGGCGAACGCAGCTCGTGTGAGATGGTTGCAAGAAATTCATCTTTCGTTCGATTCGCAGTTTCAGCCTCTATCCTGGCGCGAAGTTCTGCTTCGTACAGCCTCGCATGTTCAATCGCCAAAGCAACTCGATCGGCTGCCAGCTGCAACAGGTTCAAGTCATCAGGCGTGAAGTTGTGAGGCTCGAGAGTTTCAACGTGGATAACCCCAATGACCCGGTCTTCGCTGATTAGAGGCGCGCCGACCAGGGATTGGGCGGGCGTGGCGAGGTTTGAACTTACCGCTTCCACTTTGGAGAGATCATCTACGATTACCGGTTCTCGGGTCACGGCGATTCGTCCAGCAACTCCCCGACCCATTGGGACGCGAACCCTTGCTTCTTCTTCAACCCCGATTGCAGCTCGCCCAGTCAGGTATTTGCCATCCTCGGTGACCAGCAGGATGGCCGCTGCGTCGGCGCCGAGAAGATCCTGGAGGCGACCCAACATTTCAGTCAGCAACTCGTCAACAGTGAGATGGGAGAGCGCCGTATCGGTGACCCGTTGCAGGCGTCTTACCATTTCCGCCGCCCGTTCAGCCTCTGACCGCGCGGCCCTCTCACGCACCAGGAGCCGGTTGCGCTCATCCTCAACACGCTGTCGCTCGGCGATCTCAGTGCGCAGTGCACTGTTTGCATGGCTCAATTCCGCGGTGCGAATCTCGACTCGCGATTCTAATTCGTCCTTTGATTTTCGTAACTCTTCATCTGCTCGCTGACGATTCTCATCTGTGAAGTGGAGCAATTGGGCGTTTCGCCAAATTACGATTAAGAACAGAGCT
Source organism: Blastocatellia bacterium (assembly GCA_035258805.1). GTDB lineage: Bacteria > Acidobacteriota > Blastocatellia > UBA7656 > UBA7656 > Onstottus_A. The sequence goes on along the minus strand of DATFWY010000161.1, from coordinate 44,912 downwards.
GAATTCATCGCGACCAGCAGCGCAACGCCAAATTCTCTGCTGTATAACCCGGCCTCGGTACCGGCAACGGTTAACCAACCCAGGATTGAGGGAACGGCTATCGCCGCCAGCACAAGCCGGCGAACCATAAAGCCACCCGCGCTCTCGCTGGTTGCAACTGCCATCAGACCGCGATGCGGATAAGCACTCAACATCCCGAATGATAGGAGTATGAAAGCGACGCCGGTATGAACCGACATACCCGGGTTCAGGTGATACAGCGCAGCAATTCCATAGCCGTAGCTCAGCAGCGTCAACAGGGATATCGTTGCGACCGTAAGAGCGAGTATTTGGGATGGATGGTTCCCTCGACGGGTTTCAAAGTGCAGCATGAATAACGCGATACCCAACATCAGAAAATTTAAAGCTGTGCTGATCGGCAAGCCGATCAACGATTGAACCAATCGTGATCGATTCAGCCACCAGTTGGCACCCAGGCTCATTGTCAGGAATGTTTCCAGAAGACTTGCGAAGCCCAGAAGCGCAACCACAACTGTGATGCCGGCAGCCACTCTTCTCATTGCCTGGTGAGAACGATACCGAGTTAAGAACCAAAGTGACGTGCTGCCGAGTATCAAGCCAACAGCCGTATCTGGATGCATAGACGGTAATGCCGGCACGACGCGCGTTAATATTGGGTTACCTATCAGCCAACCTATCAAAACCAGGCAGGCAATCAGCGCTACACTAATGCTTATTATTTCCGGCATCCGCACGGATGCAGTGCCAGGAGTGAGGTCTCCCATCACTCAACCCTTTATTTTCAACCCCTACGCGCCCCTTTTGGCGTCCGACCTATTTTGCAGGTGAAAAGTACCGAAGTTTCTCATTTTTCTTCCAGTGCCTGCGACAGCAAACGGTACAACAGTAACAGTTCTACAGTTTGTGCCGTTGGCCGCCAGCAAACAGGTTTTTGACATCGGCCCTTCCGAGGCAATTGTGCAAAGGGTAGACCAAAACCCCGATAACCCTTAAGCCCTTTAAATATGCGAGCTTCCTCTTGGTTCGCCAGTTGTGGAGAGTAAACGTGTACGACTAGCGTACGGCGCGTAGGAAAAACATACATACCTTTCCTCCCTGGGCGCCCTTCGATTTGTTATGAAATCGCGAATTTGAAGTAAAGAGGCTGCTGGTTTCGTGGGCACGAACCTTGCGGGAATATGGCGCTCATACTTTCTCTTAGGATAGGAGTCGAACATGTTGTGGACTCTGCTGCTCGGATTGTTTGTCCTTTGGGTTCTCGGGTTAATCGGTCATGTCGGCACGGGATTCGTGCAATTGTTGTTAGTGGCTGCACTAATAGTTTTTCTTATCGAGCTGTTTAGTAGAAGTCGCGTTGTATAGATCGCAGATTGAAAGATGAAATATTGCGAGGTCTAAAAAATGTTGGAAGATGAGAAGCTTGCGATTGACGAATCTGAAAGAGCAGCCAGGCATCAAGCCGTCAAAGGACAAGTAAGACGCGAGGTTCAGGGCAATATCGCCCGCGAGGCTGCGCGAAGTGAGTCTGATCAGCGTGGCGAGGCAGCCGCAATAGGTGAACATTTTCGAGAAAAGGCGGTTGGAGAAATAGCAAGTACCGAAACCGAGATTGAACGCGGCCGCGCAGCCGCGCGCGTATCGCAAGTCGTCGACTACATCTTTTATCTGATCTATACACTGATCGCACTTGAAATTGTGCTCGAACTTTTGGGCGCGCGGGAAACAAATTCATTCAAGAGATTTATGGATGCGTTGACCGCTCCGCTGCTGATGCCATTTAACACGCTGATGCCTGATTTAGCGCAAGGACGATTTCAGCTGAAGGTTTCATATCTCGTTGCGCTACTCGTATACGTGTTACTTCATTTTGCGATCAACGGTTTATTGCGATTGCTGGCTCACAGAAAGACGGTGGTGTGATGATAAGTGATGCGTGATGAGCGATGCGTGAGCCGTGATTTGGCTGAAGTAATGTGCGCGATCTCTTTTATCACCTAAACAACCATTTTATCGCGGTCTCACGGATTAGCCTTCACGCATCACTCTCATCACGCTTCAGTTTATGTCGCCTTGTACTTCTTGACCGTCAGCTCATTCCTGACGTCCTTAACGCCGCTGGTGTTCTTAGCTAATTCTTCGGCTTTGGCCTTTTTCTGTGGGTCCTCTACTTGACCTTTGAGAATAACCGCTCCGTTGGTTACGTCAACGTCAGTTCCAGTAATGCCATCGGCCAGCAGCTTGGCTTTGAGTTTCGCCAGGATCGCTGCGTCGCTCATCGCCTCGCCTGCTTGTTGTGCCGCTTCACCAGCCTTGTCGCCAACGGTAGAACTCGATTCAGGAGTGACTTTGATTTCATTCTGGACTCGCTTCACTCCGTCAGTGTTCTTCGCGAGCGTCTCAGCCTTGCTCTTCTCCGTATCGGAAGGAACGTTTCCGGTGAGCGTAACTACGCCACCTTTCGTCTCGACCGAAATTCTGATCGCGCTTGTCTGGCTGTCTGTTGCGAGTTTGCTCTTGACTTTGGCGGTGATTGCCGAATCGTCAACAGCCTGTGAGTTGCAGCCGGCAAGAAAGGCAACAACCGCTATGATTGTTGGAATCACTAGTCTCTTCATGATTTAAACCTCCTGGTTTTGATAACAAACTAGCGCTATTCCGCCTTCGCCGAGGCCGACTGGGCCCGCGGTTTACTCGCCTCGCCGGTAGGTTCTGAAATAGCCTTCAAGGTCTCCCGAGTTTCGCCTTTCGGCACTCTTCCGCGGTTCATCAAATCGGATAGAGACACGACACCCAGAATCATGTTTTGATCGTCCACGACAAAGATTCTTCGAATCTGATTGTCTTGCATCAGCTCGAGGACCGTCTCCAGTGTGTCATTTGGATTACAATAAACAACGCTGGTAGTCATGCAGTGCTTGATTGGAATGCTGGCAGGATTCAGCACGTCAGCGCCTTGGGGCCGCCCGGCAAGCACTCCAAGACAAAGATCACGGTCCGTAACGACGCCCACCAGCTTCCCTCCACCTTTATGTTCGATCACAGGCACGATACCGGTATCCTCGTCTCTCATAATGATGGCCGCGGTTTGCGCAGTATCCGTTGGGATGCAGCACGTCGGATTCGTAGTCATAACTTCACTGACTCGCATGTCTTCTTACCTCCCTTGCTTTATTCTGAACCTCTTGCAGGGTCGCAAACTATTTTTGAACTCCTCGCAGCATCCCTGACTTCCTCGTCATCGAAGCCGCAATTGAAGTCATTAACAAGAGTAGGGCCATTCACCCAAAAAACTCACTGTGCAAGTCTTATTCCTGCCCTGGAAGGTACGAACGAGGAAGTAAGTAATTCATCTGAGGTTGACTGTGAACATTTTCATACACTTTTGTATTGGTTTGAAACAGCACAATTTAGCTATCCAAAGGTAAATTTTGGGTCTTTTGGAGTGAATAATAAATGATCGGTTGAATTTTTTTGAGGCGTCCGTGCTCAATCGAGCAACAAGACGTGCAACTCCTGAGGCCCGTGAACCCCAACCACCAGCTTTAGTTCTATGTCAGCTGTGCGGCTCGGACCGGTGATAAACGTGATGGCACTACTTAACTTTCGTTGTCCGCTTTGTTCGTAACCAAGAAGCGGAAAGAGCTCATTCAGTCCAGGAAGGATTTGGTGCGGTTTCAGGATGGCCAGGTGGACAGGCGGTAACAAAGAGATTGATCGAGGTTGAGGGCGCGCCGCAAACAAGACCAGCGTCCCGGTGTCCGCCAACGCATAGTCGACTCCCGAAATTCCAATATCAGCTTCAGCAGCTTTCGAGATCAAATCCATGTCTGGTGTGGCTTTTTCAAAGGTAATTCCCTTGTTTGCCAATTGTGAGCGAAGATCTATCTCAGTAAAAAGTGGTACATCCCAGCTTAGAACCAGTTTTGCATTCCGGCTTATGGCAATCTGCTCAATATAGTCAAACGCGGCATCTTCACCAGCACAGCGTTGAAAACGGCCACCGATCCTTGTCAATTCGTCAGAGAATCGCTGGATCGTTTCCGAGCGAGGCTGCTCGCCGTTGCTGCTTCTTTCCAAAGAGCTCGATGCCAACAGATCTGATGACAAAGCCGGAGTCGAAACAGCAACGCTCGAATCACGATGTAATGCTCGCCTGATATTCTCCAGTATCGTTTCTCTCGCGTTTGTATCAGGCATAACCGACCTCATTGATCATACGACCCGGTGAGTGGGTGGTATTTCGATTCTTCGCACAGTCTCCGCGTTAGCGTTGATCGTTCCACATTGATCGGAAGGACTTCCTCGCCAACACCGGGAAATCACGATATTCCGTCCAGCCCCCGAACGCGAACGGCAAACGTTTGATTGTGCCATCCTCGGACAACGGTCCCTGAAGCAACGCCGCAATCCTGAACCCAAGGTTGTAAATCGATCGATGTCGCATCGCGAAACTCCAGAGCTTGATCGCAAATCTCTCTACCAGGGACGGTCCTACCTCATTCGATTTCCCCTCCGACCAGTCACTTCGAAGCTTCAAGAGGATTCGCGGAATATCGATTCTTACCGGGCAGATCTCACGACAAGCGCCACACAGCGTTGACGCGAACGGAAGATCTTTTGTCTTTTCCAGTCCGGCAAATGCCGGCGTTATGATGGATCCTATCGGACCTGAATAAACCGACCCATAAGCATGCCCACCTATCTTCTGATAAACCGGGCAAACGTTCAGACAGGCCCCGCACCGCAGGCAATAGAGAGACTCGCGCATCTCCTCATCTGCCAAAATTCGAGTGCGTCCGTTATCGATGAGGACGAGATGAAACTCATCTGCGCCGTCAGCCTCACCGGGCCTTCGCGGACCGGTAATGAATGATACGTAGCTTGACATCTTTTGGCCGCTGGCGCTGCGGGCGAGCACCTTTAGAAATACTGCGAGATCCTCGAGCGAAGGTACCAGTTTTTCTACGCCCATCAATGCGACGTGGATGCGAGGCAGCGACGTGCTCAATCTGATATTGCCCTCGTTTTCGACCAGCACGATCGTTCCGGTATCAGCAACGCCAAAGTTCGCTCCGGTGATTCCCATCCCGGCGGTCAGAAACTTCTCGCGCAACCGTTTACGCGCGACGACCGTGAGTTCCTCCGCCTCGACTAAATTAGCCGCGCCTAGTTTCTCAGCGAAAAGAATTGAAATGTCTCCCTTTGATTTGTGAATTGCGGGCGCCAGGATGTGTGAAGGCTTTTCGTGAGCGAGCTGGACGATATACTCCCCTAAATCAGTCTCTACGGCCTCGATTCCCACTTCTTCGAGCGCCTCGTTGAGCTCGATTTCCTCAGTTACCATTGACTTGGCTTTAACGACACGCGTCACATTGTTTTTTCTGGCGAGTCCGAGAATGATCGATCGGGCCTCAGCTCCTGTCCTTGCCCAATGAACCGTTCCACCAAGGCGTTTAATATTCTCCTCAAGCCGAAGCAAATAAGTGTCCAGGTTTTCTATGGTGTGCTGCTTTATTCTTCGGGCACGATCGCGTAAAGCTTCGCCGTCGGGCAGCTCTGCGAACATCAGGTTTCGTTTTATGGTGAAACCACTGAGCACTCGCAGCCGCGTTTGAAGTGTCTTATTTTGGACGGCGACCGTTGAATCGCGCACGAAAGACTCTGAGTTTACGTTCATAGTGGGCGTGACTGTGACTGAGATCTTCTCCGTTCAAATCTTTGGAGGTCTGTCGAGTAAATTCCTTATCCACCGCTATCGCTGCCTTCATTACCAGCGAGGAGTTCGGCAATGTGCATAGTTTTTGCCGTCGCCGATTGTCTGCACAATCCTCCTGCAATGTGCATAAGACAACCAACGTCGCTGGCAACAACGATTTCGGCGCCACTCTTATTTATGCTGTCGATCTTCTCCTGAAGGATTCCGCCTGAGATGTGCGGATATTTGATCGAGAACAATCCGCCAAACCCGCAGCAAGCTTCCGCGCGTTCAAGCTCGACAACTTCGATACCTTTGACTGCATTGAGCAGCCGTCGAGGCTCGTTTCTCACATTGAGTTCGCGCAACAGATGACATGATTGGTGCAGCGCAACCTTTCCCTGACTGCATGCTCCAACATCTTCGACGCCCAGGACATTGACCAGGAACTCGGTAAACTCGTAAGTCCTCGATGCGAGAGCCTCGGCACGCTCATGCCACTGTGGCTCATCTTTCAAGAGCTCCGGGTAAAACACTTTCACCATGCTCGTGCACGACCCGGAAGGGGCCACAACATACTCGCTGTCTGCGAAGATCTCTATAAATCGTTTCGCCAATGCGCGTGCTTCATCTGTAAATCCACTGTTAAAGGCCGGCTGTCCGCAACAAGTCTGCTCTATTAGAAATTCGACTTCGACGCCGAGCCTCCTCAGCACAGTGACCACGCTCATCCCCGCCTCAGGAAAGAACTGGTCCACCAGACAAGTAATGAACAGTGAAACTTTCATTCTCTTATCATTATTTCCACAGTACGCGCGGATCAAAAAGAAGCGGGAAAAACTGTCCGTGCATTCGCTCGCCCTTTGAAATTGGCGGAACACCTTCAAGCGGCGGGGAGTCGGAATCAGAAATCACGCCATCTCGGAACACGTTGATGACCGCCGCCCGCCGCGGCTGCGAAGTTCGATTCTCATATGATCCGTGAATCATCAGTGGGTGATGAAACGATGCTTCTCCGGCTTTTAGTTCAATTGCGATGGGTTTGAATCGAGATCGTAAATCTTCATTCAGCACAGCATCTATAGAATCCATATCGCCCGCCAGGCCGGTGATGGGAAGAAGCTCCCAACGGTGACTGCCAGGCACATAATGAACGCAACCATTTTCGCGGGTAGATTGATCCAGCCCAATCCAGCAACTCAGGTGCGCCATCGGTTTTGTCCTGGTCCAATATGAGTAGTCCTGATGCCAGGCTACGCGTCCGCCGTGAAGCGGTGGTTTGCAGAAGAGCTGATCGTGCCAGAAACGAACCGGGCCTTCAAGCAACTGTGCGGCAGGTACGATAAAAGCAGGATTCCAAAGCAGGTCGTGAAATGCCGTCGAGATCCGCCACGCACCCAGAGCGTGAAATAGAATTGCCGCAGGGTCCGCCGATTCATTGGAATGGTACTCGTAGAACAAGTGATGCGCTTCGTTCGAGGGTTCAGCGAGTGCAACGAGTTCTTCTCGAAGAACCTCGATTTGTGAGTCGCTCAACATTCGAATCCCGCTAATGTAACCATTTTCCTTATAGAATTCGATCTGATCATTAGAAAGCTGAAACCGGCGCCATTCTTCGTCCGAAGCCGGAACTGCGAAAAGGTTGGATATCAATCCGTGACGAGTTGAAAGGTCCTCTATCATCGCGTCGCCAATTTCCAATTGAACTCCAGGTCGAGGTTGACGTAATCCTTGAGTGATGGCCTCGATCCTTTAAGAGAGCCGCCGGTGGATATGAAACAACAACAACTGTCGAATGAGCAATGCGCGTTTTGGTCAAAGGTCGTAGAAAAGTACGACCGGGTAGTGGACGCGCAGATTGGACGGGGAACTCGGCCCCTGGTTCGGGATCGCCTGTCAAAGGAGGATCGATTGGGTTCCCTGGCAGAATTCGGCTGTGGGACTGGCTATTTCACTGAGCTGCTGGCGAACAAGGCTCAAAGCGTTGTGGCAACGGATCTATCACCCGCAATGATCGCCCTGGCGAAAGCGCGAATCAGGGAAGCAAATATAGTCTTCCAGGTAGAAGACTGTCAGTGCAGTTCCCTGCCGGCGACATCATTTGATACCGCTTTCATCAGTCTGGTTATTCATTTTACGGATCCGAAACGGACCGTTCATGAGATGAACCGTATCCTTAAGACCGGCGGAATCCTGATCATTGCCAATCTCGATCCTGCAGTACTAACTGGATCAGATCGCGTCCGTTGCCTCGTTCGTATTCTTTATCACGGCATCACCGGGTACCGGCTCAAACCCCCTAAGGGATTTGGGCGAAATGTCTTAACTGAAAAACAACTATGCGATCTGCTGATTGAGACCGGGTTTAGAATACAAAGCAGCGAGACGATTAGAGATGCTACAAGGAGTTCTCACATCCCGGTGGAGTACATCAGAGCAGTGAAGGTTTCATAGGTCGTATAGAACCTGCAGGACCTATACGACCTATTTGCGTTGTTTCAGGCGCAAAGTGCTTGCAGTTTTGCAGCTTCAGGAGACTTCAACGACAGGATAAACAATTCAATCTCTCGTTTGTCTGCTTCCTGTTCGGCGACGAAGTTCTGTACGGCAAACAGTCGAATCTCTTCCCATTCTTCCTTGCTGAGGCTCATAAACGCATTGACCACCTCGGGATCGAAATGGGCTCCAGATCCCGCCACGATTTCCTTACAAGCGACCTCGTACGATTGGCCAGCGCGATATGGACGATCACTAAGAATAGCGTCGAATGCATCAGCCACGGCGAAAATGCGGGCGTGTATGTGAATACTGTCGCCTTTAAGTCTGTTAGGATAGCCGCTCCCGTCGTACTTCTCGTGATGCTGGCCTACCACAAACCTCGCACCGGACAAGAACTCGACGCCTTCGATTATCCGCAACCCCAGTTCCACGTGCGCACGCATTCGCACCCATTCATCGGTGGTTAAAGCGCCGGGCTTTAGTAGCACGGAGTCGGGTACGCCGACCTTGCCGATATCGTGAAGCAAGGCGCCCTGCTCGAGCGATACCAGGTCACTCGCGCTCAATCCCATGCGATTGCCCAGGGCCAACGAATAAGCTACCACCCGATCCGAGTGTCCGCGGGTCTCAATGTCTCGCGCCTCCAGGGTTCGCGCGAGACCTTTAAGCGTTGCGCGGTAGTTTTTATAAAGCCTGTCGAGCATCAGATTTAGCTGCTCATTCACTGCCCGAAGCTCATCGGTCCGGATCTTCACTCGCTCTTCAAGCGCGAGTTCATAGTTGTGCTTATCCTCCAGCGCCCGTTGATAACGCAGCGCGCGATCCACCGCCAGCATCACCCGAGTCATATCGAACGGCTTGATGATGTAATCAAACGCGCCGTACCGCATGGCGTCGATCGCATAATCAATGTCGGTCATTGCGGATATCATAACCATCACTGTGCTCGGGCAGGCCTCCTGCACGAATCGGCACAGCTCGAGCCCACTGGCTCCTCGCATGGTTATGTCGCTCAGCACCAGTTCGAATGAACCGCGTTGAAGCAGGTTTACCGCATCCTCCACATTCGAGGCGTTGACGCACTGATAGGCGTCGCCGAGAAAACCGGACAACATCCTGCGCATAGCCTCATCATTATCAACAATCAAAATAGAAGTGGCCGCGGATTTCATTAGGCGCTCCTCAGGTTTTCTGTGCTGGAAAACCGATTGGGGGGTTGGCCTTTGAACGTCAGCTGCGGTGGCGCAAGGTTCGGACCGGCAAAAGTCTTCAACTTACTCGATCGCGAGGGATGCTGAAGCTTGAAAAGCGCCTTGGCTTCGATTTGTCGGACCCGCTCGCGGGTTACGCCGAAGTAACTGCCTACCTCATCGAGCGTATGCTCACGACCGGTATGGCCGAGGCCGAATCGCATCTTCAATACTTTCTCTTCGCGCGGAGTCAGGTGCTTCAGCGCATCATTAATCGCCTCTCGCAAATCGGCGTTGATTAGCTCCTCGCTGAAACCGGATACGGATTTGTCTTCAATCAGATCCCCGAGGCTCACGTCCTCATCTGCTCCTACTGGAGTCTCAAGCGATATCGGCTCCTGGACCACCTCGAACACCTTGCGTACTCGCGCTTCCGGCACATCCAATTTCTTCGAAATCTCTTCGGCAGTCGGCGCATGGCCAAGCTCTTGTTCCAGTGCCCGGCAAGCTTGAACCTGCTTGTTTATGGTCTCAACCATATGAACCGGAATTCTAATCGTGTGCGCCTGCTCCATTATGGCTCGGGTGATAGCCTGGCGAATCCACCATGTGCCATAAGTAGAAAACTTGAATCCGCGACGCCAGTCGAATTTGTCTACGGCCCGCATCAAACCTACGTTGCCTTCCTGAATCAAATCCAGAAACTGCAGACCGCGATTTGTGTATTTTTTCGCAATTGAAACCACCAGCCTGAGATTCGATCGAACCATCTCATCCCGTGCGAAACTCGCTTCGGTATCACCTATGCTGAGCCACGTGAACTCGCGCTCAAGTTCGGTTACGCTGATGTGCCACTTTGCCTCGAGAGCATTCAAATTGCGTGTGGCCTGACGAAGATCTCGCTTCAACTCGCTCTCATTTGCACGCCGGCTTCTTTTGCGGTCAATTGCCTTTTGAGCTCTTTGAAGAGACGCTTTGACCTCCCGGCCCTGATGGACGGTCGCGCGCAGTAATCCGGCCAACTCATCCCTCTGAGAACTGGTGATGTCAAGGTTGCGGCACTGACGACTCAGAAGAACTCGTTGGCGCGCAAGCTTACGCCGCAGGCGCGGAAGCTTCTTAGAGCGTTTCGGCTCGCTCTGAATTTTCTTCCACAGCTTGAGCGCAGATTTGTATTCACTGGATATCTCGGAAATCGAATCGAGGGTCGAAGCTAAGTATTCCTGGATGCCCGCTTCGGTGATATCTTCCTGATCACGGAAGTTGATGACTTCGCGTATATGCAGCTCAGCTCGCTTTAAACGCTCGCCAATCCCGACGATCTCTTCGATGCAAATTGGCACTCGAGAAATCGCTTTGGAGATGCGCCGGCAACCCCGCTCGATTTTGAGCGACAGTGCCGCTTCTCCTTCGCGGGTCAGCATAGGCGTAACTCCCATCTCACGAAGATAAACACCCACGAGATCCTCAGCACTATCCACTTCTCTTGAAGGATCGGAATCTCCCTGCGTGTCACTCTCAATTAAATGATCGTCCCTTCCGGTGAGGTCGTTTTGTTCGTCCCTAATGTCGGGTTCGTCAAAGCCTGTTGAGTAGTCATCGAGGTCGGTTTTTCCCACTAAATGCAATCGGCGGTCTTGAACGTCCTGCGCAGCTGGAGTCGCCGTTAAAGTTTCTTTTTTTCTCACATTCTCTCCTTAAAAACACAGGGCTGAGTCATTAGAGGGGACCTTGGTTTCATGTGGAGAACATACAAAGAGGTGAAGATTCGATAATCATGTCTGTCGGGGTTGCGAGGTCATTCCCCTCGCGGGTTACTGATGCTGCTGAAAAAGCGAGTTCTGAATGCTGCGATCACCGGAGGGCTCAGAGAGGGCTTCATAGACACAGCGGGGACATCCAAACCACCAAAGAAAAATCTGTATTAATTAAGGGGCGAAGCGGTGCCGCCAATTTTATTCATGTAGGCCTTCAAGTCAATAGTTTTTTATTTTGTTTAATATTGACGAAAAGTTAGATTGAGTCTGCCTTCAAAACATAATTCTGGAGGCGCGGTTCCTCCCAATAACCCCGAAACACCGTGATATCGGAGCCTGCTCGGACCACCCATCGCCAAAGCATCCCCTGATTTGAGAACAAAGCGCTTTAGCAGATCTTTTCGTTTCAGTCCGCCGATCATGAACTTGGCAGAGTCACCGAGCGAGATAGAGACGACTGGAATGCCAGCTTCAATAGTCTCTGGCCTTTCGTCCTTGTCTTGATGAAGACCTAATCTTCCAGTTGGAGGGTAGAGATTAATCAGACATATGTCGGGGTCTATCGTCATATGCGCCGCCGCCGCAATGCGCCGCGCCAAATTCTTGAGCGCCGCGGGAAGCTCCTGAACTGGCAGACCATCGTAATCCGACCGAACGGCTTCATATGAGTATGTCTTTGCATTCCAATGCTTTCCAAGACAGACCATTTTTATAGACATATTGCCGCCACCGCGGACTACGGGGGTGTAGAAGCCCGCGGGTTCATTGCCGATCTCCATGCAACGCCGCAACAAATTCAGTTGCTCTTTGATCGTCAAGAACGCGGGTAAATGGAATGTACCTGGATAGATTTCCATGGAGCTTGCTGAGCAGCGAGGAATGTCTCGCTATCAAGATTTTATACGTCACGAGGAATGTTTCGCTATCAAGATTTTATACGTCAAATGATTGGGGAGATGCTTTAGAGGGGGGAGCAGTAGGCAGTCGCAATCAGTAATTCTGACTGCCTCCTGCTGGGAGCTTAGCTGAGCGCAGACGCCAGCTCGCGAGGAGACCGGTGTCTGCGCAACTATGATTTATTGCGTCGGGAGCTTTGTATCTAAGCCGTTCTTCAGGAAATGGCTGTCCGACAATAATCCTGGGCCTGCCTGCAGATCGGGAACATTCTGCAAAGCAGCTCGAGGCTACTTCTTCGCTCCGATCACTGCATCCTTGGCGGCCTTGGCCACTCTGAATCTAATAACCGTCTTTGCCGGTATTTGAATCTCCGCCCCGGTAGCCGGGTTCCTTCCAGTACGAGCCTTGGTCTGTTTTTTGACCAGCTTGCCGATCCCAGGAATAACAAACTCACCCGCTTTCTTCGCCTCGCGATAAGCGATTGTGCTTAGTGATTCAACGAATGCCACCGCCGTCTTCTTATTGGTGCCAGTCGCTTCGGCCAACTCGGTTGCGAGCTGCGTCTTCGACATCTTCTTTGCGTTTGCCATAAGTAATATTGTCCTCTTTCTCTATTTTGGTCTCTGTGTTTTCACAGGATTTCTTGACTTGGGTCCGATTTGAAGCCCGCGCTTCGCTCGATAGGGCACTTCGGGTACCACCCAAAAAGATACCCCTGCTTCGGCCGCCCCAAAGTCGAGCCAGCAAAACAGGGGATTTCTGCGACGCGAAGATTACTACACCAGAAATGAAGTTGCAACCAAAAAAGCGCGAAAAACCCGCATTTTTATTAGGTGAAATTGATTCTCAATCAAAAAAATTACCTGCGCTACCCTGCAGCATGCTTTTTAATCAGCCGGTGACTCGAATCGCTTCACCAGGCCAACTGCCCAAATCAATCTTATTGACTGCCCGTGCATCAGATGAGAAAATTCGGTCTTGTAATGCACGCCCCCGCGGTGTTCAAATTAATCAACCGTCGAGAAGGATCTCCCTCCGACTAAGTGGGCTTTAAGATGTTGGAGTTCAAGCAGCGCCAATCCGAAACAGAAGAACTTCCCCCAAGGTGGAGCATAGGTGTCGACCGTCGTCACGTCGCAGCATATGTCGGCCTGGCATTGATAGCGGGTTTTGCCGCAGGATTCATCGTCTCGAAATCGTTGAATCGAAAAGAGCAGACTACTCTTCCGCCTGTGACCGATACTCGGCCAGCGACGCGGCAAGCGCCTTTGGACGCGACTTTTGGAGAGTACCATCGAGTCAACCGCATAATAAGGGCTGACACGATCGAGGTCGATGGCGTAGGACCAGTGCGCTTAATTGGAATTGAGACACCAGACGGCAAGTCTCCAAAAGAAATTTACGGTGTACACGGTCAGCGTGCCCTAAGCTTTATAGAAAAGTTGTTGACCGGCCAGGAAGTCCGGATTGAAGCCGATACTCCCGGCAGCGGACCGGACAAAGACGAATCAGGTCAGGCATTGGCGTACGTGTATACTCGGGACGGCACTCTGGTGAACGGTGAAATGGTGAAGCAGGGTCTCGCCTTTGTGCATGGCACAGAATTCCGTTTGGCGAATGATTTTCGCGGATTTGAGCGGGATGCAATGCAATCGATGCGAGGCGTATGGGGCTCTTCATCATCATCGTCTCCTACTTCTACGCTCGCCACTGCTCCGCCTCCCACCGTGACACCGTCGACAGGTGATGAGAAACCAAAGAAGCTTTCTCCGCTCGCGCCCTCAGCGTTCGGGGCGAATCTTCCGGCGCTTTCAGGAACTCCAGCCACACCATCTGAGCCAACCGTGTGGGTATCGACAGGAGACAAGCTATATCACAAGTCCGGTTGCGAATTTCTGGACAAGAAAAAGCGCTCAATAGGGTTGTCACAGGCGAAATCGGAGGGCTTCACCGCCTGCAGTCGCTGCTTTGCCTCAACGGTTATGAAAGCGCCCTAGATCGTCGAACTAAGTGCAAGCTGAGTTTTGTCTCGAGTCTAGATTCACTCTTGAGAATTCGCCAAATCTGAACCGATTTTGCACTTGACTTGTGCAGTATACTATTTGCGGATTGTCCCCCTATCAGCGTAACACCCAGCCGAGAGCGAGAGTCGCCCTCGGATAAGAAACGCCCGCAGGACAACAGGACAATAAGACAAGGACAGGGGTTATCATCATGAGTAGGCGATGTGTACTTGTCTCCGCTTCACCATTCCTCTTTCTCATTCTTCTAGGTCACTCAGCTGCGTCGATGGCATCTACGACTGGAGCATCGAAAAAACGGCTCACCAAAACGAGCCAAACCCAAAGCCATTGCGCATCTTGCGCGAACGAAACCGCCCGCAAAGCAGCAAAAGGCTCCACCAGAAGACGGACGAGGCTCGCGAAAAATGTTTCTTGTCATCCCAGGAATTACGTTGATCCAAAGATTGCAAAGAATTACAACTCTGCGATGCGAGATATGAAGCGCTCAGGAATTAAACCTCAGGTAACCAGCGCCTGGCGCTCCTCCGAAAAACAAGCAAGTCTGTATCGGTGTTCACTGAGCACTCGCTGCCGGAGATCAAACCCGGGGCTTTACCGCGCGCTGCCTCCCGGTAACTCAATACATGAAGCTGGCTTCGCAGTTGATATTGCAGGCGTCGCATCCGGCCCAAGAGGTGGTAAGCGGCTGACGCCGAAAGGCAGACGGATTGTCGCAATAATGAAGAAGAATGGCTTCAACTGGCGGTACGGGCTACGGGATCCAGTACACTTCGAAGCTGACCCGACGAAGCACGGTTACCGCAGCGTAAAGGCGGCGATCAAACGTTCCCAAACCACTTGTTCATTACGATTAGCAAAGACCAGGCCTCAGAAGAAAGCGACAAACAAGGTTGCATGAATAGCGAGTAGTGATGAGTGACGAGTGACGAGTGACACTCACGTCTAGAGCCATCACTCGTCACTCGTCACTCGTCACTGGTCACTCGGTCACTCGTCACTGGTTTCTCGTCACTTGTTAATTGTCACTCGTCACTCGACGCTCCTCACTCCTCACTCCTCCCTCACCCCTCATTGACTTCCCTTCCTTCGGCTAATTAGAATCGGCCTTCTTCACGAGGACATCCTAAATGAAACTATCTCTTCTCGACTGGTCAGTCATAGCCGCGTATTTTCTGTTCAACCTCGGCATCGGCATTTACTACGCTCGTCGTGCGCGCGGCAGCACAACAGAATTCTTCCTCTCGGGTCGCGACGTACCCTGGTGGCTCGCCGGCACATCGATGGTCGCGACTACCTTCGCAGCCGATACGCCGCTCGCCGTAACCGGGTTTGTCGCCCAAAACGGAATTGCCGGAAACTGGCTCTGGTGGAATCTGGTGATGAGCGGAATGCTTACGGTCTTCCTGTATGCGCGTCTGTGGCGGCGTGCCGGTGTGATGACCGATATCGAATTTGCTGAGCTACGTTATTCCGGTAAGCCGGCGGCTTTCCTGCGTGGATTTCGAGCACTCTATCTTGGCCTCCCCATCAACTGCATCATCATGGGATGGGTGAATCTGGCCATGGTCAAAATCCTCGAGACGACTCTTGGGCTCGATAAGCGCGGAGCGGTTACGGTTGTCATTGGCATATTGTTATTCACTGCGTTTTACACAACGATTTCAGGGTTGTGGGGGGTGCTGGTCACCGATCTGTTTCAGTTCGTTCTAAAGATGGGCATGGTCATCGTACTAGCGATCCTGGCGGTGAATGCAGTCGGCGGTATGGGTGCTCTCAAAGAAAAGATCGCAACGCTGGATGCCTCAAGTGGGATGGCGGGCTCGCGCCTGTCGTTTTTTCCGGAACTCGATTCTCTCTGGATGCCGGCGATCACCTTATTCACTTATCTGGCAGTGATCTGGTGGGCAAGCTGGTATCCGGGCGCCGAGCCGGGTGGCGGCGGTTATGTCGCGCAGAGGATATTTTCTGCGAAGGACGAACGCC
The DNA here is from genome assembly GCA_035258805.1 of Blastocatellia bacterium. Lineage (GTDB taxonomy): Bacteria > Acidobacteriota > Blastocatellia > UBA7656 > UBA7656 > Onstottus_A. The sequence goes on along the minus strand of DATFWY010000161.1, from coordinate 28,846 downwards.
ACGGGCTTCTGGCAACTCTGTGGTTCAATGTAGCGCACTATGCTATCAGACCGTGGCCCTGGATTCTGACCGCACTGGCATCATTGATTCTCTATCCGGAGCTTGCTGACAAGGAGACCGGTTACATACGAACCCTTATGGATCCGAACGTATTTCCGGTGTACTTGCGGGGTTTCATGTTGGCGGCCTTTGCCGCGGCTTATATGTCGACGATCGGCACGCAGCTCAATTGGGGCGCCTCATATGTGATCAACGATTTCTATCGCCGATTTGTAAAGCGGAATAGCAGCGAGCGCCACTACGTAATAATTTCTCAGATGGTCACTGTGTTGCTGATGGTGGTGTCATTGATAGTGACGTTCAATCTGGAGTCGATTGGTACCGCGTGGAAACTATTGCTGGTAACAGGCGCCGGAACCGGTACGGTATTGATCCTGCGCTGGTTCTGGTGGCGAATAAATGCGTGGTCAGAAGTCTCCGCAATGATCACCGCCGCACTGGTTTCACTCTTTCTTCAAGACGCGCACGGTAAAGTATTTGGATTTATCAATGACCGTTTTGGTACTCACCTGGGGTTGCCTCAGTTTCTACGATCGCCTGGCTGGGACAGCGGCAAGCCCAAAGATTTTGCATATTTGATTCTCATAACCGTTGGAGTCACCACTCTTGTTACGCTTGCAGTCACCTTCATGACCCCGGCCGAGCCAATGGAAAAGCTTGTCGAGTTTTATCGAAAGGTTCGCCCGGAAGGCCCCGGATGGAAACGCGTAGCACTACAATCCGGCGCGACTTCGAAATCCCATGGAGGTCTCGCTCTTCAGTTTGCAAATTGGTTCCTCGGCTGCGTGTTGATTTACGGCTTCCTGTTTGGCGTCGGGTACCTGATCTTCGGCGTGCTACTGAAAGGCGTTGCGTTCCTGCTTGGAGGCCTGATAGCGGGAGCATTGATCATGCGGAACCTGAAGAGCGCCGGCTGGCAACCATCTCCAGATGAGACAGCGGAAGCTAAGGACGTCGCAGCAGTTGCGTGAACGATTTACCCGGCTTCCCGGCAATACGAAAACTTCTTTTTCAGAACCAGGCGATTTGGGAAGCCACCCTATTTCCAAGGGTACAATTTTATTGATCAGGGAGAAAAAGTGATCTTAAGAAGAAGCATCTGGATAGTAATTCTACTTACAACATCAATCGTGGTTGCTTCCCTTCCGGAGGGACTTGCCGGCATTCAAAAGCCAAAACAGTCGTCTGGCGATCGGACCTGGGTCGAGACAACACTCGCGGGAATGACGCTCGACGAAAAGATCGGACAACTGATCATTCCCGCGACTGTCGGCATGTTTTTGAGCCAGGACAGCGAGGCCTTCCAGCAAGCGAGCCGCGACATTACGCGGTTTCACGTCGGCGGCTATCACATGCTTGGGGAAGAGAAAATTCTTCACGAACCGGCAGGGGTAGCGCTATTAATAAACCACTTGCAGGAAATCTCGAAGATTCCGTTGTGGATTACCGCGGATTTTGAAGGAGGAGTCGGCCTACGTTATATCGGCGCGACGAGGCTGCCGCGAGCAATGGCGTTGGGCGCGACCGCCAATCCCGATCTCTCTTATCAAGCCGGGCGAATAACCGCTGAAGAAGCACGAGCCCTTGGGGTGCAGGTCAATTTCTACCCGGTGGTGGACGTCAACAATAATGCTCGCAATCCGATTATCAATATACGCTCGTTCGGCGGGGATCCCTTGTCAGTGGCTCGTATGGCCCGAGCATACATTCGGGGGTCGCAGGAGCACGGAGTGATGGCCACCGCAAAGCATTTCCCGGGTCACGGCGACACTTCAACGGACTCACATCTCGAGCTGCCAGTCATCGATGTCGATCGCGCACGCCTGGATTCTATCGAGCTGCCTCCATTTAAGGCCGCGGTTGATGAGGGAGTCGGAGGCGTTATGAGCGCGCACATTGCCCTGCCTCGAATCGAACCCGGCAAGCTGCCAGCGACGCTTTCCAGCTCGATGCTCACCGGCGTATTGCGAAATGAGATGAAATTCGGCGGCGTCATTTTCACCGACGCAATGAATATGCAAGGGATCGCCGCGCACTATCCCGAAGGTGAAGCCGCAGTTCGCGCGGTCAAAGCCGGCGCCGATATCATCTTGTATCCACCAAGTGTCGAACAGGCTTTCATCGCTGTAAAGAAAGCAGTCGAGTCAGGTGAGATTAAGGAGACTCGGATTGACGACTCGGTTCGACGGATCCTTGCGGCAAAGGCGAACCTCGGTCTCGATCGAAATCGTTTGGTGGATATCAGCAAGCTTGATAAGGCTCTCGGTGCAGCTGAGAATCAGCGCATCGCCCAACAGATCATCGAAAACGCCATTACACTAGTCCGCGATAAGCGGGGCGACTTGCCGTTGAAGCTAACTCCCGCACAGAAAGTTCTGTTCATCACAATCGTAGACAACAGCGAAGGCTGGCGGGACGGCGTTCCAGGTCGAGCGTTTTTTTCAGGACTCATAAAACGTCACCCAAATTCAAACAGCGTCTATGTGAGCGACAAGACTTCCCCGGCAGAGTTTGAGTTGATAAAGAAACTGGTGACGTTTGCGGATGCTGTTATCGTGAACGGGTTCATCCGTGTTTCATCTTTCAAGGGATCAATCGACATGAGCGACGGCGAGATCAACCTGTTGAAGCAGTTGTCCTCGATCGAGAAGCCGTTTGCGTTTGTATTGTACGGCAGTCCATATCTTTTATCGTTTGTTCCTGAACTTACTTCCTATATTTTGGCGTACGAATATTATCCGGCTGCTGAAGAGGCTTCGCTGAAGGCTGTGTTGGGCGAGATTGAATTCAAGGGCAAGCTCCCGATTGAGTTGCCTGGCTTTTATCCAATCGGACACTCAATCGCGAAGAAGTAAGCGAACAGAACTGAAGGATAGGTATAATCAGAGCAATGGAAGAATCATCAATGTTCCGCAACGACGCGGATGAAGTAAGAGTCTTTACTTTAAGCGAAGCTCGAAGCCTCATACCCAGGCTTCGCAAGCTTCTGGCCCGGATGATCAAGGAGCGTGAAGCGCTGCTCGACATGCGGGTAGAAATCGATCTCGCTCGTGAGAAGGCCAGCGAGGGCGGCGGTGGGAGTCCACTTGGTCCCGTCTACCTGGTTCACCTTATTGCTTTCAGTGAAGCTGTACAGGAGATCGAATATTTGGGCGTTCAAGTCAAGGATCTTAAGACCGGTCTGGTAGATTTCCCATACGATCGCGACGGTCGCATAGTTTATCTCTGCTGGAAGCCCGATGAGGACGAGATAGGCTGGTGGCACGAGGTCGATGCTGGATTTGCAGGAAGGCAGCCGCTTACCGACGAGTTTGAATAGACTCCGGTTCTCCTTAACCTGCCGGATGAAGACCAAGCGTTGTTTTAGCCGAGTCCCTCACCACTCAAGGGACGAGCGTAAGCTAAATACGTTCAGATAAGGATCGATGGGCAACCGTAGGGACGGGGGAGATCTGCCTGTTCACGGCTTATGCCGATGTGCGGGGTTCTTCCTTGCGCACCGGCTCGTCTCGATACTTGCGGTCGTCGTCGCGATACCTGCGATCATCTAGCTCTCGTGGATCGTCACCGCGCATACCTGATTTGAAGTGACGAATACCTTCGCCAAGCCCTTTAGCCACTTCCGGTATGCGGCGTGCGCCAAACAAAATAATGATTATCAGCGCTATTATCAGTAGCTCGGGCATTCCAAGTGGACCCATGTCATGTGCTCCTTAACGCGTGAACTCTTGATGAAGCGATTCTAGACCCGGATGTAACCCGTGTCAAACATACCTTTGGTGACCGATTCAGGTAAGGGAAGATTAAAAGGTAGCGAATGATATCGTTCGAACTTCGATTCAAATCGCACGGTTGGGTGGGCGACCGGAGCCCCTAACTCCGAACCAGATAATTATTATCAGCGCTATTATCAGTAGCTCGGGCATTCCAAGTGGACCCATGCCATTTGCTCCTTAGCGCGAACTTTGATGAAACGATTCTATACCTGGATATACAACCTGTGTCAAATATAGCTTTGGTGACTGATTCGGGTAATGGAGGGTCAGAGGAAGCCGCTGATTGGATAACTTTCGAACCTGGACTGAATTACACCGTTGGTGGCGACGTGAAGCTAAAACTCGCTGGTATCAGTATTCACAACCGGGAGGCTTATCAACGACGCGCGGTCACATTGACGCCTACGCTCCAACGAAAGTGCCGAAAACACTTTACATTGAGCCGCCGTCTTTCCAGACGCTGAGACAGGCGTTTTGAATCGGACCTGCACTTTAAAATTCTTCGGAACCGTGATGTTCTTAGTAGAGGTAAGACCTGGAATTCCGTTCTTGAACAACTCCATTTCGATGTTCTTAAGAAACTCCGTTTTCTTCTGGACCTCTTGAGCCTTAAGCCGCGCAATTCGTTGCTCTGAAGCGAAGTTCAGGGCGTTAACCGCGTTCAGCGCCAGATGTTGCATCATCGTCCCTGCCACCACGATCGAGGCCACTGGGGGCGCGGAAGCTGCTACACGCTTGGCGCGCGTTTTGGCTGTTCGGCGGGAACAGGTCGTATTTGGAGCCTCGGCCTTCGAGACGTTACTTATTGTGTCGAATTCCTCTTCAGGCTGACCGTTGCATGCATATTCGCTCGCCGAGTCAGTGCATTCACCATCATCCCTTTGTGTGTCGCTGTCTTGTTCTTGATTTACAGAAAGGTCAGTGGGGACTACCGGATTGTAGCTTGCGGCGAAGACTTCGGAGATCTGCTGCCAGGCGTCCATCGCTCCGGAGAGTTTCGGGCTAAAACTAACCTGTATACCCGCAAATCTAAGCGAAAATGGGAGGATCGCAAGGCCCAAAACCAGGAAGAAGGCCGTGCCAACCGAAGAGTGTCCTGATTTATTCAATCGTTGCATCTCAGTCTCCGAATCTCGTCAACCGGCTCCCGCCTGAGCGCTGCCTTCCGAAACGGTGCTATCAATCGAAAGTTCAGTTTTTTCTACGTTTCCGTTCTCTGCTTCGTTCAACGCGTAAGTGGCTCAAAAATCGAGAAGGTTGCAAATTTTTTTCTCGATGCAGTGACACTATAAATTACGCCCCGGGCAGGCTTAAAGAATGCGGATTTTCGGAAGTGATCGTACTTTTCAGTTTGGATCTTAGTGTCTTAGCGACTCTGCGGCTTTGCGTTTATTCATGTACTTCGGCCCTGGAACCATTGGGTAAACGCAAAGCCGCGAAGCCACAAAGACGCTAAGGTCAGAACAACGTCGCCTGGTCTGGGTGAGCGCCCGTTTTTCGAAAATCGAGTCCGAGATGCTCGTAAGCAAGGCGTGTTGCGGTGCGGCCGCGGGGAGTGCGATTCAAAAAACCGATTTGTAACAGGTAGGGTTCATAGATTTCTTCTATGGCGTCTTTTTCTTCGCTGATGGCCGCCGAAAGTGTCCCGAGACCAACCGGTCCACCATCAAACTTGCCGATAATTGTCATAAGGAGCTTGCGATCGACTTCATCCAAGCCGAAAGTATCCACTTCCATACGGTCGAGGGCCTGAGCCGCTACGTCTCCGTTCACGTTGCCATCATGCAGAACTTCGGCGATATCACGAACCCGCCTCAGCAACCGATTTGCTATGCGAGGAGTGCCGCGCGACCGCTTGGCTATTTCGTGAGCACCGGTTGGGTCCACGGTGACGTCAAGGATATCGGCTGATCTGTTTACGATCACTTCCAGATCGGCAACCGGGTAAAAGTCCAAATGTAGCGGAATCCCAAATCGCCCCCGCAGCGGAGCGCTGATGAGCCCGGCCCGCGTTGTCGCACCCACCAGGGTGAACTTTGGGAGTTCGAGTTTTATCGATCGTGCCGAAGGTCCCTGACCGATGATTATGTCCAACTGATAGTCTTCCATTGCGGGATACAGCACCTCTTCAATGGTCGGATTCAATCGGTGGATCTCATCTATGAAAAGGACGTCGCCTTCGGAAAGATTTGTCAGGAGCGCAGCCAGGTCGCCGGCCTTTTCAATCACCGGTCCTGCGCTGGTCTTAATGTCGCTGCCCATCTCATTCGCAACAATGTGAGCAAGAGTAGTTTTCCCCAAGCCTGGCGGCCCGTATAACAGGACGTGATCGAGCGCTTGTCCTCGTTTGCGAGCGGCCTGAATGAAAATCGACAGATTCTCTTTGACCTTAGTCTGTCCAATGTACTCGCGCAGCCACTTCGGCCTAAGGCTAAGCTCAAATTGCTTCTCGTCGTCGCCCTCCGCGCCGGCGGCTATGATCCTGTTTTCGACCATCAATCAAACTCCCAACAACGGACGCATTCTCTGATCGCGCAGTTTATCATAAGCTGTCCCACCAGCCGAACAATGTTACAAAACTCGCGGGTGGCCGTATAATCAACTCAATAAATCCTATGAGCAAGTCACCTGAAGAAGGAAAGATCTGGGAATGGCGCGCGTTTGGCAAGTTGAGCGACGATCTCGTGTCTCGAGTGCGCGCTTATCCCATCAGGATGGGTATAAAAGACATTCAGGGCGAAGATCTTTATTTAATTTCGCCAGACAGCGATCAAAACGTTAAGTTGCGTCGTTCTCAAGGGGGCTGGGTGCTCAAGTTCAAGCTGCTTTTCGAGACCAGGACGGCACCCATCGAGCTTTATAGCGAGAGTGCTGAGTATACCTATACGCTTCCGGTGCCCTCGGATAGAGTGAGAGAGGCGGCGGTTTTGCTGGCAACAGCCCTTCCCCGGACGATCCCTGGCGATGATGAACACTTTGATTTAGAGAAGCTCATCACTGCATTGGCAGAGTCGTCCCCGCCAATCGTCGAGACAACCGTTTCAAAGGTCAGATCCCAGTTCGCGTTCGAAAATGGTTGGTTTGAACTTGCGGAAGTCGATTTCGAACAGCTAAGCACCCAATCAATATCGGTGAACTCTCGGGACCTCCAGGTAGTCAAAGAAATGACTAAACAGCTCGACGCGGGGAACCTCGAAGCTATGAACTATGTCGAGGCGTGCCGCCGCTGGGGATAGGGACAGTAGGCAGAAAGCAGAAGGCGGTAGGCAGAAGGCGGTAGGAAGAAGGCAGAAGGCGGTAGGCAGCTGGCAACGAGACGCATAGCGATCTTTACTACCCCTACTGCCCTCTGCCTACTGCTTTCTGCCGACTGGCTTCTGCTTTCTGCCGACTGCCTACTGCTTTCTGCCTACTGCCTTCTTCATTTCAGTCTTGCGCCGTTCGGGACTTCCTCCCCAAAAGTCGCAAGCACCGGACGCCCTTCGTCTCCTACCGATGCCGCCAGCAGCATTCCGTTTGATTCAAGACCACGAAGCTTGCGGGGCGCTAAATTCGCCACGACGATTATCTTCTTTCCTACGACATCCTCAGGCGCGTAATGCTCGGCTATTCCCGCCAGGATTTGCCTCGGTTTTTCTTCGCCAAGATCAACTACCAGCCTCAATAGCTTGTCGGCCTTGGGAACTCGCTCAGCTTCAAGGACTGTGGCTGCACGCAACTCCACCTTCGCAAAGTCATCAATCCCGATCTTGTCGCTTGGCGGAGATGACGGGCCGGCGGCCGCCGAGGTCCGCGACGCTACGGGTACAGGGCTTTCCTGCTTTTTGCTCTCGTCGCCGGACAAGCTGCCGCTCGACGGCGTGGCACTGCTGCTATCGATTTCCGCCATTATTTTTCCTTTGTCCATTTTCGGGAACGCAGGAGTGATCTGGCCAATCGCCGACACATCGACCGGCGCTCCCCAGATTGTTTCGTTGGGATTGATTCGAAGCGGTTCCCCGCTAAGACCCATTTGCTGCCATAGCTCTAGTGATGTATCGGGCAATACTGGAGCCACCAACAGCACCAATTGACGCAGAGCTTCGTAAGAGACCGCCAGTACGGTTTCCAACTGCTCGCGAGCCGCTGGATCTTTGGCCAGAAACCACGGCCGGCTATCGGTTATGAATTTGTCAACTCGCGCGATTCCGGCCCACGCCGCTTCGATACCACGAGAGAAGTTCAATACGCTGAATTCTAAATCAAATCTTTTCTTCGATTCCTCGATCTGGCGGATCACTTCCGATACATCCCCGTTCTGCGATTCTCTGAGTCGAGGAGGTTTACCATCGAAGTAATTTCGGATCATCGTCAGCGTGCGGCTCGCCAGGTTGCCGATACCGTCTGCTAAATCAGAATTCACGCGATCGATTAATCCCTGATAGGTAACCTCTCCATCCTGGCCAAAGACCACCTCGCGAAGAAGATAGTAGCGGATCTGGTCGTTGCTGAAGTATTGATGCAACACCTCTAGTTGAATGGCGTTCCCGAGCGTTTTGCCCATTTTCTGGCCGCCCCGCAGCAACATGCCGTGGACAAAGACCATCTTTGGAGGCTCGATTCCGGCGCCCAGGAGGAACGCCGGCCAGTAGACGGTATGGAATCGCAGGATGTCCTTGCCCACCATGTGAAGCGCCGGCCAGTAGCGGTCAAAGTCGTGGTAACGATCATTACCCCAGCCGAGCGCGCTGATGTAATTGATCAAGGCATCAAACCAGACGTAAATCGTATGCCCCGGATCATTCGGAACAGGTATTCCCCACTTCACCGACACACGGCTGATCGACAGATCTTTGAGCCCGCCGGATACAAATGAGATCACTTCATTCCGGCGAACATCAGGTTGCACAAAGTCCGGACGGGACTCGTAAAGCTCGAGAAGCGGCTTTTGAAACTCTGAAAGCCTGAAGAAGTAGCTCTCCTCTGCAACGCGATCCAGTGGGCGCTGATGAATTGGGCAGAGGGGGGATCCTTCTTCGCCCTCAACATCCTTGAACTCATTACAGTAGCCGCAAAACCAACCCTCGTAGTTCCCTTTGTAGATCCACCCGCGTTCTTCAAGAATCGTCCACAGCTTTCGCACAGTCGCTTCGTGATGGGCATCGGTGGTACGAATCCATCGATCGTACTTAATACCAAGGCGCCCGAAAGCCGCCTTGAATTCGTCTACCACCTCGTCGGCATGCTGGAGAAGCGGTATCCCTTTAGCTTCAGCGGCACGTTCGATGTTAATCCCGTGCTCGTCAGTACCGGTGAGAAAGAAAGAGTCCACGCCGCGTTGTCGCTTGTACTTCGTAAGCGTATCAACAACCAGCGTAGTGTAGGCGTGGCCAAGGTGAGGCTTCGCATTGACGTAGTAGATTGGAGTGGTTACGTAGAAGGTCTTTTCTCCCATTTGAGAATCATCAATGTGTGATCAATGTGACAAGCCAAAGGCAACAGCTCAAATTAAAAACCGGGTAATCAAATTATTTTTGGTGGCCCAAAAGAAGCGACATAGCCTCCGCGCGAGTTCTCTGATCCTTTAAGAACCCGCCGCGCAAAGCACTGGTGACCGCCTTCGCGCCGGGCTTCTTGATGCCGCGCATCTCGATGCACATATGCTCCGCTTCGATGACAACCATGACTCCCGTTGGCCGGAGCATATCGTCGAGCAGATCGGCGATTTCTGTCGCGAGCCGCTCCTGAATCTGAGGCTTCCGAGCCATCAAATCGGCAACACGGGCGAGCTTTGAGAGCCCAACGATCCGCCCCTCTTTTGGAATATACGCGATGTGCGCTACGCCAAAGAATGGCAGCAAATGGTGTTCGCAAATCGAGTAGAGTGGAATGTCTTTCACAATCACCATTTCGTCGTGCGTCTCAGCGGGGATGACGTGAAGAAACTCCCGCGGATCGGCGTGCAGGCCAGCGCAGATCTCTTCGTACATCAGCGCAACTCGACGCGGAGTTCCTTCGATGCCGGGACGATCTGGGTCTTCACCGATACCTTCGAGTATCAACCGCACTCCGGCGGCTACCTTTGATGCATCAAAGTGGTTACTCCTTTGCGCACCGGATTGTCCCTCTTTGTTCCTGGAATTCGGCATTTATGGCTTCGTCTCTATATTTTAAGTTTGCTTCGGTACGCTGCTATCGCGGCGCTTTGAACCTCTAACGGTGTAACCTTTGCCTCAGCCGCAAGGCGAGCGCAATCCTCATACTCCGGCTGAAAGTGTAACGTGCGTGAACCGCTGCGCGCTACCTTTATACGAACCTGACCATATTCCGTTTCAACTGTTTCAATTGTCCGTTCTAGTATTCGTCGCCCGGTTTGGTAATAACGAACACCCAGTGTGGTTGTCTCCGCCAACAACATATTGATCGTGGCGTCTGCCGCTTCCGGTTTGCACAACACCGTGAGCAAAACCCCAGGCCTGTCTTTTTTCATCTGGACCGCAGTCAGAAATACATCAAGAGCACCCAATGCCCATGCTCGATCCAAAACAAAACTGTAAATCTGCGGATTCATATCATCGATGTTGGTCTCGATGACTGTGATCACTTCCTCGGATACAAAGGTCGACGGATATCCGACTGGAGCGGAGCCCATCGTGTTCACCGACTCGATCGCTCCAATGACCAGCCGTAGTGTGTTAGGAAAGCCTTTCGGATCGCGAGATCCCGCGCCGTAACCTGCCCCAGCAATCCTCATTTGCGGTAGGGGTCCAAACTGTTCACACAGCGTCGCTGCGATCGCGGCACCGGTAGGAGTAACGAACTCACCTTCGACTTCGCCAGCATACACCGGAATGCCACTCAACAGTTGCGCAGTGGCCGGAGCGGGTATCGGCAACGTTCCGTGTTGCGTTTCGACAGTACCGCTGCCCACCCGAAGCGGCGAACAGAAGAACCGATCAACCCCAAGCGACTCGAATCCGATCATCGCCCCCACAATATCGATGATCGAATCCACCGCTCCTACCTCATGAAAATGAACTTTGTCCGGGATCGTCGCGTGGATGTTAGCCTCAGCTTGGGCTAAACGCTCAAAAACACTGATTGCTCTATCTTTGACATTTTGGCTTACGTTGGACCGAAGGATGATAGAGCGAATATCGGCAATAGTCCTGGCGGGATGACTCTTCTCGTCCACCTCGACATCAAACTTTGTAGCCGCGATTCCACTTCGCGTGACTCGGCGGCTACTAATTTTGTAGCCGTCGAGGCCGAGAGATAATAGTTGCTGGTTAAGCGACTCGAAATCGAGGCCCAAATCCAGTTGAGCTCCGATGATCATGTCGCCGCTCAATCCGGCAAAACAATCGAAGTACACGGCCCGCATTACGTCCGCTCCATTTATTAACCGGCTAACCACGTTGCTTCAAAAACTGAGGCAGAAGCTCTCCTGCTTTGCCAAGCAGCGTCACATCTGCGACGAATGAGATATCAGTCATTTCCGGATTCACTTCAATAACGCGCGCGCCACTTCGTTTGGCCGCAATAGGCAGGCCGGCCGCAGGATAGACAACTGCCGAAGTACCTATCACGAAGAAAAGATCTGATCGAACGGCTGCTTCTTCTGCCCGCTCGAAGACACCTTCCGGCAAAATCTCTCCAAAAAGTACTACATCAGGCCGCGCGGGTCCTCCGCAAGCAAGACACAACGGAGGGTTCTCTTCGAGCGGCGTTTCCCGTGCCTCAAAGGTGCTTGCGCATCTTAAGCATCGCGCGCGCCAAATGTTCCCGTGTAACTCGAGTACATTCAGGCTCCCTGCAGCGCGATGCAGGTCATCAATGTTTTGCGTGACTAATGTGAAATCGCCGGCCCGTCGTTCCCATTCGGCCAAGGCGAAATGTCCGGCATTAGGTTGAATGCTGGTGAGCATGCGCCGACGATGATCAAACCATTCCCAGACGAGCTTAGGATCAGTAGCCATCAGCTCGGCCGATGACAACTCTGTTACTGGTCTTCCACGCCAGGTCCAAATCTCGCTATCGCCGCCGCCTCGGAACGTCGGCACCCCGCTTTCAGCCGAAACGCCTGCACCAGTAAGAACAGTAATACTGCGGGCGCGATCAAACGCTGAAATAAGTTCGTCTGTGACGCTCGTCAGAACCATCGCTCTTCTCCTGGCCGCAAAATTCAGATGCTAAGAGCGCCTCGATGCAGAGTCAAGCAAACGAAAAGAGCCTGTGCGTGCACACGAAGTCCGCTCTTCAATCCATTCTTCATACCAACCGCCTCAGAGGTAAGAAAAGGGGAGAGCACACGCTCTCGCTCCAGAAGCATCCTGTGGTCGCTACAGAAGCTCTCGTTCCGTACTGCTCACAACTTCAAAAACATCAACCACACTGATAATATTTTGGGATTCCGAGAATCAGGCGAGCCTCACAATAAGCTTCATTCTTCGGTACATTGTAAGAACAATGACAATTCAAGAGACAATGCACGAGCGGGTACACTCCGCGATTCACAAGCTCTACGATATCGATCTGGCTGATATTCCGGTAGAGGTGCCGCCGCGAACGGACCTGGGCGACCTGGCCTTCCCGGTCGCGTTCGAACTCGCCAAGCGAATGAAAGCGGCCACAGGCCAAAAACAGAACCCAAGAGACATCGCCAACAAGCTAGCGGATACCCTGCGCGGAACAGAGGGCCTCGCACGTGTCGAGGTAGCAGGCGCAGGTTACCTTAATCTCTATCTTGATCGTGCCACGTTCATTCTTAGTGCAGTCGATCAGCCACAGGAGCTTGCGCCGCAATTGGGCGGAAAGATAATCGTTGAGCACACCGCAGTTAATCCTAATAAAGCCGCTCATATTGGTCACTTGCGTAACGCAGTGCTTGGCGACACAACCGTCAGAATGCTGCGTGCCGCCGGAGAAACGGTTGAAATCCAAAACTATATCGACAACACCGGCGTGCAGGTTGCCGACGTAGTGGTTGGATTCAGACACATCGAGAAGATGACTCTCGATCAGATCAGTCAGATTCAAGACAAGTTCGATTATTACTGCTGGGATCTATACGCGAAGGTCGGGAATTTTTATGAAGAGGACGCGTCGAGACTCGCGTTTCGAAGCGAGGCTCTTCACGAACTCGAAGCCGGTCGGGGCGAGATCTATGAAATAGCCGACTACATTTCAACCCGGATACTTGAATGCCATCTGAATACTATGGCGCGCGTAGGAATCGAATACGATCTTCTTCCTCGCGAATCGGATGTGCTGCATATGAACTTATGGAGCCGCACCTTCGAGCTGCTCAAGGCGAGAGGCGCCATTGAGTATGCGACTGAAGGTAAGCTTGCGGGTTGTTGGGTAATGCGAGCAACAGATGAGTCGGACACTGGTGAGACCGAACACGAGTTGGACAAGGTGATCGTTCGTTCCAACGGAACGGTAACTTACACCGGAAAGGACATCAGCTTTCACTTGTGGAAGCTTGGGCAGTTGGACATTGATTTTTATTACAAGAAGTTCCATAGCTACCCTGATCAACATGTGGCCTGGGTTACCAGCTCGGATCCCACGGAAAACGACAGCTCACATCCCAGTTTTGGAAATGGCGCAGCCTACTTCAACGTTATAGATATAGGACAGGCTTACCCTCAGCACTACGTTAAACTAGGCGTTATGGCCGTGGACCATGACGAGCGAGTCGAACGCAGCGCACATCTGGGGTATGAAAAAGTTGTTTTATCTACCGCGACGGCTGAACAGCTTGGCCAGCAGGTCAGTGATGAAGATCGAAAACGCGGTTTCGTCAGCATGTCAGGAAGAAAGGGGCTCGGCGTAAAAACCGATGATTTCATTGATCAGCTCGAGGCAAACGCGCTCGAAGAAGTTAGAAGTCGTCATCCTGATCTTAGTGCGACCGATCAACAAGAAGCGGCACATAAAATCGCGGTAGGGGCGCTCCGATATTTCCTGCTCAAATTCACTCGAAACTCGATCATATCTTTCGACTTTAGAGAAGCCCTGGCCTTTGACGGCGAGACCGGACCTTATCTCCAGTACTCAGTTGTCAGGGCAAACTCTATATTCCGTAAACTGAGCGATGCAGGGATCGACTCCGACTCAACCGACCTGCTTAAGTTTCCACGCGAACGGTTGACCGAGTTGTTGAGCGGTGAAGACGGTGATGATTTGTGGGCAGTTCTATATCTTGCGGAGAGATTGGCCGACACGGTTCGCGGCGCGGTGACCGCGCTTGAGCCCGCGATTGTGGCGAAGTGGGCGTTCCAACTGGCTCAACGATTTAATATTTTTTATCACAATCATCACATCCTGTCGGAACAGGATGAGGGCAGACGTGCGCTGCTGGTAGCTATAACAAGGGTGGTTCGCCGCCAACTGCTTTCTGCTTTTGGTATCCTGGGCATTGATGCTCCGGAGAGGATGTAGGCGATTAGCGTTTGCCGATTGGTGTTCCTTGCATTAATCGAGGCCGCAGGTTAGACCTCAAGTAGAAAAGGTCGGATCGGAGAAAAAGATGCTCGTAGTCATGAAGCCTGATGCAACACAGACTCAGGTTGAAGATGTGCTCAATGTTATACGGGCCCTCGGATTTAAGCCGCATCCCATGCCGGGTGCTACTCGCACAGCTATCGGAATAACCGGGAACCCGGGCGCAATCGATCCTGCGCAGTTCGAAATGCTTCCCGGAGTTGCCGAGGCTATTCGGGTCTCAAAACCCTATAAGCTTGTCGGCCGTGATCTCAAGAACGATGATACGGTCGTTCGTGTTGGCGGCGTAGAAATCGGCGGACGTCAACCCGCGATCATCGCCGGACCTTGCGCGGTTGAATCCCATCAGCAAACGATGGAAATCGCGGAGCTCGTAGCTTCGTGCGGAGTGACGCTGTTTCGCGGCGGAGCCTTTAAGCCGCGCACGTCTCCGTACTCGTTCCAGGGGTTGGGTGAAGAAGGCCTTAAGATCCTCGCCGACGCGCGAAGCAGATTTGGTCTCAGCATAGTAACTGAGGTTCTGGACACGGATACTGCTGACCTTGTTGAAGAATATGCTGACATAATGCAAATCGGCGCACGGAACATGCAAAACTTCTCCCTCCTTCGGCGCGTGGGTCAGGCTAGAAAACCGGTAATACTAAAGCGCGGGATGTCGGCAACTTTAGATGAGCTGTTGCTCGCGGCCGAGTACATAATGGCCGAGGGTAACTATGACGTGATCCTGTGTGAGCGCGGTGTCAGGACGTTTGCCGACCATACCCGTAATACTCTGGATCTATCGATCATACCTGCGGTGCAGCAATGCTCCCACCTTCCAATTCTAGTCGACCCCTCGCATGGCACTGGTAAACGCGATAATGTAATCCCGCTTGCGCGGGCAGCGACGGCGGTGGGCGCCGACGGCATAATGGTGGAGGTTCACAACCACCCGGAGCAAGCTTTGTCAGATGGCCCACAGGCATTGCTACCGTCAATGTTCAAGCAATTAGTCGAAGAGGTACATTCAATATCTCGAGTTATCGCTGAAACTGAAGATAAAATTTCAGCATCCCTTTAGATGAGTTTGGGCTTAAACATGCAGACATACGGAGATCTCAACCAGGCAACGTGATGTTCGAATTGGTTGACTAGGTCGATTCCGTTTCTCGATTCTTTAAAACCTCTTCAATACGATGGCATCAACTGCTCTGGAAGAAGACCATCACTCTGCGTCCGAGCTTCCGCACAAAGCTGTTATTTCCATCACCATTTCTCATACGACCCTTATAACAATCATCGTCATCGCGGTATCAGTCTCGGCGTTCCTGTACTTCTTTTTGAACGGAATGACTAATGTGTATGGCGACGGCGTAGCCCACGTTAATATCGCACGCAAAGTAGTGGATTCAGCCGATGCTTCTCTGCGCCAGCGCTATATTCAGATTGGTTCGCCGTGGCTTCCTGTTCAAACGATAATGATGTTGCCGCTGGTGACTAACGATTGGTTGTGGCGCACCGGTGCGGCTGGAAGCATCGTTTCGATGATCTCTTTCATCATCGCCGCCCTGGTACTTTACCGACTCGCCCAAAAGCTTTATCGAGGAGAGGATCCACTTAGCACAAAAGCGCTCCCAGCGTTATCGCTTGCGATTTTTGTCTTCAACCCAAGCGTTCTGTATCTGCAAACAACGCCGATGAGCGAACTGGTGTTCATGTCTGCCCTTATTGTCGCCGTTTACCTGCTTCAATGCTGGCGGGATGACCAGACAACCAGAAGGCTTGCAGTCGCCGCAATCGCGGTGTCTTTCGCAACCCTTACTCGTTACGAGGCATGGCCTGTAGCCCTATTCTCAATCTTACTCGTGACCCTGGCGGCAAGCGGCGATTGGAAGACTAAGGTAAGAGCAACCGTGACGTTCGGTGCTCTCGCCTCAATTGGTCCGCTTTACTGGCTGTGGCACAACTGGGAGATATATGGGAATGCCCTTGAGTTCCTGTCGGGACCTAATTCCGCACGAGGAATTGCTATTCAGAATCGCGTGAACTTCAACTGGTCAGCAATATTCGTCGGTCACGCAGGGCTCGATTTGTTAACAATGGCAGCTACGGCTTCGGTCTGTGCAGGGCCGCTTGTCTTTTTGCTTGGTCTGGCAGGATTCGCGAGGTCAGTTGTCGCAAAGCGCAAGGTGTTACTCGAGTACTCGCCCCCGGCTTTGCTGATGGTTCCATTTCTCTTTGAAGTATTCGGGCTCTACCGAGGAGAGATTCAGATCATTCCGATAAGCGCATTTGGGCTGCTTAATGTTAGATACGGTCTTCCCCATATGTTGGGCATTGCATTATTTGCCCCCGCGGCGGTTCTGCTTTTCAATGAACGTTCACGACGGTTAGCAGTTATCGTCTGTTTAGTGGTCGTTTTCGCCCAATACGTTTATTTGATTTCAGAGGGTACGACGCAGTTGGCTATTTATCAGGAGGGATACCGGAACGGGGTGAATGCACGCCCGTCACGAGAGCGGACTCGAGTGGCGTCTTTTCTGAAAATAAACCCGCCACGCAAGATGATACTGATGCACACTGGCGCGCTCGGGCCGCTTGTATCTCAAGGAGGACTGCGCTTCGCTGATACAATTCATGAGGGTACCGAGCGGTGGCATCAACTCGGTGACGGAATTCCCAAAGACGTGATGACCGTAGTGGTGCAGCAGGGTGACCCTCTTGACTTGCGAATCCAAGGAGAACGCGTGTTGAATCAGAGTCTATCTGCCGAGTTCACCCAACTATATTCGGCAGGAAACATCACAGTGTATGAACGTGTGAAAAAGTAGATGAAAGTAACCTACCTGACATCAATGCCCGAGTAGTTTCGGTGCGCCAGCGTTCGGACTCGATTACGTCCCGCGGCTTTCGCCAGATACATCGCGCGATCCGCCATTTCGATCAACTCCTCTTTGCTCTTCGCGCCAGTTGGATAAGTTGCAACTCCGATGCTGGCTGTCACCCGACCCACCTTAGGAACGGGTCTCGAGGCGATCGCCTCGCGCAGCCGTTCGGCCACCTTCATAGCGCTCTCGCGATCACATTGTGGAAGAATGATCACGAACTCTTCGCCGCCGTATCGCGCGCAGATGTCAACATCGCGAACAGTATCTTTCATGATTGACGAGACGTGACAGAGCGTCACGTCGCCGGACCGGTGGCCCAACGTATCGTTTATATGTTTGAGATGATCCAGATCGAGCAGGATGAGCGAAACCTGCTGATTGTTACGATCTGCAAGCTTCATTTCTCGATCCAGTCTCTCCTGCAAATATCGGTGGTTAAAAAGAGTTGTAAGAGCGTCGGTCATCGCCTGCGTCTGAATCAGTCGGAACAGTCGGGCATGGCTGATCGCGACCGAGAGTTGATCGCATACCGTTTTCACCATCAACACTTCTTCATCTTCCCAGTTTCGCAGTGCCCTATCGTCTTCGATCAAGAGGCCGCCTATCGATATATTGCGGTAAGTGATCGGCATCTCAAGCGAACAGGGAGTCGCGATGTGCGCGC
Source organism: Blastocatellia bacterium (assembly GCA_035258805.1). Classification (GTDB taxonomy): domain Bacteria; phylum Acidobacteriota; class Blastocatellia; order UBA7656; family UBA7656; genus Onstottus_A. The sequence goes on along the minus strand of DATFWY010000161.1, from coordinate 10,988 downwards.
GGTTCGCGGCTGACGTACCCGGAGCCAATTCAAGCCGCTCCAGGCTGTCTGATGGGTCGAGTCGCAAGGTCGTATCAGCGCCGTTCGAGCGTTCCTCCTGGCCTCCCCCGGAACGTTCGTAGATGCTCATGCCTTCCGGCACATTGCTGCCTTCTTGCCAAATAACAAGCGCGGCTCGCCGAGCTCGGAGAACGCGGCCGACTTCCTCGACTGCCGATTGCAGTATCTGTTCAATCTCAAGCGTATTCGAGATTGCCGAGCTTATCCGATTTGTCGCCATCTCCAGTTCATTCTGTCGCTGTATCATTAAGGTAACCTTCGTAGTAAAGGCCAGCGCGAACCGTAAAGAAGAAGTGTGCGGGGTACAGAAGTTCACGAGCATTAGAAATCGCTCGCGCTCCTTTGGCTTTTGTGCGCTAACCCGCGCCATTAGATATTCGATGGCAGTGAAAACGACATTCGGATCGAACGTCCAGATCATGTCATAGGTCTGGCCGTTACCGTTTCCTTCTTCCGGCACGACACGAGATGCAAGCAATCCGCAGAACCGGGCTTCCATTACAAGTATGAAAGGACCGGTCTCGATTTGATGATCATTTCGTTCTTCGAGTGTGGTTAGCGCAGAGTGGGATGAACACTGCCAGGATCGACGCGGACACTCAGAGTCACAAGAAAACAGGTATACGCGCTGCGAAACTTCTGTCAGGGCGTGAAGCCTCTTTGTTTCTCGAACGGGATCGGCGCCGTTCAAGCATCGGCCTTCAATCACCAATGGATGGAGTTTGTTTTCCGTAACCACGTCCTCGAAGTAGCCCAAAAGACGGGAAAGGGTCTGTTCGCTGCAACGCATCGGCGCAAATTCGTCTCGGTGCTGTTCGGTAAGCAGGTAATAGAGCGAATGCATTAAGCCATCTCGGATTCAAGAGTTGGGGTGCGGGGACCGTGCTGAACTCGCTTCATTCTAACGAGCATGGGGAGCGTGTCAATTCTTTTGATTGGGCTACCGAGTTAGGGATTCTATCCAAGTGATTGCAGCGGTTTAAGGGGGCAACTGTGTAGATTTTTCCCACGGGCAGGGAAAGTACTACAAGCAAGGCGGAAGCACCCACAAAGCGCCAGCGCAAATACAGGCTATTTAAGGGCTAATGGAGTTTAATAACCCCAAACGGGTAGTGGCACGGTTCTCGCTCTGGATTTCCGAGGCCCGTGGTGCCTCTTCGGTTTAGTTCGTTCAGCCAATATCGAACATGCAGGAGGAAAAACAATGTACAAGCTGCTTTGTGTAGCGTTGCTTCTGGGACTGGGTGTTGCGCTACAGTCCGGTTGCGCAACCAAGAAGTATGTGCGCAATCGCATTGCGGAGCGAGTTACCCCGCTCGAGAACCGCACCAGCGAGTTGGAGGAGACTTCGCGCCGGAACACCCAGCAAATCAGCGAGCTCAAAACAGGCGTGGATGACGCTCGCATGCGTGCCGACAGAGCACAATCCACCGCAGATCGTGCAGGTTCATCGGCCGAGCAGGCCAACACTCGAGTTTCCGGCGTTGAGCGCAATGTCGAAGACCTGCGAGCCAATTTGGATAAATATACTCTGCAGGGAACGTCGATCGTCTTCTTCAAACCGGGTACCGCAGTGTTAACAAGCGAGGCAATGGCCCAGCTTGACACATTTGCGGCGCGACTTACTGACCGTCGCGGATTTGTCCTGGAAATTGTAGGCTTTGGAGATTCGGACAAAGAGACCAACTACAATCAGCGCTTGGCGCAACTGCGTGCAGACGCCGTTCAACGTTACCTGGCCGACAAAGGGAACGTTCCTCTTATGCGAATGTTTTCAGCAGGTTTTGGAGCTGCGAGACCAATGATGCAGAGTGCTTCAACGACCGGCAGCACGTCTTCATCTGGGACTGCCCAAACGTTGCCACGGCGCGTAGAGATTCATTTGTTTACAAACTCCCTCGGAGAGCGTCCCGCCGGGCGTACGCCCGGAGCGTCTGCGTCAGCGCAGAATCCATAATCGCGATTGTCGAGTTACTGTGATGATGGGGAGTTGGCGGCGGCCGCACTGTCCCGCGACCGCCGCCAACAGGGATTTATTCACCGATTTGGGTTATCTTGATTTAGAAATTTTAACCTTCCGCTGGAAACTGTCGTTTCCCACTGCTGAACGCGCGCTTTAAGACCTGTCACCACTTCGCCCGTTGCCTCTAAATTAGAAGCACTTAAGCTCACTAACAAATTCATTCCCGCCAACTTAAGTGCTATAATTTTGGAGCAACCGGATTTGAGGTCATCGCATCACAAGCTGTGAGGTCATGGCCTACATCGCAAACACGTTGACAATGCCCGTGACCGGCGAACGAACCCAACCAGCGTCGGACCTGGATCTTGCCAGAGCAGCCGCAGCTGGTGACACGGAAGCATTTGAGAGACTGTACGAGCAGCACCATAGGCGTGTGTTCTCACTCTGTTTGAGAATGCTCGGAAACGGTTCGCAAGCGGAAGATCTTACGCAGGAGGTCTTTCTGCAGGTCTACAAGAAAATCGGAAGCTTTAGAGGCGATTCTGCCTTTACTACCTGGTTGCATCGCTTAACTGTGAATCAGGTGTTAATGCATTTTCGCCGGCGTGGAGTAAAGCTCGAACACACCAGCGAAGAAGGCGACTTTACCAACGTAGTTGATACTCCGCTTCAGAGCACTCGGCGAATTTCGATGGTTGATAAGCTGGCGCTCGAAAAGGCGATTTCAGAGCTCCCACCCGGTTACAGAGCAGTCTTCGTGCTCCATGATGTGGAAGGATACGAGCACAACGAGATCTCGGACCTGCTGGAGGTTAGTATTGGAACCTCTAAATCACAGCTTCACAAAGCACGTATGCGGCTTCGCGAGTTGTTGACAAAGCAATGACAATAGCGTGAGATAGGAAGAAAAATGGTTTGTAGTCAGTGTCAAGAACTATTATCCGATTATATTGATGGAGCGCTCGAGCTCGGCGAGCAGATCAATATAGAACGCCATCTAAGCGACTGTGAGCCATGCCGGGCTGTCCGCGACGACTTGCTTCAGATTGTCCACTTCAGTCACCAGCTGCCTGTCCAGTCACCATCAACCGCTTTATGGCCCCGCATCAATGCGGGCCTCGCTGAGCTCCAGCCGAGTTTCTGGAATAGATCACTGAGATGGCTGCAAAATCTCAGAACGCTTAACATCAATTTCTCGGTTCCGCAGATGATCGCCACAGCCGCAGCGATAGCGATAGTGGTCTCGACCGGAATAATCTTGTCGCGACGTGATAATGGCACCACTCCACTATCTACCGCTGGGATCACCCTGAGCCCATCTGACCCCACGCCACTTTCACAGGCTGATTTGCAAGTGCTGGAAAAACAGATCAGTCAATTAAGCGAGTCAGTGGAGCAACGAAAGGATTCCTGGGACCCCGAGCTTCGGAACGCATTCGAGCGAAATCTGTTATACGTTAACCAGTCGCTGGCCGAATGCCGGCATCAGTTGAGCGACCATCCGGGTGACGACGTTTCCCAGGAACTAATGCTTAACGCCTACAGAGAAAAGATCCGCTTGTTAGAAGGGTTCGACAAGTTTTAGCCCGGTGTTAAGCTCCACGTTGAGGGTCTGGTGTCGCGAAGATGGTTCACTAGAAAAGCAACACAAGACACGCACAACGATGAAGCCATTCCTCACTTTTCGACTTTTGATTTTCCTTGCGATTGTCACGACATCCGCGGACTCTCAGCAACGATTTGAGCGGAGCTACACCCCACAACATCCCGCACATCTGACAATTTCAAACGTGAACGGCTCTATTCATATCTCAGCCTGGGATAAGAAGAGCATCCTGGCGCGAGCAAACGCATCATCTTCTGTTGCGATTGAAGACCACGTTATCGGCGACGAAATAACGATCGTCACCAGGAGAAGCTTTCGGCCGGCTCGTGCTGACTTCGTTGTGAGCGTGCCACCTGATACCTCTCTCACGGTGAAGAATATCGTGGGTAAGATCGACGTTCGCGGAATCACCGGTCCCGTGAGCATCCATTCGATAGACAGCGACGTTCAGCTGACAAAAGTCAATAGCCCTTCGGTAGATGTAGTTGTGACGAGCGGGGACATCTACTTTGATGGTGAGCTGCGCGACGGAGGCTCTTACAGTCTTCAATCGATGAAAGGCGATCTCGATGTGACGCTACCGAGTGCGACGTCGTTCAATCTCAACGCCCGTGCTCTGAGCGAAAACATAAATCTCGGCTCCTTTCTAAACAGCCTGTCAGGCCCATCTCGCGGGCCTAAGGGAATCAGCGGCACTTATTTGAGAGGCGGCCCTCGCCTCACTCTGACGGCCTTCGCCGGGCGAATCCTTCTTCATAAGAAGTGAGTTTTAACCATTTCCCGTAACTCACCCGAACCACAAGGGCGGGTTGCCCACCTCACTCCTGACAAAAACTGTCTAAACGGAACATTCTCTTAACGTATTCGTAATTTTCGGTGGCAGACGCAGAACGGGTGTCCTGATCGGTTCCGGAGGGGTTGGTTCAAACGCTGGAAATCTAGCCCCGGTGGGAACGACAGCTCCTCTGCGATCACGACAATCAGGACACCCGGATGGGACGTAGATAAATCTTCCGGCGTATGTTATAAAGTTTCTATCTGAAACGAGCGTGAAAGGCTCTTTCAGATGGCCCCTTTATCAGGCGGATTCAATTTGGACGGTAGAGCTGCTCGTTTGATGCACGAAAGTGAAGCTAAACCCGATCAAGTAAGTCTCCGTGTGGATGATTCCATCCCACACGAACACGCACAATCCAGCAACGACCTTTCAGCATTCGATAATTACATCACCGAAAAAAACGAGCGGCTCGGTCTCGAGGCAGTCTTGCCCTTCCTGGAAGAGCGCATAGCCTTCAAGATGCCTAGCGAATTTCGACATCTCGATGGAGTGTTGGATTATCTGAACGAACGAATGATTCGGCTAGGAATTGTTAACGCAGGTGATTCCGAAGTCTTAATAGCTCTTGATGAAGCAATCGTTAATGCCATCAAACACGGCAACAAGTGCGACCCGCGAAAGGCAGTTCACATAATTGCCGAATTCAGTTCCGAGGGCGTTCTCTTCACCGTCAGCGATGAAGGATCCGGATTCGCGCGCGAAGACGTACCCGACCCTACCGAACCTTGCCGTTTGCTCGAGCCCAGTGGTCGCGGCCTTCTGCTCATCAATCATATTATGGACGAGGTTCGGTTTAATCAGTGCGGCAATCGTCTCGAAATGTTCAAGCGGCCAACCAACAAACCACAAACTGAAATACATACCTCCAGTCAACCAAACCCCGACTGATTGTTGATCCGGAAATTACTTCTTTCACCCAAACGAGATTTGTTTATTAGTCCGCATCCAGAGGCCCAGTAGAACGAATAGCGCCGCGCGCACGCCGCTGTTCCTCAACCGCCTCGCCGAGGTCGTTATCAGCCGCTGTGTCTCGCCATTGCGGACGCAGCAGTTTGAGCAGCGCCATAGCCCGGATTCGATCCGAAAGGTTTTCGCTCATGACACGCCGCGAACACAACTCATCATAGCCGTTCTTGATAAGCACTGACCGAAGCCGGTGCTGTTCTTCTCTGGTACGTCCGTTGAGTGCGTCTATCAGTCCTACTTCAAACAGCGCTCGCTCTTCACTCGACATTCGCCTGATGAATGTTTCGTTTGAAGCTGCTCCGGAGCACAATCGTTTTATCTCCGCTGATACCCAATCATCTTGTCTCACGGCATTTCCCGGACGCATATCGGCTATTGAGCGATGCTTGCGCCTCAATCTCCGCAAGTAGATGACCAAAATCGGAATTGCGAAGAAAACAATTGCGGCAGCCAGCCACACACCGCTGGATTCGATTTGAAAGAAATCCATTCGGTCAGTCGTTGTGACAGAACCCTCTCTCGGCGTCAAACCTCCTGCATGTTGCAAGAACCGTACCTTCGGGGGGCTAGGCTATAAGATGGCTGAAATTAAGGATGTTATTGTTAGAAGACTGAGTCAGGACACAAAACCCGACGGCCAATAAGCAAATCTCTGTTACAAAACTATCCGCAGATTACGCGGATTGCGCTGATTGTGGAAGGGACTCCCGAGAAAGGAACCATTCCTGGTCCGTTCTAATCCTGTTTCCGCTGTTCTTGTTCTGCTTCAGGGACGTGCTTTGTACTTCTCGTAAAGCTCAGTGTGACGGCTGGTGAGTGGTATGTCGTGTCCGTTGATGAACACGTGTTTTATCTGAGTCCGTATCTCGAGCGGGTCGCCGTCAGTAACGATGAGATTTGCGATTTTGCCGGTCTCGACCGAGCCTATCCGATCAGCAATGCCAAAGATCTCAGCGGGATAGATTGTCACCGCTTTTAGTGCTTCTTCTTTGGGCAAGCCAAAAGCCGCGGCCATTCCGGCGTGATAAGGAAGGTTTCTTGAATAGGCCGAATCGTTGGTTTGAAAAGCGATTTTTACGCCGGCCTTCGAGAGCAGCCCTGCATTGGTGAATGCAGCGTCATAGGGGTCATCTTCTCTTACTGGCACGCGCAATACCGGCCCGACGATAACCGGAATGTTCCTGGCCTTGAGCTGATCGGCAACCCGATAAGCTTCAGCGCCGCCCGATATGATGGCTTTCAGCTTCATCTCGCCAACAAATGTGATCGCGGCCTTTATGTCACGTTCGAGATTAACGTTAATCACAACCGGCATCTGCCCGCGCACTACCGGAATCAATGCCTCGAGTTTCAAATCTACATTCTGCTTCGGAAGACTGGGATCCTTCGCTCTCGCATCCTTTGCGTCCGCGTATGCGGTAGCATCGCGTAAAATCTTCTTCAGGCTTTCAATCTGTCTTTCCTGCTCGCGACGCGCTTCAGTCGCTGAGCGTTGCTGACCTCCAAACTCTCCGCCAAAGCCACGTCCACCTCCTCCGCCGGGCCAGTTAATGTGCATCGCGACCGGAGATTTCAGTACCATTTCGCGCGGGGTCCAGCCATCGAGGTTCACGATCGCGCTCTGGCCTGCTATTAGTCCGCCGCGCGGCGCGGTGAGAGCGGTCGTGATTCCGTTTACCCGGGTTACTGCAATATGAGAACTATCCGGACGAATAGCGACGTCGACGTGAATGTTTGCGTTGTTGTCGCCGATTTCGTTGGTGTCGACAGATCCCGCTACCGAGCCGATCTCGGTCAAACCGATTTCCGTATCGGCATCTATCATTCCCGGATAGACTGACAGTCCTTTCCCCTCGATTACTTTTGCACCGGAGGGTGCCGACGCACTCGCCCCGACTGCAGAAATCTTTCCATTAGAGATAACTACAGTTCCATTGTCGATCACCGGGCCGGTTACGGTGACGATCTTCACATTGCGAATTGCGTAGCTATCATTCTGGGCTGAGGCAACACGCAGCGTTGAACCGCTAAAAGTAACCGATAGCGACAGGATCGCGGCCGACGCCAACACTATCAAAGACCTCTTATTGCTCTTCATCTTTCGTCCTTTCGGGCGCTTTACAAACCGGAGTTTGTTCTTCTTTTTCAGCAAAACACATCGGGCAATGACTGGGCAGCTACGGCTCATTCGGTCGCGGAGATTCGTTTGGGCGAGGCTGCGGTTCGTCCGGTCGCTCCACGCGAGGAGGCCGTGCGCCTCCCCGTTGATCTCGTTCTCTCTTGATCAAATCTGCTTTTTCGCGCTTCAGCGCCTCTCGCTGCTTGAGGTCCTCGTTGCGATCAAAGTAGACCTCTCCTTCAATCATCGTCATCTCTGCGACCGTGTAGACCGAGAACGGATGCTGGCTGAAGATCACAAGGTCGGCGTCTTTGCCTACATCAATCGAGCCCACTCGCTTATCTATTCCAAGTTGAATTGCCGGATTCAGCGTGACCATCCGGAGCGCTTCTTCTTCGGCCACGCCTCCATACTTCATTGCTTTTGCAGCTTCCAAATAGAGTCGTCTTGCAAGCTCATCGGAATCAGAATTCATTGAAACAATCACCCCGCGGGATGCCATAAGAGCGGCGTTGTACGGGATCGCATCGTAAGCTTCGAGCTTGTACGCCCACCAGTCTGAGAAAGTTGAACCGCCAGTCTTATGTGCAGCCATCTCCTGAGCGACCTTGTAGCCCTCCAGAACGTGCTGCAGCGTTTGCACGTGAAACCCCAGCTCGTCACTTAGATTGAGGAGCATCAAAATCTCATCGTGGCGGTAGCAGTGAGAATGGACATATCGCTTACCTTGCAGGATCTCAACCAACGCATCGAGCATCAGATCGCGACGCGGTGCAATCGCGTTCTTATCCGTAGGTTTCTTTGCGTCGTATTCCTGCCATTCGCGCATATAATCTTTTGCTTTGACGAACGCTTCACGGATCGTTTCTTCAACTCCCATCCGCGTCGCCGGATATCGCCGCGGGGCGTTCGGAGCTCGCCCCTGTGTGTTTGATTGTTTTGGGTTCTCACCTAGTGCGAACTTGATGCCCGGAGGCGCATCCGGAATAAACCATTGATCCACCGGCTTTCCGATCTTCCACTTCACGACCGCGTTCTGTCCGCCAATCGAGTTCGCAGAGCCATGCAACACATTGGCTGCGGTTGTTCCGCCCGCAAGCTCGCGATATATAGCCGGGCTGTACGGATCAATTACGTCGCGGATCCGCACCATCGCCGTCACCGACAACGACCCTTCGTTCACGCTACCCTCTACGCCGGTGTGCGAGTGGCAATCGATTATTCCAGGAGTGACGAACTTGCCGGTGGCATCTATCACGCGAGCGTTCGGATCACGCGCCTTCACATTCGGGCCAACCTCGGCGATCTTTCCTTCCCGAATCAGGATCGACCCGTTGTTAATCGTCCCGTGAGATGCCGTTAATATAGTCGCGTTCTTAATCAGCGTTTCGACTGGCGCAGCAGAGGCAGTGGCTTCGGACGTGGCTGAGCCAGCACCGAGAGTCAATTTCGCATTGCTGCCGGTCTGTGCAACCGCCGAAACTACCAATGTCATCGCCATGATCAATGACAGAATCGCGTTGATCTTTTTCATAATTTCCCCTAAACGACTAAAGTCGCTGCGTGAAAACATGGCCTCTACCGGGGCCTGGTTCCCGTGAACTCGAACGAGCCCATCGCACCCATGACAATCGAGCCGCGCATCGAATCGCCTTCGATAGTCCCGATGATCGTCGCATCTACCATCTGCCCCCCAGCATCGATTGTAGCGGTCAGCCGCATCTGATTTCCGTTCATACGCCCACTCTTGATCGCAACGTTCCCCATCGGGGTGCCAAGCGTGCCTGTTATCTGCTCGCCGTCCTTGGCCAGCGTCAACTGCGATGTGATTTCACCTTGAGGCGATTGAACTACCAGCGACCAGGTGCCGGATGGGTCGACCGCCGCTGCGCTCGGGGGTCCGCCGAAACGCCCCCCTCCTGGTCCGCCGCGAGCCGACACAGCATCGGCCTTCTTCAACTCAATCTGTTCACCATCGATGAAGACGTGTCGGACCTTTGTATCTTTTGCGAGCAGATCACCGCTAGCGACAACGAGATTCGCGATCTTCCCGACCTCGATTGTTCCCAGCTGGTCCCCTGCTCCGAAGATCTCCGCGGCATTCACGGTCAGTGCTCGCAATGCTTCATCCTTTGACAAGCCGTTCTCAACCGCCTTCTGCACATTTGCAATAAAGTCCTGCGGGCGGAGCGATCCCGATGTGAACGCGAACTTCACTCCGGCTTGCGCCAGCTTTCCTGCTCCTTTTGGAGCCTCCGCGCGTTGCCGTAGCACCCGTAGAGTTTCGTCTTCATCATCAGGCAGATCAGCCGCGCGTCTCGGAAAATCGACTGATAAAATCACCGGAACGCCCTTGGCCTTCAGCATGTCTGCGACTCTGTATCCGTACATCGCTCCGGCGATTATTGGCTTGAGCTTAAACTCATCCGCGATTTGTAGTGCGCGTCGTATGTCGCCGTCTGAGTTAGCAACAAACAGCACCGGCAACTCACCCCTCAGCGCGGGCTGGAGAGCAGCAAGACGCTTATCATGATCGGGCCTGCTTACTCCTCGCTTGGTGCGATTGTACCGGTCAACTTCATCACGGTAGTGAATTGCGTCATAAAAGGATTGGCGAATGTACGCAACCGTGCCCATGAGCGAGCCCGGATAGCCGCCGCCAAACCCGCCGCCGGCGCTGAATTGCACCGTCAATGCCACGGGCGCTCGAAGAACCAGTTTCGAAGCGTCTTCACCGGCAAGGTTTATCAGCGCGCTTTGGCCAGCAAAGATTCCCTGTCTCGGGCTACTCAGAGCGGCGGTTACTCCGACGGATCGGGGATCCTCGAAAGAGGTACCGGGTTTAACTTGATCCGCGGCTGCTAATGATGGGTCACCGAGCCGAGCTTCAGGCGAAGGTTGTGTACCTGCTGCAGCGGCAGCAATGGCAGCTTGCCGCCCACCACCACCGCCTCCCGCCGGAGTTTGAGTCGTGGGCGCCGCAAGACCCAGGCTGGTATAGCCATCGATCAGGCCCGGGTAGACTGTCATCCCAGCGCCGTCTATAACTCGCGCGTCCGCAGGAATCTTGACGCTTTCACCGACGTCAGTAATCAGACCCTTGCGAAAAACAATCGTGCCCTTGGCGATGGTCTTGCCGGTTCCCGTGACAATCTGGACATCTCTAATCGCAAACGCATCGGGTGCATCGAGGCGAGCAACGCGCGTGCTCGTAAAGACAAGCAGCGCAGCGCATCCCGTTACAACCAACCAAGAAAATGCTCGCTTGAACGATATTCCTCGTTTCAAAACCGAGCGCTCGCGACGCACAAGAAACTTGTCAGCCATTGCGATCGCCTCCTGCAATATGATCCGCATTAGTAAAGATGACTTAAATGAATTGTACCTATGAATCGGTTCGCCTGTGCGGCTCCACTGTGGCGGGCATAATCTATAG
>DATFWY010000160.1:0-40409 GCA_035258805.1 Blastocatellia bacterium | reverse complement strand
AATTAAAGAAGCCACGATGAAACTCACGGTTATAAAGATCGTGCACGAAAACATAAGTCTTGTGATAAGGCCACGTCTGCGCAATGTATTCTCTGTGTATCAGGTCTTGCTCGGCTGCCGCCGGTAACAAATACACTGACGCCAAGCCTATGCCCAAAATCACGGCGATCCCGACCGTTATTAATCCTTTCCATTCTTTGCGAATCACACCCAGCAAGAGCACATATAAAGCGAATGCCAAAGTGAATTGATAGGCTGTTGGAGGATGTGACCAGAGAAACGCCCCGTAGCTTGCCGCAAGTCCAGCGATGTTTAAGAGGACACTACCCTCGCCTGTTTGCGATGGGGCCTTCATCAATCGCTCACCAAAGAGCAACATCAAAGGCATCCACACAAACACCAGAAGCTCCGCCAATGCTCCCCGTTGGTACTGATCCGCAATGTGATACGGAAGAAAGATGTATGCTGCCATTGCCGCCAACGCAGCCGCACGACCCATCACTCTTTTCGCGTAGATGTAAAGCGCTGCGGCCGCCGCAATCATCATGGCCAGATGAGCATCTAGAAGTGTTCGCAACCAGTCGCCAGTGAGCACATAAAGCGCAGAGGTCAAGTAATAGACACCAGGCGGGTAATAGCTGGTGGTGGGCGCGCCAAATCCGCGGTTGGTCTCTTCTTCCCATCGCGGATAAACCTCTCTCGCTGCGAGCCCGTTGTAGAATGATCTCATCTGATCGTAATGCAGGAACATGTCGTGAGTCGTTGGCATTCGCAGCTCAAATGATCCCGTACCTACTTCGGAACGTCCCATGAAAAAGAAAGGCACCACCGCAATTGCTGAAAGGCCGACACAGAGTAATCCGATCAGCAGCTTTAGCTGCCGTTCGGTTGCAGCTCGTTTCTTATCGCCTACAGACTGCTTTGCAGCGTTCTTGTGTTCCTCTGCGGGCTGTTTCGCAGTCTTCGCTTTCGACTTTGTTTTCTTCATTGTCCTGAGTAGGCCTTAGTTGTGGGGGTAGTCCAGATCCTGCGATTGATCACCAATGCTAACACAAAAGATTTGATGCACGCTGCCCAAATCTAAATTCCTTGCCCAAAACGATTCAAACTTACGAAGCGCAAGCACAGGCGCTCTGCGCATCGCACTCGCTCCGAACAGAAGTAATGATAAAATGATCAATCAGCAGCAAATCGCGTTTGAATAAGAACATGAAGATAGTTCTGGCGCTAATAGTCTCATTTACATTCTTAACGTATGCCAACACGGTGTACCCTGTTTTAGGCCATCCCCAGAAACCTCTCTCCAGCGCAGCGCATTCTGAGTCCGGCGGAGTTGAAGATGAGCGAGGCATTGTCGCTCTCGACCAGACACTTCGCGAAATTACAAATCCATTCACAGTTTTGTCAGTTTCGGCCCGGCCCGGTGATGAAGATGACGGGACTCTGGCCTATGTTCGCAAAAAGCTTGGCGCTCGGGTGGTGATGCTCTTCGCTACGCGTGGCGAAAGCGAGGACAGCTGGCCTGACACCGAAGACCTGAATCTTGGAACTATTCATACCAACGAAGCAGTTGAAGCCGCTCGCCTCGTAGGCGCGGATGTGTTCTTTCTAAATCTCCGTGATATTGGATATTCGAAGTCGCCTGATGAGGCCCTTAGTGCATGGGGGCACGATGAAGCCCTGCGCAGAATGGTCCGCGCGATTCGATCTCTTCGACCTGACGTGATCATAACCAATCACGATTCCAAGTCCGGCGAGGGCGTCGAAAGGGCCGTGGCCCGGCTGGCACTTGAGGCTTTCAGCGCGGCGGCTAGTGCGGAACCTCCGCCGGAAGCTGGATCCGAAAGTTGGCGCACTCGTCGATTCTTCCAGCGGGCGAGCGATAAATCTCCTGATGCAAAGGTCGATCTCACGGAGTTCGATCGAGTCCGCGGAAAAACTTATGCCCAGATTGGGCTGGCAGCGCACCATCGATTCATTTCCAGACGCGCACATCTTGACCAGCTAACGCCGGATCGTGAGCTCAGTTACTACAAACGGATCGCATCGTCGTCCGACGAAGGTCCAAAGCCGGATACAGGATTGATTCCGGGATTGTTGGACGGGTTAACGATTCCAGAGAATGTAAGTCAATCGATCTTGCAGCCACGTGTGGGTGGTGTGGGACTTCTCGATTCAATCGCAACCGGCGAGCGATTGGTTGATGCACTGGTTGAAAGGCTTATTGAAAAAAGAGCTGAGGGAACGGCCGAAACGCTTCACACTCGTTACGGTCCCGACTTTGTCCGGGTCTACAGATTCAGAGAGGCACTCGAGCGCGCGATTGTCCTGGCTCTTGGACTCAGCCTCGAAGTTTCGCCTTCGGATCGACTCGCGGTACCAGGCCAGATGATTTCGGCCAAATTTGTGTTTAGAAACGGCGGGATTCGAGTTTTGCCGGTGCAGTTGAGTACCCCGGAACGCTTAAGCGCAACCGACCAAAACCTCACTTACAAGGACTCTGATGTTTTCGGCGTTGGACCAGGCGGAGCTCTGACTCGAGAAATCGAGTACGAGATTCCAAAAGACTCGGCGCTCACCGTACCGCGAAAGTCACACTTGTATGATGAGGAGTACTTTCCTATCGCTTCATCTCTACCTGGGACTCAACCAGCAGAGTCATTCGGCGGGCGATTGATAGTATTCGCCGAAGTAGCACTCGGGCAGGTGAATGTTCGTTTGGCCGCGTTGGCCAGGTTCGACGTCACATCGCCTGTCGAAATTTCAACAATTCCGTTCGCGCTCGTGCAAGATTGGGCGAAGCAGAAGGAGATCAGTTTCCCGGTTCGACTTCGTAATCGAACTCCGTCCAAGCTTTCAGGCGCATTATGGGTTGTGCCGCTGGCCCTCGCGGATGACGAATACGATCCGGTACACATCTCTTTTGTTCGCGAAGACGAGGAAGTTACGATACAACTCAAGCTACGACTTCCTATCCTGAAGCCGCCGCTTGCTCCCGATGTTTTGCTCGAGTTCCGGCGGGAAAAGCCCGCGTCGGCAGATCCGTTGGGCTCTGCGAAGATTGTGGTAAAGGCCGCGGAGTTCGAAGTAGCGGATGGCCTGAAGGTGGGCTATGTAAAATCTCTGAACAACTGGATCTCCTTTGCCTTGACGGAACTCGGCGTAGAGCACAGCGAATTGCGAATCGCCGAGATAACGGTCACCGAGCATGGTAATGCTAATACCACGGCTCAGTCTCGTCTCGGATGTGGCGACCTAGCCCGCTTTGATACCATCATAATCGACAGTGCGGCTTACTACGCTCATCCTGAGTTAATGTCACACAACCGCTGCCTGTTGCGATATGTGCGGCAGGGCGGAAACCTCGTGGTCCTTGACCAGGTTCCGGATGATTGGAACCTCTTGCTGTCAAACACCGCGATTACTCCATACACAATCAGGCTCTCGAAGGATCGAATTGTCTATGAAGCCGCTTCGGTGAAGATCCTCGATCCGGACAACCCGTTGATGTCGAAACCGAATAAGATGAGTTCGAAGGACTTTGACGGTTGGGTACTTGAACGAGCGCTGAACATTCCCCGGGAGTGGTCGAAAGAGTTCGTTCCCTTGCTTGAATCCGCGGATCCCGGTGAAGAACCAAATCGAGGCGGCCTGCTCGTCGCGCGTTACGGCGAAGGAACATACATCTACACGAGTTGTCAGTGGCGCCTGCAACTGCTTGCAGGCAATGCTGGATCATTTCGGATGCTTGCAAACCTGGTGAGTTTGGCAAAGCTAAACAAGGCTCCAACAAAGCCACAGTGATCGCAGCAGGCGCATCGATCTGAATTCTTATCCAGGATAGATCGTGCCGGCCTCAACAAAGCAAAGCGGGTTCTCCCATTTATCCTCCGCGTAGAATGACCTCTCACCCCACGGCCGCACACTGATTTGGCCACCCGAAACGCCGTGCACGCCTTCTCCCGAGAGGCACCCAAGCGCCTTTGCACGTTCAAAAATGGCGTCGAGGTCCTTCACTGTAAAATACAAGGCTTTTGCTGCGGGGTGAGGTTTACCTGAGGATGAGACGTCCACGACCTGTAACGTGACTGGACCGCACGTAAAGTAACATCGCGAGCCCGCCTGTTTCCGTCCAATTATCCCCAACAGCTTACCGTAAAAATCGGCTGCCTCGTCGATATCGCCCACTTCGAGGTTCAGTCGAAACAGACTCGGAACATCGGGCTGCCCGGGCGCTTTCGGTTTTGCAGTAGTTAACCTCTTCGATGTCTCCTTAGAAACGTGGTTCTTTAGTGTTTTCTTTGCTGTCTTCTTTGTTGTCGTCTTCGCTGCCATATTTCCTCCGTTTATTAACCTGGATCTTTTGAAAACCATTCGAGCCAGTCGCGCACGAGTTCGAGACGGCGTCGATTAATGTGATAGACGCGATTGCGGCCCTGCTGATCGTGCCGAAGCAGACCCGCAGATTCGAGAATTTGAATGTGACGAGTAGTCGTTGGCCAGGCGTGTTCAAACACATCTGCTATTTCGCCCGCAGTCATCGACCCGCCCTCAAAATTCAGCGTAAGCAGTATTCGCCGACGCACCGGATGAGCAAGGGCGGTGAAAATTGCCTCGTAGGCATCCATCCGGGCTTTCGGTTCTCTTCCTGTCGCTTTGTATCGCGCCATGACGTAAACAATATTTAGCAGATTGGCTAATTAATGTCCAGTGATATTTAGCGCATTGGCTAATTATTTTTCAACCTGGTAGCCGTCGGAGCGCAGCAAAAAATCCGTAAACTCAATGAGGCGGCCACGACGGGCCGCCTCACGACTTGGAGTTCTCTGGATCGAAAGTGATTTACTTCTTCGGAGTTGTGGAGCTTCCTCCTGGCACTGGTGTGAACAGTCTCTTAAATATGAAGTGCCCGACGTTCCGTCCCTGGGCGATGCCTTCAGTTTTATCGAAGCTCCAGTGGATGCCGAGATAGATTCTGCTTTGACCGTTTTCTTCCTCGGCCTGGGATAGGGTGGCGAAGCTGCGTGGAAGCAATGGACGGACGTTGCCGGCTTTATCCCTGGTCACACCGTTGAATTCATCCGATTGGTTTCAAATTCCAGCGCTGTATAGCCAAAAAAGGATTTAGATTCGTGACGATTCGATTATGCATGGAGTAGACTCGCTCCCGCGTTTCAGACGACCTATTACCGAGGAGGAATTGTGCATCCAGCCGATTTATTCAAGTTAATTGGAATTGCAATCGTAATTGTGGGTCTAGCGCTTCGATTGCGAACGACACTCGTTGTCGTGACTGCGGGACTGGTGACCGGACTCGCGGCGGGCCTTCCACTGTTCTCAGGCGATCGCGTGTTCGAAGCTCTACCTTTCCTCACCAAGCCCGGCCAGGAGGGCATCATAAACATGCTGGGGAAGGCCTTTGCCGATAACAGGCTTATGACTCTATTCATCATTACGCTTCCGGCAATAGGTCTTGCCGAAAGATATGGGCTGCAGGAGCAATCTGCTTCGCTCATTCGCAGATTCGCCGCCGCAACAGTCGGCCGCCTTCAAATCGTTTACCAATTGTTTCGAGTCCTCACTGGCATCGTAGGCATCCGTCTCAATGGCCATCCATCCTTCGTGAGACCGTTGATTTTCCCGATGTCGGTTGGCGCGGCGGAAGGTGTGCTTCATGCGTCAAGCGCTGAAGAACTCCCAACAGATATGGTCGAAGAGATCAAAGCGGCGAACGCCGCCAGCGAGAACTACGGTAACTTTTATGGACAAAATCTGTCAGTGGTGCAGCCCGGTATACTCCTCGTATTCGGCGTAATGGCCGGGCTCGGATATGCAGTCAGTGTCTGGAGCCTGGTGATGTTCGCGATACCTATAGCCACCATCTCAGTGGTGCTCGCTGCAGTTCAGTTTTGGTTGCTTGATCGAAACTTCCAGAAAAGCGCTGCGACAACCAGATGACGCAACTAGCCTCAACACTGTTGTCGATTATCAGTAGAGTGTTCAGCCTGGACGCGGTTTATGTAATTACAGGCATTGTACTATGGATTCTATCATTGCTTTCGTTTCGCGATCGGATCAACCCGCGGCGTGTGCGCACCGGACTCTTCTGGCTCATACTTGGCGCGATCTTCGTCTTTGCGCGCTCGACCGCTCCAGACGCGACCGGCGTTCTTCCGAATTGGCTTACCGGTTTGTTGGTTCTGTTTATGGTAGCGATTGACGGAACCGGCGGCGTCTCTCGCGGACACTACAATGAGTCCACAAAGGAAGAGCAAATTATCCACGCCAGGCGACTCGGGGGCCGAATTTTCCTGCCTGTACTGGCGATCCCGATCGTGACCTTCCTGTTTGCTATAGCATTTCGCATCCTCAAACTGGATGTGAACCGAGGGGCACTAGTGGGGCTCGGATTCGGCGGTTTGTGCGCAATGGCGACTTGCTTGTGGATCACGCGCGATCGATTCGAAACTATGATGCAGGAGGGTCGAAGGCTTAATGATGCAATGGGGGCCGTGAACATTCTTCCTCAGCTGCTGGCTTCATTAGGTGTTATCTTCACTGCCGCAAAGGTAGGTGATCTCATTGCGGGGGGAATATATAAAATAATTCCTGCCGACAACCTCTTCTTACTTGTACTGGCAAATTGTCTCGGTATGGCGATGTTTACCATCGTTATGGGTAACTCGTTTGCCGCTTTTCCAGTAATCGCAACCGGTGTGCTGGCGCCGCTGATTATCCAGCCTTTTGGGGTGCGCCCCGAGATGGTCGCGATCATCACTCTGACCGCAGGCTCAAGCGGAACCCTAATGACGCCAATGGCCGCTAATTTCAATATAGTTCCCGCCGCCCTGCTTAACATGCGGGATCAGTATGGGGTGATCAAGTTCCAGTTGCCGTATGCCTTAACGCTTTGGTCGCTACACGTAATCTTGATGTGGTTGATGATAAAGCTGTTTTGATTCCAGGCCAGCGAGTAAATTCCTGCCTGCCGGAAGGCTAGAGTCTTTTCTGATAGTCATTTGTGTCACGCGATACATAAAACTGTTTGATTCCCATTCGCTTATGATGTATAACGGAAGTGGCACATCTATCGCTCTTGGAAACCCCGTACAAGGTTCCGATCGATTTTTAGGCAACAACCCGTGCTTACCGGGCTTTTTGCCAAGCTGGCAGACAATCACTATCTAACCGGACGCTGAAACCGGCAACAAACCTTTGCCTGTGCTAACAACTGGAGATCTTAATGGATAGAAAGTATAAGCAGCGCGGCTATCAACAAGAAGAAAGAGAACAAAGGCCGCACCCTCCTAGTCAACCACGCGGCGATTTACGCGCGCCGAAGATGCCCGCGTTCCGTGAGGTAACTCGTTGTGCCCTCTGCGGAACAATGGTCAACATTGATATCGATGGAATTACCGTTGACGCTCAGTGCCCAAAATGCCACAGCGATTTACACACTTGCAAGAATTGCGTTAGCTTCGATCCGGGAGCTCGTTTTCAGTGTCGCAAACCGATCACCGAACGTATCCCTAAAAAGGAGTTGCGCAACGAATGTACCCTTTTTGAGGCCCGCAAGACCATCGAGCGCGAAACTACCACGGCCGCAGCCGAAGTGAAAGATGCGCGCTCAGCCTTCGATAAACTCTTCAAGTAAGCTCGGCGATCTGAGTGATCGAGAGACATACATCGCCGCATCAAGATAAGGCAAACCTCACCCGTGATTGTTGGCGGTTTCCTTAATTGATTTGTTTACTGGGAATACTGATCAAGAGGGTCTCGGCAGAAACCTTCGCACTAAATAACGGTACACAGCAGCGCCAACCAGTCCACCAAGAATGGGTGCTACGATATACAGCCACCATTCGTTACCGCGCGGGCCGGGAAACGCTATACTTCTGAAGCCGATGACATAAGAGAACAACCGCGGCCCAAAGTCGCGGACCGGATTAACTGCGTCCATCGTCAGTGACCCACCGATACCTACAATGGCCGTCACCGTCAACCCGATAAACAGCGGGCCAAGCCCTGCCTGAGGCATTCCCGGATTGTCCGGCTCCGTCAGCGCGAAGATCATCAATAAAAGGAACATCGTCAACAAAACTTCAATAAAGAACGCTCCGCCGGTGGAAACGGCAGAAAGAGCACTCGTATCAACGCCAATGCCGCCGGGATTTGGATAAAAACAAGAGAAAATCATCATCAGTTTCTGGCTTCCAGGTCCACCGACCTGAATGCCGAGCTTCTCCAGTGCATGGCCCCAGTAACCGTGCCACATCCCGTAGACTGCAGCTGCGCCTGTGAACGCCCCAGCAATTTGACTCGCAATAAACGGGACTATTCGGGCTTTGGGAAAGTCTCGGAAGACCGCCATGGTAATCGTGACGGCGGGATTAAAATGAGCGCCTGAAACCGGACCGGCAACATAAATGCCGAAGGTTACTGCAAGGCCCCACATCATCGCGACTCCCCAACCATCCAGCTGATTGGTCATCACCGCAGCCGCGACTGCTCCATCGCCGACGAGGATGACTATAAAAGTGCCCACGAACTCGGCAAGGCATTGACCCGTGAGACTCGCGGTGAAAACGCCACTTCCCTTCTCTGATTGAATCCCGTCAGTTTCGATTCCGTTAACGGTCTCGTTGTTAACCTCTACGTCGACGATAGATCGTGACACTGTTCACCTCAATCTGAAATTGCAATTGAAATCTGAAAGACGCAATCTGAAATCTGTAATCTGAAATCTGAAATCCGCCCCCTCTAGACTGCAAATCACAAATACTTTTGTGCCAGTTGGAGCGCGCGCCAGTACGCCCGCCTTGCCAGCGCCGGCCAACGAGCATTCAACAACGGCGTTGAGTTCGACGCGTTTGCTTCCTCCCAGCGATTAGATGAACCACTGAGATCCCAAACCAGATCGGCTCCCTTCAGTCCAGCGCGCTTCACGGCTCCCGCGGGGTTGTGCCCATTATCGGAATAAGTGTTGCCATGAATCCAATTGTTCTCGGGAATCGGGCCCACATCGAACGCGGTGCCCTTTTCGAAAGCGACTTCAAGGCTAAATACCGCAACGCCGTAACAGTCGTTGTTGCGAATCTCGTTGCTAGTCACCTCGGTGTTGTCGGCGGCCATTATCATCACTCCTGTGCCTGGCGGGACGTTGGCCACGATGGAATTCGGGTTGGCGAAGTTCACATGATTGTTATTGATAACTCGATTGTTGCGCACGATGCAGTTGCGGCCAACTTTTGAGGGGTTATTTGGCAGAATAAACACCAGAATACCGCCGGTGTTGTCGTGAACGTAGTTGTTTTCGACTATTGCATTGACTGAGTTCTCTATTTCAATACCGGTGACATTGTCGTGCGCTTCGGAATCTCTAACAATGATATCCCGCGACTGTCCGACGTACAGCGCAGCATCCGCGATTCCGGTGGCGACGCAGTTTTCGATTTTTACTCCGGTGCAGCTCACTGGATAAACACCGTATAATCCGGTGTGTTCAATCTTCAAATTGCGGAATGTCACGTTGCGTGCATGCTGTGCTACTACACCGTTCGCTGTGTAGTCTCGAAGATCAATGTTCTCAAGAACAAAACTGCTGCCACTGGCAAGCACACCGTCGGAGAGCTTATTTTCACCATCAAAGATCGGACGCCTCACGATCCCAGCAGAATCCCCAGGTGGTATCTCCGATGTCACGCCTCGAATAGTGATATTATCCAAATCAACCTTTACTTCCTCTTTGTAGATCCCGGGCATAACTTCGATCACATCGCCCGGACGTGCTCGATCCACGGCAGCCTGGATTGACTCGCCAGCCTTCACGGTGATCGTCTGCGGCGGGCGCTCGGCCACCACTTCTTTCGGAGAACCTGTATTGTATTTCGCTACAAGCTCACGTGCCGCGTTCCTTAGTCTCGGCACCACCGGCAATCCCGAAGGCACCTTGCTCGGAAACTCCGGAAGATTCGTTTCATCAGTAAGGGCATATAGAAATTCGATCAGATCCTGCTTTTCCTGTGTTGAGATCGTGTATGAATGAATCTTGTCATCAACTTTCGGATCCTTGAATCCGACCCCGGGACCTCCGCCCGCAGCGTAGAAATCAAGGACCTCTTCCAGTGTCTTGAACTTTCCGTTGTGCATATACGGAGCGTTCAATACCACGTTGCGAAGAGTCGGAACCTTGAACGCATACTTGTTGCCCTCGCCTTTGGTGACTTCGAAGCGGCCGTAGTCTGGCTGAGAGGCATCGACCTCAGGCACACCGATAATCTTGAAGTCGCGGTTGGCAAAGGTTGGGACGCCGTGACATTCAAAGCAACGAGTGCGTCCAGATCGGAAGAGGTTGAATCCTCTTCGTTGCGCGGGCGTCAGAGCTCCGAGCTCGCCCCTGACAAAGCGGTCGAAAGGCGAGTTGTTAGCTGTAAGCGTTCGCTCAAACGCTGCAACGGCCTTAAGAACGTTATCAAGCGAAACTCCCGAGCCGGAGGTCCCGCCGAACGCTGCATCGAAACGTTCAGCATACTCAGGAATACCCTTGAGCTCTCTTACCAGCGTATCGGGATTTTCATTCATCTCGATGTCGCTGGTGATTGGACCTTTCGCCTGCTCCTCAAGATCCTCCGCGCGGCCATCCCAAAACTGCTTGTGATTATAAGCGGCATTCCACAGCGTAGGGGCTCCACGGCGCACAACAGAGCCGCCCGTTCGCTCAGCTCCTAGTCCGTGACCACCTTTTCCCATCGACAACGCGCGAGCGTCGGTGAAGCCAAGATCTGGGTGATGGCAGGTGGCACACGAGATGTCATTCGCGCCAGACAAAACGGGATCGAAGAAGAGCAACTTCCCGAGCTGTACTCGCTCATCATCCACAGTGGTAGCGAGCGGATTATCGGCACGAACCACCATTTTTGGGAACTGGCGAACCAATCCTCCTCCGCCCTTACTCACCCCAGCAGTGCTCCCATCACCAACAAAATCTGCTTGTGCCGGCCATAAACCAAGGGCCAGGAACGCGGCAATCGGAAGCGCCAGAAGCACAATCAGAATCAGCAGCCAACGTCGTCGTGCGCGAGGGCGGGGCGCGGCTTGAGGTTGCTCGAGTTCGATCTGTTTTGCGGATGCTGCAGCCATGGTGCCTCCATTGACCTGTCGAGATAAAAGCGACCTTACGGGTTCAGCGATTATATTTGACGAAGCGTTCGCGTCAAAGTGATTGGAGATCCGGACATCATGCGGAGGTTATTAGCGTTAGGTTTGACGTACGAAGCTTTGAGCGATTCCTGCCGCCACAGTCGCATTGGAGGTAAGCAAGGCGCGATTGGTCACGACCGTCGTTCCTCCAGTCAACCTCTCCAACTCCGCGAGCAAAAACGGCGTGACAGCCTTGCCGCGAACTCCATTTTTTGCCGCTGTTGCCATTGCCGCATCGAGCGCAGCATCAATTACGGCATTCTTGATTTCGAATTCCAACGGGACTGGTACACAAACGAGCACTGCGCTTCGGGCACCGAGTCGCCAGTGGCGCTCTGCCAAACGCACAGCGTCGTCCGTGTTGTCGATCACGACATCTACATTTAGACCGCTGCTGCGCGAATAGAATGCCGGAAATTCGTCAGTGCAATATCCAATTATCGGAACTCCGACCGTCTCTAAGTACTCCACAGTCTTCGGAAGGTCCAGAATGGCCTTGCCTCCCGCGCAAACACAGATAATTGGCGTATCAGCCAACGCCGTTAAGTCAGCGGAAATGTCGAATGAATCAACGACGCCTCGATGTACTCCACCGATCCCGCCGGTTGTGAAGACCCGGATGCCGGCAGAATGAGCAAGCCTTAAGCTCGATGCAACGGTCGTTGCACCCCAACTCCGTCTTATTATCACTCCCGCGCAGTTGTTTAGACTTACCTTCTCGATTGGACGTCCTTGAGGTGAGTGGCCAGTCGCGAACTGGCGGATTTCGTCTTCGCTTAAACCAACGGTTGGGACTCCGTCCACGATTCCAAGCGTCGCAGGGGTCACCCCCAGCCGCCTGACTGCTTCTTCGCACAACAAAGCCGTCTCCAAATTCAGCGGGTAAGGAAGACCATGGGAGATAACCGTTGACTCCAGTGCAAGTATCGGCGTGCGCCGTTCGAGCGCATCCTTTACGTGTTCGGATAATTGAAACGTATCGTTCATATTTGACCGAGTTTGTCCATCGTATACACGAGAGCCGCAAAGTCACAAGATGATGGAGCGTTTTCGACGTTATTCGTGAGAGGTGATGGGTGAAAGATGGTTATTTCCCGCAGGTTCTCGCTTACCTCTTCCACACTGAGCGGGGGCACGGTTATACTCTGCTCCCATATCATGCAGTTTGAATGCTCTCTTTGGGAGGAATGGGGATGGCAGCGGAGAAGGTGCTCGCGCTGATACTAGGAGGTGGGGCGGGCCAACGTCTTTTCCCGCTTACCAAGCAGAGAGCAAAGCCTGCTGTACCGCTAGGTGGCAAATACAGATTAATCGATATCCCTGTCTCAAACTGCATCAATTCGGACCTGGTCCGAATATTCATTCTTACACAATACAATTCCGCTTCACTCAATAGTCACATTGCGCGAACCTACCGTTTCAGCCGGTTTACAAGCGGTTTTGTGGAGATCCTGGCAGCAGAGATCACTCCGGAACGTCCCGATTGGTTTCAGGGCACAGCTGATGCTGTTCGTCAGAGCCTTCATCATCTCGACAACTACAGGGGTGACACAATTCTCGTGCTCTCTGGCGACCATCTTTACCGAATGGACTACCGGGATTTCATCAGCCGCCACGTCGAAACCGGAGCGGACGTCACTGTATCTTTGACGACCGCTCGTTCAGAAGAAGCGTCGGAATTCGGCCTGGTAAAAATCGATGACACCGGCAGAGTGATAGAGTTCAGCGAAAAACCCAAAGGCGAAGCGCTCGATCGCATGCGCGGCGACACAACAGTACTAGGTCTGTCTCCAGAAGAAGCCGAGCGACGGCCGTTTCTGGCTTCAATGGGAATCTACGTATTTCACAAAGAAGTGCTGCGGCGGCTGCTCCTTGAAGAGATGCCCGAAGCCGTAGACTTCGGCAAAGAGATCATTCCCGAAGCATTGACGCGCTATAACGTGCAGGCCCACCTGTTCGACGGGTATTGGGAGGACATTGGGACGATTAGCGCGTTTTATCGGGCCAACATCGAGATGACTTTACCGTTGCCCCCATTCAACGTGTTTGACGCGGAAGCCCCGATGTATACCCGTCCACGCTATCTTCCAGGGTCCAAGCTCCTCGATTGCCATATCCAAAGTTCGATAATTACCGAGGGCTGCATTTTAAACGGCGCAACCTTGAAAGATTCTGTCATCGGCATTCGCAGCCGAATCGAGCATGGCTCTCGACTCGATGGGGTTTTGATGATGGGTGCTGATTATTACCAAAACCTTGATGAGCTCCAGGCCGACATAAACCGTGGGTATCCGAGCATCGGCGTAGGTCCAAACTGTCAAATCCGCCGCGCCATTATTGACAAGAACGCTCGTATCGGGGCAGGCGTACAAATAGTGAATGAAGGGCGTCAAAAAGACATCGAAGGGAACGGATACTTCATTCGAGACGGAATAGTGATCATTCCAAAGGGTGGTGTCATACCTGAGGGGACGGTAATCTAGAGAGAATAGAACCTGTTGGACATTTTCAACCTAAGTTATGGATAAATTCATCGACGAACAGATCAGGAAAGCAATCGAAGCCGGCGAGTTTGATAATCTTCCAGGCAAGGGTAAACCGATCGACCTCAGCGCGTATTTTGAGACACCCGAGGACCTTCGAATAGCTTACTCTATGCTGAAAAGCAATAATTTCGTTCCGGAAGAAGTCGAAATTCTCAAGGATATTAACGAGCTCAAAAAAAGCCTGTCTGTGTGTACCGACGCAAATGAAAAGAGCAATATAAGAAAGGAATTGAACGATAAAAATTACGCTTTCAATATGCTCATAGAAAAGCGAAAGCGCTGAGAGGTTCCGTAGACAGTCCTGTCTGCGAAATTGGCCGGTTCCCACAATGCGAGAGGACACAGCAGACTGGACAGTCTACGGTACTTCTTCAACCGAAATAAAACCGGATGTAACCTGCCAAAATCGATTGAAACCCTTCAGTCTCATCGAAGGTTTCCGTTGCGAAATGCGGAGCCATCTTACTATACTCCCGTCCCATCAACTCCATTCCGGCTGAGATTTTGATGAAAACCAGGCTGAACCTGATTCACACAATAGTCGGCATCATTACGACCCTCATCTTTCTTGTCACTGGTTTATTGATGCGCTTTCACTTCACTCGCTTATACGAGTCGAATCATCTGGTCAGGATGATGTTTCGCTCGATCCACATTTACATTTTACTCGCCGGTCTTCTGAATATTTCTTTCGGCATTTACCTTTCAATGTCGGACAGCCCACCAAGGAGAGTAACCCAGCTGTTCGGATCGATCTGTATTCTCGCTGCACCAGTACTTCTAATCGCCGCATTCTTTTATGAACCCGTTCGCGAGACGCTCGAACGATACGTGACTTTGACAGGCATTGTTCTGTTATCGGTTGGTACTATGTCTCATCTGGTGGCCGGATTAGGAAGACGTGCCGCCGAAAGGTAAGGCTACAAACGAACTGAATGAGGGCATTCAATGATTCTCAATCGACTCTCGATCATCACTTGCTTGACTATCACATCTTTTTCCGTTCGTTCCGCCGCGCAAACCGGCCTTCAAAGCAGTGATTTGTTGAAGCTTCGCTCCGTGGGTGAAGTGAAATTCTCGCCGGACGGTTCGCGGCTCGCATACACGGTCATAAACAATGACGGGCCCGCACGCCCTTATTCGCAGCTCTGGATAATGAATATGGGCGACGGCAAGCAGGTCCGGCTAGCTGAAGGGAAGGAATCATCATCGAATCCAGAGTGGTCCCCAGACGGGCAATGGATAGCTTATGATGGGAGGCTGAAAGAAAAGTCTGGATTGATTATCTCTCGTCCGGACGGCTCAGACGCCCGGCTCTTGTCGCCTCGTCAGGGAACAAACAGTCCGCTGCCCTCCACTGGTAAGAGCATCACGTGGTCTCCAGATGGAAAACGCATTGCATTTATAAACGCTGTACCTGGCCCTGAAACCCAGGATGCTACTGGTGATCCAGTATTAATCAGCCGTTATCTCTACAAACCCGATGATAGCGAAGGATTCTCTCGCTTCAACGACAACCGGCGTCTACACATATTTGTCGTCGATCTAGCAAGCGGCCAAATCAAGCAGCTCACCGATGGCACACACTACGAACATTCAATCGAGTGGTCCCCGAATGGCGAAGAAATTGTTTTCATCTCAAATCGAGAACCAAACGAAGACCAGTTCTTCAACTACGATATCTTTGCGCTAAAACTCGCTGACGGATCATTGCGCCGGCTAACCTCGACCGAGAGCGCTGAGTATCGGCCGCGGTGGTCACCGGACGGCAAGACCATTCTTTTTCAGGCGACGAAGCGCGGTCTTACCGATCTCGAGACCACAATGGAAGATACACATATTTGGCTGATGAATTCAGACGGAACCAATCGACGCGAGATAGGTTCTATGATCGATAACCGGCAAGGCGCCCCTGCGTGGTCGAGCGATGGCAATTCGATCTTCTTCACGGTCCTCGAGCGAGGAACCGTGAGGCTCTATCGCCTGCCGGTTGCGGGAGGACAACCGGAAGTGGTGATCAACGATCGGGGCACAGTTGGAGCCTGGTCACTAAGCAAAGACAACTCAATAGCCTATGCCTTTGCTAGTCCGTCCGATCTCGCGCAACTTTTTATCAAGAGCGGAAATTCCTCGCCCAGGAAACTGACGAACTTGAATTCAGATGTTCTTGCAGGGAAACAAATAGCTGAAATTGAATCGTTCACCTTCATAAGCAACGACAACAAACACACAGTCGAAGCGTTTCTCACGAAGCCTCTTGGAATGACGTCAGGATCGAAACATCCTTTAATTGTAAACATTCACGGCGGACCGCACGGGCAGCAGGGACCCGCTTTTAACTTTAAACATCAAGTGTACGCCGCGAGGGGATGGGCGACGTTGATGGTGAATTATCGAGGCTCGACTGGTTATGGCCAGGCATTCACTGATGCGGTATTCGGGGATCAAAACGGCAACGAAGCGCAGGATGTTCTCTATGGCGTGAGCGCTGCGCTGCGACGCAACTTATGGATCGACCGCGATCGACTTGGTGTCGAAGGCGTCAGCTATGGCGGTCAGCTTACTAATTGGTTGATTACGCAGACGAGCATTTTCAAAGCTGCAATCCCCATCGCCGGTATTTCGAACCTGATCAGCTATAACTATATGACCTACTACAATCAGTACGAGCAGATGGAGTTTGGCATTTTTCCGCATCAAGGGAACATGATGGACATCTTGTGGGAGCGTTCTGCGCTAAAGCACGTAGCCAAAGCGAAGACTCCAACAATGCTGATGCATGGTGAGAATGACAACGATGTCCCAATCGCGGAGGCCGAACAATATTACATTGCTCTTCGAGACGTCGGAGTCGAAGCAATTATGGTTCGTTACCCTCGAGAAGGTCACGGGATTCGAGAACCTAAACACGTTGTCGACTCGATTGACAGATGTATAAGTTGGTATGTGAAGCACTTTCCAGGCATGCAGCAATAAGGAAGATTCTTGTTATCGCACACAGACAACTATTGGCCCGAGCCGTGTGCCACCTGTAGGGGTACTGGAAACTACCCGCTCGATTTTGAACCGATCACGGAGTCGGGTCGTTTGCAGACCAGAGCATTGCGAAGAAACCGGCTGCCCGACTGTTTTGCCTGCGGCGGCAAGGCTTTTGTTCTCGTGCTACAACCCGCTCGACAATGTTTTCATTGCGCAGGCACCGGCAAGATGCTCGCGACGCGCTGTCTAAGGTGTAACGGGACGGGGTGGATGTTCGTTCAAAAGGAGTCGCGAGTCTCTCGCTGACCCGGTGATCCGATGCGCCTCTGGCTTTCAAAAAGTAGCGAGGTCCCTCTGCGCGAACAGCTCGCCACTCAAATTCTGCTAGGAATTGTCAGTAACGATCTCAAGCCGGGACAAAAGCTGCCCAGCACTCGTGAACTCGCACGGCGCTACGACATTCACTCGAACACCGTCAGCGCCGCATTCCAGGATCTCGAAAAAAGAGGGTGGGTGGAATTTCGAAAAGGAAGCGGCGTTTATGTTCGTAAGCACAGCGTTGACGCGACAACTGATCCTAAGCTGGAGCTCGATCAGTTAATTTCCACGCTGCTTCAGGTCGCACGCGAGAGAGGTTATTCGCTCGGTGAAATTCAATCGCGCATTAAACGATGGCTCAAAACACAGCCGCCAGATCACTTCCTGGTCATCGAACCAGATCAAGAGATGCGCAGCATTCTGATCGCAGAGATTACCGACGCTACCGGCTTTCCAGTGGCCGGTGCCGGCCTCGAGGACTGCTCGAAATCTGAAGTACTCGCCGGAGCCGCGCCGGTAGCAATGTACGGACAGGCGGAGGCCGTGCGGGCCGCATTGTCCGCGGATGCATCCTGTTTATTATTGCGGCTGCGTTCAGTACCTGGAGTAATCGCAGGCCAAACGCGCCCTTCGGCTGACTCACTCGTAGCAATTGTTTCGCGCTGGCCGGATTTCCTTAAGTGGGCTCGCACTATTTTGGTTGCGGCCGCTCTTGATCCTGATGCTATGAGCTTTCGGGATGCTCGCGAGCCAGGTTGGAAAAAAGGGCTTGCCTCCAGTGCGATGGTGATTACCGACGCTCTTACAGCAACCCAACTGCCTGCCGGTTGCAACACCCGAATTTTTCGAATCATAGCTGACTCTTCAATAGACGAATTGCGCAACTTCAAGGATTTCCTCGCAAAACCGCTCGCCTGATAGTGTGACAATCCACGAAGTGTCACACGCCTGAGAGATCCGTCCCCGAACTAGCCCTACAATCGCGACATTCAAGGAGGCATCGATATGTCAAACGCAATCTATCGCTGGAACGTCGCGTTCATCGTAATGTCTTCGGTTTTATGCACGGCGAATCCGGCAAATGCCGGAAATGTCAGAGAAGTCACAATAAAAGCTGATACGACGGCACGTCTTGCGCTCCAGTCGCAGGTCAACTCAAAGCTGAGCGAGGTTGGGGACTTCATAACTGCCTCGCTTGCCGAGCCGATCTATGTTGATGATGAATTAGTCATTCCACGCGGAGCAGAGTTCCAGGGCCGCATCGTCGGCCTCTCGCGCGCCAAGCGCATCCAGCGGAGCTCGAGCATATCGATTGATTTCGAAAGAGTGATTACATCCTCAGGCATCGCTGTCCCGATTTCGGCGCAGGTTACTGCCATTGATGACTGGGATCACGAAGAAAGCCTAAAGGCGAACAATAAAGGAAAGATGAAGGGCGGACACAGCGGCGGTAGAACCATCGACAACATGAGCAGAGGTACATCGCTGGGCTCTTCGGCCGGGTTTGTAGGAGCGCTCCTCGGCGGCGCATCAGGCGCATCCGGCAGACTTGTGCTCGGAATTGGCGGCGCGGGAATCGCAGCAGGAATGATCGGCGGGATCCTGTTAACCAAGGGGAGCGAGATCCGAATAAATCAGGGGACGATCCTTCGCATCAGATTTCTAAAGCCTGCTGCGTTTCCTGTTCAGAGTTCGACAGATTGAACATTATCGATCTCGCGTTGGAGCAGTTATGAATCACTCCGATCAGATAACAACAGAAACAATTTCGCATTGCCAAAGCTGCAGCGCCGGACTCTGGGTCGAAAGTAAATTCTGTCGTTACTGCGGGGCGGCGCAAGAACGCCCGGCGACAAATATGCAAGAACCGACGGTGCCAATAGGCAACCCAGGGTATGACTCGCCTGATCGGTATGCGACGACGCGGCTGGCGACACCAAAACTCTATCACCCGGTTTCCGGTCCTTTGGTAAAAGCGGTGATCGCTGGTGTGCCGGCAACGACCTCGCATTCACGAATGACTAATTTGTCCAAAAGAATCCTGCCGGCGTTAATCGCAATCCCGATCTGGGTAATGATCATCCTGCTCTCACCAATCGATGCATATACGTCGGCAAAGATTATTGGGAACCGGATATGAATACTCGATCTTCAATGTTGATCCGTCGAGTACGGTCGCAGGACAGAAGTTCACATCTATCTGGAGGCATTCAGAATGTCAAAAGTTAAAACAGTAGCAAACACCGGAAGAGTTCTTGTGTATGTCCTCATAGTTGTCCTCGAGCTCTGCTCAATTGAAATTACTTCGCCCGCTCAAGAGACCTCGCCGCGTTTCGCGAGTGCCGTAGGCCGAGAAACATCGCCAGATCCGGCGGCAATCCTCAGCACGGGGCGGACATTGTACGTTCACTCTCGGACAGTCCTGGTTAAATCAGAGGTGATCGAGAGCGAGCTTCAAAAACGATCCGAGCTCAAACAGGCAGGCCTGATTATCACTCGCGACAGTGCAGCGGCTGATCTCATCATGGAGGTCCGTCGCTCGAACTTCAGTACCGAATATCCCTATGTCGTAATCGATGCAAGAACGCAAATCGTGGTCGCGAGCGGCAAGGCTAACTCATTGTTTGGTACCGCCGCTGCAAAGATCGCCAAAGGTTTTGCAAAGCAGGTGCAGAAAGCACGGAAATCTTAGGTCAGCGCCGATCTACGTTGCGAAGGAGCCATAATGGATCTCTCTAGAAGGAACTTCCTCGATTTCCTGAAGGCAACGTGCGCGGCGGCCGCGCTGCCCGGTTTTTCACAAGAGGTAATTGGCGGCCATCACCGGGGCCGAAATCTACCGAGCAGATCACCGGATCCGTCGAACAATTCCGAGGCAATCGTCAACGATATTCACTCGCAACTCAATGCCACACGAGTCCACAGAATAATCAGGCCCCTTACCTCGAACGACCTGCGCGCAACAATCTTAATGGCTAGATCTGAAGGCAAATCCATCGGTGTCGCAGGAGGCCGGCACTCGATGGGCGGTCAACAATTCGGGACTGGAACGATACTCGTGGATACAAGAGGGATGAACCGGGTACTGAACCTGGATTCAGAACGAGGCATTGTAGAAGTTGAAGCCGGCATCGAATGGCCTGAGTTATTGGACTATCTGTCTAAGGCTCAAGCCGGACGACGCCAGCAGTGGGGCATCATGCAAAAACAGACTGGCGCTGATCGTCTGTCGCTGGGAGGAGCGCTGGCGTCAAACGTTCATGGGCGCGGTCTGAAATTCAAGCCGATTATCGATCAGATCGAATCTTTCATCCTGATGGACCACCGGGGCGTGAGCCTGACCTGCAGCCGCCACGAAAACCCAGAACTGTTTCAGCTCGTCATTGGCGGGTACGGATTGTTTGGTATCGTAACCTCTGTTCGCCTGAAGCTCTGGGAACGCAGAAAGGTGCAGCGCATTGTTGAAATCCGAGACACAAGGAACATCATTCAGTCCTTTGATCAACGAATCGCTGATGGATTTCTCTATGGAGATTTCCAGTTCGCGACCGACAGCAAGCGAGACAGCTTTCTGCGTCGAGGTGTTTTCTCGTGTTACCGTCCGGTTGATGAGGATACACCGATCACTCCTAATCCCACGCGCTTCCATCCGGAAGATTGGGCTCGGCTGACTTACTATTCGCACAAGTACAAGCGACGAGCCTTTGAGGTGTATACCAAACGGTACCTGGCGACATCCGGACAGATTTACTGGTCAGATTCGCAGCTTTCTGCGGCTTACGTGGACAACTATCACGAAGAGCTGGATCGAAAGCTGGGTGCGCGAGTGAAAGCTACGGAAATGATAACCGAGATTTACGTTCCTCGGCCCGCGTTGGCGCCGTTCATGGAAGCAGCGCGAGATGAGTTAAGAAGACTCGACGCCAACGTTATCTACGGGACTGTTCGATTGATTGAGAAGGACGAAGAGAGTTTTCTTCGCTGGGCGCGGGAGTCATTCGCGTGTGTTATTTTCAATCTACATGTAAGGCACGATTCCGCGGGGCTCGAGCAAGCAGCAATCGCGTTTCGGAGTTTGATTGACCTGGGAATAAAATATAACGGAAGTTACTATCTGACCTATCACCGCTTCGCATCCAAAGAGCAGGTTGAGGCTTGCTATCACCAGTTCAAGAAGTTCCTTGAGCTAAAACTGCAATATGATCCGGATGAGGTTTTTCAGAGTGAGTGGTATCGTCACTACCGCCGCCTTTTCGGGCTCGAGCGCATTTAATCCTTCCGCTACTAAGTTTCCCGCAGAAGAATGTTGAACGCCACAAAGTCTAAGTCTCAAAGGTTCAGCAAAATTCCATGGTGCTACTTCGAGTCTTTGGGTGCAGGAAAGTACATTCTTTGACTAAAGGCTGCTAGCGACTTGACAGTTACTAAGCAGTCGACAAATAATCCCCGGCGAGACAGGTCATTCAATGGACATTAATCGAACAAGATTCTCCAGCGCGATCTCAACAAGGCCTCGTCCATTGTTTTGGTTTAGATTTTTTTACTTTAGCACCGCAGAAATAGCGGAGGGCGCCGGGATCTAGCCGAAGAAGGATTTCAAAGTTTTCTGAGGCCCGCGCCTAACAAGGCTGCGGGCCTCAAAGTTTTTGGGGAAGTTAAAATGGCTGACAACGATGATGAGCACAATCCGAGAGTAGCCTTCCAGGGTGAGCGGGGCGCATTTAGCGAAGATGCCGCGCGACAACTACTCGGTAAGAACGTACAGACTGTCGCTTGCCGGACCTTCGAAGAAATGTTTGCGACAGTATCGAGCGGCGCAGCTGATGCAGCGGCGGCTCCAATCGAAAACAGCCTGGCCGGATCGGTGCACAAAAACTACGACCTGTTGATGGAGCATGACCTCACGATAATCGGCGAGACCAATGTTAGGATTGTCCACCATCTGATTGCGCCACGTGGCGTCTCGCTCTCACAGCTGAAACGCGTTCACTCTCATCCGGTCGCGCTTGCGCAATGCGAGAGATTCCTACGCGCTAACCCGCAACTCGAAGTTTGCCCGGCATACGATACTGCCGGTAGCGTGAAAATGATCGTCGACGCCAACACACTGGAGGACGCCGCAATCGCGGGCGCAACCGCTGCCGACGTCTACGGCGCGGCGGTAATCGCCGAAAGCATCGAGGACAACCCGCAGAATTTCACTCGTTTTCTTCTCCTCTGTTGTCCCGATCGTGGTGCTTCGATTAAACCAATTGTGAAGAACGATCAGCGCAAAACGTCGATAGTGTTTCGTGTTGCAAACAAGCCTGGAGGATTGTTTCGATCGCTTGCGGCATTTGCGTTGCGGGACATCGATCTCTCGAAGATTGAGTCTCGCCCAATAGAAGGACGACCCTGGGAATACTCATTCTATTTAGATCTCATCGGGGATCAGAACGAGCCGCATGTCGAACGAGCGCTGGCAAACCTTTCGGAGCTCGCCGAGAGCGTGCGGGTTTTGGGAAGCTACGGTAGAAGTGATGCGTGAAAGTGACGAGTAATACGTGATCCGTGAAGGGTGATGCGTGACCCTGATTTCGATGAATCTTGATCGCAATATCATTTTGTAAAAATCTACGGAGAAGAAACTCATGATCATTGCAATGAAATCAAATGCGACCGAAGAACAGATAGAAGAGGTGTGTGAGAGTATCCGGCGCTACGGCTACAAACCGCACGTGATCCGAGGCGAGGAACGCGTAGTGATTGGCGCGGTTGGTCACGGTGATAACAAAGACCACCTGCAGAATCTGCGTTCGGTGCCGGGTGTTGAGGACGTCGTGCCAATACTCCAGCCTTACAAAATCGTTGGCCGCGAGTTGAAGCCTCAACGAACGATCGTCCGTGTTGGGGATCTCGAAATCGGGGGCAAAGAGTTTGTCGTGATGGCTGGCCCGTGCTCGGTTGAGACTCGTGATCAGTTGATTGAGACAGCCGATGCGGTGAAACAAGCCGGCGCACAAGTTCTGAGAGGCGGCGCTTATAAACCTCGCACTTCTCCTTACGATTTTCAGGGTCTGGAGGTCGAAGGACTCAAGCTGCTGGCTGAAGCAAGCCAACGTACCGGTTTGAAAATCGTAACCGAAGTCGTGACCACCGAAGACACAGAGGTCGTCGCTGAGTATGCGGACATACTTCAAGTCGGCGCTCGCAATATGCAAAACTTCGCCTTGCTAAAACGACTTGGCCGCATCCAACGTCCTGTTCTGCTAAAACGTGGAATGAGCTCGACGATCAAAGAGCTCCTGCTGTCTGCCGAATACATCGCGTCGCACGGAAACGATCAGATAATTCTATGTGAGCGAGGTATCAGAACCTTCGAGACTGCCACCCGCAATACTCTCGATCTCGCCGCAGTCCCTCTGCTGAATGAACTGAGTCATTTGCCGGTAATCGTGGATCCATCGCACGCGACTGGGCGAAGAAGCCTCGTTCGACCTGCGGCTAAAGCGGCGGTTGCGATTGGCGCGGATGGACTGATCATCGAAGTACATCCCCGGCCGCAGGAAGCGTGGTCAGACGGTCCGCAGTCAGTAACTCCTCCGATGTTCGCCGAGATAATGACTGAGTTGCGACAGTACGTTCGCTTTGAATCGCGGTTTATGAACTAGTGGAGTGTAGCGGATATTCGCTAGTCCTGAATGGGCGGTCCTCCGTGGCCGCCCCTTTTCACGAGGAGAATATCGCCGCAGAGAGGGGCGACACGGAGGACCGCCCATTCAGGACTTACTTATTGGGCCAGGATCGACGATTGATTTAATCGCGCCCCGGATACTAAAGTTATAAATAGGATGGCATTACCAGAACTCAGACTCCGCGAAAACGTCCCTGGAGATTTTTTCGTCGACAGCACCTGTATCGACTGCGACCTGTGCCGGCAGATCGCCCCCGAAACATTCAGGGACATCG
Organism: Blastocatellia bacterium; assembly: GCA_035258805.1. Taxonomy (GTDB): domain Bacteria; phylum Acidobacteriota; class Blastocatellia; order UBA7656; family UBA7656; genus Onstottus_A. Next base: position 16,419 of record DATFWY010000160.1, on the reverse strand, counting down.
GCGATCAATCAGCCGTACATCATCAGCCAGAGACCCCGGCACAGGAATTTGCCGCCCTCAAAGCGCTGGTCACTTGTCCAACGGCATCCATCGGAACAATCAGCCATCGCTCCGCTAAAGAAGCAGTTGCCGCTTATCCCGAGCTCGTCGATGAGAACGTGTATTTCTGCGGATTTGCTTCCGAATCTTCTTACGGAGCATCCAGCTATCTTATCGTCCGACCCGAAGGTAACGTCTTAATTGATTCTCCCCGCTTCGTTGTCCCGCTGGTAAAGCGAATCGAAGCGCTGGGGGGATTAACGACGATGTTTCTAAGCCACCGTGACGATGTTGCCGATCATCAGAAGTGGGCCGATCACTTCAAGGCGGAGCGCATTATGCACCGCGAGGACATCGGCCGTTCTACCCAGGACATCGAGCGACGGCTTACGGGCCGCCAGCCGATCGAGCTCGCCAAGGATCTACTGGCGATTCCAACCCCTGGACATACCCGGGGTCACACCGTGCTATTGTACCGAGACCAATATCTTTTCTCCGGCGACCATCTCTGGTGGTCCGAAACGTACAATTCGTTGAACGCATCGCATAGTGTCTGCTGGTATTCGTGGAGCGAGCAGACTCGATCGATGGAATCCCTGCTTGATTACCGCTTCGAGTGGGTCCTTCCTGGACACGGCCGCCGCATTCATCTAAGCTCGTCGCTTATGTTGGAGCAGCTTGAACGGTGTGTAACGCGGATGAAGCATACATCCAGAGCTGCAAGTTAGCCTCCGGACAATATCACTCACTCATTATGCGTGTGATTAGAACTACTCTTTTTGTTAAGACTGCGGTCCTGTTCGTAATTGTGTTGGCAATCGTAGCGTTTGGCCAAAGTGCCACGCGACAGCAGACGTCATCCCAAATTCGTCTGGGCCTGAGACTCTTTCGCGATGCGAGATTCTCATCGCCGCTGGGAGACCTCCAGAATAGTTGTGCTTCGTGCCACCTGTTGGATCAGGACCCGCAGGGCATGCGAGCGCAGACCGATTTTTTCTCGCGCAGCTGGGTACCGTGGCGAGGAACCGATCCGCGTCGAGAAGAATTGCGGAACTCGCCGACAATTCTCGATGCTGCATTGATGCCGCGCCTCCATTTTGATGGGGAGTTCGGGGCACTTGAGGACCTGGTAAAAGGAACTCTGGCGGGCCGCCCGATGGGATGGCTTCCCGGCGAAGAGAATCAAGCCTTTGATCGAGTATACGGAATTATTCTGAAAGACGCCGGCGAGGGTTCCGAACAGGGGACCAGCTATCGCGCAGACTTCAAAGCGGCATTTGGTGCGGATCCGAGCGAGATCGATAAGTCAGTGGTGATCGAACGCATCGTTAAGGCGATCGCCGATTACATGCGGACTCAGAAGACCTCTCGAACCACGGCGTATGACCGCTTCGTACAGGCGAACTCTTTAGATGCGCAGCCGTTGCAGGGCGAAGACTCAAAAGTCTTTGCGGCTCGTGTGCTCGGCCAGATTGATTCGCTCGAAAGAAAGCGAGCGCTGAAGCTTTCCGGAGGATTCAGCGCAACTGAATTGAAGGGTCTTAAGCTGTTCTTCAAGACCAGCGATGGCGGATCCACTGGTAATTGCGTTGCGTGTCACGCTCCGCCGTTGTTCACTGACCTTTCATTTCACAATATGGGAATCAGCCAGAGTGAATACGATCAGGTGAACGGCCCGGGAGCATTCGCTGAACTGGAGATACCCGACGCCGCTAAAGCAAAACGGCCGGTTAGCCAGTTCCGCGAGATTCCTTCAAAGCGTCGACCTGAATTTGCTGACCTCGGCTATTGGAATTTCGTCGACCTCCAGGGCTCCGCTTTGCGACGATCCGGTGAAAGCGACGATCATTTCCTGCGGCGTATGATTGCAACTTTCAAGACGCCGAGCTTGCGTAACCTGTCATACAGTCAACCTTATATGCACACCGGCGGCTTTTCGACGATTGAGAGTGCAATTGAGGAGTTAATGCGTTTGAGCGAACTCGCAAGGCTTGGAAAGGTGCGCGAGGGAGATCCGGAACTTACGAAGATCAGACTAACGCCCGCGGACGCAGCCTTAATAACTGAGTTCCTGAACACATTAAATGACGATCTCAAATCGATCGGAAAGTACTGAGCCGTCCAGCGTTCATGTCACGACTCCGAGGAATCTTCCTGCTTGCATTCTGGTTCTCAGCGATCGCACTGGTTGCTCCGTTTCTCATCGCCCTTGTCGTACTAACTAAGAACGAAAACTTCATCTATTCTCCAGTAAGATTCTTTATCCGCGCAGGGCTGGCGATGGTCGGCGTTCGCGTAAAGGTAAGCGGATTGGAATACCTGGATCCAAACCAGACTTATATCTTTACACCGAACCATCAAAGCCTCATCGAGGTTCCTCTATTCGTGACCTATCTGGGACGCAACCCGGCTTATCTCGGCAAGAAGGAGATCTTCAAATATCCGGTATTCGGCTACGGGATTCGTCTGATTGGAGTGGTTCCCGTCGATCGGAGCAACAGTCCGGCGGCTGTTGAAAGTGCAAAGCTCGCTACTGAGAATCTTCGTCGCGGGAAATCATACGTCGTGTACCCGGAGGGCACTCGATCTCGCGACGGCCGCATGCTTCCGTTCAAAAAGGGCGCGTTTATGATGGCCCTGGACGCAGGCGTCCCGGTTGTACCGGTAACGGTTTCAGGTGCAACGAAGATTATGCCAAAGGGTCAAGTGAAGATATTTCCGTCAACCGTACGGATATCAGTTCACGAACCGATAAGTACTGCCGGGTATTCAAGAGAAAACGTTGCCGAGTTGATGGAAAAAACGAGAGCTCAGATCTTCTCTGCGCTCAATGAGAACGAGTTGGAGATCAATAACCCACAAGCAGATCCGGTTGTAAGAAATGCGTGAAGCCTGAAGCGGTACCCACTAACCGGCCATCCAAATGTTGGATCCTGGCGAACATTTCATTGGTGTTCGATCATTCTGCTCCAACGGTAAACGCCGTTGGAAGGACGCTCAGCTAACCCCCTGTCAACAAGCACATGATTCCCCCGTCCGGCTTCCGGTCGCGAAAGTCCTGTGACCTTCGACAGCTCTCCAAGCAAAGTGAGACCTGCGCCCTTCAAGTAGGTTTGTGCCAACTCGCTCAACGCTTCGAGACGCGAAACTCGCCGAGACAACTCCTGAGGAAATCGTCCTTCCGCAAGCGACCAGATATACGTAAATGTCGGTTCATATAAGACCTCCGATGGGATAACCTTCATTGCGCGCTGAAGCTCATCGATTGCGCGTGAAAACTGCGCGCGATTGGTCACACCCGATTCCGTTCGAAGATCTCGAGTCCCCATCTCCCACTCTTTTCGCAAGACTTTTAGAACCGCCCGTGCATTTGGCGTAAGAAGCTCGGACTCTTTCCGTCGTGGTACTCCCCAGAGTGCGCTGAAATGTGGTATCAAGCGAGGCACTAAGAATGTCGAGCGACCACGTACCAATTTGGCATAATAAACCCGACCGCGCCGCATCACTTCATCCTTGATGTACCAGGTCAGACTTGCTTCGGGGTCTTTTTGAACATGACGAGGCATAAATGCATCGCGCCGGCCACATACCGCGATATAAAGCGAAGGACCAGGGAGCCGTGCGTCAGTCAATGTCGAACAAAAACCTACGTTTTCGATGAACCGTTCGGCGTCGGCGGCAGTCTCGATGCGTAATTCAGGGGTCCGGCGCCACATCCGGTCGCGATAGTTCTCGATATCTTCTGGAAGAGATTGGTATTGCACTGTTAAGAGACGTTCAACTGAGACATCAAAACCTGCTTCTACCACGTAGTAACGAATTCATTCGTTCTTTGCGCCCTTTGAGTGAGCAAAGTTTTAGAAACACTAACGAATAAATTCGTTACTAGGTGGCCGATTCTGACTAGGCTTCGGTTTCCGCTTCCAACTCTTCCAACTTCTGTCTTCGTCGCCTGTTAAGCCATATTGTGATCGCGATGATCACTACAATTCCGAGTGCGATCAATCCAGCGCCCCTTATCCAACGTTCTAACAAATCCCAGCTGCGCCCGAAAAAGAATCCTGCCAACGAAATCGCAACCGACCACAGTACGGCTCCGAGCATGTTGTAAATCGCGAAAGTCTTCCAGGTCATTCGAGCGGCACCAGCCAACAACGCCGCAAATACCCTCAACCCCGTTATAAAACGTGCAACCAGTATTGTCTTGTTCCCATGCGCTTTGAAAAACCTATCCATATGCAAAACTCGCGCATGCGTAAGACCAACGTAGCGACCATAGCGTTCAAGCGTTGTCCGGCCCAACCGGTGTCCAATCCAATATCCAGCATTGTCGCCAAGCACCGCGCCGAGCGCCGCGATGGTCATCACTTCCCATAGGTGGAAGTGACCCTGAGCAGCAAAGAAACCGGCTGCGAGCAAGATGGTTTCTCCGGGCACCGGCACCCCGGCGTTCTCCAGCATAACGCCGAAAAAGACCACCCAGTATCCATAGTGAGCAAAATATGACAAAAGAGCTGAGAGCATTGATCCCGAATGGTACTCGGAGGATCCGCATCGCGGCAACCCAGGCGAACTTAGCAAAACTTAGTAGTGAAAAGTAGAGAGTGAAGCATTCGGGAGTAATAGTGAGGAAGGGTTAAGACTGAACCCGACGCTTGTTAAGCATCGCGTATACCGTTGGCGTGATAACAAGCGAAAGAACTAGCGCGAAAGTTAAACCTCCGATCACTGCTATAGCCAGCGCTTGCAGAATCTCGGCACCCTGGCCAATCGCCAACGCAAGCGGAAGCATCCCGAGCATCGCCGCAAGTGAAGTCATCAACACCGGTCTAAACCTCCGCCTGCCGGACCGCATTAGTGCATCGCGCAGCGTGTCTCCGGATGCCAGGTGATCTTCAACCGCGTCGAGCATCAAGATCCCATTTTTTGCGACAATGCCAACAACCATAATCATGCCCATATAAGAAACCACGTTTAACGTAGTTCCAGTTACAAATAAAGCAATCAGGACGCCGCTCAATGCCAGCACTGCTCCGGTAACAATTGAGACCGGGTGCGAAAAGGACCTGAACTCGATCAGCAGCGTAATGAACACCAGTGTAACCGCCAGGCCGAGCGCCAGGGTCAATTCTCGAAAGCTCGCCTGCTGCTCACGGTACAACCCGCCGTACTCAACTGTCATTCCGGGGGGCAGCCGTACTTCACTAGCGAGCTTCTTTTGAATCTCTTTTATCGCTGATCCCAAATCCAGGCCTTCCAGGCGAGCGGTTACCGCTACAGTTTGCCGCATCCCGTCGCGCGCGATTTCCGCCTGTCCCTTGTCGTAGTCGATGTCAGCTACCTGGTCCAGCCGAAACAAAGTGTTCTTCGTCGGTGACCGAATCGGGATGGCACGCAAGGCATCAAGCGATTCTCTGGTCTCCTTCGGCATCACAACCCGGACACTGATTTTGCGTTCCTGTTGAACAATGACCGATGTTGCATCTCCGGTCATTGCCGTCGTAACTGTATTTGCAACGTCGGTCGCATTGACGCCAAGTTGCGCGGCTCTCTGCGGATCAATCTGAAAGGTGATCGCCGGACCACTGATAGCCAGTCCATCAAACGTATCGACTATCCCCGGTATTTCCTTTATGACCTTTTCGATCTCCGCGGCCTTTTGGTGAAGCGCATTCGCGTCCTCACTGAAAAGCTTGATTTCCACCGGTTGGGGTTCGCTGGTCAGGTCTCCGATCAAGTCGCCCAGAATTCCCGGCAACTCAACTCGATTCAGTGCGGGTTCGGTAGATGCAATCTCCTTTCTAAGATCGTCTTTTATATCCTCGGTCGACTGCTTTCGATCTGGCTTCAGCTTCACCAGGAAGTCTCCGGTGTTGGGCTCGGTGATAAACAGACCCAGTTGTAATCCAGTACGCCTCGAGTAGCTTTCAACTTCTCGCTTTGGGTCCTGCAACATTTCTTCGATCTGCTTTAGTATCCGATCGGTCTCCGCGAGCGACGTTCCTGGTGGCGTAAAATAATCCAGCACAAAAGCACCTTCATCAAACTCCGGCAGAAACTCTGAGCCAAGCTTTTGATAAACAACAAAGGACAACACAACAACCGCGATGCAAACGATTACAACCGCGGGACGATGGTCCAATGCCTTTCCTAACAGCCATTCATATCGCGTCACAATTGCACGCAGCAGCCTTCCCTGCTCTCGAGTCTCCTCTTGCTCCTCCGCTGCAAGGTCGCCCTCGAGCTCGGAATCCGACAAACTGTCCTCCACATCGGGCTTCCGTTTGCGTGGCTTTATAAAACGCTCGGCGAGCACCGGCGTGAAGGAAAGTGCCAGCACTAAAGAGGTCAATAAAGCAACAGCCATCGTCAGAGCAAGTGAACGGAAGAACACTCCTGTGACACCGGTCAGGACGGTGAGAGGCAGGAAAACGACAACTGGCGTAACCGTCGATCCTATAATCGGTATTGTAATTTCTGCTACTGCCCGCTGAACTGCATCGTGCCGGGATTCTCCGCGCGCTCGATGCGTATAGATGTTCTCGACCACTACGATTGCATCGTCGATTACCAAACCTATCGCTGCAGCAACGCCGCCAAGGGTCATAAGATCGAAGCTCAGACCTGCAATCCACATCGCGAGAAACGTAGTCAGAATTGTCACCGGGATAACCAGTATCGCCACAAATGTAGTCCCGGCATTTCTAAGAAACCCATAAAGAATTGCCACCGACAGCAGTAATCCGATCAGAATCGAATCCCGAACCGACGTGATCGATGCGCGTACCAGCAGAGATTGATCATAGTAAGGGGCGATCTTGACGTCCTTCGGAAGCTGCGACTTTATGGAGGCCAGCTCAGCCTTAACCTCATCCACCACGTCAACAGTGTTTGCAGCAGGTTGCCGGGTAATATTCAGCAGCACCGCCGGATGACCATCGGCGGTCACGAGCGTGTAATTCGGAGCAATACCCTCGCCTACCTTGGCGACGTCTGCCAGAGTGACCGGAGCATTGTTAACTACCGAAACGACTATTGAATTTAGTTCCTCGGGCTTTTTGGCCTGACCGCTCACCACCGCAAGCTCGAGCTGATGGTTTTCCTCGACAAGTCCGGGCGAGGCGATGATATTTGCCTTGTCTACCGCGTCCACAACTTGTTCGAGTGATACGCCGTGCGCCACCAGGAGTCCCGGATCGACCGTGACGTGAAATTCCCGAGTCTGTCCGCCTGCAACCGAAACCGAAGCAATACCCGGAAGCCGTGTCAGTCGCGGTCTGACAACATATGTGGCCAGGTCTCGGAGACTCGCGGGTTCCCTGCCGTCAGACGTCAGGCTATAGCCAGCTACCGGAAAGACTGCAAACGTCAGGCGCTCTACCCTTCGAATCGAAGCAGTCGGCGGGAGTGTCGGCACGATCTGCGCCAAACGGTCCTGCGCCAATTGAAGCGAGAGGAAGATGTCAACATTCCAATCGAAAAAAAGATTGATGTCGCAGCCTCCTCGCTGAGTGGTTGATTTGATCCGGTTGATGCCGGGTAATCCGTTCATCGCTTCTTCGATCGGCCGTGTGACTGACACGAGGACTTGCTGCGCCGGGACTACGCCGTCATCAATTATGATTACGATACGTGGAAAATCCGTTTGAGGGAAAATAGCGACAGGCAGTTGAAAAGCAGCATAAAGACCGGAAATGCAAAGCAAGGCTACCAGAACAATAACAGCTCGCGATTGCCTGGAGACAACTCCCGCCAGGCTCACTTTTCATCTCCCTTTTTCGTGTCCTTCTTTTCTTCTTTGTCGCCGTTCTTGTTCTCTTCTTCTTCGCTGACTTCAACCCTTGTATTGTCGGGAAGCGCGTAGTTGCCTTCAATCACCACGGTCTCGCCATCTTTGAGGCCCGAAGTGATCTCCATCTTGTCTTTCGTACGAATCCCTACGGTTACCTTCCGCTCGTTCGCAATTGACTTGTCGTCAACCACCATAACCGTGCCCTCGTTGGACGTAGTCGTATCCAGAGTCACCGCGGAAGCCGGCACTATGATCACATTAGTGGCAGACTGAGTCGAAACAATAACCTTAGCTGCCGTATTAGCACGCAACTTCGCGTCTTCGTTCTTTAGATTTACCCATATCTCGACAGTGCGATTCTGTGGATCGCTTGCCCTGCTGATCAGTGAAATAGTCCCGACAAGCTCTTCGCCTGGCAGGTCCTGTGGGAGCACTTTCGCAGACTCACCCACGTTTAGCTGTGCGGCTACTGTATCAGCAATCGGCGCCTTAACAATTACGTCGCTTACGTCGCCGATCGTGAATAGCTTGCCGCCTGGCGATGCGAACTCACCTTGAAACTGAAATTGATCGGTAATGACTCCGGAGAAGGGCGCGCGGATAGTGGCGTAGCTCAACTGCGTATCAAGAGCTTTCAGACGGTCCTCAGCCTGCTTAAGCTTCGCTTCCGAAGCGGCTCTCTCGTTCGGGCTGATTGTCGCAGCGTGCAATCGCGCGGTTGCTTCTGCTAGTCGCAGATCGTTTTCAGCGGTAGTGAGCGCGAGTTGCGCTGCTTCAACATCCTTCTTTGAAATCCCACCTTGGTCGTAGAGTGCTACGCGGCGTTCGTGCAGCGCTCGCGCATTATTGACGTTAGCGCGCGCGTCTCGTACGGCTTTTTCGTCTTGCGCCTGCGTCTGGGGAATCGAACCCGCTGTTGTGCTGCGAAGATTGACACGCGCCTCTTCGACGGCGGCCGCGGCTTCCGCTCGTTGAGATTGAATATCTCGTGCTTCGAGCGTCGCTACTACGTCTCCTTCATTGACCGACTTGTTCTTTAACAGCGCCATTTGTTTGATCTGCCCGGCGATCTTTGAGCTAACGGTAGCTTCGTGTCGAGGGAAGATCGTGCCCAGCGCTGTAACTTCGGACACGATAGAATCTCGCTCAGCTTTGGCGACCTTAACGCTGACAATTACTGCTTCCTCTTCCTCGGGCTGCTGCTTTTTCGCGGTCAACAACCAAATGATGACTCCCAGGAAGAGAGCCACGAGTACCGCGAGAATCGGCCAGTTGCGCTTTTGTCTCAGCAGGGAAACCTTTTCTGACCACGGATGCAGTCCAGGCGATTCGCCGCTGATAGTCTTCACTTCATCTTGCGGTTTGCTTTGCATAATCGATGGACGTTACTTCGCGGTCAGCTGAATCAGTCGAGCGCGATTCTGTTGGTAATCAAAGATTGCCTGATAAAGCGCGGCTCGCTGCCCCGCTAGCGTACTCTGTGCGTCGGTTACTTCAATTATCGGAGCCTCACCCGAGCGGTAGCGAGCGATCGAGGCCTGTACATTGCGTTCCGCCTGAGAGACGCTTTGATTCAAAAACTGGTAACGCGAGGCTGCCGCTATTGCCTGGCTTTGAGCCGCGTAGAACTGCTGCGTCAGATTTCGCATCGCCAGCTCGCGTTCAGACTCAAAACTCTTCATCCGAAGCTGCGCCTGCTGTTCGCGGCTTCGACTCGCGCCCCAATCAAAGATAGGAATGTTGATGCTCACGGTGGCGAGCACACCGGTGTGATCGTGCAACGGGTCCGGATGTAATGAATCAGAGTCGAAGCCGCCATTGATAGAGTAAGTCACCTGCGGAAGGCGTTCGGCCCGCGCGGCCCTGGCTTCCTGTTCAGCCGCCCGGCGCTCGGCATCGAGCTGCGCAAATTCAGGACGAGAAGTGATCGCAGAAGATACAAAGCGGGTGATTTCAGCCCCATCCGGCAACGCGGTTGCCAAATCGATTACTTCTATCGGTGTCGAGAAATCGTATCCGACGAGGACTCGCAGATTGCCGGCGGTTGCCGCCTCGCTTGCACGCGCTTGTTCGAGCTCGTCGCGGCGCGAAGCGACTTGTAATCGAGCTCGAATCAGATCAACTTCGGCAACTTCGCCGGCGTTCAGCATCAGCCCGGTAACACGAGCAAAGTCTTCCGCTGCAGCCAGCGTGAGTTCCGCCGAGCGTCGCTTTGCATTTGAGAGCGCGAGCCCAAAATATGCGTCGTCTACGCCCTGAATCAACGTTCGACGCGCGACTTCCGTTCCGGCCCGCGCCGCTTCCAGAAGAGCCACGCTGCGTTTCAGCCCCGCCCGCAGACGACCGATGATGTCGATTTCGCCCAGTGCGCTTGCAAGCGCTTGATATTCCGTGACCGCATTCGCGCTTATAAAGCTGAATCTATCGGTAAAAGTTGGACCGAGAGTCGGCGAGTTATAGATGAAGGTTGACGGAATCGAAAATCGCGGAAGGAATGCGATCCGCGCTTGTTTGACGTCCTCCGCAGCAATCAATTCAGAGTACCTTGCGGCTTGAAACGCCGAAGCCTGTGTAAGAGCGAGGCGAATCGCTTCCTCGCGCGTTAACACACTTGCTTGAGCTGCCGGTCCACGTTCTGAAGGATTTGACGACCGGCTTGCAGCAGGTTGAAGGGGTTTTAACCTGGAAGATTCTGGATTACTTCCGGTATTCGCTGCGTTTGGACTAAGCGGAGTCTGTCCAAAGGCAATCAAGGAAGCTGCGCAATAAACTCCGAGCGCGAGAATCCATTGAGAAATGCAACGAAGGCGAAATATGTTGTCAATGCAGCGAATGTTGTTTGGCGTCATCTGGCTAAGTACGTAACAGTTGGCTGCCGTACAATGTGACGTCCACCTGGTTTTACTCTACTTCACGCTAAAAGGGTGCGTCTAGTTGAGTGTAATCCTCAAAGATGAACGCGGGATGAACGGGGGGTCGGGGGTTGGGCGATATCGGACAGGACCGATAGGACCTATTGGACCTATCTGTCCTATCTACTTCGGCAAGACAACTGTAAAAGTCGAGCCATGGCCTGGCCGACTCGACAATTCAATCGAACCGTTATGCGCCTCGGCCACCCACTTCGCGATCGCCAGTCCGAGCCCTGTGCCGCCATCAACACGAGACCTCGCCTTGTCAACTCTGTAAAATCGATCAAAGACATGCTCAGCATGAGCGGCGGCAATGCCTATTCCGGTATCGGCAACAATGACTCTTACGCAAGACTGTTCACATTCGACTGAGACTGAGACTGATCCGCCTGCCGGCGTGTATTTTATTGCATTATCCAGCAGATTCAGGAGCATACGCCTGAGCAAATCCTCATCGCCTCGAAGAGTAATATCTGGCATCGGCACAGCGGACAATGACACGCCTTTAGTCACGGTTAGGACGGTTGCAGCTTTGCAACACTCTTCAACCAGGTCGTTAAGGTAGAACTCTTTGATTAGCAGCTTACGTTGGCCGGCGTCGGCGCGAGCAAGCGCCATCATATCGTCAACGATACGTGACACGCGCTTCGCCTCGTCCTGGATAATGACGAGCGCCTCCCGATATTCGGCCGGATCCCTTTCTTCTGACAACGCTACATCCGCTTCACCTCTGATTATGGCAAGCGGTGTGCGAAGCTCGTGTGAGGCATCAGCAACAAAGCCTCGCATACTCTCAAACGAACCATCCAGCCGAGCCAGCAGATCGTTGAACACACAAGCCAATTGCTGAAGTTCGTCGTTCTGCTTACCGGCGTACAGTCGCTCGTGGAGATTATTGGCGCTGATGCGATCAGCCTGCCTGGCCATCGCTACCACTGGCGCGAGACTCTTCTTCGCAAGCAGAAAACCACCGATTCCAGCGATGAGCAGGCTCGCCGGAAAACCAAGATAGAATGTCCTTCGAATGGATCGAAGTTGATCAATCAAGTGTCGCAGAGACTCTCCAGCAGCGATTGAGCAGACCCTTCCTCCACTCGATAAGGAGATGACCGCCACTCGCACACCGGCATCGTCCAAGCCATTGACCGTAAAAAGCTGAGGCTCGGTCCCGTTGCTTCGGAAGTACCTTGAGGCCGCCGTCAAATTGCCCCAGTCGGAGTTTGAAGCCAGGAGATTTCCTTCATCATCGAAAATCGCCAGGTAAACACCACGGAGCTGTAATTCGTTGAGCGCCTGAACGGCGCTAACATCGATCGCGCCTCCGTTTTCATCAAGCTCGCTCTGGAACTCGCCAACGACTGCTCCCGCGGAATCCGTCAGAGACTGGTCGAGCCGGGCGTACAAATTCTGAGCCAGCACTTCGTACATGAAGACGCTGAAGGCCACCAGTAGCGATCCGAAGACTGCTACATACCATAATGTAAGTCTGACTCGAACGCTCTCAATCATTTTTCGACCTGAGAAGCTGCAGAGAAAATGTAACCTTCGCCACGCCGGGTATGGATCAGGGGAGAGTCAAATCCTTCATCTATCTTTTTTCTTAACCGGCGAACGTATACGTCTATCACGTTCGAAAACGGATCGAAATTCTCATCCCAAACATGATTTGCAATATCTGCGCGCCCAACCAAAGTGCCTGCCCTCAAAACAAAAAACTCTAATAGTGAATACTCTTTTGCGGTCAAAGGAATTATTCGACCGGCACGCGTGACGGTATGAGAACTGGTGTCTATCGTAAGGTCCGCGATCTCCAGCCTGGCTGGTCTGACTTCCCTGGAGCGTCTGAGCAACGCTCGAATTCGCGCCAGGAGTTCCTTAAAATCAAACGGTTTGCTGAGGTAGTCATCAGCGCCGCAATCGAGACCGGCTACCCGGTCATCGATGCCGTCTCTGGCGGTCAGCATCAGCACCGGCTGCTTTATCCCCTGCTCGCGAAGTTCCTTACATACAGCGTAGCCGTTTTTCAGAGGTATCATTACGTCGAGGATGAAGAGATCATAGTCCGTAATTGAAGCTTTATATAGGGCTTCTTCACCATCAATAGCTATATCGACCGCGTATCCTTGTTCGCGGGTTCCCTTTGCTATAACTCCCGCAACTCGCGGTTCATCCTCAACAAGCAAGAGTCTCACGATGCGTTTCTCTATATAGTGTGCTTCAACTTCGTACGATTATGCTACTCGCAGGAAATGAAAATAGCATTAAAGACGTACCGTAGACTGGCCAGTCTGCGGAAGCCTCAGATTTCCAGAAATATGATGCCCCGCTCGCCTGGATATGTTTCGACGGTCCTTTACCATTTCAAACGCGCCCGGGCCCATGCGCAGACTGGACAGCCTACGCTACTTTATTAATGGTCGTTTCAGATTGGCTCTGGTAGAATAATTTCCTGCCAGCTCGGAGCCTCTGAAGGGCAACTGGCGACGGGTTCATGCAGACGAAGCTTTCGTCGACCGCTGAATTTGCTCGCCAAACCGAAGCAGATAAACCGACAAATTAAATTTGATCTTGCTCAAAGTAGCTAACAGCCAAGCTGCGACTTTGGGCCTGAGGTCATCTGTTGTGGCGACTCTCAGATACTTGGTTTGTATGAGGATGTAAATGAAGCAGAATGCAATCACGCGCCGGCAGGCGTTATTTTCCCTCGCGACGATTTCTGCAGGGGTATTGATAAAACCGTCTTCGATCTTTTGCTCACCCGTTGAGAGCAAGATCCGATTTGCGGTTATTGGTGACTGGGGAACCGGCGGTCGCGATCAAATCGGGATCGCAAAGCGTATGTTGGATGCGCACCAACGTACTCGCTTCGATTTCGTAATTTCCACGGGCGACAATGTTTATCCGAACGGCAATGCGCGATATTTCGACCGGAGCTTCGAGCAGCCGTTTGGCCCGCTGCTGAAGGATAAAGTGAAGTTCTATACAGTCTTCGGGAACCACGATGTTGAAGAGGGCCGCGAGGCGCAATCTCAATATCCCTTGTTCAATATGGGCGGGCAGCATTACTACAAGATCGAGCGAGGCAACGGCCTGGTCGATTTCTTCATGCTTGATTCGAATGACTTTGGCGCAACACAGACGCGGTGGCTTGACGAATCCCTAAGGAATTCAAAGGCGAAGTGGAAAGTCGCCGTCTTCCATCATCCAATCTACTCGTCGGGCAAGCATCACGGCTCTGCGGTGGGTTTGAGAAAACAACTCGAGCCGCTGTTTACACGATACAACGTCAACGTCGCGTTTTCAGGTCACGATCACATTTACGAACGGACTGTGCCACAACAAGGAGTCCAATACTTTGTCTCTGGAGCCGCGGGCAAACGCGCCGGTGTCGACAAAAACAGTGCGCTTAGCGCAGCCAGCTTCGATGGCGACAACCACTTCATGATGATCGAGATCAGTGAGAACCAGGTTGATTTCAAAGCTATCAGCCAGGCCGGTGATGTTATTGATAACGGGCTGATCAAACAGGCAGTGGCGTAGTCGATAACGCCATAATCGAAACGCTTTGCACCCATGGCAGAGACTGTGCGAAACGTTCGTAGTTCGGCCTTTAAGGGGAAGTTTGTATCGTGAATTAACACGAGCGAGATTCCGAAGATACCATCGGACTTCAGTCGATGGAGTTTCAACTTCAGCCTAACAACAGCAACCGACTGCCAAGATACCATCGCTCTTTTTAGCGGAGGGGCTTGGGTTCGTATCTAACAACGAACCAAATAGCTTTGCCACCGTTAGGCCGAAGTTGAAACTCCATCGACTGAAGCCGGATGGTATCTCGGCATCAAGATTACGAACTTCCGCCTAAAGGCAGATCTACGAACATAGTTTTGCACGGCCTCGGGCAATGGGTGGTATTCCCTATTTAAACTTCAGCGTCACGCGCCCGCCCCACTGTCTTGGGGGACCGATATGCGTCCCCGAAAAGACGCTCTCAAAATTATAGACGAACAGTTTATCGGTCAGATTTTGAATATCGAGCGATGTTGACATCGAGACCCGCTCTTTTTGGAAGAGGTCGATTCCGGTCGAAAAACTCAGGATTGTTCTCGGTTTTACACGGCCCCGTTGAAAGTCGATCAATGGAAAGATTCTGGGATCAAAGCCAGCCGCAACAAAATCGGGAAGCGTAGTGCCCGGCTCTACGTCTACCGGTACCCCCGAATCGTACCGCCCACCGAACGAAGCCCACCATCCAGTTTTCTTATGCGTGTAGTTGATTCCAAACTGCCCTGAATTGCGCTGGTCGTGATCGTTCGGAAAGCGAAGCCCCGGATTATCGAGTGTGCCCACAGTCTCACCGAGAAAAAGTCCACCGTTTATGGGTGTGATGCCGAATGACCGTGAGTTTGCATAACTCACATAGCCTGACAATCCTCGCCAATCCGAAGTATCGACTCGAGCTTCAATTCCATTGACTCGCCCGGCGAATATTGAAATCGGAAAAATTATTCCAGTGTCAAAAAACTGATCCTTGTCGGAAAAATTGCGAATCTGTTTGTTGTATGCAGATACTGTCAACCGCATGTATTTGGTGACTTGTTGTTGGACTCCCGCTTCAAACACGTGCTCTTCATCGGGAAGAATCGGCTTGACCCCCGACTGACCTCCGATAACTGCGAGCGGCGACAGTTGCGCAGCTTGTTCGGAGCTGGCTAACAACAGATTCTCGGCCGGCGGAGGCTGGAACAGGCGATTGTAAGAGACCCGAAGAACCGTCCGTGAGCTCGGTATCAGATAGGCAATGCCTACTCTCGGACTGAATTCGTGTTTGTGCACCAGCAACTTGTAATCGTCGAATCGCAGCCCAACATCAAGCGTCAAATTCGATACCACTGTGAAATGATCCTGGACAAATGCAGACACCGTTCGCCCGGTTTGGTGGTCGTTGAAAATGAAAGGATTCGCTTGCGAGAGCTGCAGAACCGGATTTGGAAATACATTCCCTTCCGCGTCGACTATAGGTTCGAAAGCGGTCGGATCGGTTGGATAAAAGCTGAAATGTTCGGTGATCGGCGTGCGGGTAAATTGGACCCCCGTCTTGAATGAGTGACCGTGGGCTGCATAAGAGACAGAGCCGATAAAACCATAATTGACCAGTTCACGATCCTGGAACGCAACAACCGGCTTTGACAGCGGGTTCGATCTCAGATCAGCAGTGGAGGAGCGATGAAACACCGCAAAGTTACCTACAAGAGTTGGTGAGAACAGATGCTGCCACGAAAGTGTTTGAGAGTAATTTCTTAGAAGTTGTCGTTGGTCCTGACCGGCAATTTCCTGTTCCAGGCGATTCGGTACCTGGAAGTTCGCCCCGCCGAACATTAGCGTAAGCTTTAGAAAATCGTTCGTAGTCGGGTTATAGTCGAGCGTCGTCAGGTTGTTAGCGCTGCGGCCCGTGTTATGAAAGTTTTCTATCGTAGGCGGATCCAGATAGCGATGAGTGGTTGAACCGGACGTGGCTGTAAACCATCCAAACTTTGATACGTGGCCTCCAAAAGTAGCGGCTGCATCTCCCGTCACAAAGCTCGCGATGTTTCCGCTGATCTCGCCAGATATAGGAATATCCAGTCCGGATTTAGTATTCACATTGACGACTGCGCCGAGCTTATCGCCGAATTC
>DATFWY010000159.1:0-8428 GCA_035258805.1 Blastocatellia bacterium | reverse complement strand
GTCGCGAGGTGCGACCGCCGGTGAGCATTCGACTATCTACGGAGACCGAGATATGCGAACAGGTTGACGGGCACTACGGACCAAAGCTGATAGGCGTATTGCCATCCGGCGACAAGCTGGAGTATCTGATCAACAAAGATGTGGAGATTGGAAAAGCTCCTCATAACCACATCACCTTGACTGATCCGACGGTCAGCAACACACATGCGATCGTAACCGCTCGCGAAGGCGGCTATTCAATCGTTGATTTAGGCAGCCGCAATGGGACAATCGTAAACGGCAAGCGGTTGAGTTCCCACGGACATACGCTTCGCCACGCCGACAAGATTCAGTTGGGTCAAACTGTATTGACGTTTCGGAACCCGGGCGAAACCGACGCCAATATGACAGCCGTGTTGTCGAGCGAAGCCTTAGAAGAGGTTCGCAGGCGAGCCGAGCTCTCGCCCTCTGAACGTGAGGAAGCGAGAAAGAAAGAAGCAGAGAGAAGCACCGCCGAAGGTCAGAGCAAGGCCGCTGCTCAAGCGGTATCCAGAGCAGGTCAGTCCGAAACACCCAATGCAGCAGATGCGACCGAGGAAAAGAAGAAAAAGAAGAAGAAAAAGAAAGGGCAGGACAAGCGACTCCGGGCAGCTTACATCGGCGGTTTGAGCCAAATTGTCGCGGAGGTGCTGGGGGTGGTGTTGACAGTGCTACTGGCTGTTTACGTCAACTCAATGCGATCGGGACCAAAGAATGAGGTCACCGAAACACGTACGGAGGACAAAGCCAAACTCAAGATCCCGTCCTCGGAAGGCGCGGTGCGATTCGATGGTGGAACGTTCGAGGCCTCGGGGGTGGTTGCTGTTCCAGGAACCAACGGTGTCCTCTTTATTGATGACAGCCGATCAGAAGAGGTTCTGTGGATGCAGATCGACGAATCGGGTCGACAGGCAGGCCCGATCAAGCCAGTACCACTAGGCGTGAGCGTGGACGAGCCGGAGGGGATAACAACTGATGGCACTTATTTCTACATAATTGGATCCCAGTCTTCGGGAAAAGCGAGCGATCGCGACGTTCTTGTCAGGTTCGCCTTCAATGCATCCAATCAAACCGTGCAGAATGCTGAGCTGATGACCAATCTTCGTGACTTCCTGATCAACAATTTCCCGGAGTTGAATACAGGAAAAAAAGCAAGCGAAGGCGGTCTCAACATCGAGGGAGTCGCGTGGGACTTCAAGCGGGGCCGTTGGCTGCTCGGACTAAGCGCACCCCTTTCAAAGGAAGGAAACGCTATGATCGCCGCTATAAAGTTGCGCGATCCTACTGGACCCTTCTCTACTGACAATCTGCAACTTGCAGAGTCTAAGCTCATCCAACTCAAGCTCGGAGGTATGGGTGTCCGCGACATCCAATACGATCCGGAATTCAACTCCTTCCTGATCATATCCGGTGCGCCCGAACACGGGGAGAAGACCGGGTTTACCTTATGGGAATGGAGCGGCGAACCATTGGGATCAGAATCTGCGCTTCGTAGGGAACAGGATCTCGACCCCAAACTGAAGCCTGATGGTATTACGCAAGTCGAGGTAGGTGGCCGGCGGTTCCTGTTTGTTGTTTGCTACTCCAGCGCTTATTTGAACCTTGATTCTGTGGAAGCGCAATAGTCTTAGATCGATAAGTTCCGTGCCGGGGCTTGAACCTCGAAGGACTCTTCTATCTTGAACGCCATCGATTACCTCCTTCAGTGGTGGTTAAGTGAGACGACGCGTACAGAACGAACTGCTCACCAAGCAAAACTAGCCAGCACCGGAGTTGAGTGTCAATCAGATGTCACGCCGATTTTGCTGGAAAATTGTCGGCTTCGTTGATCTACGAACGACGATCGTCACCGACGATTCGGAAGACTAGGATGGTCTACGGTACATTTGAGCCGTCGATATTCACAGACTGGACGGTCTACGGTACCTTGGAGCTTTCGATACCCGCAGAGATTGGCCGTTTCGTTAACAGGGCGAATTTGCAGCGGATAGTCGCGGGTTCAAATCCCGTTTCCCGCTCCAGGAATTAGGGGCGAAGTCCGCAGCCGAGTAAGACGCAGGTCTTCCGCCTTTCGTTTGACAAGGCCGCATAGCCAAGTCGTAAGGCGGACGTCTGCAAACTTTTATCCATCGGTTCGATTCCGATCGCTGTCTCCATTAACTCCTTCCGCAGCTAATTAGCTGGAAGCGTCGTCCGAGAACTCTGTCTCGATGCAACGCTCCCAGCGGTTCTTTGAGGTCTTCGTGAGAATTCACGAGCCTGCAACTCTAGTTACTTCGTAGACTCACCTCCCGCACTGCTACCGAGCACAATTCGCTGGTCTTTTCCGTTGAAGGTAATTGCAACCAGCGTATCACCGTTATCCGTGTGCGTGGTCTCTATCCGAGTCCCGCTGGCCTTGGTGGAGGCTGTCTCCACGTGTGCGGTTGCTGTCGCGAGGACCTTCCTGCCCTTCGCGATGCTAAGTTCGTTCTTGCCCGAATCGAACTCTACCTTGTAGCTTCCCGGATCGATGGTCACGCCGTTAACGGTGACCGCCTTCGAGAAGGTAATACTCTTGCTCTTGGCTTCGGCAATGGCACTGAAGGCTATGAGAGCAGTAAACACTCCTGCAAAAATAATGCGTTTGATCTTCACTCTATCCTCTCTTTCATTCTGCTGGTTTTTTCCGACACAGCCTCGTCTCTTCTGTTCCATCTAGGGCTCCAACAAATCCTTGTTGAGTGCAAGAATCAAGCCAAATTTCTGGCAGGTGATGCTTAGTGACAAAGCGGTCTGCAAGTTAGGAATTGATTGGATTTATAGTTACGTAAACCTTCAACACAGTCCTGGTTGATTCAACATCAGCTGACGACATGCTGTCACACGATTCCATATGACCACTGTCACAAGCCCAGGCGTACGCTGACAATTTTAGACAATCCGCATTATTGTTCGTCTTGATTTCGTCTTTTGAGACAGGGGTTATCGAAAATAAGTCGATGAGTGATATGTGCGAATGACTTTCTCCTGCCCGAAACGGAGTGCGCATACAACATCCAATCCAATGGTAGAATCTGGCGTTTGGTGTCGTTGAATGTGTGCAGCGAAGGAGGAATCTCGATGAGAAATGCAATAGCAGCTTGTGTCTTGTTAATGCTGACTTTTCAAATTGATATCGCTCACACAAGACAGGCGGAGTCGTCCGTTAACCGACAGACCGGAGTGATACGCGTCTGGAAGATCGGCTCACCGCATTCAGGAGACCTTCCTAAAACAGTTATCCCGGGGATGTTGCAGCACGAGGCTGAAAAGCTAAATTATACGATTGAGATAAAGGCATTCAGAACAGCAGGCTTTGCGAAAAGATTTTCTGAAGCACTAGAGCAGCACAATGAACCTGAAGTCATCGCCTTTGACAATTTCGGTGTACTTACTGGGATGACCACTGATTTGGGCCGATTCGAAGGGATACTCGCCGACGAGCGAGTTCCTGCATCCCTGGTGATGGTGCGTGAATCACTCGAGGGGCTGCAGTCTGCCGGGTGGGTGATGTTGGTCCGCACGGCGCGCAATTACGAGGCCGCTAAAACCCTTGCGATACGCTGGCCGACTTGCAACTCAGCGGGCCGTGGAGTTGTCACAGGGCTTACTCCGGAAGAACTAAAGTCTGCGCAAGATGCCGCAATCGCAGCAGCGCGCGCCTACCTCACTTGCGACGCACCGCGCCTGGCTAGCCTTTCCGATGACGCCCGGCTGGGGGTCCAATGCTTTTTGCCGGGCGCTGACCGGCGAGTGGATGCGGTGGAGCTCTGTAGCATCTCCGGTAATCGCAACTTGATCTTCGCCTCCCTTATCAGCTCGTTTGAGGCTGAGCGAGGTGCGCTCCCGACTTGCGGGGAAGATTGGCTCCCGTCTGCAATTCTGGGTCATCAATCTCTGTTGGCAATACTCCGGCGCACTAATAGCGGTTGGCAGTTGTTGACCATATCTGATGATCGCTTGAGCGTGAACGCTTCCACTGTTCTGCAGTTCCAGCGGCTTGCAGCGCTGTTAAGAAATGGGCTGGAGAATCAGGAAGCCGCTGCGCATTCGCCCCAATTGGTTTCAATGGATGGCATCTATCCCCGCGCTGCGCCTGGCAATCGATTTGGAGATTTCGTCTGGCGACCGAGTACCAGCGCGGACATAGTGGGGCAAGTAGCAGAGTTCACCGGAGTATTCACTGACCGGGAGTTTACCCGACTGTTCCCACTTTCTGCAGACGAGGGACAACTTTCAACCGGTAAGCTAATGGGTGACATAGGATCGCCGTTTCAGTGGCGTGTATGGGCGATTACCAAGAATGGCGCCGTAGTATTTTCGGAAAGGCGTTCCTTCAGGCGTGAGTGTCGTTGAACCATTGCAATATCGCGGTCAACTGACTCTCGGACGCAAGGAACCGAGGTAGTTTGGGATCGGTTCGATTCCGATCGCGCGTCCATCGTCTCACTAAGTTAGTCTCACTGCTTGCGCGCAATATCAGCTTCCTCCTTTGTCAAAGAAACTCTTAATTGAGCGGACGATGACCGTCCACAATGGATGTAACGCAAGCGGGAGTTCGCTCACGGATTTGGGTTCAGCCTGAGGTTGCGCACTGATTCGGTTGCTTCATCGGGTCCCGGATTGTCCGCCACTTCGAGCTGCTCTTTCGCGCACGTCGCGAATTGACGAAACAATGCCTGGAGACCTCCTCGGTCATTCCCCTTCCGAACTGTACGATGCTCCGACCAGATCTACTTCGGCTTGAACGGTCACTTGGGACCCTTGACCTTCGATCGCTACGACCCGACTGAGCATTGTTAGTTTTGCCGAACTCCTCCACCTGCTTCGCGGCCTCTTCGCAGATTAATCAGAAAGAAATGTAACGACGCAAAAAAATTCGATTGATGGCTCTGCTTTTGTGCATGAGCTGATCAAACTCAATACAAGAATAAGAACGGCCGCGTGTTCGGGAGTGGAAGAACAATCCTGACGCGCTGTCCGCGCCATCAACCCTCGGCTAAATTGCCCTTGAATCAGCACGCACGTGATCCGTTTCCGGGGCAGACAGGGGACGGATAGATCCCAGCTCACCGATGAGCCAATGCACAAGTCCAAAAGCTAAAAGGTATATAACAGCACACGCTGCAAATATCGGTGCGAAAGAAAAGGTTTCAACGACGTTTCCGATGTACCACTGTGTAACCGCGCCGAGCACGGCGCCGAGCGCCCCGCCGAAACCGGAGACCGTGCCCACTACATGCTTTGGAAAAACTTCTGCCGGAAGCGTTATGTTGCCCCAAGCGGCGTGTCCGAACATAATCGCCGTCATAATAAGAATCGCAATGGTTGGTGCGCTGACTCGCGTTACGAGAAGGCAAAAGATCGGCATGAGACATGAGACCGTTAGCATCGTACTCTTTCTGGCACGGTTAACCGACCAACCGCGACTAATCAGATAACGCGGTATCGCGCCGCTTGAGATGTTTCCCACGGTCAGAGCGGCATAGGGAATCCAGATATACATTCCGACATCCGCAAGATTGAAGCTGCGTTCTTGCTGGAAGTATTTTGGAGTCCAGAAGAAAAGGAAGTACGAGATAGGGTCAGTCAACACGCGCGCAAGAATGCAGCCCCAGGTTTCGCGCATTCGTAGCAGTCTGCCGATTGAAACAGATCGAGGATTGTCATCCTCCGGTCTCGCATCCGAAAATATAATCATCTTCTCGGCGTCGCTTACCCGCGGATGCTTTTGCGGAACTTCATAAAAAATCGCCCAAACAGCCACCCAGACAAAGCCGACCGCCCCGGTCATCACAAACGCATAACGCCATCCCCACGTGAGTGCTATCCAGGAGACTAATGGTACGGCAAAAGCCGAGCCCAATGCCGTCCCCGCGTTAAAAATACCGACCGCCAGCGCACGCTCACGCATTGGAAACCATTCTGAGACCGCCTTCACTCCTGCCGGGAAATTGGCGGGTTCCGCAGCGCCAAGGACGAATCGATAGAACCTGAACTGCAAAGCAGAATTCGCGAACGCGTGAAGCATGTTCGCGATTGACCAGCCTGAAACGAAGATCATGAAAGCCCGGCGCGTGCCAAGAATATCAACTAGCTTGCCACTGACGGCATACATCACTGCGTAGCTGATCAAGAACGATGAGGTTATCCGTGAATAATCAATGGTCGTCAGGTTCAGCTCTCGCTGGATCGTGTCAGCCAGGACTGAGAGAGTTTGCCGGTCCATGTAATTGAGCTCCGATGATAAACAAAGCATGAGCGCGACGTACCAACGAACATTGCTGAACGGGCGCTTAGGTCCATTGCTCATGGTTTTTCAGATCGTGTGTGAAATAGGTACCGTAGACTGTCTAGTCTGCGGATGTTGGTCGGTGCATGCCGCAGACTAGACAGTCTACGGTACATCTGCAATGACTCGATCAATAACAAGAGTGCACTTACCCTCATCCCACTCAGCCACTATGTGCCCGACCGGCTCGGCGCCCAGGTAACGCGCAGGTAATGTAGAGGCCATAGGGAGGACTTCGCTCAAAGATAGCCCCGTGAAACGTACTGTATTGGCTATCGCATCGTGTATGGCCAGCGCAGAGCCCGCGAGGTTCGGCGCACCTGGCACTGCGACGCGCCCGACTGCGTCTAATTCGACGCGCGCATCGCCGATCGTGTAAAAGCCCGGCGGACAGCCGGCGGCAGCAGTAGCATCAGTGACAAGGATCGTGCGAGAGGGCTGCTTGGCCCGCATCATAGATTTTACGGTAGCGGGCGGCAAGTGATGCCCATCCACAATGAAACTAGCGTATAACTCATCTTCGGCAAGCTGCTGCCATATGAAATTCGGATGCCTACGTAAGACCTGAGCGCAGCCGTTTCCTAAATGGGTCGACAGCGTAGCACCAGCGCTCACCGCGTCGCGGATCTGCTCAGGCAGTGCGGCGCTATGACCGATCGCAACCCGAATATCAGATTTGACCAGGTGCTCGATTAATCGCAATGCGCCGGGCACTTCAGGCGCTAGAGTGACAAGACTAATGCGACCCTCGGCGGCATCCTGCCTCCGCGAGAAGTCTTCAATGGATGCTCCGATCACATGCTTCCGCGAGTGTGCGCCCCGAGGACCATCGACAGGAGAAATGTATGGTCCTTCCATGTGTATGCCCGCGATGGCAGGATCCGAGAATCTCAAAATAGATCGCGCGCATAGTGAAAACCTTTCAATCGAAGAGGTGATGAGGGTGGGAAGAAATCTAGTGACGCCGGTTGATCTTAACGCATCGGTCGTGTGTTTCAACTGCTCGGGCGTGCAGCCTGGACTATTAAAATCTACTCCTGCAAAACCATTGACCTGTAAGTCAAAGAAGCCTGGAAAGTCGACTCTCATCTCGTACTCTTTGTTACCCTGCGGAAAGAGGCTGCTACTTCTGTTTTAAGGACCTGCTCACGTAACGCTTACCGCTGGCAGATAAACTCCTGGTTCAATAGTCGAGCTGAGTCTCTGTCAAGAAATACTGTGGTATTCGGATGATTGCGCAGAATTGAGCCAGGCGCCATCGGGCTTGTCTCTCCTCCAAAGCATAGCTTCACGGCCTGAGCTTTACGTGCGTCAGGCACGACACAGATTATCTCGCTGGACTTGAGAATCTGTCGGACGGACATAGAGATTGCTTTTTCGGGAACCTCCGATAACGAAGAAAACCATCCTTCCTTTACTTGCTGAGAGCGGCAGACTTCATCGAGAGCGACGATCAAGTATGGATCGTCGGTTTCAAAGTCAGCGGGAGGATCGTTGAACGCCAAATGTCCATTCTCACCGATCCCGACAAAAGCTACATCGACCGGCGCCGGAATTAACGCCCGGCCCACTTCAATGCATACTTCGGTTGGATCAGCGTCTCCATCGAGCAAGTGATATTTCTCGATCCCGGTTTTCTGTATGAGACGCTCGAGAAGATACTTTCTAAAGCTCGCCGGATGCTCACTTGATATGCCGATATATTCATCCAGGTGAAACATCTCGACCCTCGGCCAGTCTAGTCCCGGAATGCTTGTTAGTGCGGCAAGGAATTCAACCTGCGAGGCTCCGGTGGCAGCTATTATTCGCGCGGTGCCCTTCTGAGTGATGGCTCGTCGGATTGCCGTTGCGGCTTGAAAAGCAGCGGCTTTGCTCAGCGAGGCTTTGTCATCGAATACTTCTATTTTCATATCGATTGAGCAGTCGACGGTTATGGATACTCAAACTTTTCGTGACCGACCACACAGACGCTTGTTTCGAATATGTATTAGCCGAAGGCTCAAACGCAAGGATGCGCTTCCTTCGCTTCTCGTCAACACACGAACGGCACTTCAGTCAGCGGGGACGTTCTCAAGATGCGGCGATGACCGAGTTGGT
>DATFWY010000158.1:0-69318 GCA_035258805.1 Blastocatellia bacterium | reverse complement strand
TTTGATCCGAACTATCCACAAGTTAAGGTTGAACTCGATCGCGAGAAGGCGAGGACGCTCGGGGTACCGGTTAATGACGTGTTTGCGACAATGTCCTCAGCAATGGGCGGAACGTTCGTAAACGACTTCAACCGATTTGGTCGGCTTTATCGTGTGTATGTTCAGGCCGAGGCTTCGAATCGTTTGAAGGCCGAAGACATCGGCAGGATTTATGTGCGATCCAAGACGACTAACGCGATGATTCCGCTCTCGACGCTGTTCAACATCAAAGACATAGCCGGGACAGAGCTCACGACGCGATTCAATCTTTTGCGCTCAGTCGAGATGCAAGGCTCGCCCGCGCAAGGCTACACGTCCGGACAGGCGCTAGCCGCACTTGAAGACGTATTCAACCAGACATTGCCAAAAGAGATGGGCTTCGCCTATTCGTCATTGTCCTACCAGGAAAAGATCGCGCCACCAGCGGGGCCGACTTTCCTCCTGGCTATTGTATGCGTGTTCCTTCTGCTTGCGGCCATGTACGAGAGCTGGCGGCTTCCGTGGGCGGTGCTTCTCGGGTCACCACTCGTCGGCCTCGGCGCGTTTTTTGGCGTTTGGCTCATGGGTTACGACAACAACGTCTATGTCCAAGTCGGCCTGGTCATGTTGATAGGTTTGGCGGCGAAAAACGCAATTCTGATCGTTGAGTTTGCGAAGGCAAAACACGAGGGAGAAGGGTTGTCTCTTGAGGACTCCGCTCTGTTGTCCGCCAAGCTGCGTTTCCGCCCGATTCTTATGACTGCCTTTGCATTCATCCTGGGTGTTGTCCCACTGATGATCTCAAGCGGCGCAGGGTCCGGTGCTCAAAACGTGATGGGCACCAGCGTTTTCTGGGGAATGCTTGTCGCAACTGGACTCGGCGTGTTCATCATTCCGGGTAACTATACATTCATAGAAGGACTCGGACGGAAGCATAAGAAAGAAACGGCCGCGCCTGAAACCGGCGAGGTTGCAAAAACGGCCGAAGCGCCTGCACATCTGTAGGAGGGAAAACGTTATGAAAGCGCGCTTGATGAGTGTTCTCATAATCGCGATCCTCGGGGCCTCTTGCAAGGTAGGTCCCAATTACAAGAGACCGAAGGTCCAGAGCCCTGACAACTACCGCGCAGCGGTCAGCCCACCTGCCAATCCGCCAACTCTGGCGGACGCCAAATGGTTCGATGTCTTCAAAGACGAGAAGCTCCAGGAGCTGATTCGTCAGGCCCTGGTCGGCAACTATGACTTGCGGGTAGCAGTCACCCGGGTTGACCAGGCGCGAGCGCAATACGGAATAACCAGGGCGGATCAGTTCCCCACGATCGGCGCGAGCGCGGATCTAACGGTTTCCCGCATTTCCAAGTCAGGCTCCGTCAATATTCCCGACTTTGTACAACGAGATCGCACATTCGGCAGCGTGCTTCTGAATCTCCTTACCTTTGAAGTCGATGTATGGGGTCGTCTGCGGCGAGCAACTGAGTCAGCGCGCGCGAATCTGCTTGCGACTGAAGAGAACCGTAAAGCCGTAGTCACCACTCTGGTCAGCGATGTTGCGACGGCTTACTTTAATCTTCGCGAGCTGGATTATGAGCTCGAAATCGCAAAGCGAACACTTGCATCACGCCAGGAATCGCTTCGAATAATCAAGCTGAGACAAGAGCGCGGCGTGTCGAACCTGCTCGAGTTGCGACAGGCTGAGCAGCTTGTGTACAGCGCGGCTGAGGTTATACCAGCTACTGAGCAAGCGATTGAACAGCAGGAAAACTTTATTAGTTTCCTAATTGGAAAGAACCCTGAGGGCATCGCTCGAGGCGCCAGCATCACGGAGGAAACGATGCCGCCGAGCGTTCCGGCAGGTTTACCTTCTGACTTAATCGAGCGCCGGCCGGACATCATGGCGGCGGAGCAAGCCCTGGTGTCGGCCAACGCGCTGATTGGCGTCGCCAAGGCAGCTTACTTCCCGCGCATCACACTTACGGGGTTCCTCGGCTACGAAAGCGCGCAGCTAACAAAACTGTTCAACAACTCAAGAAGCACCTGGGCATTTGTTCCTGAAGTCGCACAACCGATATTCACCGCCGGACGCATCAAGTCCGGTGTTAAATTCAGCGAAGCCCAACGCGAGGAGTTCCTCGTCAACTATGAAAAGGCAATCCAGAACGCTTTTCGCGAAGTTTCGGATTCGCTTATCGCTTATCGCAAGGTGAAAGAGGTTCGAGCCCAGCGCGAGTTGCTCGTCGAGACTCTAACCGATCGCTCGCGACTCGCATACATGCGCTATACCGGTGGAGTGTCAAACCTGTTGGAAGCGTTGGATGCTGACAGGGATCTATTTGACGCCGAGTTGAGCCTGGCCCAAACACGGCGCGATGAACTGTTGACCGTAGTGCAAATCTACAAGGCACTCGGCGGCGGCTGGCAGGTGTGAGATTTCAATTAAAAGCTTGTGAGTTAATATGAAAAAAAAAGAGGTAATAGAACGAGCTAGACAGTTTACAGAGCCGTTTCGGGTTTCAAACGGAAATAAGTTTCGTCTCAAGGACATTGATCCGGGAGACACCCTCGACTTGAGTTCCGAGGACAAGCCACGTGCAAAGGAAGCGCTGGCTAACGGCGTAGAGGCGCTCGCCGAGTTACAGGATGTGCTTTACGCGCAGGATCGCTGGGCGCTTCTGCTGATTTTCCAGGCGATGGACGCCGCCGGAAAGGATGGCGCCATTAAGCACGTAATGTCAGGAGTCAATCCGCAAGGCTGCCAGGTCTTCTCATTCAAGTCACCCTCATCTGAAGATCTCGACCATGACTATCTCTGGCGCTGCGTGAAATGCCTGCCCGAGCGGGGACGGATCGGTATTTTCAACAGAAGCTACTACGAAGAGACGCTGGCCGTGCGTATTCACCCGGAGTTTCTTGAAAAACAAAAACTTCCTAAAGAGTTTACGGGTGATGGAATTTGGAAGAGCCGATTCAAAGATATCCGTAATTTCGAACGCTACCTCACTCGCAACGGCATTTTAGTTCGAAAGTTTTTTCTCCACTTGTCAAAGGGCGAGCAGAAACGCCGCTTTATGGAGAGGCTCGACGATCCCGATAAGAACTGGAAGTTCTCGGCCAACGACGCAAAGGAGCGCGAGTACTGGAAGGATTACATGAAAGTTTACGAGGATACGATCCGCCAGACTGCAACCAAATGCTCGCCCTGGTACGTTGTGCCAGCTGACAACAAGTGGTTCACCAGAGTTGTCGTCGCCGCTGCGGTCATAGACGCGCTGGCGTCTCTTGATCTCGAGTATCCGAAGGTGGGAAAGAAACAGTTGGACGAATTGGAGGCCGCCCGGCAGGCATTGACGGCATAAAGAGATTAGGGGGCGGCACCTTGCCGTTTTTTAAATGTCCACAGATCTCGCTCACCCAGGCCAAAGCAAACTCTCACTATACGTACCTCCAGCCGTATGGCTGCGCTCGTATCAAAAGTCGTGGTTGCGACCGGACGTGATCGGCGGTCTCACGCTTGCTGCGTACTTGTTGCCGGCCGGAATCGGTGACGCCTCGCTCGCCGGGTTGCGGCCGGAGGCAGGGATGTACGCCTGCATGTTTTCGGGATTGTTTTTCTGGCTCTTCTGTAGCTCACGTCACACTGCGATCACAGTAACATCCGCAATCTCGCTTTTGATCGGTTCCTCACTTGGAAGTCTCGCTGGCGGCGATGCGTCACGTTATGCTTCCCTGGCAGAAGCCACAGCATTGCTGGTCGGTCTGATAGCGCTCATAGCCTGGCTCGTCAAAGCCGGCGCAGTAGTCAACTTCATTTCAGAAACTGTGCTGGTTGGTTTCAAGGCGGGAGTGGCTCTCTACCTGGCGAGCACTCAGCTGCCAAAGCTGTTCGGCTTCAAGGGTGGAGAAGGCAGCTTTTGGCAGCGCAGTGGCCATATCCTCGGCCATCTTGGCGAGACCAACTCGGCTGCACTTCTTGTTGGTCTCGGCGCGCTTGCGGTCCTCATCCTTGGCAAGGTGTTCCTGAAGAACAGACCTGTGGGGCTGTTTGTTGTCATCGGTGGCATCGTACTCGCCTCCGCAATGAACTTTGATGCCCTCGGCGTCAAACTGCTCGGGGAAGTGCCACAGGGTCTCCCGCCGCTTCGTCTTCCCGATATTCGTCTGAGCGATCTGAACGAGTTGATGCCGCTGGCTCTCGCATGCTTTGCCCTGGGAGCGGTTGAGACATCAGCTATAGGACGAATGTTCGCTGAGACACATCACGAGCGGTTCGACAGCAATCAGGAGCTGCTCGGACTCGCGGCAGGTAACTTCGCGGCGGGACTGGGTCAAGGATTTGCAGTCAGCGGGGGAATGTCACAGTCACTGGTGAATGAAAGCAGTGGCGCTCGTACTCCGCTCTCCGGTTTAGTTGCTTCCGGCGTTATTCTGATAGTGAGCGTCTTCCTGTCGGGTTCGCTTCGCAACCTGCCGCAACCCGTGCTGGCCGCCATAGTGCTGCTAGCGGTGACAGGTTTATTCAAGTTATCAGAGCTACGGCACCTCTGGCGGGTGGATCGACCCGAGTTCTTTGTGGCGATGGCAGCCTTGTTAGGCGTGCTTGGCGCAGGCCTTCTGCAAGGAGTGTTGATTGGGGCGATAATCTCTCTTGTCCAACTGCTGCGCCGCGCAGCTCATCCACACGTCGCGTTTCTAGGTCAGATCCCAGGCACGAACAGGTTCTCGGATCTTGAACGACATTCAGACAATATTCCTCATGACGGCGCCTTGATCTTCCGGGTCGAGGCGAGCGTGCTCTACTTCAATGTTGAACACGTGCGCGATACTGTTTTGGGTCGCTTGAGGAAGGAGTCCACGCCACCAGAACTCGTGGTTTGTGACCTCTCCACATCCCCCTACGTCGATCTCCACGGCGCAAAAGTGCTCGGAGCACTGGCTGATGAAGTATCGTCCACGGGCACCCGCTTCCAGGTTGTGGAAGCGCGCTCATCGGTAAGAGATCGGCTGAGAGGTGAAGGGCTTGATGAAAAATTTGGTGGTATAGATCGGTTCCGCACCGTGACTCAGGTAATCGAAGCCTTTGAAACACAACACGACCTGAAAAGCAAAGCGGTGGGCTGACGGATTTTCAAAGAAGGAACCGTAAGTTTTGACAGTACCGATGGCCAACGAAATTTGTTCTATCATTTTTCTTTGGCTTAGGACACCACATTAATTCTGTCACCGAGGGGAAGTCTCATGCTCGCTGAATCTGAAGATTTCGTTTTGTTCAGCGGCGCTAGCAGAACGATTTGCGGCACCCCCCAGCGTTCGCATACGCGAGTCATTCACTGGTTGCGACCTTTGTGCTTTGTCATATGTCTGGGCGTAAGCTCTCTGCTGACTCTCACCGTCTGTGCCCAGGAGATAAAACCTATATCGTCAGCAACCGTTGAGGCCGAGCATTCCGCAGCCGCGTCGACAACCGAAGAGCACCAATTGTCGCAGAAGGCCGTCGAAATTGGGCGGGTCTTCGGATTTCCAATCACCAATTCGATGCTAGTGACCTGGATTGTGGCGCTTGGCCTGATTGCGTTTGCGCAGATTGCTACGCGTCGCATGCAAATGGTTCCCACTGGTGCACAGAACTTTTTGGAATGGCTCGTTGAAAGTCTCCACGGCTTTCTCAAGAGTTTACTTGGCGAACACCTTGTTGAACGCACGTTCTGGTTTTTTGCAACTGTATTCATTTTCATTCTCACCAGCAACTGGGTCGGGTTGATCCCCGGGGTCGGTACTGTCGGTTGGGGTCATCAGACCGCACGTGGTTTCCGGATTGATCAACCGTTGTTTCGTGGAGCGAACGCCGACGTCAACATGACATTGGCGATGGCGCTGGTCTTCTTTGCCTGTTGGCTTGTGTGGGCTCTCGCGACGGTTGGTCCGATTGGTTTTTTCAAAGAGCTGTTTGCACCAAAAGGCGAAAGCACAGGACCAATGAAGATACTCCTGGGAGTGGTGTTCTTCGCCGCTGGGTTGCTGGAAGTAATCTCTATTCTGTTCCGTCCGGTCTCGTTGAGTTTTCGTCTTTACGGCAACATTTTTGCCGGGGAAAACATGTTGGAAACAATGGCGGGTCTGGTCCCGAGCCTTAGTTGGTTGATACCGATTCCATTTTACTTTTTGGAGTTGCTTGTAGGTTTCGTGCAGGCGCTTGTCTTCATGTTGCTGACCGCAGTCTTCACGTTGCTTATTTGCCAGCATGAGGAACCCTCCCCCGCACCAGAGCACGGTTGAAATAACAAACTTCCGCCGGCTCGGAATCAAATGGGTCGGCTCGAAAGGAGCAAGATAAATGAGCGGAAATCTGCACATTGGTTTGGCGGCCATCGGGGCAGCAATGGCGGTGGGTTTGATTGGCATGAAGGCTTGCGAGGCGGTTGGACGCAATCCCGAGTCGTCTACGAAGGTTCTGGTCCAGTCTATTCTCGCAATTGCCTTCGCAGAGGCGATCGTCTTTTACACGCTGTTCCTCGTGAAGTGAATTACTCAAACGATTGCGTGGTTTGACACAGTTAGTTGGGAGTATCCGATTATGACTGTTCTATTCTTCTTTCTGGAAGCGGAGGGTGGAGGTCAAGTGGCACAGATTGCCAGGACGTTCGGTGTCGACTGGCCTCATCTGATAGCACAGATCATCAGCTTCTCGATAGTCTGTGCTTTGCTCTACCGGTTTGCGTACAAACCGATTTTGAAACTACTTGAAGAACGCCGCCAGCTCATCGCTCAGGGGCAGGAAAACTCCGAGAAGATAAAAGCCGAGCTGGCGAGTATCCAGAGCCAAAAAGAAGAAGCTATGGCGCAAGCCAATGCCCAGGCTGCACAGTTCATCAGTGACGCCCGCGATGGCGCCGCTCGCCTTCGAGAGCAAGAGACCCAGAAGGCCGCTGCTGCTGCTGAACAGATCCTTACCAAGGCGCATGAAGCCTCTGCCCAGGATCACCAGCGTATGCTGGCTGAGCTGAAACGGGAGGTAGGTCACCTTGTTGTACAAACAAGTGCAGCAATAACCGGAAAGATCTTGACGACCGAAGATCAGCGCCGATTGGCAGAGGAGACGGCCAGGCAATTGAGAGCAGGATGAGGCATAAAGAGAATGAAGGGGCGCAAACAAATTAAACGTGAAGCCCGACAGCTGTTTCGGCTGTGTCATGTCAACGGATCTGTGGATGAAGAACGAGTACGTGCAGTAGTACGCCAGGCTCTGCAGTCTCACCCTCGGGGGGTGCATGCAGTTTTGTCAGAGTTCCTGCGGCTGGTTCGACTCGATCAGTCGCGACACACGGCGGGCATTGAAAGCGCCACAGATTTACCCGCAGATTTGCGAGCCAGCGTCGCTGCCAATCTCGAGCGCGTGTATGGACGGAAACTGAGCAGCTCATTCTCATTAGATCCGACACTCATTGGCGGGATGCGAATCAAAGTGGGCAGTGACGTCTACGACGGCAGTATCAAAGCCAAATTGTCTGAATTAGAAAAACGCTTTTGAGGCCATACCGTCGAAGTATTTCGACTACCCGGTGGCGATCTTATCCGGGGTTAGCAATTAGGGGACGTAGAAATGGCAAACCTGTTAGAGGAGATCGAAGCTCAAATTAACGAAGCCCGTCTGACCGCGGTGAAACAAAACGTCGGTGTCATTCGTGAGATTGGTGACGGCGTGGCCCGAATTGAAGGCCTTGATGATGCAATGCTCAACGAGATGATCGATCTTGGCCAGGGGATCACGGGACTGGCGCTCAACCTGGATGAAACCGAAGTCGGCGTGGTCATCCTCGGAGATTACACAAAGCTTGAAGAGGGAGACGAGGTTCGCACCACCGGAAAACTGCTGCAGGTGCCCGTTGGCAAAAGTTTGCTTGGACGCGTTGTCAACACTCTGGGTGACCCGGTGGACGGACGCGGCCCAATCAAATCCGACACCGCCTACCCTGTCGAAAAGCTCGCTCCTGGCATAATCAAGCGCAGTCCAGTCAGACAGCCAGTGCAGACTGGGATTATGGCAATTGACGCGATGATCCCGATCGGCCGCGGCCAGCGCGAGTTGATAATCGGCGACCGTTCGACGGGTAAGACCACTATCGGTATCGATACCATCATCAATCAAGCTCGGCTTAATCAGGCCGCGGAGGCCGCTGGCGATAAGGACTTCCGGCCGCTGTACTGCATTTACGTAGCGATCGGACAAAAGCAATCAAGTATTGCTCGCATCATTTCGGTACTCGAAGAGGCCGGGGCTATGCCGTACACAATCATCCTTGCGTCACCTGCCTCGGATTCAGCGACCAGCCAGTACCTGGCTCCTTTCGCTGGAGCGGCGATGGGCGAATGGTTCATGGACAACGGCATGGATGCGTTGATCATCTTTGACGATCTCTCAAAACACGCCGTGGCTTACCGGCAGGTCTGTTTGGTGCTGAAGCGCCCGTCCGGACGCGAGGCTTACCCGGGAGACGTGTTCTATCTTCATAGCCGATTGCTCGAACGCGCAGCGCGAGTCGGAGAAAAATATGGCAACGGTTCTCTAACGGCGCTGCCAATAATTGAAACGCAGGCCGGAGACGTTTCCGCTTACATTCCGACTAATGTAATTTCAATTACCGACGGTCAGATATACCTCGAGACAGATTTGTTTTACCAGGGAGTTCGCCCAGCGATCTCGGTGGGATTGTCGGTTTCGCGCGTGGGCTCAGCAGCGCAGCTCAAAGCGATGAAGCAAGTCGCAGGACAACTGAAGGGAGATCTGGCTCAATTTCGCGAGCTCGCAGCATTCGCCCAATTCGGTTCGGAACTGGATGCAAAAACACAGGCACAAATCGACCGCGGCAAACGAATCATGGAAGTTTTCAAACAGCCGCAGTACAGCCCCATTCCGGTTGAGATCCAGGTAGCGGTGCTTTGGGCAGTACAAAACGGCTATGTGGATGACGTTCCGGTCGATAAAACCAAGAGCTGGCAGCAGAGCTTCACCGAATTCCTCACTCTGCATAAGCCCGAATTGCTACAAAAAATAGGCAAGGAAAAGACTCTCAGCGATCCATTGACCGCGGAAATAAAGACAGCGGCAGATTCCTTCAAACAGTCGTGGAGATAATCACAGATGGCCAGCACTCGTGACATACGCCGCCGCATTCGATCAATAGGCAGCACATCCCAGATCACCAGAGCGATGCAGATGGTAGCGGCATCCAAAATGCGCAAGGCTCAGGAGGCCGCACTTCGTGGACGTCCTTTTGTTCATCTGCTTTACAATATCCAACGCGCAATTACGACGCACCTGGGAGAGTTCAGTGATCCCCTACTGGAAGTCCGCGAAGTACGAAAGCGAGCAGTCATCTTAATAGGCGCCGATAAAGGGTTGTGCGGCGCACTCAACAGCAATCTGTTCCGGCTCGCCACTCAGTTTGACACAAAGACGACAGTCTTCATCACAGCCGGCAAAAAAGCCGCTCAGTTCGTTGCCGTCACCGGACGGCAGTTGATTGCAGACTTTCCGTATCATGATACGCCCAGATTCGAGGAGGCTAGAGCAATTGCAAGGTTTGCCCGCGATCTCTTTTTGAAAAAAGAAGTGGACGAGGTCCTCATACTGGCTACTCGTTTTGTCAACACGCTGACTCAGCATCCAATGTCGCTGCAATTTCTTCCTGTAGGTGAAATCAAAGACTTGACGATACCAAACCATGAGGACGCAGCCTCACGCCCCACCGATACAAACGAAACGTTGTTCGAGCCGAGCGTAGAGGAAATACTCGAATATTTCCTTCCTCGCTATCTCGGCATCTTTATCTATCAGGTTTTACTCAACGCGAAAGCGAGTGAGCAAAGCGCTCGAATGGTATCGATGCAAAACGCAACCGAGAATGCCGAGGGCCTTATAAAGGATTTGACACTCGAGTACAACAAAATACGGCAGAGCAGTATCACCCAGGAGCTTCTTGAAATAGCAGGCGGCCAGGCAGGGTGAGCGGCTGGTAACGATCGATTTAATGAATGAGGTTCGTACGATGAGCACAGGAAAAATCGTTCAAGTAGTCGGTCCGGTTGTTGACGTTGAGTTTCCGGACAAACTACCCGGGATTTATAACGCGCTAACTGTCGAATACAAAATCCAGGATGAAACGGCCAAGATAACCCTCGAGGTACAACAGCATCTCGGAGACAGATGGGTTCGCGCCGTTTCGATGTCGGGAACTGAGGGTCTCAAGCGAGGATTCGAGGTTACGGACAGTGGGGCCCCGATATCGGTGCCCGTTGGTGAAGGCGTGCTGGGACGAGTCTTCGATGTGACTGGAAACCCTGTCGATGAGCGCGGCCCGATCAACGCTGATAAGTACTATCCTATTCATCGACCAGCGCCGCCGCTGGTAGAGCAATCCACATCTCCGGAAGTTCTTCATACGGGCATCAAAGTCATTGACCTGGTTTGTCCATTCATGAAAGGCGGTAAGGTAGGCGCATTTGGGGGCGCCGGCGTCGGCAAAACTGTCGTTATCATGGAGCTGATAAACAACATCGCCAAGCTGCACGGCGGAGTTTCGGTGTTCGCTGGCGTCGGAGAGCGTACCCGAGAAGGAAACGATCTGTACAACGAAATGTCAGAGGCGGGAGTGATCAATCAGGATAATCTCGGCGCCTCGAAGATTGCGCTGGTATATGGTCAGATGAATGAACCGCCGGGGGCTCGCTTGCGCGTAGCGCTTTCCGGCCTCGCCATCACCGAATACTTTAGAGATGAGAAGAATCAGGATGTCCTTCTCTTCATCGATAACATATTCAGATTCTCTCAAGCGGGCTCTGAGGTGTCATCATTGCTGGGCCGCACCGCCAGCGCGGTAGGATATCAGCCTACGCTCGCCGCTGAAATGGGCGCACTGCAGGAACGAATCACTTCAACTAAGAAGGGATCGATTACTTCTTTCCAGGCGGTCTATGTCCCTGCTGACGACTTGACCGATCCCGCGCCGGCAACGACATTCGCGCACCTTGATGCCACAATCGTCCTCGAACGTTCAATTGCAGAACTTGGAATCTATCCTGCAGTAGATCCCCTCGCATCCACATCCAGAGCACTCACACCGGAAATCGTTGGTCACGAACACTACGATGTTGCGCGCGGCGTTCAAAAAGTGTTACAGCGCTATAAAGACCTGCAGGACATCATCGCGATTCTGGGAATGGATGAGCTTGCGCCTGAAGATAAGCTCAGCGTCTTCCGGGCTCGCAAAATCCAACGTTTTCTGAGCCAGCCATTCAGCGTCGCTCAGGTGTTCACCGGGCGGGAGGGCAAACAGGTGCCGGTGGCTGAAACCGTTCGCGGCTTCAAGGAAATCCTCGAAGGCAAGCACGACGATGTGCCGGAAGGAAACTTTTACATGAAAGGTGGCATCGACGAGGTAATGAAGTGATTCGCGAAGAATCCCTGCATCAATTCTAAAGGTTTGGTTATGGCCAAGACTTTGAAACTACAAATCGTAACACCGGAAGCCTCAGTTTACTCTGCGGATGTTGACATTGTTACGCTGCCCACTGCCAGCGGCCAAATAGGAATCCTTCCAAATCACGTCCGACTGATAACGCATCTGGTACCCGGAGAAATAATTGCCCGGAAAGAAGGCCACTCAGACTACCTTGCGGTCGGCGCGGGACTCGTAGAAGTGACCGGCGAGCATGTATCGATTCTGACTGATCTCGCAGTCGCCGCTGAAAGCATTGACGAAGCCAAGGCTGAAGAGGCACGTCAGAGAGCGGCAGCCCGACTCCGAGAGAAGATTTCTGCCGAAGAAGTGGCTTCTGTCAACGCCTCTTTAGCTCGGTCGCTGGCACAATTAAAAGTCAAGCGCCGCCACCGCGCTTAAAGAATATCGAAAGTTTCAAACTGAGGCTTCGTCTTCTCAGCTAAATCGAATTGTTGTAAGCAGAATGACGTGGGTTCTTTGCGACCTGGAAGGATCAGGATGATGCCGGTGTACCTGTAAAATCCAGCTTGCTGAACAATGCATAGTCTATGGCAGAAAGCCTCGAACATAGGTCTTTTCAGCGTGCTGTTCTCAAAAGCGAGTCGCAACGCATCGTTGGGATTCTCGGCGTTCTCTGCATCCTGTTCATTGGTGTCATTGCTCGAAATCTTGCGGCGGGTCAGCGCCGCCTTCTTCTCGTGCAGACGGTGACGCTTGCTCTGGCGATTGCATATGAAGCATTCGCGAGCATAGTAGTCAAGAGAGCGATTAGAAGCGACCAGCCCGTACAGCGAGTCTTTTGGCTTGTCAATGTTGTCGTTGAATCCGGAATCCCTACCCTTGGGCTGTTCATATTGGTCGCAACCCAGGTTGTTAGTCCCCGGGAAGCACTGGTTGCACCGGCTGTTTTCCTCTATTTCATTTTCATCATACTCTCGACATTGCGGCTCAGTCCGGGTTCGTCACTAGCGACCGGTGCCCTATCCGCAGTGGGCTATGTTGCGGTCGTTTTTTATGTACGGGGCTACTATGACGATGCGAATGGCGGCACGTCCGTACTGCCTTTTCGTTATCTGTTCTACGCGTCGCTTATCCTGACCGGAGGAATTGCCGCGACAATTGTAGCGAGTCAGATTAAGAAGCACGTCCACGCCGCTCTTCGAGAAGCCGAGCTTCAGCATGAGCTCGATCGAGTGAACCACGACCTCGATGTCGCGCGATCTATCCAGCAGGATCTGCTTCCAGAAAAAACTCCAGCTCTTGGTGGCTTCGAAGTCGCTGGCTGGAATCGGCCTGCGGACCAAACCGGCGGAGATTACTTTGACTGGCAGACTCTGCCGGACGGACGGATAGCGGTTAGCCTTGCTGATGCAACCGGTCACGGCATCGGGCCTGCTCTGGTGAGTGCGTCGTGCCGCGCTTATGCACGAGCGAGTCTTCTTTCCGGTAAATCAGACGGCTTGCTCGAAAATCTGAACCAGCTTCTATCTGAGGACCTCCCGGCAAATCGTTTTGTTACGTTCGCAGTTGTTTTTCTCGACCCGAATTGTTCGCGCGTGAAAGTTCTTTCCGCCGGACACGGCCCGATTCTCTGGTACAAACATGGCTCCGGTGAGATAGAGAACATCGAGGCCCAGGGTATTCCTTTAGGCATGATTGACGGATTCACGTACGGACAGGCAGCGGAAGCTCGCTTGGATGCCGGCGACATACTGGCTTTGATTACTGACGGCTTCTTCGAATGGGAAAACCCGGAGGGCGAACAATTCGGGATATCAAGGTTGGAAGCGGTAATTCACGAGGCCCGCGAATGTTCCGCCGAAGAATTGATACTAAGGATGCGGGCGGCGGTTGAGAGTTTTTGCGGAGGCACCAAACAGGAGGATGACCTGACTGCGATAATTCTAAAACGGAAATAGGTTCAAATAGGTCCTATTGATCCTATCTGTCCTATTAGTACGATTCCGTCCAATTATGCCTATTATTTTCTCACGACTCTGGAAATCAGATTGGCATCTGAGCGTTCTGCTCGGCCTACTGCTGATGGTTGTATTCATCATTTATCCGTTGGGCGGCCGCGGTCCATTTGCAGCAGCAATTCGACAATTCTTTCTCTCTCTTATTCTAATATCCGGAGCAGTGCTTGTAGCGAGAAACCGCAAGGCTCTCTGGGTGGTAGGGGCGCTTGCTCTTGCAACCGCCGCGGTTGGCTGGGCACGCTTGGGTACAACGGATCAGTGGGTGTCCGTATTAAGCCTGCTGATGTGGGTTGTGTTTCTGGTGCTGCTCGCAGTTGCGATCCTTTTTCGCGTCTTTGAAGAGGGAGAGATCAACGTCCACCGCATTCAAGGCGCAGTTGCGGTGTATCTGTTGCTGGGAGTGATTTGGGCGGGGTGTTATAGGCTTGTGGTAGAGGCTGACCCCACGGCATTCAACTTTCCGTCGGTTACGGATGAGGGAAGCCTGATGTCCAAGCTTGTTTACTTCAGCTTTGTGACGCTTACCACCGTCGGATACGGAGACATAACGGCGCTGGATACTGGTGCGCGTTCCCTGGCCATGCTGGAAGCTCTGACGGGGCAGCTCTTTCCGGCGGTGCTGATCGCCAGGCTTGTGTCAATGGAAGTGAGCCATCGCATGGAGAAGTGAGATATACCACATCCAAGTAGTAACGAATTCATTCGTTATGTTCTAAGGATCATTCAAAATTGAAGTACGCGAATACGTAACGAATTCGTTTCATCTTTCTTCATCTGCCTAAATCTGCGTCATCTGCGGATGCATCTTGTTTCATTTTAAACCGGAATGATCCGCAGATTACGCCGATTTACGCAGATGAAGAATAATGAAACCTGAAAAAAACAAATTCGTTACTACGTGGCGGAATTCGGTATTAGGGGTTGCTTGATTCTCAAAACTTCCATCCGAACGAAGTTGTTATCCCGAGATCGTTCCTGTTGGCGTTCACCAGCGGACGACTGTCGAAGTTCTCATACAGGTTAAGATTCCAAAAAAGATCCTTCACAAGTTCTACTCTAAAATTCGAGTTAAGTCCCATTCGTACGCGTCCGGGGTCCGTCAGGCTCGGCCAAACCAGAAATCGAGAGTTGATGTCCAGGCTTCTGAAACGAAATGTAGAAAAATCCAGTCCGACTAAAGATTCCGCTGTAGTCGTTCTCGACTGGGGTTGATCTGAAGAGTAGCGCTCCCGAGCAAGGGCAACCCCTCCAAAAACTGATAGCGATGTCCGGCTCGTTTGAACCATCCTTCGCCCGACCGCTCCTGCCAATGCAGTTCGAAGATCGAGGCTCTGCTGATCACTGCTGAGCACTTCTACCATCCCTCCGTAGAACCACCGCCTGGTAAATAGTCTCCAATACTTGCCGTTGAAGGTATTGCGCCTGGTGCTCTCGCCCCCAGACTGACCACTGAAGACCGAGCTCATGTCAGCTCCGACAACATAACCTTCGCCGTTATAGTTCGTCGATATCGTGAGCTGTGTCTGGTACTGACTGTTGCCGCTGGTGTAACTGAAGCCGTAGTCAATCGACCCATTCAGCTGGCTCCAAAAGCGTTGGTCGGCAAGCCTGATCGTTATCACCTCGGTTTGCTTCACACCTATCGAATCGGTTCCCCTGTTCATAACAAAACTTTGTTCGCTCGCAGTCGCCGTAGTGTCTAGTCGGATTCGCGCTGTCAATACCTGGCCGTTTGTAAGCACGATTATGTAATTATCTTTGCTTTCCAGTCGGGCAACTTTCGGCCAATCCAGTGATACAGGATCGAGCATATAAGGGCTTTTGAACTTCAGCTCGCCATGGTCCAGAGACTTTATTTCTCCGGTCATTCGATCTCCGTTGTTTAATACAACGATGTCGTCGAGACTCTTGGCGGCTGCTAATGATGAAAACGCGAACATTGCGAGGGTTAGCATCAATGCTCTCAAAACTCCTGAGCGCACCTCCATGTTTTCCTCCGTTTAGGATCAAGGCTTCCTGTAAAAACTGCCAGTACTAAAGACTATGTTTGCGGATTAAAATCAGCGGCGTCGCACAATATCGCAGCGCATTCACCTGGCGTGAGCGCGAAGGAAAGGATTGAATCGAATGACGAGGGTGATCGTACTGTTTTTAGCGCTTTCTTGCCTCGGGTTAGAAGTTTCGGCACAGCAACAGGAAGCATCAAACGTAATCAATATCAAGGTGTCGCGGTCAGTCACCGCAATAACCTACAGGGCGAAGACGAGCACCAAAGTGGACTTCAGGGGCACCGCCCTTCAACCAAGGGCGGAGGGCAAAGCTGAGGTGACAAGCAAGGAAGGTCGCTTGAGCATCGAAGCCGATTTCTTGAAACTGGATCCCGCACTGGTGCTCGGTCCGGAGTACTTGACCTATGTTCTGTGGGCAATCAGTCCTGAAGGTCGTCCCGTTAACCTCGGTGAGGTCGTGCTGGACGGCGACAAGGCGCATTTGAAAGTAACAAGCCGGCTCCAGGCGTTCGCGATGATCGTCACTGCCGAACCATACTTCTCAGTGTCGATTCCGAGTGAGATGGTGGTGCTCGAGAACTTCGCGCGCGACAATACGAAAGGAAGAGCAGATTATGTAGATGCAAAATTCGAACTGCTCAAGCGAGGACGCTATGAGGATGCCGGCCTCAAGGCGACGCGAATAGATCCAAAG
Organism: Blastocatellia bacterium; assembly: GCA_035258805.1. GTDB lineage: Bacteria > Acidobacteriota > Blastocatellia > UBA7656 > UBA7656 > Onstottus_A. The sequence goes on along the minus strand of DATFWY010000158.1, from coordinate 53,126 downwards.
TCTCCACTCGAACTCTACGAAGCACGAAACGCCCTCCAGGTTGCAAAGTGGCAACAAGCTGACAGGCTGGCCGCAGACAGCTTTGAGAAAGCTTCCGCCGCGCTTGTGCGAGCAGAAGATTTCAATGAAAGGAAAGAGCGAAAGCTAACGATTGCCGCGGCTCGCGAGGCGGCGCAGTTAGGTGAAGACGCTCGAGTCATCGCGGAGAAGCGCGGTGAAGAAGAACGTCTTGCCCAGGAGCGTCGTGAGGCCGATGAACGCGAGGCTCGCGCGGAGGCTGAAGCGGAGAACGAGACCCGACGGCGCGCGGAAGCCGAAATGCAGAAGAAACTGGAAGAAGAGGCGCGTAAACGCGCCGAACTCGAGAGAATCGTCGCCGAAAAGGAGAAGGCCGAGGCCGAGAAAAAACGACTGGAAGCGGAGCTTCTAGCAACCAAGGCTGCGGCTCGAGAGAAAGAAGCGAGAGAAGCCGCCGAAAAAGCGGAGCGCGAGAAACAGGAACTCAGGCAAAGATTGCTCGACCAATTGAATCGCATCCTCCCCACCAAAGACACTCCTCGTGGGTTACAGCTGACAATGGCTGACATTCTTTTTGACAGCGGACGGTACAACCTTAGGCCCGGAGCTCGCGAAGCGCTCGCTAAGCTCTCGGGAATCATCCTTGCCCACCCTGGACTCAAGTTGGATATTGAGGGACACACCGATAATGTCGGTGGCGATAGTTACAATCAGACATTATCTGAGAAGCGCGCCGGTGCGGTGAGGGATTATCTTACTAATCAGGGCCTGGGCGCCGACTCAGTGACCGCGAAGGGATTTGGAGAGCATATGCCGATCTCCGACAACACCAGCGCACAAGGCCGGCAGCAAAACCGCCGTGTCGAGATCATTGTGTCCGGCGAAGCGATCGGCACAAGTATCAGATGAGAACAAGTGAATAGCTGCTGGCGTGTCCAACTTCTCCTCTTCGGAGTGAGCTGGCCCTGTTATGTTCCAGCATTGCGGAACCACTGGGAGTGATGCTCGCGGATTATTGCTATCGCTTCCGCAGAAGTTGGTACGCATTGTGGAATATCGATGTCTTCGGGATTCGCCAGCGGCGTTTCAAAGGAGAGAAGAGATTCACGCGCCCACTCTATAAGACCAGGCCACATTCGTCCGACGAGAATCAATGGTGTATGCTCCAGATGCCGAACCTGAAGCAGCTGCCAAATCATTGCCATTTCTAAAACGGTTCCGATCCCTCCCGGCGCTACGACGAATGCATTAGATGTAAGAACAAAATGGTGGAGACGCGTAAAGAAGGTGCGGTGCTCAAACGCAAGCCCGACGAATGGATTGACCTCCTGCTCAAACGGCAGCTCAACCCGTATGCCCATCGACTTGCCCTTTTCGCCGGCAAGCGCAGCTCCTTCATTGGCCGCTTGCATTAGTCCCGGACCGCCTCCAGTGACTATATCGCAACCCATCTCGGCCAAAGCCGTAGCGGTGCGCTTTGTCTCTTCATAGGCAATAGTTCCGGGCTTTGCCCTTGCGGAACCGAATATAGATACGCGGTAGCGGTCCTGCCTTGAAGGTCGAAGCCGCGTTAGATTGTTGACTACTTCCCACAATCCCAGAACTGAATTCACCAATACCTGCTTCACTGCTTCTTCATCGGCCAGGCTTATTGTGCTTCCCTCTTGTTTGTTGTCAGTGCTCATAAATTTGTTTTCGCTCCGGTTTCGAATATGAGATTATCCAAGGCCGGCTTCGATCAAATCTCAATGCAATCGCCGAGACGTGGACACTCGGGAATCAATGCATGCCGCGAAGTGATTATATTGGACAAGACTCTTCGCGCTCGGTCCTCACCGTGAGTAATTATCACTCTGGGCCGCGAGGGGGCGACCGCAGCAAACCATTTCAATAAATCGGATTGTCCTGCGTGGGCGCTGAACCCTCCCATAGTATGTATTGAGGCCCGAACCGGTATTTTCTTGCCAAAGATTGTGACCGCCTTTTGCCCATTGACAAGATGTCTGCCTAAAGTGCCCGGCGACTGAAAGCCCACCATCAAGACGGCTGTTTCCGACCGCTCAAGATTATGACGCAGGTGGTGAATAATTCTTCCACCAGTGCACATACCATTCCCGGCCATTATCAGACAGGGTCCTTCAATATCGTTGAGCGCCTGTGAGTCTTGCGGCTTCGGACAAGGATAGGTGGACTCAAGATTGCTCCGGAGTTCGCCGGACTTCACCATTTCTCGCGCTTCGCTGTCAAACAGCTCATTATGATCGCCATAAATCTTCGTCGCCTCGATTGCCAAAGGACTGTCCAGATAGATGGGAAATCGCGGAAGTGTCTTGTTTCGAAATGCCGCGGCAAGCAGGTACAACAAAAGCTGAGTCCGTCCCACAGCGAAAAGCGGTACCAGGATCTTGGCTCGCTGCTCGATTGCCTTTGCGATAATGTCTCTTCCTTCGATTGCCGTCTCGTGAAGCGAACGATGATCCCTATCGCCGTAGGTCGACTCCATGATCACAGCATCCGCGTACTCGAAAGGCACCGGATCATTAAGCAAGGGCGCACCCCGAGGCCCCAGATCGCCGGAGAACACAATCACCTTTTTATGACCATTCTCCTGAACAGTCATCTCAACGCTGGCTGAGCCAATAACGTGTCCCGCATCCACCAGTCGCACTTGAATTCCCTGGGCAACTTCGAAGGAGCGATTATAATCAACCGGTTTTGAAAGTGGTTTGAGAAGACGTACGTCATTCTCTTCAAATAGCGGTTCGAGCGGTTCTAGTCCGGAACGAGCTCGCGCTCGGTTCTCGCGGTTGACATCCGCTCGTTGAAGCGAGCTCGCGTCACGAAGTATCAAGGCGGCAAGGTCTAACGTCGCCTGCGTTGCATAGATAGGTCCTTCATAGCCATTCTTTGTCAGCAATGGTAAGCGACCAATATGGTCCAGATGGCCGTGGGTAAGGACGACCGCATCCAGCTTCCCATTCTTGAGTTGACCTCGCCGTCGGTTCTTTCCACGCTCCACCTTTCCGCCCTGAAACAGGCCGCAGTCAACAAGGACGCTCGCATCTTTTGTAACTACGTGGTAGGCAGAGCCGGTGACATCACCCGTTGCGCCATGAAAATAGATCTTCATTTTGCTTCATTCGCCTCCTGTCGAGACGCCCCCTCCTAGTGATGCTGTTTCGCCTTCTGTATCTTTTTATGGCGGTTAATAAGGGCACACGCTTTTGAACTGTGTTTAGCTATTGCCTTTGAAAGGCTGCCCTACCGGCAAATCGCGCCTGATTGCCGAGTTGCCGTTCGATGCGCAGCAACTGATTGAACTTCGCGACGCGTTCGCTGCGGCAACCAGAACCCGTCTTGAGCTGGCCGGCACTCACTGCGACCGTGAGATCCGCGATGGTGGTGTCTTCCGTTTCGCCTGAACGGTGAGAAACAAAACATTTATAACTGTGCTGCTTCGCCAGCTCTATCGTGTCCAGCGTCTCAGTAAGCGTTCCAATTTGATTGACCTTTATCAGAATCGCATTCGCCACTCCTCTGTCGATTCCCTGACGCAGAATGATTGGGTTTGTGCAGAAAAGGTCGTCTCCGACAAGCTCTACAGTCGATCCCAGCTTGTCAGTCAGCATCTTCCAACCCTCCCAGTCATGTTCGCTCATTCCATCTTCAAGCGAGACAATCGGATACTGCCTGCACCATGAGGACCACATCGATACCATCTCCTCGGAACTCTTTACGGTCCGATCCGATTTGAAGAAGACGTACTTTCCGTCCTGCCACATTTCGCTAGTCGCAGGATCAAGACAAATGGCGATATCGTCACCGGGTTGATAACCCGCCTGAGTGATTGCTTCGAGAATCACCTCCACTGCTTCTTCGTTTGATCGCAAGTTCGGCGCGAAGCCTCCCTCGTCGCCAACACCTGTGTTGTAGCCCTTCCCGCGCAGCACGCCGCGAAGCTGGTGAAATGTCTCCACACCCATTCGAATTGACTCAGCAAACGAAGAAGCGTTGTGCGGTGCTATCATGAACTCCTGGAAATCAACGGTGTTGTCCGCGTGCCTGCCACCGTTGATCACATTCAAACAGGGCACCGGGAGGAGAGAAGCATTGCTGCCGCCGAGATATCTGTACAGCGGAGTTCGCTGCGACAGAGCCGCGGCTCGCGCGACGGCCAATGACACCGCCAGCGTCGCGTTCGCTCCAAGCTTCGATTTGTTCGTCGTGCCGTCCAGTTCGATCATTTTCTGATCAATGCGGCGCTGTTCGGTGACGTCCACGCCAACAATTGCTGAAGCCAAAGCACCGTTGATATTTCCAACCGCCTTCAGTACACCTTTGCCGCCGTATCGCTTAGGATCGCCGTCTCTCAGCTCCACAGCCTCTTTTTCACCGGTGGATGCGCCAGAGGGGACGATAGCCGATCCTGTAGTGCCGTCTTCGAGGATTACAGTCGCTTCGACTGTTGGATTTCCGCGTGAATCTAAAATTTCTTGAGCTCTGATACCAGTAATCAGCATGCGAATTCCTTTCTCGCCGAGCTATGTGAGCTGGGCGCCGAGGTTGTTGTACGTATTTAAGGATAGTTAGGAGACGGCTCCTGTGAGCGGTGATGAGTGCGTCACTCACATCATATCGGCGAGCGCATCGACGCACATTATCAATTTTCAGTTTCTCGCCAGGTGAGGGTCGAGCAAGCTCTCCTGGATGGTTTAGCTTATCAGGAGAATCTCTGAGATGGCCGGCCCTTTGGATCTCGATGACGAGCGAATGCCTATGCGTCGAGCGTCCAGCGCTCCAGCGGCTTAAAGCGTGATCCGGAACGTATTCAGCAATAGCGTAGGGCGTTGGGAGTTCAGCGGTTCGGTTCTGCGTTGGCCCCATACTACACAAAACTCCTTGCTCCCCACGGTCCAGTTCATTTTTTGGCCTCCGACGTGAACACTGCGTCTAAATATGCATTAACCACTCAGTCCGAGCTTTCGCAGCAGATCCTGAAAACGCGCATCTGAGCGCAACGGGTCGTATGCAGGACTCACGCCTAGATTTTGCAATTGTGGATCGCGTGCCTCATACGCTTTTTCCAACAATGCCAAGGCCTGGTCCCTATCCCCCAACGATGCGTAGAGAATTGCCAAATCGCCAGGCGAAACGTACTCTTTGCTCATTTGGAATTGCTTGAGAATAGCCTCGGCCTGTTGCCTGTCGCCCGACCGCGCGCACGTCGCGGCGAAAGACACACGTGTGCTGGGAGTATTCAGCCCCAGCTCCATCGCCGTTCGATATGCTGGAATCGCGTCCGAATACATTCCCTTCGCCGCGTAAGTGAATCCAAGAAAGAGATGAGTGTAGGGGTACTCGCCATCCAATCCGATCGTATTCTTTAACACATCAATTGCCTGATCGTACTTGCGAGCGCTAAACAGAATATAACCGACTGTTGCATTTACCCCTGGTGAGATCGGATCAAGATCTCTGGCGCGGTGAATTTCAGCAACGGCCTCATCATGCCGACCAATAATTCTGAGATAAGAAGCATACCAGCGATGCGCCAGGGCCAGGTTTGGATTCAACTCGATGGCTCTCTTGTATTCCCGCTCGGCTTCCTCCCACTTCCACTCGTAAGTCGCGACGTTGGCCAGCGCGTAGTGTGCTTCTGCAAGAGTATCGTCGAGCTGAATCGCTTTTCGCGCGTCCTGCTCCGCCTTTGATAGATATTGTTTCGGGTCAAGAACACTGCTGCCGACCAGGCTTCGTTGGATGTCAGACACTTCGGCGTATGCGAGCGCGTATTCAGGATCAACGGCGATGGCTTGATTGAAGTATTCGGCGGCTTTCTTACGGTCTTCAGTCCCGCCCTTCGAACGGTAGTAAGCTCCCTTCATCAGCAGTTCATACGCCTTTGGCTTCGCTGACGACCGCTTAGCAACTTGTTGTTGTTGCCCGGGGGTTAATTGCAGCCTCAACTTTTCAGCAATATCGCTCGATATTTCGGCTTCCAACGACAAGAGGTCTTTAGCCTCGCGGTTATACCGTTCGCCCCACAATTGTCTGCTGTCGCGACCATCCACCAATTCGACACTAATAGAAAGATGATCTCCCACTTGCTGAATTCGGCCAGTAACGACTGCCGTGGTATGGAGTTCGCGGGCTACATCACTCGGCGATATACCCGTGTCCTTATATCTCAGAGTAGAACTGCTCGCGATCACTTTCAAACTGGGGAGTCGCGACAGCCGGTTTATCAGGGTCTCGCATATGCCATTGGAGAGGTATTCCTGCTCCGGGTCACTGCTCAGGTTCTTGAACGGCAGAACCGCAACGGACGTTAGCGCCGAATCAGAATTCCTGGAGAACAATAGATAGCCGAGATACACGAGCGCTAATGGAATGGCGATGACCATTAAAACTAAAAGCGATGTCAGAAGCTTGTGCCGCTTGATCTCCGAAGAGATCATTGTGCCGAAGGACTTTGCTTTGGTCCCAACCGATTCGAGATCTGTTGTCGAGCGACCCGCGCCGCCGGCAATCTCACCCGTATTGCGAATCGATAAATCCAACCGGGATTGAAACTCAAGCTCGTGTTTAAGCGATGTAAGATCGACTAGAAGATCGTTAGCGGATTGATAGCGATGATCGCGATCCTTCTCGAGCGCTTTGCTGATGATACGCTGCAGTTCCGGCGGTGCTTCGGGACGCAGATTAGCAAGCGGCTGTGGCTCCCGGTCGAGTATCGCCGATATTACGTCTACCTGTGAGGTCCCAGGAAACGGCGACTCGCCGGTGATTACCTCATAGAGCACGACGCCCAGGCTGAAAAGGTCTACTCCCGCATCCAGCTTGAGCCCGCGCAATTGCTCCGGAGGCATATATGTGACCGTTCCAATAATGACCCCTGGAGAGGTTTCGTTGACCGCCTGCTCGACTGCGTCGACATCAGGTTTGGTCCCATAGGAATTTTCCGTTTCGCCGAATAATGGTCTATCAATGAGTTTTGCGATTCCAAAGTCAAGCAGTTTTACGAGGCCGTCGGGCCTCACCATCACGTTTTCGGGTTTGATGTCGCGGTGAATGATCCCTGCCTCGTGGGCAGCCTTGAGACCGCTGGCAACTTGAATACCTACATCGAGCCAACTGTTAATTGTCAAATTTGAAGCCATTTTCTGACGCAGCGTCTCGCCCTGGATATACTCAGTAACCATATAGTGAGCACCATCAGCTTTGCCGATCTCAAAGATCGTGATGATGTTCGGTTGATTGAGAGCTGATGCTGCCTTTGCTTCCTGTTCGAATCGTCGAACCCGGTCCTCATCCTGTGTAAATCGATCAGGAAGCAGTTTGAGTGCAACACGGCGGTTCAGTGTCGGGTCTTCGGCTAAATAGATCTCACCCATTCCCCCCTCGCCGATCTTCTCGAGCAACTTATAACGCCCCACGGTTCGCGCGATTGGTTCCGAAGCCTCGAGGTCAAGAGTTTGGTCGGGATTAAATTCGGCTGAATTCAGCTTTGAATCCATCGCTATTGCTTCAAAGACCACTGCGGAAATCTTGCTGCCAGTCTGTCAACTTTCACTGGATTCAAGTTCGTCGAGGGCCTGCCGGATTACTTGCGCGCTTTCACGCAGCTGTCCGTTTTCCGTTTCGCTCAGAGGTAAGGGAAACGTTTCGAGTACGCCCTGACCTCCCACAAGCCGAGGCAACGACAACGTGACGTTTGAGATATCCAGTACTTCGGGTGTCGGTAAGCAGACGGTCATTACCGCCCGCTGATCGTGAACAATTACCTTTACAAGCCGAGCCAACGCGCCTCCGATCCCGTAGTACGTAGCACCCTTACCATTGATAATCGTGCATGCTGCTCCGCGCACCTGGCGGTCGATCTTGTGTCGTACATTTTCAGACAGATCGATACCACGAAGTCTGACAAAAGACTCCAGCGGCATCCCAGCGACCGTCGCCAGCGACCAGGTAAGCACCTCGGAGTCTCCGTGCTCGCCAATTACGTGCGCGTGAATGTGCTGTGGATCGACGCCGCAGTGCTGTCCTAGAAGACTTCGGAATCTCGCCGTATCCAATGTCGTTCCCGAGCCGAGAACCTGGCCTCTCGGCACGCCACAATCAGCAGCGTACCGGGCCGCAATGTGCGTCATCACGTCGACAGGATTAGTGGCAACGACCAGCACGGCATCTGGCGCGTACTTCAGCACCGCCGGAACAACGTCGTGAAAGACTTCCGCATTTCGTCGAAGAAGCTGAAGACGCGTCTCTCCCGGCTTTTGTCCCACTCCGGCACAGATCAAGACAACGCTGCTCTCAGCCAGAGCCTCGTAGTCGCCCGCCCGAATCTCAAGAGGATTCGCAAACGGTACTGCATGACGAATGTCGTCGGCCTCCGCTACGGCGCGGTCGGTGTTCTTGTCGACGAGGATGACCTCTCGACCAACGCCTTGCATCACCAAAGCGTAACCCGCCGTCGCTCCGACGAACCCGCAGCCTACAATGCCAACCTTCATCCCAATGCCTTTTTCGCACAGAAGACTAGTTCAGCCCTACCCTTCAGGTCACTTCGCGCGCCATTACCGTTCTACTTCTGGGTTGATCTGGAACCTGGCCGCGGAGCAGTACTACATGCTGCCCTGGCCGGATGAGCGACTGCGACTTGGCCCAATCAATTCCAAAAGCCAGTTCACGCTGTGCCGACGACGCGTCGGGCAACACCAGCGGCGTCACTCCCCAGCACAATGCCAAAGTACGAGCGATCTGCTCAGTGCGAGTCAGCGCGAGTATGGTCGCAGTTGGCCGGCGATTGCTTAGCGCCACAGCAGTGCGTCCCGACTCTGTCGCGACCGCGATAAGCGGCGCATCAAGACGCTCGGTGATCAGATGGGCGGCGTCAACCAGCGCCTCTGTTATCGGCTCGATGAAACCAGACAGAGAACGTGACTGCCCTGGTGAGAAAGGACTTCCACTTTTCACGTATGACTCGGCTTCTATGCAGATCTCTCGCATGGTCGACACGGCTTCAACAGGATAGTCGCCGATGGCGCTCTCACCCGAAAGCATTACGGCGTCGGTCCCGTCGAGCACCGCGTTGAACACATCGCTGGCCTCTGCTCTTGTAGGTCTCGACGAGTGCTCCATGCTGTTCAGCATTTGCGTGGCGGTGATCACAGGCCTGTGAGCCCGATTACAGAGTGAGATTATCTGCTTTTGAATTGCCGGAACTCGCTGGACATCCATTTCAACGCCGAGATCTCCCCGCGCTACCATGACGGCGTCGGTGACCGAGACGATCTCCTCGAGATGCTGGACCGCTTGCGGCTTTTCGATCTTCACCACAATTTTGGACGTGCATTTTCTTGTTGTGAGTTCATGCCGCAGCCTAATGACATCCTCGGCGCTGCGCACGAACGATAGACCGACGAATTCAACATCGCCTGAGTGTTTGGCGGTCCAATCGAGGTCCTGCAGATCCTTATCGGTCAGCGCATTAACCGCTAACTCAGAGCCCGGGAGATTCAGCCCCTGCCGCGAACGAAGCCTCCCGGGAAGCGTCACTTCGAGTCGAGCTCGTCCCGGCGAAACACTGGTGACCGTCATTGACACGGTTCCATCGGCAAACAGGACGGTCTCCTGCGGCTTGAGATCGTTGGCCAACTCACGGTACGAGCAAGTTAGCTCTTGTGGGTCGTTGGACGTCCGTTCCGCGACGAGCGTGAACTCCTCACCCGTTACGCACTCCACAAGGTCACCAGGGATTGGCCCAAGCCGAATCTTCGGTCCGCAAAGGTCTTGCAGAATCGCGACGTGATGGCCCATCTCCCGGCTAACTGCCCGGATGTCAGCAAGCACGGTCGAGTGCTCCTCGTGTGTACCGTGTGAAAAGTTAAGACGGAAGACATCGACACCTACGGCGATCAGCCGGCGCAAAACGTCGGGCGATCTGGATGCGGGTCCAATCGTCGCAACGATCTTTGTACGGTTTGGAGGGAGTTCAACGAAGTTCGCGGAGGTCATAACCGGCTCCCGTGCTCGCTAATTTAGTTTTCCAGCGAGGTAATGTGTCAGATCCGCCACGCGCATCGAGTAGCCCCACTCGTTGTCATACCACGCGACAACTTTTGCCAGGTCGCCGCCAATGACCAGCGTGTCCATCGCGCTGAAGATTGATGAGTGGGAATCGCCCTTCAGATCGCTCGAAACCAAAGGCTCGTCGGAGTAGGCAAGAATTCCCTTCATTGGTCCTTCCGCATATTCCTTCACGGCCGCATTGATCTGCTCAACAGTCGCACTCTTCGACAGGACCGCAGTAAAGTCGATAGCCGAGACAGTCGATGTCGGCACGCGGAAGGCCATCCCGGTGAACTTCCCCTTCAGTTGTGGAATCACCAGGCCTACAGCTTTTGCAGCGCCGGTTTCGGACGGCACAATATTCAATGCCGCGGCACGCGCATCACGGGGATCTTCTGCTTCCAGATCCAGCAGGCGCTGCGAGTTAGTGTATGAATGAATGGTGGTAAGTATTCCCTTCTCGATCCCGAATCTATCGGAGAGCACCTTAGCCACCGGAGCTAGCCCGTTGGTAGTGCACGATGCGTTCGAGATGATGTGATGCTTGGAAGGATCGTACATCTCATCGTTGACCCCCAATACGATTGTCAGATCTTCTTCCTTGGCCGGTGCGGTGATTATTACCTTTTTCGCGCCGGCATCGAGGTGCAGCTTCGCCTTGTCGCGCTGCCGGAAAAGCCCGGTGGACTCGATCACAATATCCACACCGAGTTTGCTCCAGGGCAACCGCGAGGGGTCCCGTTCGGCCAGCACCTTTACCTCGTCTCCATTGGCAACGAAGCCATCTTCACGACTGACGACATCTCCCGGGAACCGGCCGTAGTTCGTGTCATACTTAAGCAGGTGAGTCATGATCTTGATTCGCCCGATATCGTTGACAGCAACTACGTCAATTTCATTGTCGTAGCGTTCACGAACCGCTTTGTAGACCTGCCGCCCAATGCGTCCAAAACCATTTATGCCAACACGAATTGCCATAATTTCTCCTTATGAAGCAGCGTAAACTGTCCTCGCCCAGCGTAGACTGTCCTGACGTAGCGTAGACTGTCTAGTCTGCGCACTGCCGTAAGACTGTCAAATTTACTTCCCCCATCAATCTCTTAGGTTTCAAATCGGCGCAGACTGGACAGCCTACGCTAGCTCTTTTGCGCAGACTGGACAGCCTACGCTACTTGGATCTTCGATATCGTTTGATCAGATTATTGGTCGACGTGTCGTGATTGAGGCTCGGCTCTGACTCGCTCTCCAATTCCGGAATTATCCGCTGCGCCAGCACCTTGCCCAATTCGACTCCCCACTGATCGAAGGAATCTACGTTCCAGATCGCGCCCTGGGTGAAAACTGAGTGTTCATATAAGGCGACTAATTTCCCGAGCGCTTCCGGCGTCAACTTATCGGCAAGAATCATGTTGGAAGGGCGATTGCCCTCAAAGACCCTATGCGGCACAAGCCATTCCGGGGTTCCCTCCGCTTTTACCTCCTCGGGTGTCTTACCAAAGGCAAGCGCTTCTGCCTGGGCGAACACATTCGCCATCAGCATGTCGTGGTGCCGGCCAATCGGATTGAGTGGCTTGTTGAATGCAAGAAAGTCGCAGGGGATCAATCGTGTCCCTTGATGGATCAACTGATAGAACGAATGTTGACCGTTGGTTCCAGGCTCGCCCCAATAGATAGGGCCGGTGTCGTACTTCACCTCCCTACCCTCGAGCGTCACGTGTTTTCCGTTGCTCTCCATTGTCAACTGCTGCAGGTAAGCCGAAAATCGCTTGAGGTACTGCTCGTACGGCAACACTGCGATGGTCTGCGCCCCGAAGAAATCGTTGTACCAGATCGCCAGCAGGCCCATAAGCACCGGAAGATTCCTGCCGAAGGGCTCGGTGCGAAAGTGCTCGTCTATGGCGTGAAAGCCACTTAGCATTGCTCGGAAGTTATCGGGACCGATTGCCAGCATCGTCGACAGACCGATTGCCGAATCCATCGAGTAGCGTCCACCAACCCAGTCCCAAAACCCGAACATATTGTCGGTGTTGATTCCGAACTCTGATACCTTCGCCGCATTCGTCGATACAGCAACAAAATGTTTTGCGACTGACGTGGCATCGCTCCCAAGTCGGCTCAAAAGCCATTCGCGTGCGGTCTGCGCATTTGTCATGGTCTCGAGTGTTGTAAAGGTTTTTGACGACACAATGAACAGTGTCTCCGACGGCTCGAGATCGATGATAGCTTCGGCGATATCCGTGCCATCAATATTAGATACGAATCGCAAGGTCCTTGATCGGTCGCTGTAGTACTTGAGTGCTTCATAGGCCATCACCGGTCCCAAGTCGGAGCCGCCGATGCCGATATTAACCACGTTGCGGATCGGCTTCCCGGTGTGCCCTTTCCAGTCGCCGCTTCGCACGCGCTCCGAAAATGCGGCCATCTTGTCGAGCACTTCGTGAACGTCAGGGACTACATTTTTCCCATCAACAATTATCGACTGATTTCTAGGCGCACGAAGGGCCACGTGTAGCACTGCACGATTTTCTGTGAAGTTGATCTTATCGCCTCGAAACATTGCGTCGATACGGTCGCGTAACGCCGATTCCTGCGCCAGCTGAAGCAGGAGCCTGAGAGTCTCATCGGTAATCCTGTTTTTCGAGTAGTCGAGGAAGATGCCATTCCCCTCCGCGGTCATACGCTCGCCTCGACCGGGGTCATCTTCGAACAGCTTCCTCAGGTGGAGGTTGCGAACGGATTCGTAGTGGGTCGCGAGCGCCTTCCAGGCTTTGCGTTCGGTGAGAGGTGTAACACGCGTTGCGGTCATAGCAAACTCCGATCAGGCCTATTGTGGCACCTTTAGAAAGAGGAACGGTCAGGAAATCTTGTGCACATTTTGCGTACTCAGCGGCTCTGCGGTGAGGCTCTTCGAATGTAATAAATCACCGCAGAGACGCGGAGGTCGCGAAGGCACAGGGTAGCTAAAACGGCCAGCGCCAATTAACCACTTCCGGCGTGTCAGTACCGTGCTCGTGCGCGTAGTGGCGACATGCGATCTGCCTGTTCCTGAACTTCTCCTTCGCGTGTGAACCAGTCGATTGAAGCCTTGGAACTCGATCGATCACGTCTATTGCCAGAGTGAAACGGTCGATCTCGTTGTCAATTGCCAGCTCCATCGGCGTATTAATGTTTCCTCGTTCCTTGTAGCCTCTTACATGCATGTTCTTGTGGTTATTCCTGTTGTATGCGAGCCGGTGAACGAGCCACGGATAACCGTGGAAGTTGAAGATGATGGGTTTGTCAGCGGTGAACAGACTATCGAAGTCGCGGTCACTCAGACCGTGCGGATGTTCGCGGTCAGACTGCATCTTGAACAGGTCCACCACGTTGATGAACCGGATCTTTAAATCCGGGAATTCTGTCCGCAGCATCGCTGTAGCAGCCAGTGACTCCTGAGTCGGAATATCTCCCGCGCAGGCCATCACCACATCAGGCTCCTGTCCCTGGTCGTTACTGGCCTGGCTCCAGATGCCGATACCTTTTGTGCAGTGAACAACGGCCTGATCCAGGTCCAGATACTGCAAGTGCATCTGCTTGTCGCTGACGATGACGTTAATGTAGTTTTCGCTACGCAAACAATGGTCTGCGACCGAGAGCAGGCTATTCACATCTGGCGGCAGATATATCCGAGTTACTTCCGCTCGTTTGTTGACTACAACATCGATGAATCCTGGATCCTGGTGGGTGAACCCATTGTGATCCTGCCGCCACACTGTGGACGTAATCAGCAGGTTGAGCGAAGCTATCCTCTGTCGCCATGGCAAATGATTGCAGATCGACAACCACTTGGCGTGCTGATTGAACATCGAGTCTATGACGTGGGCGAATGCCTCATAAGTAGAGAAGAAGCCGTGCCTGCCGCTAAGCACGTAGCCTTCCAGCATTCCTTCCAACGTGTGCTCGCTGAGCATCTCTATGACTCGTCCGTCGGTTGCCAACTCGCCGCCGTCGTTATCCTCGGGAAAGTACTCTGCTATCCAGAACTTCTTGCTGACCTCATAGATCGCGTCGAGCTTGTTGGACGTGTTTTCGTCCGGGCCAAACACCCGAAAGTTGTGCATGTTCAATTTCATTGTGTCGCGCAGGAACATGCCCAATGGACGAGTGTTCTCCGCCTCGATTTGGCCGGGCTTCTCGAACTTGACCGCGTAGTTGTGGAAATCCGGCAGCCGCAGAGTCTTCTTGAGCAGCCCTCCATTTGCGTGCGGGTTTGACCCCATTCGCCGATTATCCTTCGGCGTCAACTCTCGAAGCTCCTGAACCAACACCCCATTCGCATCAAAAAGTTCTTCTGGTTTGTAACTTCGGAGCCACTCTTCGAGCATCTTCAGATGCGCAGGATCCTTCTTGACGCCCGCAAGCGGTACTTGATGCGCCCGCCAGAAACCTTCGAGCTTGTGTCCATCGACCTCTGCAGGAGCCGTCCAGCCCTTCGGCGTGCGCAGGACGATCATTGGCCATCTTGGACGCGTTGCATTGCCTTTATCACGAGCTTCCTGCTGCACGGATTTGATCATCTGAACGCAGTGGTCTAATGTGGCCGCGAAAGCCTGATGCATGCTGGGAGCATCTGAACCCTCTACAAAACAGGGGGTGTAACCATATCCCTTAAACAGATCCTCAAGTTCCTCGTGACTGATGCGAGAGAGGAGGGTCGGATTGTTGATCTTATATCCGTTGAGATTCAGAATTGGAAGCACCGCGCCATCACGAATCGGATTTAGAAACTTGTTAGTGTGCCAGGAGGTCGCCAGTGGACCGGTTTCAGCTTCACCATCACCGACGACAGCGGCAACGATCAGGTCGGGGTTGTCGAATGCAGCGCCACACGCGTGTGACAAGACATAACCGAGTTCGCCACCTTCGTGGATCGACCCTGGAGTCTCCGGAGTACAGTGGCTTCCTACGCCTCCTGGAAAAGAGAACTGCTTGAAGAAGCGATGCAAACCGTCTTCATCCTGGCTCTTGTCGGGATAGATTTCAGAATAGGAACCCTCAAGGTAAACAGGACCAATTACGCCTGGAGCTCCATGGCCGGGCCCGGCCATGAAAATCATATCCTGATCATACTTCTTAATGATTCGATTCAAGTGTGTATACACAAATGAAAGAGCTGGGCTTGCACCCCAGTGGCCGAGCAGTCGGTTCTTGATATGCTCCGGCTTCAGCGGCTCGCGAAGAAGCGGATTTTCCTGCAGATAAATCATGCCCAGGGCCAGGTAATTGCAGGCTCGAAAAAAGGCGTGGGTCTTGCGCAGTTCTTCATCGTTGAGGGGTGTGCCTTGGATCGTGGATCGCGCAACCCCGTAGCTGCTCAAGTCGCTGACTGCTGATTTACTTGTAACCATTGATCCCTCCCTTTATAGGTCCTATAGGTCCTATTCTTAAGATTCAGCCAGAGCATTATTAACAATCTCCCGAGCCTCACTCACGAGTGCCTCAAGGTGGACGCGGTCGACAAAACTCTCTGCGTAGATCTTGTAGATGTTCTCGGTACCGGATGGGCGCGCGGCGAACCATCCGTTCCTGGACGTCACTTTTAGACCGCCTATCGGCGCATTATTACCAGGAGCGCGGGTGATTTTGTCGGTGATTGGCTCGCCAGCCAGCATCGTGGTGCGTACAGCATCAGGTGAGAGCGTTTGCAGCTTCGCCTTCTGCTCCGGGGTCGCCGGAGCGTCGATCCGAGTATAATGCGGCATACCAAACTCCTGCACTAACTCAGCGAAGTGCTCACTCGGATCTTTGCTTGTTCGCGCTGTGAGCTCGGCGGCCAGCAGGCACAGGATGATGCCGTCCTTGTCAGTTGTCCAAACACTGCCGTCCCGACAGAGAAAGCTTGCACCCGCACTCTCCTCGCCACCAAAACAGAGCGCACCTTGTAATAACCCGTCTACAAACCATTTGAACCCTACGGGCGTCTCAAACAACTTTCTCCCCAGCTTCTGCACAACTTTGTCGATCATCCCACTGCTAACCAGGGTCTTGCCAACCACTGCTCCAGCAGGCCATTCACGACGATGAGTGAGTAAATAAAGGATAGCGACCGACAGATAATGATTAGGGTTCATCAACCCTGCGCTTGCGGTAACTATTCCGTGACGGTCTGCATCAGCATCGTTCGCAAACGCAACCTGGTATTTATCTTTTAACTCGACCAGGCGGGCCATTGCATAGGGACTCGACGGATCCATGCGAATCTTGCCATCGTGATCGACTGTCATGAAAGAGAATGTTGGATCGGATGATGGGTTTTCGTTTGCTATATCTATTTTATATTCCGAGTTTATTGGCTCCCAGTATGGAAGCCCGGAACCGCCCAGCGGATCCACTGCCAGTTTGAGGTGAGCGGCGCTGATCGCCTCCATATCAATAACATTGCGTAGATCCTTTACATATGGCAGGACGAAATCTTCCTCATGCGTTGTCGACGCCTTTATCGCAGTTTGAAGGGGCAACCTTTTCACATCGGAGTTATTGCCACGCAACAATTCATTAGCTCGGTCTTGAATCCACCGGGTCACGTTGGTATCGGCAGGACCGCCGTTCGGCGGATTGTACTTAAAGCCACCGTCTTGCGGCGGATTGTGTGAAGGAGTGACAACGATCCCATCGGCCAGATGGTTTTGCCGGTTGCGGTTATACACGAGAATGGCGCGCGAAATGACCGGCGTGGGGGTTACGCCGTCATCCCGCTGGATCACGGTCTCGATCTGGTTGGCTGCGAGTACTTCGAGGGCCGTCCGTTGGGCGGGCCCCGAAAGCGCGTGTGTGTCCTTCCCCATGAACAGAGGACCATCGGTTCCCTGATTCCGCCGGTATTCGCAGATGGCCTGAGTGATGGCCAGTATGTGAGCCTCGTTGAACGACGCGCTGAACGACGAGCCTCGATGTCCGCTGGTCCCGAAGCTTACCAATTGAGTCGGGTCATTCGGATCGGGGCGACGATCATAGTAATCTCGCTCAAGCCTCGCAAGATCAACCAGTATCTCTTTTGGAGCAGGTTTGCCTGCCAGGGGCGAGAGAATCACATTCTTATTTGATTCATCCTTTGTTGAAGCCGGCTTCAAGACACCGGACATGGCTTTACCCCCCAAATGTCGGTTGCGTATTCGTCGATTGTTCGATCACTCGAGAACTTGCCCGAGCCGGCCACATTTAATACTGCCTTCCGCGCCCACCCGTTCACATCAGCGTACAACTCACACAACCGCTGGTCGGCGTTCAGGTAAGAAGTCAAGTCAGCGAGGTGTCTATAGAAATCACCTTGTGCCAGCAGCATATCGCAAAGCGGAGCAAACACCCCAGGCTCATTCCGGCTAAAGTGGTCCGATTGGATCAGGTCCAACGCTTTACGTGTCTCCGGCTCGTTCTCATAGTGCCAGTGGGGGTTATACCATCCGCGACTCTCTGCTACTTCTTCCGCGGTCAGCCCAAACAGAAAGAAGTTCTCTTCACCCGCTTCCTCGGCCATCTCGATCGTCGCGCCGTCGCGAGTGCCAATAGTCAAAGCACCGTTCATCATGAACTTCATATTGCTGGTGCCACTGGCTTCGTAGCCGGCGGTCGAGATCTGATTAGAGACTTCGGTGGCTGGAATCAAATGCTCCGCCAATGTCACGCAGTAGTCGGGAAGAAACGCGACCTTCAGGCGCCCGCCAACAGCCGGGTCTCCATCCAGAGTTCCGGCTACATTGTTGATCAACTTTATTATCAGCTTTGCCACTCTATAAGCCGGCGCAGCTTTGCCGGCAAAGAAAAAGGTTCGCGGAGTTAATTCGAGAGCGGGATTCTCTCGCTGCCGGTTGTACAAGACGATGATGCGCAAAACATTAAGAAGTTGTCGCTTGTATTCGTGAATGCGCTTTATCTGACAATCAAAAACCGTATTCGGATCAACAGTCTGACCCGACGTCTTCTTTAGCCACGTCGCGAATTCCGCTTTGGCCGTTCTCTTGGCTTCGAGGAAACTGTCGCAAAAAGCCTGATCGTCAGCAAGCGGTTTGATAAGTTCAAGTTGTCTGAGATCGTTGATCCAGCCATCACCAATCGCTGAGGTGATCGCGTTCGCGAGAGAGGGGTTGCAGATTTGCAGCCAGCGTCGTGGGGTCACGCCGTTGGTCTTGTTATTGAAGCGCTCAGGAAACAACTCTGCAAGGTCTTTGACGGTCGTCGTTCGCAGCAGTCTGGAATGGATTGCGGCCACGCCGTTTGTGCTGTGCGAGCCCACGATAGCCAGGTTTGCCATCCGTATTTTTTGCTGTTCCCCTTCTTCAACAAGACTCACATTAGCGACGCGTCCTTCTTCGCCCGGATAGCGGCTTCGTACATCATCGAGCAAGCGACGGTTTATTTCGTGAATTATTTCGAGTTGACGCGGCAGTACTAGTTCGAACCACGCCTGAGGCCATTTTTCCAAAGCTTCAGGCAGCAGGGTGTGGTTTGTATAGGCCAACGTTCGCTTTGTGATATCCCACGCCTGCTCCCATCCGAGGTTAGCGTCATCCAGAAGAATGCGCATAAGTTCAGGTACAGCCATTGCCGGATGTGTGTCATTGAGTTGGACGGCAACCTTCTCCGGAAGCAGGCCCCAGTCGGAGTTTGAGCGTCGGAAGCGTCGTACGAGATCAGCGAGTGAACAGGCGACCAGAAAGTATTCTTGTATAAATCTGAGACCCTGGCCCTGACTGGTCGTATCATCCGGATAGAGAACGCGAGTGAGGGATTCCGCCGAGAGCGTCTCAGCCAACGCGCCGACGAAATCGCCGCCGCTGAACTCCTCGAAATCAAAGTAATCCAGCGCTGCTGCGCTCCAAAGCCGCAGAGTATTGATCGTTCTCCCCTGATAACCCACTACCGGGCGGTCATAAGGAATACCATATAGACTCGACGGGCGGCCGTAGATCGCTCGCAATGTGCCGCCATGTATTTCAAACGAGCAGTTAAGTTTGACTTCGACTTTAGCGTCGGGGCGCCCGACCTCCCAGGGGTCTGCGCGACGAAGCCAATTGTCCGCTTCTTCGCGCTGCCAACCGTCTCTTATGAGCTGCTTGAAAATGCCATATTCATATCGAAGGCCGTAACCCATGGCTGGGAGCTCCAGCGTCGCCATTGAATCCAGAAAGCACGCCGCGAGACGACCGAGTCCGCCGTTCCCCAGGCCGGCGTCGGGTTCCTGCTCCAACAACTCGATCCAATCGAGGTTCTTCTCAGCAACCGCCTGCTTCACCAGGTTACCGATCGATAAGTTCATCACATTGTTCGAAAGCGATCGCCCGATCAAAAACTCCATAGATAGATAGTAAACGCGCTTCGGGTTGCTCCGCTCGTACGTCTTCTCGGTAAGCAACCATCGCTGTGACAAGACATCGCGTACCGAGCGGGCGAACGCCTCAAAGGACTGACGAGAATCCGCCGCCGCGAGATCTATCACATTGTCGAAAACAAGATGTCTTTCGTAGAGCGCGTGATCCGTGCCCGTGAGTTCGATTGGGCCACAGTCGTATCGTTTGCGAAGTTCCGCGATATCAACATCATGGCTCGGGTGTGCTGGCGAAACCGTCCTTCGCTTTACGCTCATTATAATATTCCTCTGTAGCTCATTCGGAGATTAGCTTTGGAGTACTCGTCGGACCACCGCGTTCACAAGGAAGAACCGTGGACACGGAGGCGATAAGCCAGGTTTCAGGCTGCATATCCATTCGATTCTATTTCCTGCCGCAGGTAATGGTAACTGTCAGAACTTACAGGAAAGATGTTAAATACCCTTTAAATAATTGGCAGAGGTTGGAAAAACATTCCAACGCTGTTTGAACAGCCTCCGCGCGACTCAGCATGCGACGCGGCTCCGCAGTGAAGTCCGATTGCCAGCGCAGAGACGATGAGTTCACGTCGCGGAGTCGCTAAAACCAAGTGTATTGGTAAGCTACTGCAATGGTGTTCAGCGAACCGCCGATCCGTGAGATCACACCCTTGGCCCAGGCCACTTTGATGGAATGATTCTGCGATACCGGGTACGAAAACGTCGCTCCCACTCGGGAATTATTCTGCAGATCTGCATTAAGCCGGCCGTTCAAAACTGTTCTTCCACCGGTGTAATAGGTCCCACTTGCCGAAACCCACATCCTCGGTTTTATTGTGTAGACGACGTGTCCTTGAAAGGAAGCAAGGGGCTTTTGCTCACGTAGCGAGCCGCCAAAAAAGTTATCATTATCCGTAAACAACCAGACACCGCCGATCAATTCGAGAGTCCAGTCTCCGATCGGATGCGATAACCCCACCTCTGGCTTGAACGCCCATCGATTAGATCCGAGATTCACCAGGCGGCGCGGGTCGTACTGGCCGGTGGGAGCAACGACCGAGAGACTCGTTCCAAGTACAGTTGTTGGTTTGCGAGTAGCAAACTCCCGTGGCGACAGCGCGGGACTGCCGATGATGTTCGCCGCTATCCGAAGCCGTAGGTCTCCCAACCCGGACCGGGTTACCTCCTGCTGTTGTTCGAAAACTGTGCCGCGCACGGTTCCCCAGACGTAAGGCAATGCTGCACTGGCGGTTCCCTGCCGGCCAGCAAGGTTGAACGTCCGCCCGTAACCGACTATTGCACCATTGATGTTCACTGACACGTCTGTCAGAGGAAGGGCGGGATCAAACAGCACGTCGCCGGTTTGATAAGAATAAGTGATTAGGGCGATGCTTGCGCCGACGGGCGAGCGCGAGTACGCCCTGGCCTCCATTTCCTGACCTGATGCGTCATGTGTGATCTTTGCGAATGCTCCTAACAATTGAATTATGCAAAATCCTGCTCGAATAGCTCTCCTGATATTCAGTGGGGTCAAAGTGACTGAATGCCTCCTCTTCTATAGCCTGAATTACATACCTCCGCTGCTAAGACGTGCAAAGAGCGCGACCACAGATCGTGCTTCCGCGCGATAACTGGTGCCTTGAATCGACGTTGCTGTTTGCCAATCGGAAATGTCGTGAGGTGATGGGAGCGCTGTATCGATCCATCTGCGCCATGGAGCTGCGCCAGCATCTCGTATTGATGGCAACTCGAAATCCAATGGTTCCCAGTATGCATTAAGAATCCAGTGCAGCAGCAGTTTGTCCTGACGCAGCTCCGTGGTTAATGCGATGCTATGGGAATCAGAACGCCAGTCTGGCTGGTTTAGTTTGATGCCGTGCCAGGAGAGATTCGCGCTGCGAAGCAGTTGATTTAGGCTGACGCGCTGCCGCTCCAACGCATCGTTTCGCCACACCCGTCTTGCATTCAGCAGCGATACAAACCGGTACAGATCAGGATGTTTATCAAGTAATCGCCAATCGAACCAGCTCTCCTGGTTATCCTGACAATATGCGTTGTTGTTTCCGAGCTGGGTTCGCCGCACTTCATCGCCCATCAATATCATGGGCACTCCAAGCGAAAGCATCGTTACCGTAAAAAAGCTCTTCACCTGCCTGTTTCGCAATTTCTCTATCTCGGGATCATCAGTCGGACCCTCGACACCGCAGTTCCAGCTCCGGTTATCGTTCGCACCATCGCGGTTATCTTCGCCGTTCGACTCATTGTGCTTCTCGTTGTAAGACACAAGATCATTTAGCGTGAAACCGTCGTGACAGGTCACAAAGTTCACACTTTGCTCAGCTTCTCTTTCCTCATGACCATAAATCTCCGGGCTGCCGAGCAAGCGATCAGCAAGTGGACCTACAGAACCCTCTTCACCACGGAAAAAGCTGCGAACGTCATCACGGAAGCGGCCGTTCCACTCCTTCCAACTGTCTCCGACGAAGCTGCCCACTTGATAAAGCCCTGCCGCGTCCCATGCTTCGGCTATCAGCTTCGTACCCGCCAGCACAGGGTCCGATTCGAGATCCCACAGTACTGGAGGGCTCGGCATCGGGTTTCCTGAAGGATCCCGGGTAAGGATAGAGGCCAGGTCAAACCGAAAACCGTCAACATGCATCTCTTCGACCCAGTACCGCAGGCTATCAACAATCAAACGACGAACAATCGGATTGTTGGCATTGAGCGTATTGCCTGTGCCGCTGAAGTTGGCGTAGCGAGAGCGGTCTTGTTCAAGAATGTAATAGGTCGCGTTATCAATGCCACGGAAGCTCAGAGTCGGTCCGCGTTGATCCCCTTCAGCGGTATGATTAAACACAACGTCGAGAATCACCTCGATGCCCGCGCGGTGCAAAGCCTTCACCATATCGCGGAACTCATCAACAGGTCCGAGCGGATCCTGGCGCGAACTGTACGCCCGATGTGGAGCGAAGAATGAGATCGGAGAGTATCCCCAATAGTTGATTTGTCCCGGCGGGCAGTCCTGGGCATCGAACTGGAATACCGGAAGCAGCTCGATTGCGGTGATTCCGAGTTGCTTCAGATAAGGAGTTTTCTCGATCAAACCTCGATATGTGCCACGTGAATTCTCGGCAACTCCGCTGCTTGGATGACGAGTGAATCCTCGAACGTGCATCTCGTAAATTATGGTCTGCGAAGAAGGCCGCTTCAGTGGAGCGTCGCCTTCCCAATCATAGGTCTTCGGATCAACGACTACGCTCTTCATTGCCTGCGCAGTGTTGTCGTCTTGCCCGGAGGCCGCATCTCGGCTGTAGTCGGTTGGAATAACCACTGCGCGGCCATAAGGATCGAGCAGGACTTTGGATGGATCAAAGCGCGCACCGGTCTTCGGATCGAATTTGCCTTCAACCCGGTAGCCGTAAATCTGGCCCGCCTCGAGGCCAGGCACGAACACGTGCCAATAGTGATAAGTGCGGTTTGTGGTGGGGTCGATTCGAATGACTCGCGCAGGACGAGCATCATCGACACCGTCAAACAGCAGCAACTCGACGCCTGTGGCGCTTCTGCTAAAGAGGCTAAAATTAACACCGTGTTTTTCGAGCACCGCTCCCAAAGGCGAGCTGTGGCCGGCCAATTCATTTGGATTAATCGCCGCTAGTGCGCGTGGGGCAATATCGGTGGAGGTTGTGTGGATTGGCTGCATCATTTCCTCGTTTCTAGAAGCCATACGCTATTGGCGCGATCGTCAGTACGACTAATCCTACGAGCAGGGTAAGGGAAAGCCCACTCGTGCGAAATCGCCAAAGGTTATATCAAACATCCCAACCAGCAGGATCAACGTGATCCACGCGGAAGCGAACATATTTTAATGTTATCCGTGCCTACTTCTCTCTTAGAACGTTGGCTGTCGGAGCAAAATCAGACAGAATATTGCGGCGCTTGTGAGTCCACTCACTAGTTCCGCCCATCCCTTGGGAGTCGCCGACCGCCGCAAGAGCTCGCTCCTCCGCTTCAATAAACACGCGTTCAACAGTCCTCTGCAGCAATGACAACTCCTGACGTATAAGGATGGATCGTGACTCCGGCAGTGTATCGAGCAAATTCTCGAGCATGAAGCGCAGGCGACGAACAATTTGCATCGAGGAACCACCGAATTGCCGAATCTCAGTTAACGCGAGTTGGACGAAGTCTTCCCAGTCGGGCGTCCGGTAGACCAGGCGAACCTTACCGCTATCATCTCGCAGCACACCTTCGTCCAATCTCCGCCTGCCAACTTGACGCAGAAGGTGATGAATTTGATCAACGGCAAGCACAGCGGTGGTAGGGTCATTGATTGCGGGGGAGAGTGCTTTTGCGGCGATGTCTACCACAATTCGAAAAGCCAATGCAGGATCCTGCTCGTGAGTACGTTCCTGCCCCACCGCGACGCATTGGCAGAGATTGTCCGCAGCCAAGCCTCTTCCATTTTGATATACCCTGAACAGCGGATCGCCAGCAGCAATGAAATCACCTACTTGAGGCACCAACTCGATTAAGCAGTCAGCCCGGCCCGCTAGCAGCGCAAGCCCTTTCACATCGAACGCCAGCACAACGCCGGGCTTTGGATTAGCGATGGTCAGCGTTGGTTCTTCATCGAGGAAATCGAAAAATGGTCGGGCCGCCGCCTCTGGCGCATCGCTCAGATGGCGAGGGTAGACCGTTTCGATGACTTTGCCACCAGTCGAGCCGATCTCTTTGAGCACACCGCTCGGTCGCAGCGCCTTGCCAATATGATCGATCAGATAAAAGAAAGTGCACACGCTTATGACGCATCCCCAGGCCGCCAATTTCGAAGTAATTAGCGGAACTGTCTCGTCGATTCGAACCAGGACAGCAAGCGATAGCGTGAACGTAAAAACGAATATGGTTAGTGAAGCTTTGGTAATGGGATCCCTGAACAGAAACGATATAGCTCGGGGCGTCAACTGCGCGCTGGCCAACTGCACCGCCAGCAACAGCGTTGATGACAAGAAAATGATGAAGGTTAGCATTGCGGCTCCGAGCGTCCCAATGACCAGCCTCGCTGTATCTGGAGAGAGGGACGATCGCCAACCCATTCTTGTCTCGATTGAATTAATCAGCCAGGTGATGACTATTGCAGCCAGAACGCCAAGCACCGGAAGGACTACTATTGAATTTTGCAGGTAATGCTTAACGCGATATCGCTGAAGCCAGGTCATTTAAGAACTCTCATAAATCCCACCAACGCAGTCGGTAGATCGTTCATACTCAGCCTACAAGACGAAGCCCCCTGTTCGTTAAATCCCACCAACTTTGCGTTGGTGGGTTTTAGCGGTTTTGGACAGTCTATTCAAGCCCTATGGTATCTCAGCTCAAAAAACTATCGTGCTGAGTATCAGGGCAATAACGACTGCGGAGACCATCGAAAACCAGTCCCGGCAGCATAAAACTATGATTGAGCAGGTACTTTCCGATTTTCGTTGTTCCTGTCTGATCGAATGAGACCGCAGCGAGCAATGTGCCGTATGTCGGCAAAAAGAAAACACCGTTGGCGGCAGGATAAAACGCTATCAGCATCGGGACCGGAAGACTCAACGCCAGCCCCACGGGCATCAGGATCACCACCGTTGCAGCCGCACTGAAAAGCATTGCTGACAGAATGAACAACCCTGCAGCAAACGTCCACGGATAGATCCTGATGACTTCTGATATTCCGCTGACAATGTATGCTCGATTACCTTCAAAGAAGGATGAACCAAGCCACGAAACCCCTACGATCGAGATGATCGCGGTAATCCCGCTTCCCATAATCGTTCCTTTGATGGTAGCTGAAGGAGAGGCTTTGAACAGAATCATCGTCAATCCCGCGATTGCCAGCATCACGATCATAATTGCCGATCCCATGCTCACTTGATCGGTCTCCGTGACACCCTCCGAAACGATCTCGTAGGTCGGTCGCAGGCTCGGGAAGATGCCTATCAATACGACGACTATGATTCCGGTGAGAAACAGCAGCGTAGATCCGCGAGCATTGAACAGTTCCTTGCCCTGTTGAACCGGGGATTGTTCAGTTGACTTTGCGGTCGTGGTCGCGAGACGAGATTGATAATCGGGATCGTCGCTCAAGGGCTTTCCTCGCCACGCGACTGACAACGCGCCGATCAGAATACCAAGAAAGGTTGATGGAATTGTGATCGCCAGCATGCGCGGGAGTGATACTCCCTTTACCGCAAGCAGGCCGATCATCGCGACCGTTGCTGCCGAAATCGGTGATGCAACTACTCCCTGGAAACCTGCGATGACGCTGATCGAAAGAGGGCGCTCAGGTCGGATATTGGCTTTGCGAGATACCTCGGAGATGACCGGTAACAACGCATAAATCACATGCGTCGTACCCGAAGCAAAAATCAGAACATAGGTGACAACCGGGGCGATAAAGGTAATGTACTGCGGGTGACTGCGCATTATCCTTTCGGCCAGCGTCACCAGGTAATCAAGCCCCCCAGCCGCCTGCATGGTCGCCAGCGCGGTTATCACCGCGATGATCATGCCAATGACGACTCCCGGGGGACCGCCGGGATGGAGGCCGATAAAAAAAAACAAAGACAACGAGGCCAAGACCGGCCACCGCGCCGAGCGCGATTCCTCCAAGCCGCGCCCCCACGAGTATGCACGCCAGGAGGATGGCCAGTTCAATCCAGATCATTGTTTTTTAATCGTCGAACGATTAATAGCTAGTGAACAATTTCTGGATTTCGGCCGGTGTGCGCTGTTTAAGTAGAGCCAACGACAACAATATCCGTGCCTTCTGCGGGTTTAGTTCATCGGATGCGATGAAACCCATCTCATCATCGTTTACTTCCACATTCCGTCCGACTTGACCGGTCGCAACTCGTGAACTTCTGACAACCACTATGCCCTTTTTCGCCGCCTTCGCTGCCGCCTCGAGTGATGCTTTGTTCATATTTCCGTTGCCGACACCGGCAATCACAATGCCCTTTGCGCCGTTAGCAACTGAAGCGTCGATTAGATCAGCGGGCATGTCGGCACACGCGAAGACAATGTCCACCCTCGGCAATTTTGTAACGTTCGCAACATCGAATTCGCTATTTGTTGTGTGCTTCCAGAGGGGCGTGTTGTAGAAATCATTCTTGCCGTAGGCCGAGACTCCAACGACGCCGCGGAGCGGAGACATGAACGTCTGGATTGCCGTCGTGCTGGTCTTGGTAAGCGAGTGTGCTGCGTGTATCCAGTCGTTCATTACAACCAGCACACCCCGGCCTCTTGCGTTCTGGTCGATTGCGACACCTACCGCGTTGTAAAGGTTCAGGGGCCCGTCGGCGCTGACGGCAGTCGAGGGTCTCATTGAGCCGACCATCACCACGGGCTTGTCGCTTTTGACGACCAGATTCAAAAAGAATGCCGTCTCTTCCATCGTGTCAGTGCCGTGGGTTACGACTATGCCGTCCACATCCCCTGTTGGGAGGAGTTCATTAATGCGCTTTGCAAGTTTGAGCATTACGTCGAACGACATATCTTGCGATCCGACATTTGAGATCTGCTCTCCTTTGACGACCGCGAGGTCTTTGATCCCCGGTACCGCGGCCAGCATTGCATCAATCGTGACGGCGCCAGACGTATAACCAGACTGAGTCCCGGTCGCTGCAGCACCCGCAATCGTTCCCCCGGTGGCGAGGATTACGATCCTGGGCTTCTTCGCGGATCCGGTGTCCTGCGCGGAGCCATGCTGTACAGTTGCGGTCGTAATGAGGAGGTAAAGCAGAATCCTGAACCTTTTAACTTTCATGAGCAGTTTCCTTTCACTAAGAACGAAACTCCTTCCCTTGTTCCTGGTCCGCTTTTTTTTACTTAAAAGCTCTTACTCTGCGGAGCTTCATCGATTTCCACATCGTTTATCGGTCAATGCGCAGTCAGCCCGGCAGTCCGGAAGATTTCGCAAGTGCGTTCGACGGTTTCATTATCAGGCGGCTCGACAGCCCCGAGCTTGTAATCGAGGTTGAGCTCCTTCCATTTGTATTGACCCATCTGATGAAAGGGCAGAACATCCACTCTTTTAACGTTGCCAAGACTAGCCGCGAACTTTGCGATCTGAGCAATTTCCTGTGAGTCGTCGGTGAGACCCGGTACCAGGACATATCGCACCCAGATTGGTCGATTTCGCTCAGCGAGCCGACGAGCGAATTCAAGGACAGGGCCGACATCCATTCCGGTAAGATGGCGATGACGATCCGGATCCCATGCCTTTATATCGAGAAGCACCAGATCAATGCTTTCGAGCTCCGCATCCGAAAGCCGTTTGCCCAGAGAGCCATTGGTATCCAGTGCCGTATGAATTCCCATGTCGTGAACTGCCGCAAACAGCTTTGCGGCGAAACGGTCCTGCATAAGAGGCTCACCCCCGCTTAGCGTGAAACCGCCCGACATGACCCTCAGTCCGTGACGGTACTTGCGCAGCTCTTCGACTGCGCGAGTCAGAGTCACCGGAATCCCGTTGCTCATCGTCCAGGTGTCTGGGTTATGACAATACAGACATCGCCAATGACATCCTGTGGTCCATCCCACAATGCGGACACCAGGGCCATCGAGTGTGGATCCCGTTGTAAAGGAATGAAGGAATCCCATATCTCCAGTCGCCAGGGCTGACCGCACGTCTGTTTCAGGCACTCCAGTCCCTAGATTTACGCGAAGATCGTATGGGCTCTTTGCGACTAGCGGCATTGAGCCGCTCGTTTTTACTTCGCTCATAACGTTGCCCGCCTTCCGTGGAAAGTGCGGTTTATTACGTCCATCTGCTGTTCCCGGGTCAGCCGAACAAAATTCACCGCATAACCCGACACCCTGACTGTAAGGTGCGGATAATTCTCTGGATGATCCATTGCATCCACTAACGTGTCTCGATTAAGCACGTTTACGTTCATGTGATAACCGGTCGCAGTAAAGAATGCGTCGAGCATGCTTCGCAAATTGATCGTTCGGTCTTCTAAAACTCTTCCGAGGCCGTCGGGAAGCAATGAAGCGGTGAGAGAAATTCCATCGGCAGCATCGCGATATGGAATTTTTGCGACCGAAGCTGCCGATGCATGCAGGCCATGCTTATCACGTCCGTGCATTGGATTTGCGCCCGGTGCGAATGGATCACCCTGTCGCCTGCCGTCTGGTGTGTTGCCGGTGTTCTTACCGTACACGACATTGGACGTGATCGTTAGGATTGATTGAGT
This sequence comes from Blastocatellia bacterium, assembly GCA_035258805.1. GTDB lineage: Bacteria > Acidobacteriota > Blastocatellia > UBA7656 > UBA7656 > Onstottus_A. The sequence continues at coordinate 24,458 of DATFWY010000158.1, read as the reverse complement.
GTGAACAGCTTTTCGATACGTCGGATACTTCCTCAGCTTCTTCATGAAGGTGCTGACGACCCAGGTCGCGAGTTGATCGACTCGATTATCGTTATTGCCGAACTGTGGGAACTCCCCCTCAGTCTGATAATCCGTCACGAGCCCGGTCTCATCCCGGATTGCTCGTACCTTCGCGTAACGAATTGCCGAGAGGCTATCGGCAACTACCGACATGCCGGCCATTCCGAACGCCATTGTTCGCACCGGCGCATAGTCGTGAAGGGCCATCTCGAGACGTTCATAGGCATATTTGTCGTGCATGTAGTGAATGATGTTCATGGCGTTAACGTAGACCCCGGCAAGCCATTCCATCATCCGCTCGAACTTTTCCATCACGTCGTCGAAGTCCAGATATTCCCCATCAACCGCGCCATTCGCTGGCCCGACTTGATCACCAGTTATCTCGTCTCTACCACCGTTGATCGCATAGAGCAGGCATTTCGCAAGGTTGGCACGAGCGCCGAAGAACTGCATCTGCTTTCCCACGATCATCGGCGATACACAGCAGGCAATCGCGCCGTCATCACCCAGCGCGCTTCGCATAATGTCATCGTTTTCAAACTGAATTGAGCTCGTGTCGATCGCTACCTTCGCGACGAAACTTCGAAACCCCTCGGGTAGTCGCGGCGAGTACCAGATCGTCAGATTGGGCTCCGGTGCGGGACCAAGGTTGTAAAGCGTTTGAAGGTAACGAAAACTTGTTTTGGTCACGAGCGGACGGCCATCATCACCCACTCCGCCAATCGACTCAGTGATCCACGTGGGATCACCCGCGAAGAGCTCGTCGTATTCCGGAGTCCGAAGGAAACGAACGATACGCAGCTTGATTACAAAATCATCGATGAGCTCCTGGGCCTGCTCTTCCGTGATTGTACCGGCAGCAAGATCGCGCTCGAAATAGATGTCCAGGAAAGTTGAAGTGCGACCCAGCGACATGGCCGCGCCGTTTTGCTCCTTCACCGCTCCAAGATAAGCAAAATACAACCACTGCACTGCTTCTCGAGCATTCTGCGCCGGCACCGAGATGTCGAACCCGTACCGCGACGCCATTTCCTGAAGCTCCTTTAGCGCGCGAATCTGTTCGCTCAATTCCTCGCGATCACGGATGATCTCGTCGGTGGACATTTCTGAATCAAGACGTCGTTTCTCCTCCTGCTTTTCTTCAATGAGCCGAGTGACTCCATAGAGAGCTACTCTGCGGTAATCGCCAATGATCCGGCCCCGACCATACGCATCCGGAAGCCCAGTCAGTATATGAGAACTGCGGCACCGTCTCACATCAGCGGTGTACGCATCGAACACTCCGTCATTATGCGTCTTCCGATACTTGGAGAAGGTCTCAACCACAGTGGGATCAGGCTCGTAACCATAAGCCTTGAGGCTGCCCACGACCATCCGCAAACCACCGGCTGGCATAATCGCTCTTTTGAGCGGCGCTTCGGTTTGAAGACCTACGATTATCTCTTTGTCGCGGTCGATGTAACCCGGCGCGTGGGCAAGGATGTTGCTCGGGATCTGGGAGATATCGAGAACCCCCTTGCGACGCTCTTCGAGAAACAATGCGTTCAATCGATTCCAAATGTCTTTAGTGCGTTCGGTCGCGCGAGCGAGAAAAGACCCGTCTCCTTCGAACGGCTCGTAGTTTTGCTGGATGAAGTCGCGCACATTAATATCGTGTTGCCAGAGACCCCCTCGGAAACCTTCCCAGGCAGGAATCAATTTCTCGCGGGCAGCCTTGCGCGAAGCGGTGGTACCCATGGAAGTGTTCCTTACAATTGTTTCTTTAACTCATCTCAATCCAAGCATAGTCCCGGTATGGCGGGCGATCATCAGTTCCTCATTGGTCGGAATAACCCATGCGGAAACCCTGCTTTGGCGAGTGGATATGCGTGGCCCCTTGCCTTCGTTAGCCTCGAAATCCAATTCAATACCTAACCATGCTGATGCCTCGCATATTCGGCGGCGAATTTCGGGCGAGTTCTCTCCGATGCCGGCAGTAAAGACCAATGCGTCGACGCCCCCGAGCGAAGCAGTCAACGCGCCAATTTCCTTAGCCGCGCGATAGACGAAATAGTCTACTGCGAGACGCGCTTCCGGCTCGCTGCGACCGAGCAGATCGCGCATATCGTTACTGATTCCAGAGATCGCGAGCAGACCCGACTTCTTATACAAAACGGTTTCTACATCCTTTGGTGAGAGACCAAGGTTCTGGAAGAGGAATAGAACGACTCCGGGATCAATCGATCCTGGCCTTGTGCCCATGCACAAGCCCTCGACAGCTGTGAACCCCATCGTCGTATCTACGCTGTTCCCATCATTTAGTGCGCATAGGCTCGCGCCGCTTCCGAGGTGAGCAACGATGACGCGCCGCCGGGCAATTTCCGGGGCAGCCTCTGGAAGAACTGAAGCAATATACTCGTACGACAATCCGTGAAAACCATATCGCTGCACACCTGCTTCGCGGATGTCGCGTGGAAGGGGTACCAGATCAGCGACCTGTGTGTGGGTGCGATGAAAACCGGTGTCGAAGCACGCAACTTGCGGTACGTCGGGAAGTCTCTCGAAGACGGCGTCGATCGCCGCGAGGTTGTAAGGCTGGTGAAGCGGCGCCAGCGGCACGAGCTTGTACAGATCTGTCAGAACCTCTTTGGTCACTAATGTGGGAGCGGTGAATTGAGCTCCGCCGTGGACGACGCGATGTCCAACACCCAACACTCGCGAGCCGCCGTACTTGGAGCGGAGCCATCCTGCCAGCGCTTCGATTGCAGCGCTTCCGTCACGGACTGAGGCGTCCAACTTGCTATCCGCAAGCTTTCCGCCCTCTGAATCTTTGACCGTGAGCCGCGGTGATGTTCCGATGCCCTCGATCTGGCCGCGTGCTTCCAACCGCCATCCTTCTCCTTCGGGCCGCTGGAACACACAAAACTTCAGGCTCGATGAGCCCGCGTTCAGCACAAGAGCGAAATCATCCACGATAAACCTCTCCTAACTCGGATAGACCGGAAATAGAATCGCTGACAGATAACTCGACAGGACCCGGGGAGATAATTGACCTTATCGGAGCATCCTCCTGAATGTGGCACGTTCGTAGGCGGCTGGATCGGGTATACGTTGAAAGCTCATGTTACCGCGCATCTCCTGGAGCGATTCCCATTCATTTTCCATCATCCAGGCCTCCAGGTCCGCGCGTACAGTGCGCAGGTGGTTTGGACCATTGCGCAGTAGTGCCGAAACCATTTGCGTGACGTGGGCTCCGGCCATTGTTGACTTGACCACATCGAGCGCGGTGTGAACCCCGCCGGTGACAGCCAGGGAAGCTTTCACGTTCCCGGCGAGAACTGCAATGCCCCTGAGTCGTAACGGCAGCTCGGACGAGTCGGACAACACCATCGTGCGCACAACTTCGAGCGCGAGCACATCGATGTCGACCCGCTGAAAGCGCGTGAAGAGTACCAACCCATCCGCTCCAACAGCGTCGAGTTGGTGCGCGAAGTGAGCGAAAGCCGTAAACATATGCGTCAGCTTAACGGCAACAGGAATGTGGAGGTGCCCTTTTACATCGTGCACTATCTGGATCATTTCTCGCTCGACATCGCCCGCGCTTCTCGAGGAATCACTTGCCGCATGGTAGGCGTGTAGTTCTACTGCATCGGCTCCAGCCTGCTCCAGGAGTTTGGCATACGAAGTCCAGCCACCCGATGTCGAGCCGTTAAGCGATCCTATTATTGGGATGGCGACTGCCTCTTTCACACGCCGCAGGTGTTCGAGGTATTCTTCGGGCCCGAACGCCAATTCAGGATCCGGAGCATAGCTTTGCGCTTCGGCAAACGAATCGCCATGCGATTCGGAAGAGAAGAACGCATTCATCTGCTCGCCTGTGATCTCCTCTTCAAAAAGCGAGCGCAATACGAGTGCCGACGCGCCAGCGTCCTCGAGCGCTCGTACGGTATCGAGATCATCGGTCAGAGGCCCTGCACCCACAACAAACGGATTCGGCAATGACTTGCCCAGATATGTCGTGTTGAGATTCAATCGCCCTCCTTTGCCACTGCCTGTGGAGATTTTTCGGCCTTACCTCCGGTGGCTTCTATTGGGGTTTCAGCGAGTTGCTTTTCATCTTTTTCGACGAAAGGTACTGTGATTCCGGCGAGCTGCTCGTAGACTGCATACCGGCGTTCCGCCTGAGCTTGCGCATCAACCAGGAACTTCTTGAACCGTGCGGGATCGGCTCGTTCGATCATTCGAAAGCGTGATTCGTTTCGCATGTAGTCGGCCACTTTAGCCTTAGGCGGCCCGTAATCGAGATTGAGTGGCGGTTCCCCCACTAGCAGACGCCTGGGGTCGAAGCGATAAAGCGGCCATACGCCTGAGTCGACGGCCAGCTTCTGCTGCGCTGCGCCCTGCGCCATGTCGTACCCGTGAGCTATGCAATGACTGTAAGCGATGATTAGTGATGGACCCGGGTACGACTCGGCTTCCAGAAACGCCTGTGTGGTCTGGGCCATCTTGGCGCCGAACGCAACGCGTGCGACGTAGACGTGTCCGTACATATTCGCCAGAAGTCCAAGGTCTTTCTTACCGACTGGTTTTCCAGAGGCGGCGAACTTTGCAGCGGCACCAAGCGGCGTTGCCTTTGATTGTTGGCCGCCGGTGTTTGAGTAGACCTCTGTATCGAGCACGAGTACATTGACGTCGCGGCGATTTGCCAGAACGTGATCGAGACCGCCGTAGCCGATGTCGTAAGCCCAACCGTCTCCGCCAACCAGCCAAACGCTCTTCTTCACCAGGTAGTCGGCGAGAGTTTCAAGTCGTCGCGCTTCGGCCGACTTCAGCCCCGCCAACTTATCTCGCAACGCATTCACCCGCTGACGTTGATTTGCAATTCCCGGTTCGTTTTGCTGATCGGCACCGAGCAGCTCAGAGGACAGCCTCTCGCCAATTTCCGAAGCAAGACGTTCGACAAGCGCTCGCGCGGCAGCGATGTGGGCGTCGAGAGCGAGACGAAAACCAAAGCCGAACTCGGCATTGTCTTCAAAAAGTGAGTTCGACCACGCCGGGCCCCTTCCTTCTCGATTTGTCGTGTAAGGTGTCGTCGGCAGATTGCCGCCGTAGATTGAGGAGCAACCGGTCGCATTAGCAATGAGCAGCCGATCTCCGAAGAGTTGTGTCAGCATCTTGAGGTAAGGAGTCTCGCCGCAACCGGCGCATGCCCCCGAATATTCGAATAGAGGTTCCAGGAACTGTGAGCCTTTGTGATCGAGACGCACAATATCAGTTGGAGACATCTCAGGCAGGTTGAGGAAGTAGTCGTAGTTGGCACGTTCAGCCTCTCGCAACGGCGCTTGCGGCTCCATGTTGATCGCTTTGTGCTTCGGGTTAGTCCGATCCTTTGCCGGGCATACGTTGACACACAGATTGCAGCCAGTGCAGTCCTCAGGCGCTACCTGAATCGTATATAACTTTCCGGCATATTCCTTTCCTCGATAGGCCGTCGATTTGAAGGTTGGCGGTGTTCCGTTGAGCGAATCCGCGTCGTACACCTTGGCGCGGATCGCGGCGTGTGGACAGACGATAGCGCACTGGTTGCACTGGATGCAGACCTTCGTATCCCATACCGGGATTTCCAGTGCAAGATTCCGCTTCTCCCATTTCGCCGTTCCCACTGGCCAGGTTCCATCGACCGGGAACGCGCTTACTGGAAGAAGGTCACCTTTGCCGGCCATCATCACAGCTGTAACCTTCTGAACAAAGTCTGGAGCTCGCTCAGAGACGAGCGGTGGTCGCCTTCGAACCGCGTTCGCAGCGTCGGGTACCGGAATCTCATGAAGGTGCGCTAGCGCGAGGTCAACGACCTCGCAATTCCGACGCACGACCTCTGGCCCGCGCTTACCGTAGGTCTTCTCGATCGATTTCTTTATGTGTGCGATCGCTTCTTCTCTAGGCAAAATGCCGGAGATGCCAAAGAAGCAGGTCTGCATGATCGTGTTTATGCGCCCGCCCATTCCGACCTGCTTCGCAAGGGCATAAGCATCGATGACATAAAAGCGAATTCGCTTTTCAATCATCTGCTCTTGCATCTCGCGCGGCAGCAGATCCCAAACCAATTCGGCAGCGCCGGGTGCGTTCAAAAGGAAAACCGCGCTCGGAGCGGCGTACTCGAGTATGTCAATCTTGTCTACGAACTCAAATTGATGGCAGGCCACGAAGCTCGCGCGGTCCACGAGGTATGCCGAGCGGATCGGTCGCGGACTCGAACGCAGATGCGAAACAGTGATCGCTCCGGACTTCTTTGAGTCATAAACAAAGTAGCCTTGCACGTAGCGGTCGGTTTCATGGCCGATAATCTTGATCGAATTCTTGTTGGCGCCGACTGTGCCGTCCGCGCCCAAGCCATAGAATAATGATGCGGAAACATCAGCAGATTCGGTTCGAAAAGAAGAATCCCAGGGCAACGACGTATGGGTGACGTCATCGATGATTCCTACCGTGAAGTGCCGGCTCGGAGCCTTCTTCTCCATCTCTTCGAATATCGATTTCACCATTGCCGGCGTGAATTCCTTGGATGAGAGCCCGTAGCGACCTGCGATCACCACAGGTTCCTGCCGGAGTGGCGATACTCCGTCGGCGCGCGCCTCGCCAAGCGCGGTCATCACATCGAGATACAGCGGATCTCCCGGGGCACCGGGCTCCTTGGTTCGATCAAGCACCGCAATGCTGCGGGTGCTAGGCGGTAGCGCAGCGAGAAACGCGGCTCGTGAAAACGGACGATACAACCGCACCTTCAGGACTCCGACTTTTTCGCCATTGGCAACCAAGTGTTCCACAGTTTCGTGAACTGTTTCAGCGCCGGAACCCATGATCACGATCACTCGGTCTGCCACCGGATGACCCACGTACTCGAACAGTTGATAACGTCTGCCCGTTTGTTCGGCGAAGGAATGCATTAGGCGTTCGACGATCCCCGGACATGCGTCATAGAAAGAGTTCGCGGCCTCGCGAGCCTGGAAGAACACATCAGGATTCTGAGCAGTCCCGCGAAGAACAGGCTGATCCGGAGTGAGCGCACGGCGGCGATGGTCCTGGATGGCGCTTTCAGAAATGAGGCTGCGCAACACGTCATCGCCGATCTCTTCGATTTTCGCAACCTCGTGTGATGTTCGAAAGCCGTCAAAGAAATGCAGAAACGGGACGCGCGACTCGAGCGTAGCGGCATGAGCGATCGCCGCCATATCGTGCGACTCCTGAACTGAGTTAGAGCACAAGAGGGCAAAGCCCGTTTGGCGACAAGCCATCACATCAGAGTGATCGCCGAAAATCGAGAGTGCGTGTGTAGCAAGCGTTCGGGCAGTCACATGCATAGCGAAGGGCGAGAGCTCCCCTGCGATCTTGTACATATTCGGAATCATCAGGAGCAGCCCCTGAGAAGCAGTGAACGTCGTCGATAACGCACCCGCTTGGAGCGCCCCATGGATCGCACCCGCGGCGCCGCCTTCTGATTGCATTTCGGCGATCTGCGGAATTACGCCCCACAGATTGGTTTTGCCTTTGCTTGCCCACTCGTCGCAGACCTCAGCCATAGGTGAGCTGGGAGTGATCGGGAAAATCGCGATCGTTTCGCTCACCCGAAACGCAACCGAGGCCGCTGCCTCGTTGCCGTCGACGGTGATTTGATTTTTCTTAGACAGATGCCACCCCTTTTTGAGCCGGCTGCCGGCGTGCGTGAGCCGCCAGCATGGCCACTGCACAACTTGCTATTCGCGACCGAACGCTGTCGGCGCGACTCGTGAGTATGATCGGCACTCTCGCTCCAAGCACCAGGCCCGCGCTGTCGGCATTGGCAAGGAAGCTGAGTTGTTTTGCGAGTATGTTGCCGGCTTCCAGATCCGGAACCAGCAGGATGTCCGGGTCGCCGGCCACGTCGGAGCGGATTCCTTTCGTTTCCGCAGCCTGTTTGCTGATCGCGTTGTCAAACGCAAGCGGGCCGTCCAGGAGGGCTCCTCTTATTTGTCCTCGCTCCGCCATCTTGCAAAGGGCGGCGGCATCGATCGTGGCAGGCATCTTGGAAGTCACAGTTTCGACTGCCGCAAGAATTGCGACCTTCGGCTTCTCAAGACCGAGCGAAATCGCCAGATCGACAGCGTTTTGGCAGATGTCAGCCTTGTCCTCCAGCGATGGGGCGATGTTGATCGCGCCGTCGGTGACAATCAGCACCTTGTGATAAGTTGGAACATCCATCACAAACACGTGGCTGATCCGGCGTTCGGTGCGTAGCCCGCCCTCTCGCGACACTACCGCGCCCATCAATTCATCGGTATGCAAACTTCCTTTCATTAGAAGTTCTGCTTCGCCCTTCCTTACCAACTCGACTGCTTTCGTCGCCGCGGCATGGCTGTGGGGGACGTCCACGATTTTCAGGCTGTTCACATTTATGCCTTCGAATTTGGCAACTGCTGCAATCTTGTCCGCGGGACCGACCATAATCGGTGAGATCAGTCTTTCCTTGGCCGCTTCAACTGCGCCCGACAGAGCCGTGGCTTCGCACGGATGCACCACCGCAGTCGGAATTGGGTCCAGCATTCTGCATCGTTCGAGCAGTTTTTCATATTTTCCGGTTCCTGTTTCCTGGCTCATTGCATTACCTCCGAATTCTTTCGAACAGCCGATCCGGTCTCTTTCAAAATAAAAGCGAGAATGATTGCGATGGCGACGCCGTATAAGAGAGGCGTAAACGCCGTCTGGAAGTGTTCGAGTTCCATTTGCGCGGCACCACCAGAGGCTCGCTGCAAAATTCCGGCGAAGACCGGACCCAACAAAGCACTAAAAGTGAAGTTGAGAAAATTGACGACTCCCGTCGCAGTGCCACCGAACTGCGGCGGATTTGCTTCCTTGATTACACTGTACGGCAGCATCGCCGCGCCCGAAGCAACTCCCGCAATGAGACCAAGCACATAGGGCGGAAAGACGTTCGGGTTTCCGTAGAGTATCCACGCCAGACAAGCAAGCAGCACAACTGCGCCGCCGATGATCACCGGCTTGCGCCTGCCAATCCGGTCTGAAACAAAACCAAGCAGCGGGCATCCGATGATCCACCCGAAGGGGACCGTAGCCGAACGCATCACCGCCGAACCATAATCCACACCATGCGCTTCCTGCAGGTAACGCACGCCCCAGACCATGTCGAAAATAGTTGTCGGGATAAACAGCAACCCGGCAATCAAGCCGCATAGAATCGATTGCGGGTTCTTGAAGACTGCGCCAAACGCTGCGCCCGTGCTCTTCAGCCAGCTGTCGGATTGAGTCGATTGCTCGTTTGCGGGAAGAAGGAAAAAGAGAACAACGCCAATCGCCAATCCGATGACGCCCATTCCAATCCAGAACTTGCTCCACCCCAAACCTGCGCTGATCATTGCTCCTACTACAAACTGACCGGCAGATCCGCCGGCCATTCCGAACATCTGAGTCGCACCAATCAAGGTCGCGGCCACCGATGCTGGAAAATTCTTAGTCGCGATGTAGATGGCACCGACGAGAGCAAAGACTCCCCCCGCGCCTTGCAGGAACCTGCCGACGCTCGCAGCCCCGCTGTTGCCGGTCGCAAACAGTACTGCTCCAACACCAACAGTCGCGGCTGCGAACGGCAAAAGACGGCGCGGACCAAGCCGATCCATCGCAGCTCCCGCAACCAAACTGAACGGTGAATAGCCGTAGTAGAACAAACCGAGGATGGAGGCGACTCCAAGGGCGGTGATTCCGAAGGCTTCCGACAACTGAGGCATCATTACCGCCGGGGCCGAACGAAGGGAGTACTGATAGAAATAGTAGACTGCCGCCAATACCCAGGCGACAGTAGCCATTCTCACAGTAGCTCCGGTTCCTGGCTTGCTTATAGGCTGCACGATCGCATGAGCCATAAACATCCCTCAGCGGTTAAACCCTCGTGCTTTGAATTCGGTTTTCAGCAAAGCGCGCGGGAAGCGGCCATGCCGCGTTCAATGTCGTGCTTGTATGTTGCGTCCATCTCTCTGCGATAGCTGGGCTACTATCTGCGTTAGCTAGCAAGGCACGAGGAAACAGCAAGACCAACTTCCGTCGTTTCCGTGTACGTCTACGAACATCTACGGCTGCGAGGGCGATCCAGACGCTTTTATTACAATCGCGTTTGATCACCCGGTCCTCTTATCGCTTCCGCATCTCGGCTCTCAATCTTTTTGCTCTGCGAGTCGCCCTCCCAACGCAGCATTGAATGAAACCGCGATGCGTGGAGTACTCCCGGTGTACGGATGCACCCAGTGAAAGAGCCAACTTGGGAATATCACGAGCAGCCCTGATTCGGGCCACAATCGCACTGGTTCCCCGTACGGATCTCCAGGTGCCGTCACCGCCTCAACGCCTGCACGTGGATCCAGGAACTCCAACACTCCACTGAGCGGTCGATCCGCGCTGAGCGTGCCAGCGTCGACGTAGTACACACCGGACCAGGCGCTATCCGGATGAGAATGCGGCGCATGGTATGCGCCTTCGCGACAGATCGTCGCCCAGGCAGAGAGAGACAGGACCCCTTTGATTTCGTCAGAGCCAATCGTGGCTACAATCACTTTGCGTACTGCCCAGGTGATCCACTGAGTCAATGCCGCTACCGCCGGTTCCGAGCGATTTAGAAAATCAGGGCGAGAATGCCAGCCTCCGATATTGCTCCGACCCAAGCTCACCTGCTCTACCTCTTCCGCCAGGATAATGGCCCGCAGATCCTGATTCATCACTTCAGCATCAGGTACACGTAACTGACCGATAGCAGTGGGGAATGCCTGCGTGACCTCAAGTTCCATCACACCGCTTGATCAGCAGAGGACCACAGACAGAGCCAATCCGGCCTCGCTTGTCTCTTTGTACTTGCTGTTCATGTCTTTGGCGGTTTGGGCCATCGCCGTGATCGTTGCGTCCAGGTCGATGCGATGTCGGCTCGCGATCTCATTGCTGGCAATAGCGTATGCCGTCCAGGCTTTGACTGCGCCGAATGCGCATCGCTCAATGCACGGGACTTGAACGAACCCCGCAACAGGATCGCAGGTCATTCCCAGATGATGTTCAAGCGCCGATTCCGCGGCGTTCTCGACGACCTGCGGTTTTGCGTCGTACGCAGTTGCGACCAGTGCTGCAGCCATTGCCGACGCAACGCCGATCTCTGCCTGGCAGCCGCCTTCTGCCGCAGACAGGGTCGCATTGTGCTTGCACAGATAGCCGATCGCAGCGGCCGCGAGCATGCCCTGTCTGATCTTCTCCTGCGGAAGCTTTCGACCTCCTTCACCCAAACCATAAACGAGGGCCGGCAGGACTCCTGCAGAACCGCCTGTCGGAGCGGTGACGACCAGATGTCCGCGCCCATTCTCTTCCGATCCAGCCAGAGCATATGCAGACAGAACCCCTATGCCGCGGTCGGATTGGAACGAATCATCCATCGCGCGTTTGTAAACCGTGGCGGCTTTGCTATGCAGCTTGATTGGACCAGGCAGCACATCCTCTTCCGAGGCCTTAAGGCCAGATTTGACGATGGCAACCATCGCATTGGTGATCTTATCGATGAAGGCGTATACCTCCTGCTCGGTCCTTCCAGGAATCGCCATCTCGTTGGCGAGGATGACCTGCGCAATACTGATGTTGTTTTTCTCTGCGTGTGCTCGCAGCTCTTTCATCGTCGAGAACGGGTACTTCGGTGGGTTCTTCTTTGGAGGCGTGTACCCTTTCCACTCGATGAAGCCGCCACCAACGGAGTAGTACTGCTGCTCCAGCAGCACGTTGGTTCCCGCCAGAAGCTTGCAGGTCATGGTGTTAGGGTGCGGAAAGTCACCCTTCGTAGCATCGAAGATGATGTCCTTCAAAGAGCAGCTAATGGAACCGTCTCCCAGCTTCACCAGGAACGTCTGATCAGGTTTATCCCGCAAGCTATCGAGAAAGGCGGGATCAACTGTGGCGGGCTCTTTCCCGACCAGCCCCGCAAGCGCGGCGCGCTCAGTACCGTGTCCCTTGCCGGTTGCGCTGAGGCTTCCGTACAGATGAACTTTGAGTGCATTGGCCTGCTTAAGTTTCTCAGCCGGCAGCTGGGTACAGCGCTGATAGAAATCATAGGTAATGCGCATCGGTCCGATCGTGTGCGAGCTCGAAGGGCCGGGACCAACTTTGTAGAACTCGTCGAGCGTGGTCATCACCGGACCTTTCTGCTTTTTAACGACATTGAGCTTTTGAGCCAGCGGAGGCGGCTCGGCGGTGGATCTCTGTGCTCGTTCCTGTGCGGAGACAGAGCGGCCGACCATGACTGCTGTAGCGCCGACCACCGCGCTTCGCATCAGGAAGGTTCGACGATCGACACCTTTAGGAAGCTCCTGCGAAATCAGATCGTCCGCGCCACCAAGCGGATCTTCCTGTTCGGGTCCGTGCCGTCGCACTGTCCCGCTCTCGTTATCACCAGTCGTCCTGTCGATACTCATGTCGCAACTCCTTATCACGAGCGTGTGTCGCTGTATGCTTCACGCTCTGAAACTCTTTTATGACTCTCACACTCGAACAAGACTCACTTCTTCTCGTACTTGCTTTTATCCAGCTTTGTCAGCTTTACCGGATCGAGCAGTTCCTTAATTTGCTGTTCGGTCAGAAGCTTTTTCTGCCGGACTATTTCAAGGATGCCCTTCCCGCTCTTGTAGGCTTCGCCCGCAAGCTCAGTCGCCTTCTCGTAGCCTACCACCGGATTGAGCGCTGTAACGATTCCTACCGTTGTCTCGAGATAGTGCTCGAGCATCTTCTCGTTCACAGTGATGCCGTCTATGCAGCGAGTGCGGAAGGCGCTGGAGGAGCTGTGGAGTAGGGCCTGAGACTCGAGAACAGCTAACCCCTCCAGCGGTTCGTAGGCATTGAGTTGCAGTTGGCCGCTGTGTGCGGCGAGGGTGACACTGTAGTCGTTGCCCATCACCCGAAAGGCAACCAGGTTCATTAGCTCGGGCATCACCGGGTTTACCTTGCCCGGCATGATCGACGAGCCCGGCTGCAGTGGGGGCAGATTAATCTCAAACAACCCTGCTCTGGGACCCGATGCGAGCAATATCAGATCGCTCGCGATTTTAGAAAGCTTAATGGCCAGGCTCTTAAGGGCTGCGGAATAAACAACGAACCCTTGCTGGTCCCACGTCGCCGCAAGCATGTCGGAGGCCGGGACGATAGGTTTACCAGTGAGCCTGGCCAGGTGCGCCGCACATTTTTCGGGATAACCCGTGGGGACGTTTATCCCGGTACCAATGGCGGTCGCGCCCATATTGATCGCGTATAGATATTTCTCTGCATCACGCAATAACTGAATTTCGGCATCCAGCGAAGCGGCGAATGCGTGAAATTCCTGACCGACCGTCATGGGCACAGCGTCCTGCATCTCCGTCCGGCCCATTTTTACGATCTCAATAAACGCGTCACCTTTAGCTCGAAACGAGGCGACGAGCTTCTGGAGTTCCTGGATCAGCTTGTCGTTGCGCAGCAGGAACGCGACCTTAATGGCAGTCGGATAAGAGTCGTTCGTCGACTGCGACATGTTCAAATGATCGTGAGGCTCAATGAACTGGTACTCGCCCTTCTTGTGACCAGCAAGCTCAAGGGCGATATTTGCGAGTACCTCATTCGCGTTCATGTTCGTAGAGGTTCCCGCCCCGCCCTGATACCAGTCGACCAGGAATTGATTGTGGTACTTGCCGTCGAGAACTGCCTGGCAGGCTTTTTCAATGCCTGCCAGGGTCTCTTTTTTCATCGCACCAACATCGGTGTTAGCACGCGCGGCCGCGAGCTTGACCATCGCCCAGGCCTCGACAAACCCAGGATAGTGATTGATGAGGACGCCTGAGATCGGAAAGTTTTCGAGCGCACGGGCAGTCTGCACTCCATAGTAAGCCTCAGCAGGAATCTTCTTTTCGCCGAGAAGATCCTTTTCGACTCGCTCTATCTGCTGTCCGTTCGCGGAAGAGATGAGTAGAAGACAGATGAGGGTTACGTATGCAACCAACTTTCTTTTCATAAGCGCCCCACAACCGAGTTATCGATAACTCTATTTCGGCTACGCCCGACTACTGTTCCTGTACAGGATGCCAAGTCGTGTCGGGGTTAAACAGTTCGATCTTCTTGGCGAGTTCCAGGGTGTTTGGTCCGAGATCTTTTTCCCAGACAACGCCATCCTGACTGACCATGAAGGTCTTAACCCCACTCACGCGGTACTCGGCAGGAGCAGCAATGAGTGCAAAGCCACCGATCATCGCTCCCTTGACGACATAGTCCAGCTGACCAAGCGGAGCAGCCGGTCCTTGACCCTTTAAGACCTTGAAGAAGTAGCCGTGGTAAGGTTCTTTCCGGTTGCTGTACCCTCGCTGTATGGCTTTGGCGACGTTTTCGCCAATTGGACCATCCCAGGAGCCGTCCGCCTTCTGCCACGCAAGACCATCCTGTTTGCCGGGAGTGCTGATGATACGTTGAGCGTATTGATTGACCTGGTAGCCCTCTCGTTTCTTGAGAGCGTACTCGTGCTGAGCCTCCACGTATCCGTGACAGAGAGCGATGGCAGTGAGCTCATTTTCACCGACTCGTCGTTTCAGGATCTCCTGCTTGCCGGCCCGCACGTCAAAGCTCCACTTCCCGGCGGTCCGAACAATTGGAACCGGGAAAGGCCAGTCCTCAGGGCCCACGGTGAGTGTTGCGCGATTGGGATTTGCCTTATCAACCGTAACGGCCTTCTTCTGTCGAGCCATCGCGGCGAAAGCCGATGCCCGTTCTTTGTCGAGGGCCGGTTCGCTTGAGTGAACGATTTCTTTTCCCTCGGGGCCAACGATCGCCTCGAGGGCGGGGACGTCAAACTTTTCTGCCGCATCGATGATGGCATCGGCTGCCTGGTCAGCAGTGGCAAAAGTCTTGCCCCTCACCACTGGAGCCGCAGCTTTAGCTGTCGACGCAGCTTTAGTTGATGCTTCTTTAGTAGTCGATGCCGCTTTGGTCTGCGAGGAGGACTGCGCTGCTGCGCACAGGGTAATCAGACACCAAACCGCGATCGCAAGACCCACAAGTAGAATTGTCGACCGCTTCGAATTGGCAGTTGTGTATTCAGTGTTTCTTCTCCATTTCATTAGTCAATTACCTCCTTCCTCCGCCGCCGCCACGGCCTCCGCCGCCGCCGCCACCACCACGGCCTCCGCCGCCTGAAAAGCCGCCACCACCTCCACGCGAACCCATGCTGGAAGAACCGCGGCTGCTGCTCGAGCGAGCGCTGCTTCCGCTGAAGCCGCCAGAACCGCCACCAAAGCCGCTGGAACCACCGCGGCTACCGCTAGAGCTGCGACCAAGGTCCCGACCGCCAGCGCTGTCAGCGCCGCGACTGCCAGATCCAAAGCCACTGGAGCCACTGCGGCCACCACCAGATCGATCGGTAGCGCCCGCTCCGGGTCGATCGCCGCCGCGGCCACCACCGGATCGATCGGAAGCGCTCGCTCCAGGGCGATCGCCGCCGCGGCCACCACCGGATCGATCGGTAGCGCCCGCTCCAGGCCGATCGCCGCCGCGGCCACCAGCCCCACGATCACCAGCTGCGCCCCGACCACCGGCGTCCCGAGCGCTGGACATGTTTCCGCCTTGGCGGCCGACCTGGTTTCGAGCACCCGCCTGACGATTGGCAAGTGAATCACCACGTGCCGTGCCTCCAAATTTGTTTGCGGTTGCTCTGTTGCTGTAAGGCGCGCCGCCGCGATGCGATGGATTGTGATTCCACTTGTTGCCGCCGCCGCGATTGCCGCTGACGTTGGTGCGGTTGCCGCCCTGAATGTTGGTGTTGCGGTTGAAGTTGTTATTCATGTTGATGTCAACATCACCATGACCCCAGCCGCATCCCCAGCCCCAACCGCCGCCCCAGGCCGCGCCCATCGCGACACCGACGCCGAACGATATGGCGCTTGCTGCTATAACCCCTCCAGCTGTGTAGGGTGGATAGTAGATCGGCGGATAGGGGTAAGCCGGGGCACCGTAGACGACGGTCGGGTTGTATGATGGCACATACACCACTTCGGGGCTGGACTGTTGCACGACAATTACCTGCTTACTCTCTACAGTCTGAACCTCGACCTTCTGCTGCTCGTTTGACTTAAGCGCTCCCGTGCTTTGCGCTTTTTGACGCATGCGTTGGACCGCATCCATCACATCGCTTTGCTGAGCAAGGAAGGCGTTGCCCAGGTCCGTAGTCCATTGAATGTCGTCTGAGAGTCGTTTGACCACATCCGGCAAGGCCGCCATTGCTTGTATGCTCGCGTCCCACGGTTGTTTCGACACCTTCTCGACGAGCTTCTTGTCCTTTAGACCTGGATTTCTCTGCAGCCACTGTTGAAGCTGCATAATCTCCAACGGGTAGGTGGAAGCCACAAGGGTCTGGCTCAACAGCGGGTCCGGATATAACGCAATCGGCGCCACCAGCGAATCAAGCTGCTCCGGCGGAATCTTTGGGGCATCCTCCTGAGCTCCCTGAGCCGCGTCTTGAGCTGGCGGTGTCGGCTCGCCTTGTGCCGGTTGCGGAGACGCGTTTTGATTTGCTGATAGAGACGCGTTTTGATTTTGTGTAGACGCGCTTTGTGTTGCTTGCGGAGACGCGCATGCGACCAACATTCCATTTCCAAGCAACACTGCAGACATCAGGATGACGATCACGTATCGACTCGGATGCCGCGAGCCGGATCGTGAAACTCTCGTTTTCATACTCGACCTCCCTCGCGATTTCAATTCGCTGGTTCGTTTGGGATTTACAATTTCGTGTTGCCACTCATAGGGATAGCCGCACCGACAGCTATCGACTGCCCAGTTTATTCAAACTGATTGCGTGCTAGAACTGTCAGATTTGACAGGTAATCGTGGAAAAACTCACAGACCAGGCTGGGCGGTAAATCACAGTCACTCCGTGTCACGTAAATTCAGTTTAATCAGGGATTGTGCGCTTTGCGGCCGGGTGAAGAAACTGACCCTGAATTAAAGCGGACGCTGACATAAAGGAACAGGTGGCGGAGAAGTTGCCCACCGAGTTGAGGTTAACGCTGCTGCGCAGTAGGGAGGCCAAAAGAAGCCGGAGAGAAGATGTTATAGTTCAACTTCCTCACTACGAACTCGATTACTTTCTGCGCTTTTACGCTGTTGCCTGCCTCATCGAGCCGGGGTCCAAAAACAGCGATGGCACCTTTGCCTGGAGCGATTGCCACGATGCCGCCGCCTACGCCGCTTTTCGCAGGCAGGCCTACATGCCAGGCCCATCCGCCGGACCCATCGTAAAGACCGGCCATCATCATCACCGACAGGATGTAAGGTACGTCTTCGCGCTTGATGACTTGCTCGCCAGTCTTTGGATTGACGCCATTGTTCGCGAGTGTTGCCCCCATCCGAGCCAACTGCACTACGTTCACACCAACCGAACACTGCTTTGTGTAGATGTCGACAGACTCGAACGGATCAGCATAAATGCGCTCGTACTTGGCGAGCAGCATGGAGAGTGCCTTGTTGCCAGCGTTAGTCGCAGCTTCCGATTTGTATACCTCATCGATCAACGACAACTTTTCTCCGGCAACTTTGCCGTAGAAATTGAGAATTTTGTTCCATTTCTCATTCGCGTCCCGGCCTGAGATCAGGCTGGTGGTCGCGATTGCGCCGGCATTGACCAGCGGATTGCCTGTATGCGTCGGCATATCAACAACCGCATTCACCGAATTAAAGGCCCGCCCAGTCGGTTCGTTGCCGATTCTCTGGAAGAACTTGTCGGCGCCAAGGTCTCCCATCGCCAGGGCGGCGGTGAAGACTTTGGATATCGACTGAATCGAAAAAGAGTAGTCGATGTCGCCCAGCGAAAAGGTCTGGTTGTCAGTCGTGACAACCGCAACGCCAAACAGCTTCGAATCCACCTGCGCGAGGTACGGGATGTAATCGGCATTCTTTCCGCCGGTATCGCTCCTGAACTTCTCGTAGGCTTCTCTAACAACGGCCTGGACTTGCTCGCTCCTGGCGGCGACCGGGCTTACTTTCTGGCCAAACGCTAGCGGGTCCAGGGATGCAAAGCTGACTGCAACGAATATTGCGATGACCTTATTAGCCTGCAGTTTCATCACTGACATTTGCTTTCTCCGTTGGGCTCCGTTAGGTGAATGAGCACCATTCTTGCTCTAAAGACCGAAAATCTTCGAGAAGTTGTATCTGAACGAAAACTGTATGCGGTAATCGTCTGCTGTGAAGCTGTCCTGGAAGTTCTGACGCCGTCCCCATTGGAATTCCCCGCCGACCATTACGTTTTCGACCGGGTAATAGAGCAGGTTGGTGAGGCCGTACTGGCCGCGATGGTACGCATTGGCCGTCTGGCCGCTGGAGTTTTCGATGTTCACCAGCGAATATCCGACCGAGGAGCTGAATTTCTTGTTCCAGTTGTGATCCAGGAACGAGACGATTCCCAGCACAGGAAGAGCAACGCCTTTGATAGGCCTGACGGGGTCAGTCGGATTGAGTATCTTGATGCCCACATCAACAGGGGCATCGTTCATGTAGTTTTCAATACCTTCCCCGTAGACTACCTGAAAGCGGCCAATGTCGTTTTTCCCGAACTTGACATTCGAGCTCACTGTTGCTCCCCATCCGACGTCGTCTCCACTGAGGTCAAATTGATCATTAACTGCATCGATCCATCTTATGCGCCTGACTATTCCGGCAATCTGAACGTGCCCCCAATCGCGATTGAGGCGCACGTGCCCCGAGAGGTCTGGGAGGTCGAACCTTGGTCGGATGCCCTGCAACTCGATTCGATCTTGAAATATACCCTGATCGCCGCTTGCGCCCGGCCGTTCGATCGCGATTGTCACCGCGTTCTTTCCTTTGAGAGGCATCCAGCGAAACTGCACATTGCGGAAGAAAACCATTCCGTTTGGACCCCAGTACTCGATCGAGTTGGGAAACACATCGATATCCATGAACGGACTCCAATATTGTCCCGCTCCGAAATGGCCGAGCTCACCATAGGCGTGTCGCAATCGGAATGTGGTCTGTCCCGCATCGACGCCGGTGCCGTACAACTCGAACTCGAACTGGGTCTTTAGCTCGCCAAAGCTGGTTGCGGTTGAGGATTTCACTCCGAGCCGGCTTTGTCTCACACCGAAGTAAACCTTACCGTCTGGGGCGAACTCGTCCTTAAACGAGGGCAATTTGCTGGGCCGGATTACGTCAAACCAGTTGGGATCGTTTTGTTTGAATTGATAACCCATATCAAGCATTGCGAAGCCGTAGACCTGGAAGGTGTTTTCACCCTTTTTATCCTCCTGACTCTTAGGTGTACTGGGCCCAGCCGTGGCCCTCGGGGCTGAGGCGATTTCCGGCTGTACGGTCTTTGGAGTCTCCGGCTGCACCGTCTTCGCGGTCTCGGGTTGCACTGTCTTTGCGGTCGCCGGCGCGAGGCGAGGTTGCTCAAGGTTCGCGAGCTGAGTCTTCAACTCCTGCACAGTCTGCTCGAGCTTCTGTAATTTTTCTCTCAGTTGCTGGACTTCAGAGTTTTGCTTATCGGGCTCCTGGGCGTTCGTCGACTGACCGCCAGCCAATAAAAAAGCAACTCCAAATAAAGTGACGCAGACAATCCTCGTCCAATGTGCTTGACCTTTCGATTCCATTGCGGGCCTCCTATCAGAACCAGCGTGAACAGACGGATTTATAGCGTCGATTCTAGGTGTGAGGATAACTGGTAAGTACTGTTACTTTTGACAGGTATTATTGAAAAAGATGACAGGCTCGTCACCTTATTCTGGAGGCGGCAACAGTTGCCAATCGTGGAATCAATAAAGCGGGTCTCTCGTTTGCCTTCAGCTGCTCGCGGCTATGAACTTCGACGGCACCCACGGCCGCAATTCGATCTTTATCTCTCGCTCGGCGCCACATTCATAACAGGTCTGGACCAAGCGATCATCTTTAGGTCTGTCGTGCGGGACACCCCAGTAATGTCGGTGATTGCGCAGAAACAACATGATGCTCATAGTTCCTCCTCCGGATAAAGTCCACTGATTCTGCGAAATTGCCTCTTGTGTAGCGTTTGCTACTTGGAAAATCTTCTCTGCGAGCAGGATTCTAAGCGGGATACATTTCGAGGGATACTGCAAGTATTGACAGACCTGACAAAGAATCTCTTACAGGTCGGGCAGATTGCCGACCAAGGTCGATTCCAGTATGGATCTGGTGTTCAGGTTCCGGCAAAACGCTGATTCATGTTTGATGTTTGTACCTGCGCCGGAACTACGACAACTGCAGTGCCGACGCGCTTATTATCCTGGGTGCGACGTTCAATATCTATTTAGATCCAGGAAGTGAAAACCAACTCAGGCTGTTACTTTTGCCAGTAGTCGATTCCGAGCACATCGCTTAGCCTCTGAGTGGGTGCCAAACTCTTCCATCGGTGCGATGAGACGCTCCGATAATTCAAATCGCAAAGGAAGTTCATCATGATCGCAAGCTCCAAGCCAGCTGAAGAACCTGACACAGCAAAGCTGAATGAAACCGAACCCCGGCGAAAGATGAAGGTCAGAAATGAAAGCATTCCTTCATCGCTGGTTGAGGTCGAGCTATCGGCGCTGTCACACGTTGGCGCCGTGCGACCAAACAATGAGGACCATTTCCTTGCGGTGCGTGCAGAACGAAACCTGGAAAATGTTTTGTCAAATCTTCCTGTCGACGCGCTTCCTAACACTTATTCCGAAACGGCATATGGTATGTGTGTGGCAGACGGGATCGGTGGAATGCCCGCGGGCGGGCTTGCCAGTATTCTGGCCCTGCGCAAATTGATTGATCTGATAGTGACCACGCCGGACTGGATCATGAGAATGAGCCCCAGAAAAGCTGTAATAGTAAAGAAGCGATTGATCGATCGGTTTCATCAGATCGACACCGCATTGAGAGAGCGCGGAGAAAGAGACCCAAGCCTGTCGGGCATGGGCACCACACTGACAGTTGCCATGAGCTTTAGTGATGAGCTCTTCGTCGCGAATCTGGGTGATTCTCGCGCTTACCTGCTGCGCGGCAGCGACTTCAGGCAGTTGACTCGAGACCACACGCTGGCTCAGGCGATGATCGATGCGGGAGTCGCAACCGAAACTGATGAGACAATAAATAAAATGCGGCGGGTGCTAACGGCAGCTGTTGGATCGACAGCGCCACCGACCGATCCAGAAGTTCAGAGGTTGAAACTGCAGCACGGGGATCAGCTCCTGCTTGCGACTGACGGCCTCACCGATTACGTCGATCCCGATACAACCGCGTCGATCATGCGGGCGACGGGTTCCGCGGATGAAGCCTGCCGTGCGTTGATCGACAAAGCTCTCGCGAGCGACAGCAAAGACAATATCACCGTACTAGTAGCGCGATATCGATTTCCACAGTCTAACGTATCGTAGACTGTGCAGTCTGCGCTACATAGATTCACCCGCCCATTGGGCTACTTTTGGCTCACCTAATCAGGCACAGACTTGACACTCTCTACATAAAACGCCAGGGCCGCGCCAAAAACTGCGCGACACCTGGCGTCCTTCTACTACTCTCCGACTTTACTCCATCGCCGTATCCGGTTGGCGATGTCATTGTCGTCTGAAGAGTCAATATACCCAGCAACAGCAAAACTAATACTGGTACTCTTGCCAGTTCAGGCTGGAAAAAATGACATGATCTTTCGGCGGAGAGTACTCGGGGCGCTTTTCGGTGCTAGTCTTGTGCCGCCACCTTTGAAGCACCAGACTGCAGCGAGCCCTGAGCGCCCCGAATCTTGGTATCTGATGCGTGCTACGCGATCCGTTTATACCGTAGCAACTGTCCCCCGAACTGCTGAGGAAGAATCAGCCTCCTGGTTCTCTCAACAAACGCGAGCTTGTCTGCGAGGCAACTTTCCAGCAATACACTGATCCCGGAATGATGAGTGAAATCAGCGGCCGCGATTAGACCGATGTACTCGCCAACCTGAAGTTGGGTCAACAGATTGATCTTGGTAAGAAGGAACAGGCGCTTCGTCGCCGGATTCAGGATCTCAGCGAATTCCTTCCGGAACTCTTCTATGAAAACGTCATAAAGCCGCCCGCTGGTCTTCACTGGCTGCTCGCCTATCAGGTCAAAGCATTTGTCCAAAGTCGCAATGATTTTGTCGGCCACAAAAAGCCGGGCCTCGAGCGCTTCCTTCACCGTTGGGTCGCGTGTGAGCTGGCTCACCTCTCGGAAAAAATCTTTTAGACGCTCCGTGCTCTGGCGCACATCACTCAGCATAAAGATAAAGAGCGCCCTGGGATTCTCTATTGGCATGACTGGTCTCCTTAATCCACGCCGATGTCAAAAACATCCTTATTCTAAGCAGCGCCCAATCACGAGGTAACTGTGCTTCTTGACAGCTTCAGCTAAAAAGAAATTACAGGCCATTTATGATGGTCATATTCGAGTAACGAAGTCTGGTGTAAAGTCTCTCGAGTCGGTTCAGGTCCAGCCAAGCCATTTCATTTGGGTCCTATTGATCCGCCAGTTCATCTGTGAGGACCAGAGACAAACTAAATGCTTATTACAAGCACCTTCGGTTCACTTGGGAGCGCCTGAGCCTGAACCGAACTCGAGTATTCTTCCTTTTAAACGCATTCCTGCTGTAGCTCTCGCTGCTGTTTTTCCTCAATAGCAACGCCGTAACGAGAGGCATCAGATGGGAATGCCACAATTTTCATCCCACCACCCCCTTGGATTCAGAATACTCTCGTTGGAAAGATCAACGTGATTCACATCACGTTTTGCAGGTCGCGATCATTCTATCCAGGAGAACCCTCGCGAATAACTGACAGTGTTAACAGTTATGAAATGTAGAACTGACAGCAGGCGTAACTGAGTGAGTTCAGCTTTTGCTAACGAAGGGCATGTGAAGAGTCCAAATCCAACCCAACGCCAGAAGCCTGTGTGAAATCCTAAATCCCACTGCTGCGGTGGATGGGATCTATGATTCTTGCACAGTCTCGGGGTGGAATTTCGAGGGAAATTAATTAACTAGAACGCTTCACCGATTCCGATGCTGAGGGCACCACCGTGCTTACCCCAACCATAATCAACACG
This sequence comes from Blastocatellia bacterium, assembly GCA_035258805.1. Taxonomy (GTDB): domain Bacteria; phylum Acidobacteriota; class Blastocatellia; order UBA7656; family UBA7656; genus Onstottus_A. Next base: position 1,286 of record DATFWY010000158.1, on the reverse strand, counting down.
GAAGTTTATAGGGTTAGTTTTAGTCAACTTGAACCGCAGGCCACCGCCCCCGCCAGGCAGCATATCGCTGATCGTTATGTCGGTGAACTTCTCTCCCACACCACCGACCCCTCCAAACGCAACGATACCGAACCTTCCAAGGAACCCTTCTTTTGGAATCGTTAGACGGTATTCGGCCTGAGTCGCGAACATTCTTCGATCCTGGTAACGCCCCGCCGAATAACCACGGAGATCGTTTTGAAACCCAAAAAGGCAAAGATCATAAATCGGCACTCGGTCGCCTGCCGCCGCACAACCCATTGCACGAAAGGCCAGAACCTGCTTTTCTTTCAAAGTATGATACTTGTTACAGCCGACCTTGTAATACTGATAAGTGAACTTGCTGCCAATTGCCTCGCCGAAAAGGTCGACCCCAGCGTCCAGATAAATACCGTTCGTCGGATAAAACGTATTGTTTCGAGTATCAAACTGAAAACGCGGTCCCAGGGCAACAGTCCGCTGTCGGAACAGGTCCTCTCTTATTGCATTGATGATGCTCGCAAGCTCCGGCGGCGGATTGGTTTCCGTATCAGGCGGGAGATCCGAGTTTTGTCGATCAGCCGATAGCTTCAAGTTTCGATATTGGAAACGTATTCCCGCGTAGAGATGTTTGCGAAACTGGATCAGGGATTCAGTAAAAAACGCAGTCCCTTTTGTGTTAAGCGGCAGGAATGTTTGGGTCTCACCGGCCGCCGTTCCGACACCGTAAAAATCGGCGTTAATGCTGGCATGGCCGCCAGCAAGCGCGATCCGATATTTGTCTTCCTTCAAGTATAGTCTTGTGCCCACGGCAAGCCCTCGGCTTCCGTTGTTGGTAAACAAACCGCCAATACCGGCGAGTGAAGGTGGCGACACTTTGTCCTCTTTGTTTAGCGGCGCAACATATCCAACGGCCCACTCGAGTCCCGCACCGATTGCGGGGCTGCGCACGGGGATCGGCGCAAAGATCCATTCACCTTTATTTTCGTCAGCCTGCGGGGCAGGAGCCTGCGTCTTAACAGCATCAGATTTTTTGATTCGCGTCAGTGTTAGTTGATTGTTGACCGTTGGCTATGTCGCCTATTCCCCAGATTGCTGAAAGGACAAGAATGCACTGTTGGACTGAAGCGATGAACCCCGTAAGTAGCGATCTTGTTCGATGGGTTCTGAAACGCACTTCTTTCATATTATTTCCTCGATCCTCGCTTTGCCGAACAAGCTTTCGCAAATGGGGTTCATTTCTTAAACGCACTCTCTGACAAAAGGGC
>DATFWY010000157.1:0-12111 GCA_035258805.1 Blastocatellia bacterium | reverse complement strand
GAAGTTACGTTATAATAATTGCCCACGATTTAATCGATGATATTGAAGGCTTAACGTCGTCAACACAACCTTTCTCCCGGAGATTTAGGGACTTCGTATACCAGGTGTTTCAGCAGGTGATAGTAGGGGGCACGAGCATTTCAGGTACGGAGTATCTAGCCTCAGAAAGGCAGGGATAACAGCCACGTCTTTCCTCCACTGGGCTGAGCCACTGGCAAAGCTGGCGGCGATGGCAGCAGCCTACTATGTCGTAGGTAGACTTGGACTGTTATTGACGATCCCCCCGGGGTATGCCACGGCTGTGTGGCCAGCATCCGGCATTGCTTTAGCCGGTACTCTACTGTTCGGATATCGAGTCTGGCCTGGCATTTTGCTCGGGTCGTTTTTAATTAATCTACGGACTTCTCTCGATACCACAAGCACCGCGTCGATTCTAAATACCACGGTGCTAGCGGCCAGTATCGGCATGGGAGCTTCGCTACAGGCCATCGTAGGGGCTTTCCTGATACGCCGCTTTACGCAATATCCGACTGCGTTTGTCGGGGCGCGGGATATCATCAAAATTTCTCCTTCTGGGAGGCCCGGTAAGCTGCCTCGTGAATGCCACATGGGGTGTGACGAGTCTGCTGTTGGGCGGTATTATCCAGCCGGTCGACTACCTGTTCCACTGGTGGACCTGGTGGGTGGGCGATGCGATTGGAGTCATTACCTTTACTCCGTTGGTTCTGATCTGGTTAGGGAAACCAGCCGTATTCTCACACGGCAGACAAGTCTCCCTGCCGCTGTGTCTGGCCTTCACGCTGGTTGTCATATTTTTTATTTACACAAACGCGTGGGAACAAGATCGAATTAAGCTGGAATTCAAGCGTCGCACGGACCAGCTAGCCCAACAGCTACAAGAGAACTTTCATAACTATATCGATGTCCTCCATTCCGTAGAGAATCTTTATGCAAGCTCGGTTCCGATTAACCGCCACCAGTTCAAAACTTTCGTCTCGCGCTGGTTCTCGCGCCATCCAGGGATTCGTGCAGTCTCGTGGAGTCCCAGGATACTCGACTCGGATCGGGCAAACTATGAGCAGGCTGCCCGGGAAGATGGCCCTCAGTAACTTCCAGATCACGGAACAGAGCCCACAGGGGCAGTTGGTTCGGGCAGCGCGGCGCGCCGAATATATCCCCGTCTACTATTTAGAATCGGTCAGAGGGATTGGAAGAGCTTTGGGTTTTGACGCGGCGTCTGATCCCACCAGACGCGAAGCTCTAAATCGGGCACGAGACACGGGGCAGCCAACAGCCACTGATCCGCTCACACTGATACAGGATATTAAACACGAAGGAGGTTTTGTAGTTTTTCTACCCATCTACAAACCCGGACTCCCTCACAACAGCCTGCAAGAGCGACGTCTCAATCTGCAAGGTTACGTGAGCGGGGCGTTTCGAATTCCCGATATGATGAATAACGCACTCAAAGGTGCGAAGATGGAGGATATCGAAATTCGCCTCTACGACGCCGGAGGCGAGAAAAAAAACGTCTGCTATATGAGCATCGGTCAAAGGACAGCGAGTCACAGGATCTGCCGATCGAAGCGAACGAACGGCCAGCCCCGTTCCAGAGAGTCGTTCCGTTCGAGATAACCGGACGCCAGTGGATAGTTCAGTTCGCTCCAACAAAAGAGTATCTGATCGCTCAACGAGGGTGGCAGGCGTGGAGCGTTCTTGCGGGAGGACTCTTTTTTACCGGCTTATTGGGCGGCTTCCTGCTTACACTAACTGGCCACACTGCCAAACTTCAGGCCATTAACGCGGATTTAGAAAAGGAAATTACCGAGCGTAAGCGGGCGGAGGAGGCGGTCACTCAATTAGCCGCCATCGTAGAATCTTCAGATGACGCGATCGTTGGTACAAGTTTGGAAGGAGTCATTACAAGCTGGAACAAGGGCGCAGAAATCATCTATGGTTATTCCGCCGAAGAGGTCAAGGGCCGTCCGATCTCCATTCTAATTCCGCCCGATCGTCTCGATGAACGGGCACGGCTAGCAGAAAGGATCAAACAAGGAGAACACGTTGCTCAGTACGAAACCATTCGTTTAAGGAAAGGCGGAGCTCAAGTTCATGTTTGTCTAACGTTATCGCCAGTGAAGGATGCAACGGGCAAAATTACGGCTGTGGCAACGATTGCCCGCGATATCACCGAGCGCAAACGAGCGGAATCCGAGCTGCAGCGGCTGCAACAACTGGCGGCCGCCCGTGAACGTGCCCGCCTTGCCCGTGACCTTCACGATAGCGTGCTCCAGTCTCTTGCGGTCGCCGGCCTAAACCTCGAGGCCGCCATCCAGGGCCTAAAAGCGGATCCTAAGGTGGCTAGGGAGCAACTGCATGGGGTTCAGGATCTTATCGTTCGGGAACAACGGGAGCTCCGCTCCTTTATTGAAGAATTGAAACTTGCCACCCTCGTCCCGGGCGAAATCGACTTCAAATTCGGCTACCTCCTCCAACAGTTGGCCAAGACGGTTGAGCAGCAATGGCACTTGCGTGTGGAGCTAAAGATGGATGGTCTTGACGGGCAGGTACCCGCTGTACTGGCGCGCGAAATCTATCAGATCATCCGCGAGGGGCTGATCAACGCCGCACGCCATTCTCGCGCTTCGGTAGTGGAGGTGGATCTGCAAGCCGACGATCACAATGCGCGCCTAACCGTTTCCGACAACGGTTGCGGCTTTCCCTTCCGCGGTCGCTATAATCACGCCGCGCTTGTTTCTACGGGGCTCGGTCCCGCTATAATTAAAAGCCGGGTCGCTTCTCTCGGAGGGGCTCTAGCCATCGACTCCTCGGAATCGGGAGCGCGGCTTGAAGTGACCTTGCCGCTTGCATCGCCCCGAGGATGAGATGCCGATCACTTTGGTTATCGCAGACGATCATCCATTAATCCTCGACGCGATGGAGAATCTGTTTCGTCTGGAAAAAGATCTTAAGGTCGTCGCCCGCTGCCTCGATGGCGAGGCGGCCCTCAGGGCGGTACGCCGGTACCAACCGGACATTTTGGTGCTCGACATTCAAATGCCGGCAAAAGACGGCCTGGTAGTGCTCCGGGAAATGAGAAAAGAGAAACTGCCTACGCGAGTAGTGATTCTCACGGCTACGCTAGACCAAGAAGGGCTGGCCGACGCGGTCCGTTTCGGCGTGCGCGGCCTCGTGCTCAAGGAGTTGGCGCCGAAACTTCTCGTGGAGTGCATCCGCAAAGTGCAAGCGGGCGAACTGTGGCTGGAGCGGCGCTCGGTGAGCAGCACGCTGGAAAAACTGCTCCAGCGCGAGAGCGCAAGAAGCGAGGCCGCTCAAGTGCTGTCGCCCAGAGAGATCGAAATTATCAAACAGGTGGCGGCGGGGCTGCGCAATATGGAGATCGGCAAGAAACTCTTCATCAGCGAGGGAACGGTCAAGATCCATCTTCACAACATCTATCAAAAGCTCGGCGTCGACAGCCGCACGAAGCTCGCCCGGTACGCCCAAGAAAAGGGACTCGTGTAAAAGAGCGTAGTGCTCTGCTCCACCGCTCCATCATTCAGTCCATCACTCCATTACTCCAACACTCTATCCGTATCTCTTGGTCGTAAGTTGGAGATCAGAAGATTATTTAATTAGTGGAACGCCCAAGTCTTTGCAGATTTTCCGAGCCAGCAGATCGATAATCTCGTTGTGGCGGGGGACAGACGAGCGTTTGTTCTGGCGAGGATTGTGCCACCACGAATGACGAGCACCCTCGCGCAACAATTCGCAGCCGTTTTGGCGGAGGTGGCGCAGGAGATCGCCACGCTTCATACATTGATCGGCTCTTCATTAAAACCTTCTCCGGCCGCTTCCAAAGCGTCACGACGATTTAGTTCTAAAGCCTCTCGCAAGGTTGCCTGCAAAGTTTGCAGTAACTCTTTCTTTGACGGCTCCTGACAGTTAACCCCTGGCACCTCCTCGATCCAGCCAATCCACCACTGTCCGGATTTCTTTATAACAGCAGTGTACGCGTCCTTCATACGGCGCTCTCCTTGAGCTTACTGCAGGTAGAATAGCACCAATTTCCGCACCTCAGCAAATCCAAAGCCGCCCGGCGAGAGCTGACTAGTGACACTCGTAGAGAAGAAGGATGATCCGGCGGGCTGATTTTTGACTTATTTGCCCAGGGCTCTGGCCAACCGGGCTTTACATACGGTGCCGACCATAGTTTGGGGCAATCTGGTACAGGGAAGCAGGGGAGCCTCACCTAGCAGGCAGGGTCAAGAGGCTAAGGCCTCTCCTAGAGAAAGAACTTTGTTTTTTCTCGCCGAGTTCGTGATCTTCGGTAACGCGCCCTTGTAAATTGCAAGGTTCGCGGCCCTTTTCTCCTGCTCCAACACTCCGCCACTCCATTACTCCATTCTTTGCTCTCTATCCTTCGATATATATCGAACAGCACAGAAAAATGTATCTCCCATTCAATTGTTTTCACCTGGGATCACTGGCATCCTGCGCCGCACTGTGGGAGGAGCTGGGGGATTTGAGGAGAGACGGAGAGGACAATTGAACGATGGGACTGGTATCACACGCGACATCAGCACCTCGGGAATTTTCTTTGAGACCAAGAGCGCGCACTCAATCGCAGAGACGATCCGGCTTTTCCTCAATTTCGAACACGAGACCCTCCAGTGCGACGGGCGCGTGGTGCGGGTCGAGCCGCGCAATGGTCAATTCGGCGTCGCCGTGGAGCTGACGTCGTATGTTTTTTGTTGACAACGAAGGAGCCGGAGGCAATTTTGCTCAAGACACTGACAAGTCAAGAATCGAGTCGCCACCCTAATAACATTGTTAATTGCTATTTGCGCGCCGCTAGGGGTCGGGGTTTAGAGAGAGATATTTATGAAGTGGCTGATTGAGGCAAATCGCAGGGTAATTCTCTTATTAACGGAAGGAGCTTAGGGTACATGATTCAGATGAGCAAGACGCACAAAATAGTCGCTGATGTTGTGATTCGGGCTAATCGTTTGGCAATTAGCACGGCGCTTGTTCTCGTTTTTGCCTCGGCAAGCTACGGTGGGACGTTTGTGGCCCTCGGTCCTACCAACATTGTTCGTGCTTCGGGCGGCCCGAACACAGTGACCTCACAATTCACTCTTCGGAATTCCAAGACATCTTATACGTTGCGCATCAACAATGGAGGATTGCAAGGCGAGTTTCCACGCGTGTCGAGCGCGGTTATTCTGCTGAATGTCGTCCAGGTGGCAGGGCCAAGCGACTTTAACCGGAATGTCAACGTGATTGAAAAGACAATTACCGTTGGAAACACCAATGCGCTATCGGTTGAATTGCGAAGCGCTCCTGGGAGCGGGTTGGCGATACAAATCATTGGCGTTGACAACGACCTGCCGATGATCACCGCATCGGTTACCCCGAGTCCCAATGGGTCCGGCTGGAACAATAGCAACGTGACGATTACTTTTACCTGTTCCGATGCAACCAGCGGCATCGCCAACTGCCCCAGCCCCATTACCGTGACCACCGAGGGTGCCGGTCGAACAGTCTCAGGCACAGCGGTCGATCGGGCCGGCAACAGCGCTAGCACTTTGGTTACACTAAACATCGATAAAACAGCTCCCAAAATATTAATCAGTTCGCCACTCGATCTAAGCACTGTTAGTTCTTCGCCTATTACAGTCAGCGGAACATTGGACGATTCCGGAGCTACCGTACTAGTCAACGGCGTTGCAGCCAATGTGGATGCCGGCACCTTTACAGCCGCAGGAGTCCCTCTACAAAACGGAACGAATATCGTCACGGCCACGGCTATCGATCGAGCCGGCAACGTGGGCACAGCCAGCATACAGGTAACTCTCGGCCCCCCTCTCAATGATTCATTAGCTCTGTTCCAAAGACTCGACGCAACCCCAATCACCATAGAATCAGGGGACCCGACTTCAGTGGTGGTACGGGCATGGCTCGCAGCAGATTCCTCCTTCATTGCAGGTAGCGTCACGCTTTGGAGATACGATCAGAACGGTAATGTTCTCGCCAACTTGGGACAAATGTTTGACGATGGGACCCATGGCGATCAAGTAACCGGTGATAAAGTGTTCACCACAACCATCACGCTGAACGAGGCTGGTCCGGCGATAGTTACGCTTCGCGCATCTGCAGACATGCACCGCAGCAAACCGTGTATTCTTCCGATTCGCTCATTCCTATAAGCGTTTTACAGGGCGCGCAAGAGGCACGGGTAGACCTCGCCAGTAATCTGCGGGCGGGAAACCTTGCTGCAGCGTACAACAAGCTTGGAAATAAGTTTAATGGTCTCAAGGTCCTCGACAGTTTGCCGCTCAACCTGATAACCGGTCTGGCGGATGCGGTTTCCAGTTGCAGCGTGGTCGAGCAGCACGAGTCGCTGGAGATTTGTGTGGGACCGATCGTTATAGATGGACAAATTAAGCAACTGCGGTTTTTCCAGGTAAAAGACGCTCTTGGTTTGTGGAGGATAATCGGATGGTAACCCTTGGTCGCGCCGTGGCAGTCACCTTATTTGTTAGAATTACGACTTTGGTTGGTCTTGGAATAGAGTCGGCTCAAGCGCATGAGACCAATGTTCACCGCGAGATCATCGATCGTGCGATTGAATATCTGAAATCAAAGCGACCAGAGATGAAGGCCTGCGACCTACCAATAGTAAGAGACAACCTGAAACAAGGGGTCACCGATGAAGACGCTCTGGTCTTTCCACCCTTGGGCAATTTTCTATTTCATTTTTATCCTCTTTTAAATGATACGTTTACTTCGTCTTCTTTTGGGACCCCTATCTCGGTGAAATCAACCTGCTCGTCTACGGATTGGGGCTTTAGTCCACCGCCACCGAACATTTACTGCTTTGCCAGTACCTCCGTTGTACCATATCCGGGGCAGTTCAATAATGATAAGTATGACCTTATGCTGCAGTTGCTCGGCCTAAGGGGGACAAGCAAAAGTGATGGCTTAGTTTCTCTCGGGCACTTTCTCCATCTCCTTCAAGACTTGACATCACCAGCTCATACTAGAAATGATGCCCATCCGCACACTGGCTCATTTTTCGTCCCATTGTTCGTACCACCGTTCGGACTATTGTTCGTCGAGGCTTCCGAGTTAGGCGATCCGAGCAAGTTCGAAGTGCTAAATGGCCAGAGGGTTGAAGACGGGTTGCATATTTTACCGCTTCCCACTGATGACTTACTAGACTTTTCCGACCCGCAGAGCGCCTTTACTCAACTCGCAAGCCAAACAGCCTCTGGATTCTATAGCGAGAAAAATACCAACGCTCCTTCTGATCCAAGCGTTCTGCCTGGACCATCTGGCACATTAGGATCGGACGGCTACGTTCGGGACGCCTCCGGAAAAAAGATTGCCTACGCCTATCCTTTACCTCTGTTACGACCAGACAGTGACCGCTACACGATTGACGACATAATAGCAGAGGAACAATTTGCTCAATTGGGGCCAATAGCAGTTCGCTGGACCGCATCCATGATTAACTTCATCCACACAAAGGGCGGAAGCGACGGAAAAGGGATTCCCGTTTGTGAGGAGCAACTTGTTGTTAAGGCAGTTGGGAACGGGACCGTCACGTCGTCTCCGGCGGGTATTTCATGCGGGTCGACCTGTGAGTATTATTTCCCAGCCGGTAAAACCATAACCTTAACGGCACTACCAGGTTCGGGAGCAACTTTTCTAGGCTGGTCAGGTGAAGGATGTTCGGGTACAGGAACCTGCGTCGTCAAAATGGATGACGACAAGGCCAAAAACGTTACCGCAACGTTCTCAACGCCGGTTCTAGGACGCTTTCGAGATAATGAATTGAATTTCGAACTATTTTTGCTCACAGACTCGACTGGAAATGTGACGGGGGAGCTATTGCTGCCGCCGAATCTGTTTGGGTGCCAGGTTGGCGGAACCAAAAGTGGCTCTAAGTTGTCTCTCACTGGTTGTTTTGATAGTGCATTGTTCGTAGTCGTAAATGGCAACTTGAGTTCAGATGGCACTACAATATCGGGACAATTGAAGTTCCCCACCAACGGCTTTACCGCAAACTTTACTGCCATAAAGCAGTGCCAGGTGGGTTGCTGATGGACGCTTTGGGTTTACGGTTGAGAAAACTGAGGCTCGACAGATTGAGGTCTCGCTTCAAGGTAGCGATATCATCCTCGAATTCGTCGCGGGACAGAACAATCCGGTCCAGCTCAAACTCGTGGGTGAGAATCGACTTGAGGGGACGTTGAATATCGTACTACCAAACAGAACTAGCAATAGAAGTCTCAAACTTGAGAAAAAAGAAGGACCCAAGTACTCGCGGTTTTGAGGAGAGACGGAGAGGACAACGCTTTTAAGCTAACTCTGCCCGTGCAATTGAGCGGTGGGATCGGCACCACGTGCGATATCAGCACATCGGGAATTTTCGCAGCCGAAACGCGTCCGATTTTCCGTTGCGATGGCGACTGGTTCAAATCAAGGGGCACCAAAACCATCCAGGGATCTCGACTGGGATCAGAGCTCCGCTAAATTGCTTTGTAAACGGCTGCCTAAAGGAAAGTGTAAATGAAGCGCGGCGACGTTTGGTGAGTTGATCTGCCGACGTCGGCTGGCCGGTCCCGCCGTTCTCGTAATGATGACCCCAGGTACCCCGAAGACAGAGCATTGTGGGTCGGCAACCAAATTTTATTTGACGGATAGCCCATTATCGGGTCTAGTACGCGATTAAAACGTGTTACTCTGCAGGTTCTCTTCTGCTAACGACTCCTGGAGGCTCTCAAGCGGGGCTGACACCGAGTCATTCGGCGACATTCTGATTTGTCGGCTCCTGCGCCCTCAAAACGAATTTCCTTTTGTTTCGAGATCGGAACGCCTCGAATTGTGATGCACGCTCAGCGTGCAGAGGGCAACAGGGCGGTGGAACAAGCAGCGCTGTCGTGGCGTCGAAAATGCTGGTAAAAGCCACCGGGGGCTTGCCTTGAAGTAGCACGCATGGCGATAACCTCTGCCGTTGGAAGAAAGGAAAAGGAAGGTAAGGTAAGAGAAGTCATGATTGCACGCTTGTTGTTTGCCGTATTATGGATGAGTCTTGCCACCAGCGTATCGGCGCAGCCTGTTCAGTTGATCACGGACAAAGAAGCGAGGCTACCCGCCGCGCCGCAGGCGCCGTCGCGCGCAATCACCCGTGGTCCCACCGTCAAATTGCTGTCACCGGAGAGTGTGGCCAATGTCGCATTTCCTCTGAAAGTCGTCTTCGAGCCGCGCGGCGGCTCTAAGATCGATTTGGGCAGCGTACAAGTCACTTATTTAAAGAATCCACCGGTGGATCTCACCAGTCGTATCAAATCGGCGATTCGTCCCGACGGAATCGATGTCGCATCGGCGACAGCGCCAGGCGGTGATCACCCGATCCGCATTAGCGTCCGGGATGACGAAGGCAGGCAGGGTACCCTCGTCATCAACCTGTCGGTCAAGTAGTTAATCGGATGCGCTGCCCCTATTGCGCGTCGGAAGTGCCGCAAGCGGCGATCGTATGCTCGCAATGCGCGCGCGACTTTTACCTATTCAAACCGCTGCTTGACCGGGTTGAACAGCTTGAATCGCGCCTTCTGGAACAGACGCAAGCGGGCAGTGTGACGTATGAAGCAAGAATCGCCGCGCTCGAACGCGAGTTAGAAGGATTGAAAGCAGCGCAATTTGCCGTTCCCGGCGTCGCCGTGCCCGCAGGCGCGGGTGGTCACAGGGCGGCATCTCGAACCGGCGCGGCGCTGTCCCAAGTAAGCGGCACAAAACAGTACTGGGTTAGCTCGATGCTCGCCCTCGGTCCTGCTCTGGCACTTCTGGTTGCTGCGCACATCATTCTGCTCTTTGTCTACGACGTAAAGCCGCTTTATCTCCGTACAGCGTCGATTCTGATCCCGATTCCCTTCGGTTTCGCGCTGCTCGTGTGGCATCCCAATCGGTTTCGCATCTCTGCGATCGGCGGCTTTGCTATGGCAGTGGTTGCGGTCTGGCTCATGCTAAAAACGACCCGAGGCGGAAAATTTAGGGTCACTCTTGATTCTTGTAATGATCTTTTGGTAGATGCTCGATCCATGGTGCGGCCGCTGCGGATTGAATATGCAGGAGCGCACTACCACGTCACCTCGCGGGGGAATGAGCGCAGGGCGACCTTTCGCGACGACACCGACCGGGAGTTGTTTTTGAGCACGCTCTCCGGTGTGGTGGGCCGCTACCGCCGGATATGCCACGCCTACTGCCTCCAGGGTTCGGCTTGAATAAGTGAATAAGCTAAATTCAGAGGCCTTGGACCGCGAATGTTCAAGGCATTTTTTCTATCCCTGGCATCCGCCTGCAGAGAAAACTTGGCTCCCTCTCCACCGAGACTCTAAACAAAATCAAGCTCTGCGGCTTACTCTCGATTCTGTAGAGCCGTGGGTCGATTGAGTGAGGGGTGCGACTCATCGGGTCTATCGCGAATCTTCCGCGCCTCTGGGCGTCCTTACAATTATGATGCTCGTATATCGTGGCGGGCGCGCTGACAGGTCGTGCCACTTCGTCTCGTGAGCAAGGTCGGGCCCATGGCTTGCCATTTGCGCCGCGTCTGAGGTAGATTGTGGGATAGAATCATATCTTATACCACAAACACGTGATGCCGTGATCCGGTTCGACCGTTTTGATCTCTCGTTCCGTACAGTCTATGCACAAGCCAAGGAACTCGCGTTAACACAAACGCAGGTGCCGCTCCTGACGGCAGGAAGCATTCAGACTGAGAAACGAGCCGGCGGCCGCTTTGTTTACCGCTATCGTTATGATGTCAGCGGCAAGCGAATCGCCGAATATCTCGGGCCGGAATCCGACGAAAAAACAGCAGCGAAGCTACAGAGCGCGAATCAGGACATAAAGGATCAGGAAGCACTCGCAGCCCGAAGCCAAGCCTTAAGGAAGATTGGCTATTACAGCGCAGACAATTCTACGCTTGTGACTGTTGCTTCACTGTTCAACGCTGGAATTTTCGGCCAAGGCGCGGTGCTGGTTGGGACACACGCCTTCGGCGTCATCTTGAACGAACTCGGCGTTTCCGCAGGTCCGTTTCCCCTCACTGAAGACATCGATGTTGCACGCGCTCAGCGCATCGAGATTGCGGCCCTGCCTGAAGGCGGCTTGCTCAAATTACTCAAGCAGACCGGTCTACCGTTTCATGAGGTTCCGCGCCTCAAGCGCGGCGAACCCTCTACTTCTTTCAAGGTCCGCGGGCGTGCGTTGAAGGTAGACTTGCTCATCCCTTCAAAGCGTGCGCCTTACAGGTCGATCCCGGTTCCTGAACTGGGGGCTCATGCTACTGGCTTGCCGTACCTCGATTATCTCGTGGAGGATTCCGTAATTTCGATCCTGATCGGACGCGACCGCATCGTGCCTGTCACAGTGCCTCATGCGGGGCGCTTCTGCATCCACAAACTCGTGGTGCAAACCCTTCGCGGTGCTGCCGACAATCCCAAGCGCGAGAAGGATGCTTTTCAAGCAGTACTACTTGCTACCGTGCTGGCAGAGGAGCAGGACTTCCTATTGCGGGAAGCCATCCATGCCATGACAAAGCAGTTGCGCAGCCGCGCGAAAACCGGAGCAAAGGGTGCATTGAAAATCTTGCAGGAGGATCATCCGGCCGCGGCAGAAATTATCCAGCAGCTCGCTTGATTGTGGAACAACGGCCCATTCTATTCCACAAGGGATGATCTCTAGGTTCGGCTTGAATATGTGAATAAACCAACCCAGACGCTCGGGCCTGAGTATGGACTTTCGTCTCGCCTATCAGCAATGTGCGGTTGCTCTGGCGGGGCGCTTACAAATCCGAAGTTTGACGCTCCGATGGAAACTAGTAGATTATGTAGTGATACCACTACAACCAAGGCGAATTCACATGCGCATGGGATTGAGAGAGGCCAACCACAGGTTCTCCAAGCGATGAAAGCGGTGAAGCAAGGCAAAGAGGTGGGGCTGACCGAGCGGGGAAAGCCGATCGCGGTCATCAAGCCGCTTGAACAGGAAAAAGATCAACGAGCGATCATTCGGCGGTTGGAGGCGGTGGGATTGCTGCGGCCA
>DATFWY010000156.1:0-92495 GCA_035258805.1 Blastocatellia bacterium | reverse complement strand
GCAATCGAGGAGTATGTACCTATAATTATTCCTATCGTCAGCGCGAGTGCAAACCCTCTCAGCACTTCTCCTCCGAAAAGGACTATCGCAACGACGGAAATAAAGGTCAGCCCAGCGGTAATTACTGTTCTTGATAAGGTCTGATTGATAGAGTCATTCGCTATCTGAGCCAGGCTATCTCGGCGTCTGAGACGGACGTTTTCCCGAATTCGATCAAAAATGACGATGGTGTCATTCATCGAATAACCAACCAACGTCAGCAGTGCAGCGATCACCGTCAAGCTGATCTCCCATTGGAAAACCGCGAAAATTCCGAGGGTGATCATGATGTCGTGGAACACTGCCAAAACTGCTGCGACCCCATAAATCCACTCAAACCGAAACGCGATATAAACCAACATTCCGGCAAGTGCCGCCAGGGTTACATAAATCGCACGATTGCGCAGGTCCTGACCCACAACTGCACCAACCACGTCTGCAGAGATGACCGCGAAATTTCCTTCGGTGAAGTGGCTCTTCATCTTGTCCAACAGCTCCGCCGATACATCCTGGGTCTGAATCAGACTAATGTCGGTTATCACGCCACTGCTGTTTCGTCGATAGTCTGCGATAGCTTGTGCGGCCTTCGAATACACATCGGAGCCGGATCCAGTTCCCAAAGGATCAATTCGCCCCAGAGCCTCTTCGATCTCGCTTCGGCCAGCAAGGTTCAAATCGATCTTGCCGGCATAAAAGCGGTCTTGAATTACGGCCTTCACCGCATTCTGGTCAAAGCCAGGAAGTTCCTTTACATCGAACGGGAGGGTTTGAAGCACCGACATATCCTGAATAAACCCTTTGTTAGGACCGTTGCGGAAGTTGACAATCTGGTCGCCTACCTGCCGGTAAGGGTGTTCGGTGGCAAAATACTGGTCTCGAATCTTGAGCGGATCCACCTGCCTCAATTCTTGTTCGATGCCGGCAGCATCAACTGCATTGATGTTGACCTTTCCAGCCGCGATATCACCGGCTGGATTCAGTCGTTGAAGAGCTCCAATGATCGATCTTTTATCTTCATCCACCCTGCGCTCCGCTTCCGACTTATTTTCAAGTTGCGGCGAGTGAATGATCAGCTCGTTTGGTCGGCTCGTTACCGGCTGAAGCGTAACCTTGGTGGTATCAATCTTCGCCGATGATAGCGATAGCGCAGACCGTATCTGATCAAGCGACGGTTGTTCCTTGAACCGAACAGTCATCAGAGTTCCGCCGGTGAAATCAACCCCAAGGTTGAAGCCTCGAAACTGAACGGCTATCGCACCCATCAACAACAAAAAGATCGTAACGCCGATAAAAAACTTCTTGGCGCTAAGCCAATCTACTTTAGGATTCCTGAATAGCTCAACCATAGTGACTCGTAATCCGTGAATCTTTATGCGTGAATTCACGCATAACTCTCACCTTAAATACTCAGCGTCTCCACGCGCGCGCTGCGGTTAAGATGCCACATGAAAATCGTTCTGGACACAAAGACCGCAGTGAACAGATTTGCTAAAAGACCCGCGACCAATGTGACTGCAAAGCCCCGAATCGGACCGGTCCCGAACACGAACAGGAAGACCGCTGATACAATCGTGGTCACGTGCGTGTCGATAATTGTCAAAAAGGCTTTATTGAACCCCACATCCACCGCCGAAGCCACGACCTTCCCGTTTCTCAATTCCTCCCGTATGCGTTCGAAGATCAGCACGTTCGAATCGACCGCCATACCAATTGTGAGGATCACCCCGGCGATTCCCGGCAAGGTCAAAGTCGCCTCAAAAACGATGAGCGCTGCGATCAAAAGAACCAGGTTCAGGACCAGGGCAAGCACTGCGTTGATGCCCGAACCGCGATAGTAAAAGAGCATGAATATAACGACTGCCAGCATGCCCGCTACCGAAGCGGTGACGCCCTGTCTGATTGAATCCGCCCCGAGCGACGGTCCGACTGTTCGCTCTTCCAGATAAACAGCCTTCGCCGGAAGAGCACCCGAACGCAGGATCAGCGAGAGATCTTCCGCAGCTTTCTTCGTGAAATTTCCGGTGATCTGACCGCGATCCGATATCTGACTATTGATTCGCGGCGCGGATTTGACCTCGTTGTTCAGCACGATAGCCAATTGATCGCCAACGTGCTTGCCAGTGGCATCGGCGAATCTTCTGGCCCCGTCGGGCAGAAGCGAAAAATCTATTTCGTACGCAGCGCCACCGTATTGTGACGATCTTGCCGATGCGTCGCGCATATCAAGCCCAGTAATGACCGGGTTTTTGCCGACGACAACCCAACCTTCCTGGATCGCTCCACCAGCGTCCGGTCTCTCGCGATAGAAGACCGTTTCATATTGGGCGGTGTAAGGATCTGTTCCTGGCGGTTGGGACTTGGCGGCGGTTTCTGCCTGTTCTTTTGTCGGATACGGGATCGATGTACCCTTAGCCACTAACTTCAACTCAAGATTCGAGTCTGCATTGAGGGTGTTTTTGACACGCTCGGGATCATCCACGCCGGGCATCTGAATAACTATCTGATAAGTGCCTTCCCCACCCTGTCGTTGTATCGTAGGTTCAGTCACACCGAAGGCATTGACCCGATTCTCTATAATTGCCTTCGCCTGTTCAGTCGCCCGATCACGCAACTCATTTTGTTTCGTATCTGAGAGGGATGCAGTTACGGTGTTGCCCTTCTCAGACATACTCCAATCGGAGCCAAAGTCTGCCTCGAGTTCTCGAACTATATCCGAATTCTTCGTGTTATCCGGGCACTCAACAACCACCTTGCCCGCCGTATCCCCATTGATATTGTTGAACGGCAGGTTCTTTTCCTGGAGCTTTGTTCTGGCCACTTCGGCGTTGCGCTGGGTAACTTTCTGAATCACTTCATCGGTTTGCACCTGCATGACAAGGTGACTGCCGCCACGCAGATCGAGCCCAAGATGGATGTTTTCAGCCAGGTTCTGTTTGATTTGGGACCAACTCGTGAAGTCCTTAATGCCGGGCTTATGGTGCGGTTTGAAGACGATCGCCAGTCCGGCTATCGTCACAACCAATATGATAATGACCCGATTTCTAATTTTGCTGTGCATACTGCGTCACCTAAGAAAATCGTCAATTGACGTTAATTAACTTCGATAAAGAACTGAGTCCGAACGCGGAACTCACTTACTCGCCTCGACATCTTTTTCGGATGACTGCAATCGAGCGACCGAGCTGCGTTCAGCCTCGACAGACACCGACTGCGCAATTCTCAACTGAACCGTATCGTCCTTCTCGCGGACTGCAACGATCGTTCCGTAGATTCCGCCGGTGGTGACAACTTTGTCGCCGGCCTTGAGCGCCTTCAACATGCCGTCTCGTTCCTGCTGAGCCAGCCGCTGTCTCTTTTGTTGGGGACGGATTAACAGGAAATAGAAGATGACAAAGATCAGAATGAAGGGCAGTAACCCTATCAATCCGCCTGTAGCGCTTCCTCCCCCCTGAAGAAAAGCCAAAGAACCCAGATACACTTTTATGTTCATTGAGTAATTGTTGGCACTTCAGTGGGAGGTTCCGCCCGCGGGGGCTGCGGTCCGAAATCCTTGGTGAGGCTCAGTCCTGTCCGCGTGCTAGTCCGCTCAGAAAAGAATCACTAAATTCTTTATAAGTGCCAAGCTTCATAGCTTGCCTTATGGAGAACATCATGTCAAGGTAGAAGCAGGCGTTGTGTAGCGAGCTCAGTACCGATCCGAGTATTTCCCCGCTCATATATAGGTGCCGCAAGTAGGCTCGCGAGTAACGCGCGCAAACCCCGCAGCCACACGCATCGTCGATCGGCGCTGAATCCTCCTTATACCTGGCATTCTTTATGTTAAGTTTTCCGCAGCTGGTGAAAAGCTGACCGTTGCGGGCGTTGCGGGTGGGCAAGACGCAATCAAACATATCTACCCCAAGGCGGACCGCCTCGATAATGTCCTCGGGTGAACCAACGCCCATCAAATAACGGGGCCGATCTTCGGGCATTTTCGGCGCGACATGCGAAACGACTTCGAACATTGCGTCCTTTTCCTCGCCAACAGACAGACCTCCTATCGCGTACCCGTCAAAACCTATGTCGATCAGACCTTCAAGGCTCTCTTCGCGAAGATCCAGAAACGTGCTGCCCTGGATTATTCCAAATAGAGCCTGTGTTTGATTCGCAATGGCAATTCCGGCCTCTTCTAAAGATGCCGGCTCATTGTGAAGCTCATGCAGCTTCATTTTGGACCGGATTGCCCAGCGGCGCGTCAGATCCAGAGACAACTTCGCTTCATCGCGAGTTGCCGGAAACGGTGTGCATTCATCGAATGCCATAACAATATCCGAGCCGAGCGCCGCTTGAATCTCCATAGATTTCTCAGGCGATAGAAAATGTGTTGAGCCATCAATGTGAGACTGGAAGAGCACGCCTTCCTCGGTAAGGTTGCGGAGCTCATTTAAGCTAAAGACCTGAAATCCCCCGCTGTCGGTCAAGATGGGACGTTCCCACGATATGAATCGATGCAATCCGCCTACTCGATTTATCGTCCGATGCCCAGGCCTCAGGTAAAGGTGATATGTGTTCCCCAGGATAATCTGAGCGCCAGCTGACTCGAGCATCTGCTGTGTTAGCGCTTTAACGGTGCCCTGCGTGCCGACCAACATAAATGCAGGAGTATCAAACGAACCGTGAGCGGTCGTTACACGGCCCGCTCGGGCCTGCGTCGACTTATCGCCGGCAATCTTCTCAAATGAAAATTGGCTCTTCATGACGAACCATTCATCTTGCACACAGGCTCAATGGGTTGCAAGCTAGGGCCCCGCAACACAGTTTTACATATTGCGATGTTGTAATCAGCCGTCGTAGGATTGGTGCCGATTATTTCAGAATTGAATTGGCCAACGAACTACTTTTTATGACTAGCGCATTGGAAGGCATTAGAGTACTGGATCTATCGCGCATGCTACCGGGACCGTACTGTTCGATGATGCTCGCCGATCTGGGTGCCGAAGTAATAAAGGTCGAGGAGCCGGTAGTTGGAGATCCGACACGCAGAAGTCCGCCAATGGTAAACGGCGAGAGCGCTCCGTTCAATCAGGTCAATCGAAACAAGAAGTCAATCGCAATCGATTTGAAGAACGCCGAAGGACGAGACGTCTTCCTCAAACTGGCTTCAACTGCGGACTGTGTTTTAGAGCAGTTTAGGCCCGGCGTCGTTGATCGACTGGGCATTAATTACGACACACTGGCAGAAATAGATCCAAGAATCGTTTACTGCTCCTTAACCGGCTTCGGGCAGGATGGGCCACATCGAGAACGCAGCGGGCACGATCTCAATTATCTTGCACTTTCAGGAGTGCTCGGGCTTACAACCGATGACTCCGGAAGACCAGTGATTCCTGGAGTCCAGGTAGCTGATCTGGCGGGTGGAATGATCGCTGGTTTTGCGATACTTGCAGCATTGCTGGCGCGAGAACGAACTGGCCGGGGTCAGTACGTAGATGTATCGATGTTCGATGTGATGCTTTCGATGCTGCCTATCCCGGCCGCTCATCATTTCGCCGGCGCGACGATTCCAGTTGGCGGCAAGTATGTATTGTCCGGCGCATATCCTTTTTATAACGTGTATGAAACCGGCGACGGAAAATTCATGACGCTGGGCGCGCTCGAGCCAAAGTTTTGGACGAACTTTTGCCGGAAGGTTGGGCGCGAGGATCTGGTTTCGCGCCAATTTGATTCGGGTGAACGCCGCGAAAACCTTTTTTCGGAAGTTCGCGCGATCTTCAAGTCGAAATCGCAATCCGACTGGGTAGAGTCGATGCGCGATGCAGACTGTTGCTGCGAACCGGTTCTTTCTATGGTCGAAGCATTTGAGCACGCACAAACGCGAGCTCGTGAAATGATCCGTCAGAGCTTCGGCATCACAGATCAACTCGGTTTTTCGTACAAGCTTAGTGAGACACCTCCGAGTGAGGCGTCACCGGCGCCGGACTTAGGCGCACATACAGAAGAGCTGTTGACGGCGATCGGTCTCACAGAGGACGAACGCAAGCGACTCAAAGCTGCAAAAGTCGTAGCGTAGACTGTCTAGTCTGCAAAGTAGCGTAGACTGTCTAGTCTGCGCATCTGTAGAAGTTGGAATCTGGGTTACGAGCCTTGCAGATCATACGGGCAGCGGTTCGGGATGTTTAAGCGCTGCGAATTCGATGCACAGACTGGACAGTCTACGCTACAACAGTCCGCTACATTTAGGGGGATAACATGGATTACACGTTGACCGAAGACCAGGAGCAGCTTCGAAGGCTGGTTGAAGACTTCGTGACCCGTGAGGTCAAACCTTACTGGGAGAAACACAACTACGAGGAATTTCCCTGGCCGCTCTTTCGCAAGCTTGGCGAACTCGGTCTCGCAGCGATCCCTTTCCCAACGGAATTCGGCGGCGGAGGCCTTGATTACTCATCATACATCACGGTGCTCGAGGAGCTTTCGCGGCTGGGCAGCCATTTGGGTAGCGTGCTGTCGGTTCACGGCCTGCCACAGCTGATCATCAATCATTTCGGAACAGATGCTCAAAAACGAAAATATCTCCCTCCGATGGCTCGCGCCGAACTCTTGGGAGCGTTCGCACTCACTGAACCACACGCCGGCTCCGATGCAGCAAATATCAGCACACGAGCCGAGCTTCGGGGCGACAAATACATTCTTCGTGGTCAGAAGATTTGGATTACCCACGGCGGCGAAGCGGATTTGTACATCGTTATGGCCGTCACCGAAAAAGGTAAGGGCGCGAAAGGCATAAGCTCGTTCATCGTTGAAAAGGGGACCACCGGACTTGCGTTCGGAAAACGGGAACGACCAATGGGACTGCCGCATCACACTCGTGAAGTGTTCTTCGAGGACTGCGAAATCCCTAAGGGAAACCTGGTTGGCCGAGAAGGAGAAGGTTTCAAAGTCGCGATGACCGCGCTGGATTCCGGTCGGATCACGGTTGCCGCAACGTCGATTGGCACCGCCCAGCAAGCCTTCCAGCACGCACTTCGTTATTCCACCGAAAGAAAAGCTTTTGGTCAGACTATATCGGAATTTCAGGGCATCCAGTTTATGCTCGCCGATATGGCTGCTGCGATTGAGGCTGCTCGTTTGGTTATGAAAAAAGCTGCTTGGCTGCGCGATCGCGGATTGCCTTTTAACATTGAAGCATCAATGGCCAAGCTGCTGGCGACCGACACATCTATGAAGGTGACGACCGATGCAGTCCAGATATATGGAGGCTACGGCACCAGCGAAGATTATCCTGTTCAGGCTTTGATGCGTGAGGCAAAGATCGGCCAAATCGTCGAAGGAAGCAATCAAATCCAAAGAATGATCATTGCTCGAGAGTTGCTAAAGAAATTTAGACAATAAGTTGAACATTACTCGACGAACGCAATAATCAAACGAAACGCCTAACAACCTTGCTCGATTGGCGGTTACGCGAACTCCAGTCGCACCGGTCGTGGAATAATCCCGGCATCATGCGCGCGCTCCAACAACAACCTCACTGCCTCACGTCCCCGTTCGCCGTAGTCAATCGTATAATCATTCACGTACATTCCAACAAACTTGTCCGTCAATGATTCGGCCATTCCTCTTCCATACTTCATGGAGTGACGAACCGCTACCTCGCGATTCTCCAGGCCAAACTGGATAGACTGCCGCAGCAACCTTGAAACTAATGCAATAAGTTCCGGTCCGAGAGACTTTTTGATCGCATTACCACCAAGCGGAAGTGGCAAGCCGGTTTCCGACATCCACCATTCGCCGAGGTCGATAACTTTGTGAAAACCGCGTGCGGAATACGTCAACTGGCCTTCGTGTATCAGCAGCCCGGCATCGACATCGCCGCGCTGGACCGAGCCCATTATATGATCGAACGGAACGACCACTGTCTTTACTTCACCTATGCACAGTCGAAGCGTAAGATACGCCGTGGTCATCAGCCCGGGAACGGCAATTGTCGCGCTTCGCAGTTCGTCTACGCTCATCGGCTCTCGCGAAATCACCAGCGGGCCGTAGTCGTCACCCATCGAAGCACCCGACGTCAAAAGCGCATACTGATCGAGGACGTAAGCGTAGGCATGAATCGATACTGCGGTAACGTCCAACTCAGCATTCATCGCGCGTCTGTTCAATGTCTCGATATCCTGAATGACGTGATTGAAAGTTATGCCGTGAGTGTCGATCTTGTCCGCCGCCAGAGCGTAAAACATGAATGCGTCGTCCGGATCCGGGCTATGGCCGAGTGTTATCTCTTTTTTCTCCATTGCACACCTGCGCAGTTTGATTTGCTTTTATGCAGCTCTTGCGCGACAAAGCCTTCCCGGCTTTTTACGCTTGCGAAGCAGGAGCTTACTCTTTCACAAGGTAACGATTCGATGATAGTCACGCAAGCGGCAGGATTTCAGCGACAGAATTCAAATTTCAGATTCCAGATAATTCCAGATTTCAAATAAAATTTCAAAATTCCAGATTATTCCAGATTTCAAATTCCAGATTCAAAACGCCTGTCGAAGTGACAGCACCCACTCACTCGGCTATCATTAGCCGCATTAACAAACGAGATTTTCGCAGTCAGGACGAGCTTACGTGTACCACTTGACTAAACACGCCGAGCTGCGTCAACCATATGACCAAACACGGCCGGCAGATGTGAATAGCTGGCATACCTGAATCACTATGACATTAATTGAAAGCGTTCTTGCGCGCGAAATCCTTGATTCTCGAGGTAATCCAACAGTTGAAGCCGAAGTCACACTAGCAAGCGGCATCGTCGGGCGCGCCGCTGTTCCCTCCGGCGCTTCGACCGGCCAAAACGAAGCCCTGGAAATGCGCGACTCCGATAAGAAACGTTACCTCGGAAAGGGAGTGCTCAAAGCCGTTGCCAACGCTAACTCGGCGATCGCCAAAGCCATAATCGGACGAGACGCTTTGATGCAAGCGGATGTTGATCTCGCAATGCTGTCGGCCGATGGAACTCCAAACAAACGCAAACTAGGCGCAAACGCCATTTTGGCGGTCTCGCTTGCGACCGCGCGCGCGGCTGCAGAGGCGTTGGATTTACCACTGTTCTTGTACCTGGGTGGCGTCGGCTCCAGAACTCTTCCTGTACCGATGATGAATGTTTTGAACGGCGGTGCGCACGCCGATAACAACGTGGACTTCCAGGAGTTCATGATTGTCCCTGGCGGGTTGCCATCCTTCGCTGAAGCAGTGCGTGCAGGCGCAGAAGTGTTCCACTCCCTGAAAGCCGTCCTCAAGAAGCGCGGACAGGCAACATCGGTCGGCGACGAAGGCGGATTTGCCCCAAACATGAAGTCGAATGAAGAAGCGATTGAAGCAATTCTGGAAGCCATTACTCAGACCGGCTACAAGCCCGGAGAGCAAATCGCGATCGCACTTGATCCCGCTTCAAGCGAGTTTTATGAAAAGGGCGTATATGTTTTCAAGAAGTCGACTGGCGAGCGAATGTCTTCGGAAGACATGGTGAACCTATATGCAAACTGGGTCGATCAATACCCGATCATCTCAATAGAGGATGGGCTTGCTGAGTCCGATTGGACGGGTTGGGCTCGCCTCACTAGCGAATTGGGAGGGCGTATCCAACTTGTCGGCGACGATTTATTCGTAACGAATACTGAATACCTCGCCCGTGGGATACGAGAGAAAGTGGCGAACTCAATATTGATTAAGGTCAATCAAATAGGCACACTCACCGAGACGCTGGATACGATTGAGTTGGCGAAGAGCCATGGATATACGTGTGTGATCTCGCATCGCTCTGGTGAGACCGAAGACACCTTTATCGCTGACCTTGCGGTTGCGACGAACGCAGGACAAATCAAAACGGGATCAGCGAGCCGAACGGATCGGATCGCAAAGTATAATCAGCTGCTCCGGATTGAGGAGGAGCTTGGAACGACCGCCCGATTTCCAGGATTCACCGCGTTCGCCGGCTCTCGATTTGCTGAGCCCGCAACAAAGCGAGCCTCCAAGACGGCGTCCAAAAAGTAATTTTCATATGTACGACCTCAGTGGACTTGGTTGGCGTGATATCTTCGAAAGCGCCTTTCAACAATATCGTGATCTGGGTCACTTTCCCGCCAGGGTTGCGGTCGAGCATCGGGGTTCATACAAGCTCTATTGTGAGCAGGGAGAGGTGAGCGCTCGGATCCGAGGTAAGCTGAGGTTCCAGAGCGAAGGCGCCTCAGATTTCCCGGCTGTCGGCGACTGGGTCTCGGTTTCGTGTGGTGAAAGCGGAGGTTCCGTTCAAATTGAAGCCGTCCTGCCGCGACAAAGCAAGTTTTCGCGAAAAATAGCAGGCGCAACCACCGAAGAGCAGGTCGTCGCAGCGAATGTTGATACTGTTTTTATCCTCCAGGGGCTCGATCACGATTACAACCTCCGGCGCTTAGAGCGCTATCTTTTATCGGCGTTCGAAAGCAATGCGGCGCCGGTTGTAATTCTCAGCAAGGCTGATTTGTGTGAAGACGTTGATGAGAAGATCATCGGTGCCCAATCGGTGGCGCCCGGGACTCCGGTTCATGCAATCAGCTCGGTTTCAGGTCAAGGGCTGGATGCCTTGGAACAGTACGTGGTAAGGGGAGTGACGGTAGCGTTCCTTGGTTCGTCTGGCGCTGGTAAATCGACCTTGATCAATCGAATTGTTGGGGAAGAGATTCAGAAGACCGGGGCCGTTCGCGACCACGACAGTCGCGGCCGCCATACGACAAGGCATCGCGAACTGATCGTATTGGAGAGCGGAGGACTCCTCATCGATACGCCCGGGATGCGAGAGCTTCAGCTTTGGGACGCGGGTGGCTCACTTAGCAATGCCTTTTCGGATGTCGAGTCGATTGCGGCCACTTGTTACTTCTCCAACTGCCGACACCAGAATGAACCCGGTTGCGCGGTGCGCGAAGCTCTCACGGATGGAACACTCGATGCCGAAAGATATGAGAGTTATGTGAAGCTTGAGCGCGAGCTCGAGTATCTCGATTCACGAATGGATGAGCGGCTGAATCTGAAGCGAAAGAATCGCGAGAAAAAAATTCACCGGGCTTATCGCATGATCAAGAACCGCAGAACGTGATCATCAGTACATTTTTTGAAGTTCGGTTCTTTTCACACTCGCGCCTGTGACTTAAGGATGAAGACCCAACATATCCAGACTCAGCTAGAAGTTCGCCGCGGAGATGTGCGTGGACCGCGTGTGCTTGATATCGGGTGCGGGGCCAACAAAGTCCCTGGCGCTATTGGGATGGACATCAATCCGAAAACGGCGGCTGACGTTATTCACGATCTGGACGATCTTCCCTATCCATTTTCGGATGACGAATTCGATGAGGTCATCGGGAGGCACGTGATTGAGCACGTGCGGGACCCGATGGCAGTCATGTCGGAGCTTCATCGAATAACTCGCAAAGGTGGTCTTGTAAGACTAGTCGCACCACATTGGACTAATCCTGATTTCGCGACCGACCTCACGCATCGCAATCACTTGAACAGTTACTCGTTCCGAAATCTCACCGACGAAAGCGCAGTATTCCCGTTTTATACCGACGTACGTTTCAGGCAATTGAGGGCGAGAGTTACTTTGCTGAATCTATGGAAGCTGACCGGTCTGGAGTTCCTGGTAAATATCGATTATCGGTTTCCCTCGCTTAGATTCATACGCAAGTTTTGGGAACAGTATTTAAACGCAATAGCGAGAGGGAAAGAGATTCATTTCGAACTTGAAGTGGTTAAGAAGAATTAGGACTATAGGACCTATCTGTCCGATCCGTCCTGTTTTCGATGACAATCATTTTCTGCGTTTCATGTAGAAAATCGGGTCAGCCGGCGATCCTGCTACAGTCACCAACTCCCATCCTTTTGCTCCGAGCTTGTCTAGATTTTTCTCAAGAGGATACCACTCGCTTCTGAACGCTCCAGGTTCTTTACGCATGCTGCCTCCGTCAGAACCAGAAAGGTTCACATTTCCGCCTTGAATTATCAGGTATTCCCATCCACCACCGGGACCAGGATCCTGATTTGCACTACCTCGTGCTAATCCGGAGCCTGAATCAATCCATAAGATTAATGCAATGACGCCCGTTACTATCGAAATCCATGACTTAACGTTCATATGCACCTCCGGGTTCAAGCAAATTGCCAAGGCTCTCGCCTACTGCGCCTTACTCTATTATCATCAGAGAAAGATCTGGGACCCATTATTGCAACCCAAACACGAATAACGAATGCCCTGCCGCGATCGCCACGTGTTGGCGGCCATCAATTTGGAAGCTAATCGGATTTGCGA
The DNA here is from genome assembly GCA_035258805.1 of Blastocatellia bacterium. GTDB lineage: Bacteria > Acidobacteriota > Blastocatellia > UBA7656 > UBA7656 > Onstottus_A. The sequence continues at coordinate 80,152 of DATFWY010000156.1, read as the reverse complement.
CGATTTGACCGCCTGTTTGAAAGTCCCACAAAGGTTTCCCTGTCATCGCGTCGAGTGCGTAGAAGTTCCCTTCATCCGACCCGCCAAAAACGATTCCGCCGGCGGTTGACAACACACCCGCCCAGGGCGGCGACTGAAGCGGGAACTCCCACTTCAGCTTCCCTGTCCAACTCTCGAGCGCGCGAATCGCTCCACTCGCCTTATCGCCTGTGAGAGCACGCTCTCCTCCTCCGGCGAAAAAGACCCCGGGCTTATACTCCGCTTCGCCCTTGTAATAGTATGCACCCATCTCACGCACTGCCACATAGAACAGTTTGTTCATTGGATTGTAAGACGGACTGAACCAGTTAGTGGCTCCCTGCAAACTCGGCCACACGAGATTGCCTTCTACCGTCGGCTCGGTGTCCGGCCGCACAATTGGCCGGCCGCGCGCATCGAGCCCCTTAGCCCACGTCTGTTTTGCATACGGAACACCAAGGATAAACTCGCCTGTCGCGCGATCCAGCAAATAGTAAAATGCATTGCGATTTGCCATCGCCACAACTTTGCGAGTGCGCCCGCCAACTTCAATGTCCATCAGAACGGGAATCTCAGTCGCATCCCAGTCATGGACATCGTGCGGAGTGAACTGAAAATACCATTTGAGCTTGCCCGTGGTGGCATCAATCGCCAACAGAGAACATGAATAAAGGTTATCACCGGGACGCGGGTCACCATTCCAATCCGGTCCAGGGTTTCCCGTTCCCCAGTAAATCAGATTCAGGTCGGGATCGTACGAACCTGTAACCCAGGTCGGAGCGCCGCCTGTCTTCCAACTGTCGCCCTTCCAGGTTTCGTGCCCCGCCTCCCCCGGACCTGGTATCGTCCAAAGCCGCCAAAGTTGTTTGCCAGTCCTGGCATCGTAGGCATCAAGAAATCCGCGAATGCCGGCTTCACCCCCGCTTATTCCGATGATGATCTTTCCGTCGATAGCGAGCGGGGCGGCAGTGATCGAATGCCCTGTGGCGTTGTCGCCAACTTTAATATCCCATCTTACGGCTCCCGATTTCGTGTCAAGCGCTATCAAATGACAATCAAGCGTGCCGACGTAGAGGCTGTCATCGAGAATGGCGACACCACGGTTGGTCGGACCGAATCCGATTGTTCTGATCAACATCGGCATTTGTCGTTGCCAGCTCCACAACGATCGGCCCGTCCGCAGGTCGAGCGCCGTCACCCTGGTCGGCGGTTCTGTAACGTACATGATTCCATCGACAACCACCGGCGAGCTTTCAAATCTGGTTCGAGCCGGGATTTGATAAACCCATGCTGGTCTCAATCGCGCTACATTTTCTGGCGTGATTTCCTTTAGCGGTGAAAACCGATGGGCTTGAAAGTTGCCCGAGTATGTAAGCCAATTGCCAGGTTCTGCCGCCGCATTCAAGATTCGCTTATACGGAACCTGTCCGGCGCTGACTGTCGGCAATAGAAGAAAGAATAAACTCACCCACAAGCGATTGACTCTCATCGTTGACCTCGCAAGCCTGCAAGAAATGCGACCATATCATCGATCTCAGAACTACTCAGCAATTCGCGGTAGCCCGGCATCAGCGAGCTGTTGAATTCTTTCTTGAGTTCAGAAAGATCCGACTTTCGAACCGAGTGGAAGGCGCCAGAAGAATCGCGAAGCTGGATTGTGAATGAATCCTCATTAGCGCGCATGCCCCTTATTCGCCGCCCATCTTTGGTGACGAGGGATACAACAAGGAAATCCTCGGGAACCGCTGCGCCAGGGTCGATCAGAGCCTCACGTAAATAGGAGGCGCTTCTTCGAGCTCCGATGTTGGTGAGATCTGGACCCAGACTCCCGCCGCGCCCATCCACGATGTGACAAGTTGTACAAGCTCCTTTGCCCTCGTAATAAGTCTTACCTCGCGCCGGATCCCCCGTTAATTTCACGGCATCATTGCGCGCGAGAGATCTAACATATTCGACTAAATCCTTAATCTCATTGTTGCTCAACTGCCATGCCCCTGGCATTTCAGTTCCTTCGATTCCGTTTTGAATTACCCGAAACATCGCCTGATCATCCGACGCCCGTCTCAGTTCCGCGCGGTTGAGGGCAGGCCCTCTGCCTCCAGTTGCGCCGATCCCGTGACACAGTGCGCAGTGCGCAACGAATATTTTTTGCCCGCGGGACAAATCGGTCGTATTCAACGTTGACATTGATTCCGGTGGAACCGGGTGAGTGAAAATCGACAACGCGACTATGACTAGTGCGAGTGAACTTGAGATGTTAGCCATCGACGCCTCCTTCGAAAAGAGCGTGCTGCGCGAGCGGCAACAGGTTGGCGGGAATGTATTGTAATTTCAAATGGGTTTCAAGTGTCTGAGATTGAGGACTGAGATTGAGGACCCCGATTCTTGAATCCGCACCAGGGCGGAATGTGAACTCGGGCCATTCGCATCGTTGTAGGCCTCTCTATTATGAGGATTGGTTATTCGTCCTCATCAACAACTCAGCCGGATCGTCACAATCTCAGGCCGCTTCATCACAATGTTGTTAACAGGAATCCCTGGTACATAAGAGAATGACAGGGCTACATCTGATGCTGGAGTCGTGTACGCCGGCGGGGCTGCACTCGCCGTTCGCAAACTAACAATCTCAGGGGAACAAGCAGTTTTGCCGGATGTGCCAAAGGGGCGGAGCCACGTTCCACATCCGTTTGAGTAGGCGCAAAATGGAGCCGACTTCGATGGATTGTGCTATTGTGTTTTCACGTCAAGATGTAACCTTGGCGTACAGTGAGAACGCAGATATGACTGCCGGCAGACTTTTGGAACGTCGCTGGGTTCGGGCGGTTCTTATTCTGGCCGCGTGGACTGTTCTGGCTTCGTTCCTGACAAGCCAGATTTATCTGGCTTATAGCCGTCGAGAGATTCCCATCCGATGGGAAAGAATATTTGCGGTCGAGCTTTCATATGCCTACATCTGGGCCGCATTGACTCCTTTCATTTTGTGGCTCGCGCGCCGCTTCCCCATTGAGCGTTCGCACTGGATTCGCAGTCTGCTAATACATTTGGGTGTATCACTTTTTATTGGCTCTTCAACGCGCGTGCTTCACGACTTGATGCTTTTTTGGGTGGTCGCCGATTCGGAATGGCAGTTCTCGCTCAGCAAGCTGCTGATGAACGTCTATTTCATGACCGATTACGGCGCGATGATTTACTGGCTTATTCTGCTTATCAGTTACTCGTTCAATTATCAGCGGCGCTACAGGGAAGGAGAAGTTCGGACAACTCGTTTAGAAGCACAACTTGCACAGGCGCAGCTACAGGCGCTGAAGATGCAGTTGCACCCTCATTTTTTATTCAACACTCTTCATTCGGTCTCCGCGTTAATCCATAAGAATGCGGATGCCGCAGACAAAATGATTGCGCGTCTGGGAGACTTCCTGCGCTTGACCCTTGAAAATTCGGGTGCCCAGGAGGTCACATTGCAGGAAGAGCTCGAATTCTTAAAGTGCTATCTGGATATTGAGCGAATACGTTTTCAAGATCGCCTTTCTGTAAATCTGGATATAGAGCCACAGACGCTTGATGCCCGGTTACCAAATCTAATTCTCCAGCCAATTGTAGAGAATGCCATAAGGCATGGGATTTCATCGCTCACAAGCGCCGGGCGCATAGGCATAGAAGCGCGTCGGCTTAATGGTACTCTTCAGGTTCAGGTTACCGATAATGGCCCGGGACTTGCCACAGAATCCAATTCGGGAAGCATAGTCAAGGCTGGCGTGGGCCTCGCAAACACGGAGGCTCGATTAAAGCAGTTATACGGCGATTCTCACCGACTGGACCTCTCAAACGCCGCCACCGGTGGTGTGACGGTAATCCTGGAAATTCCCTTCCGCGACCAAATATCTACGCAAAATTGAACCTGCAGCGACGTTCCGGCGTTAGAATCGTTAAAGGAGAAGTTGATGTCAGGTTCGGTGTGCATCCGTACCTTGGTCGTAGATGACGAATCTCTTGCCCGTGAGCGACTTAGCGATATGCTTGCCGCGGACCCTCAAATTGAGATCATCGCGCAGTGTGCAAACGGACAAGAGGCAATCGAGGCTATTCAGCTTCATTCACCGGATCTTGTTTTCCTTGACGTGGAAATGCCTGGGATTGACGGCTTTGGCGTGCTCGAGGCGCTTCCTCCTGAGTCCATACCCACTACCATCTTCGTAACCGCTTACGATCAGTACGCCGTGCGAGCATTTGACGTGTACGCGCTGGATTACCTGCTGAAGCCATTCGATCAGGAGCGATTCGAGAAGGCTTTAGCGCGCGCCAAGACACACATATCCAGCCAGCGCACTGATTCATTAAGCCAGCGAATCTTGAGCGCGCTTGAAGAAATCAAGACTCGACCTGTGCATCTGGAACGACTGGTGATCAAGATGAACGGCCACGTCTTCTTTATCAAAGCCGAAGAGATCGACTGGCTCGAAGCGGAGGGAAATTACGTCCGCCTTCACGCGGGAAAAGAGTCTTATCTGCTGCGCGACACCATAAGCGCCCTCGAGTCACAACTGGATCCAAAACAATTCATCCGCGTGCATCGGTCGGCCATCGTGAATATCGACCGCATCACAGAACTACAGCCCTGGTTCCACGGTGAGTATCGAATAATCCTGAACGAGGGGGTTCAATTGACCCTATCTCGAACCTATCGAGAGAAGTTGCACGAGTTACTGGGTCGTCCGCTCTGAAAAATCAGCCTCGTCACGCTTTTCGGTCAGACCATCACAAAGTCTAACGCTTTCATCCCAAAGTTATTTCGTCTTAGGTACTTCTCAACCTAAACTTCAGCGTACAAGCGCGCGTTCGGGCGGGAACGCGTGCGCTGTTAAAGCCGCGCAAGAGCGTGAGGCGACATAGGTTTTAGCGCGGCACACCTTTGACCTGTTGGAGTTGGTCATGAAAAAGGTTGTGCTTCTCCTCCTGTCGCCTGCTCTCGTTCTCGCTCTCTCAACGTCCGCACGTTGCATCAATATCGCATCTGGTCTCTATTCCTCGCTTTCGACTGCCGTCGAGATTTCCAGGACGCGCAGCGAATTGGCAGCGATAAGAAATGCCGAGTTCGTAATCTCAAAGTTCGACCAGCCAATTGTCGATTCATTTTCCAGGGCTTGGAGACGCGTTGGTAATGGAACGCTGTCAGAGGAAAGCGTTGTCTTGATCCTTCAGATGGCAAATGGAGGCTACAGCGCCAGAGATATGGGCTCCACGCACGAACACAAACAGTTTACTTTCCGGTGGCATCCGGCGACGATCGCGATCGTGCACACTCATCCAAATAGCTCAAGTCCAAAGCCACAAGAAGAAGACTTAGTGGTTGCGGATAAATACCGCGTCCCGATTTTCACAATAACCAGTAGAGGCATGTATGTCTACGATCCGACCATTAAAAAAATCTCCAGAGTAATGGACAACCTCGATTGGCTGGAGATTGCAAAATGGAAGAAGGGACTCATTGTGAAACAGCAGTAGGACCGATATGACGATAGGACTTATAGGTCTGATAGGACCTATTCATATCCTCGTCAATCATTTTGTCCACTCCATCCCATAAGCCTGTGCCTTCGTCCCAAACTTGTTTCTTCCCTCCTCCATCAACTCTAAACTCGACGGAGCGAATTCTCCGCGAGGCGTGTATGAGCGAGTTCAAACTTTTGAATCAGATTTGACTCGATTCAACACCTACGACCGAGTCGCGGTTCGAGCTTGGGTACGAAGAAAAATGACAACATAAATTGTAAGTGGTTCCAAAGCAGCGGAACCAGTCAGCCCGCTCTGGAAAGGAAACTCTTCTCAAGGAGAAACAATGAGGCACCTTCGAAAAATGAAATCACTCGTATACGCGGCAACGCTCCTGATGATGTCGGGATTTGTGTTGCCGTTATCAAGTAGTTCTGTTCTTGCACAGTCGAGTAAAGGAATCGTCGCGGGAACTATAACCGATCCATCCGGCGCGGTCGTCGGTGGAGCGACGATCAAGATCACCAACAAAGCAACTAACGTTGTTAGAGAAACAAAATCGTCAGGAGATGGAAACTTTCGTCTGGACGCTGTAGATCCCGGTTCATACAAAATCGATGTCAGCGCTTCAGGCTTTAAAACAATCTCGCGCGACGACGTCATAGTCGAGGCAGCGCAAGCGAACACAATCGACGTCGCTCTGGAGGTTGGCGCAGAAAGTGAAGTAGTAAACGTTAATGCCGATTCTACAGTCATTCTTCAGAAGCAGGATGGAGCGCGAGCGAGCACTCTCGAGTCTCGCCAGATCGTAGACCTGCCGATCGCTGCACTCAATCCGGTGAACCTTGTCTTCACGCTGCCGGGCGTCACTAATCCGGGCGTGCTGGCCGGCGGGTTCGTTCAGGGCACCGAATTCAACATCAACGGCCTGAGGGCTCGCGCTAACAACCAGTTGATTGACGGCGCCGACAACAACGACAACTCGATCACTGGGCAGCAGATCCAGCCCGGGCTGCGTGACGGCTTTAAAGAAGTCACCGTGCTGGGAGGAGATAACTCCGCGGAATACGGTCGAGCAGGTGGCGCAGTGATCAACGTTGTCACGAGGAGTGGGACCAATCAGTTCCACGGATCTGTTTACGACGTCATCGATACCAGCGCACTTGCCTCGCTAACGGCAGGCCAGAAGGCGAACGAGGGTTTAACTTCGGTTCCGGTTTACACCCAAAATTCGTTTGGCTTTTCATTTGGCGGCCCGATAAAGAAAGACAGGCTCTTCTTCTTTGGAACATTCCAACCAACACTGACAAGAATAGGAGCTGCGAACGGCTCCGCCGTCGTACCAACGGAACAGGGCTTCAACACGCTTCGCTCGCTGTTCCCGGCTGGCACAAGCGCCAATCTCGATCGTTACCTGGGAGTTGTCGGAGGCCTTCGGGGAACGACAAATCCTTTCAATGTGGCACTCGGAGGTGGACGGCCAGACATACAGTTTGGAACCGTGTCGGCGGCGGCTCCGGCTCCCGTCAATACCTATGACTTCCTTGTGCGCATCGATTGGACGCCTAATGAGAAAGATAATGTATCGGGGAGATACATCTTCAACGATCAGAAAGTCACCAATCAGTTCCCTACACCGTTCGAGGGTTTCGCAGTTGACGTTCCGAGCCGAGTACAAAACTTCTATACAAATTGGACTCGAATCCTTTCATCGAGGATGACTAACGAGTTTCGCTTCTCGTACGGACGTTTCAACGTGTTGTTTGGCGCTCAGGATCCAGCGGCGCTCAATTTTGGTCCACAGTTTCTGTTTGCGGGAGCTCCGATCAGCCCTGTGGGAGTACTTGGTGCTCTAACAACCACCTTCTTCCCGCAGGGACGCATTTTCAACAACTATCAGTTTCAGGACACAATCACCTATACCAAAGGCGCGCACACCATTCGCGCTGGAACGGATATGATGCGACAGCTTGCAAAGCAGTTTGTTCCGTTCAACGCTCAAGGCACGCTTACCTTCTCACCAGGTGGTGGGTTCCCCGTATTCGGAAATTTTGTTGATGGATTCTCGGGCACTCAGGGAACGTTCGCTGCAATCACTTTCGGCAGCCCGGTAACTTATCCGGACGCGTTCCACCAGGCGTACTTTGTAAACGACACGTGGCGTGTGAAACCGAACCTGAGCTTGAATCTTGGTCTTCGCTATGAGAACTACGGAACACCGTTCAACGTGATACCGTTTCCGGCGTTCGCGGGCTTCGACCAACCATTCGACACCCCTCAGAAGCAGCATTCTGACAACAACAACTTCGCACCGCGATTCAGTTTTGCGTACACGCCCCACATAGGGCCGAGTTGGCTTTTCGGTGAGGACAAGACGGTGATTCGCGGAGGAGTCGGTGTAGGTTATGACGTGTTCTTCAACAATATCTTGAGCAACACCGCTGCATCACCACCCAACGCATTTGGCGTGACCCTACTTGGGTCGACTGTGGGAGGCCGCGGATTTGCTAATGCCGGAGTCGATTCGCTGCCGAGCACGGGCGTGCCAAATCCTCGTGCTGCAGTCACAAGCATCGATCCGGATTTGGTCAATCCGATGACCTGGACATGGAACCTTGATGTGCAGCGCCAACTGCCCTGGAACGTCATTGTCGATGCTGCCTACGTTGGGACCCGAGGTATTAGACTGTTCATAAACGAGCAGCTGAACCCGGGAATCAACAGCGTGCGGCCGCATCCGGATCGTGGATCGGTGGTCCTTCGAACCAACGGCGGTGACTCTATCTACCATTCACTGCAGTCTAGAGTTGAGCGTGGGTTCAAGAACGGTCTGCTTTTCCGCTTTGCATACACTTACTCCAAGGCAATCGATGATGTGAACAGCGAAATATTTGTGACGAGCGGTGGAGCAAGCAGAGCATCGAATCCGTTCGATCGTCGAACGGATCGCAGTGTGGCAAGCTTCGATGTTCCTCATCGAGGAGTTTTTTCGTTCATCTACGATATTCCGGGGCCAAAGCGCGGGTGGCGTGGCCAACTCGGCGGACTTTGGACGGTAGGTGGAATCTATCGAATGCAGTCCGGGTCAGTAGAAACACCATTCGTTGGAGGAATCGACCTGAACGGCGATTTGGAGAATACCAACGACCGGCCGGCTATCATCAACCTGAACGCCCCCCCGAATTCGGTGGCGATTCTCGATTCGTTGTTTGGAGTGTCATCGCCGACCCACTACGTCGATGCGAATGGTGAGCCGATCAACCCAGCGAACGTTAAGTACATCGTCGATCCGGCGATACGAACAAATATCGCGGGGCGCAATACGCTGCGCGGAAATAAGATCAACACGATGGACTTGAGCGTGAACAAGGGATTCCCTCTCCCGTTTGAAGGACACAAGCTGGAAGTACGTTTCGACTTCTTCAACATCTTCAACCACCCAAATTTCACTTGGGCATTTGTGGGTGCGGACAACAGCAACGGGGATGTAACGAATCCGTTCTTCAACAATGCGCGTCTGAATGACGGTGGAATTGGCGGTCCAGTTGGCACACAGGTTGGACGTTACGGACGAATCCAGGTGCGCTACACGTTCTAGGTCGGTGGTGTAAGAGCTATCCGGCTGCTGACTACTCGGTTTGTGCAACCGGAGAGTATGACGAAAACTGGGCGGGAACCTGAAGCGAGCGGGTCCGCCTTTGATGAAGCTTGCTAGAACCTTAACCTTGAAGCTTCTGTCTTCCTCGTGTGAGTACCTCTAGGGAGCCGCCGTCGGCTCCCTTTTTTTCTTGCTCGGAGGGTGATTCAGGTCCACTACGGAGGATGTGTCTTGTGAAATGTTTAGTGAAAGTCTCAAGACACCATCCGCTTTTAGCCGATGGAGTTGCTTCGGAATAACAAAAGGTGAGCTCCCCTGGATACCATCGGGCTTTAAGCCGATGGAGTTTCAAGTTCGATCTAACAAAGCAGGGACCTCTCCGAGATACCATCGGGCTTTGAAGCCCGATGGTATCTTACGTATGATTTACGGTGCGAGGCGTTCGATGATCCACGTTCCTTCAGAAGTGAGTCTGTAGCGCAATCTATCGTGCAGCCTGCTCTCGCGATTTTGCCAGAACTCAATAAGAAACGGTGTGACCCGATAACCGCCCCAGTACGGCGGTAAGGGTATGGTCTTGTTCGCATACCCTTTCAACAGTTCTTCCATCCTCTTCTCTAAAACATCTCGGCCACTGATCACTTCGCTCTGGTTCGAGGCCCACGCGCCCAACTGGCTGTCGATCGGACGGGTGTGAAAATATTCCTCGGATTCAGCTTCCGTAGTTCGAGTCACCGTCCCAGTGATACGAACCTGTCGCGCCAATTCCGCCCAATAAAAGCTCAGACTTGCGACCGGATTCTCATCCAGCTCTCGTCCTTTCTGGCTTTCATAGTTGGTGTAGAAGACGAACCCGCGCTCATCAAAGCCCTTCAACAGGACCACGCGCGCCGATGGCATTCCGCCCTTTGTAGCGGTGGCTAGCGTCATTGCGTTTGGAAGAATGGGTACGACCCTCTCGGCATCTTGAAACCAGACAGCAAATTGCTTGAAAGGATTCGGATCTACCTGATCCTCATTTAGCTCAGTTATTGCGTTAGAATTGGGCATCGAATCTGATCTTCCTTCTCGGTTCACTCCGCTAAGGTATTGCAACGGTCACCTCTGTTATTTTCAGAGCGCGATGGAGATCCTTTGGGTCAAGTGACACGAGAAATCCTCTCTTACCTCCGTTGATGTAAATCAGGGGCAAATCGAACACAGTCTTCTCCGCGTAAATCGGCAGCGCCTTGCGTGTTCCCAAAGGGCTGGTTCCTCCGACCATATAGCCGGTGTGTTTCTGCGCTACAGCCGGATCGCACGGAGAAACGGTTTTTACTCCAAGCCCGCGAGCGAGTTCCTTTGTTGATACCTCGCGATCACCGTGCATCAAAACAATCAATGGATCTCGCGAATCTGTCTCCATTACCAGTGTTTTTATAACCAAATGCTCGTCGACGTGTAATTCTTCAGATGAGCGCCTTGTGCCACCGCGGTCCTCATAGTCGTAGAGATGTGGTTCAAACGCGATCTGACTGTCACGTAACACTCTCACTGCTTGAGTCATCGGGTATTTCATTATTCGAGCGGGTCTACTCAGCAGGGAAATCAGATTGATTGCGCCTGAACGGCAGTAATCGCCACAGCGTCGCGGATATCCTCCGCTTTGCAGCCGCGCGACAGATCGTTTGCCGGATGGGCGAGCCCCTGCAGTATTGGGCCGATTGCAGTTGCTCCGGCAAGTCGCTCTACCAGTTTGTATCCGATATTACCGGCGTCGAGGTTCGGAAAAACCAATGTGTTTGCTCGCCCGGCAACACTGCTGCCTGGAGCTTTGCTTTGTGCGACTGAAGACACCAGAGCGGCGTCTGCCTGTAGCTCGCCATCGACAAGCAGCTCAGGCGCCCTTGCGCGCAGCGTACGAGTCGCTTCTATAACTTTGTCCACCAGCTGATGTTTTGCACTACCCTTTGTAGAAAATGAAAGCATTGCCACTCTCGGTTCTGCCTGAAGAAGAGCGCGCGCAGAGTCCGCGGAAGCAATAGCGATTTCTGCGAGTTCGGAAGCCGATGGATTAATGATAACTCCACAATCTGCGAAGATGAGAGCGCCGTTCTCGCCAAACTGACTTGAGGGCACGATCATCAGAAAAAAGCTTGAGACGATTTTCAAACCCTGTCTTGGCCCAATGCATTTGAGAGCCGCGCTAACCGTGTGTCCCGTTGTATGAGTCGCGCCGGAGACACTGCCATCGGCACGGCGCAGCTTCACCATCATATTTCCAAAGTAGAGCGGGTCGTCCATTTGCTGCCGGGCCTCGTCCAGGGTAACGCCCTTTGCTCGTCGTGCTTCGTAATAGCGGGCAGCAAACTCTTCGCGATCAGCGGATCGGCGGTGATCGACGATAGAGGCTCCGGTGATAGCGGCGCCAAGCCTGGAAGCTTTATTTCGAATCACATCTTCCGAACCGATTAGCGTGATTTGAGCCAACCGGCTCTCGACACAGAGCGATGCCGCACGGATGGTACGTTCATCTTCGCCTTCAGGTAAGACAATATGTTTTGGTGAGGAAGCGGCGCGAGCGCGGATTCGTTCTAAGACTTGCATTCGACAGCTCCGTATGCGGCCTGAGTAAGGTCAAGAATGATTATCTTGAACTAACACCCGCTAATGTAAGAGCAAGATTCTAACGGATTTCGAGGTTTCCAGCGAGTAAGGTGTTTCAGTGACAGATCTCGTTGTCAGCAGTAAGTCTGTAGACTTTAACCGCAGAGGCCGAGAACACAGAGGTTAAGCAGAATGAACGAGCGCTATAAAGCAAAAGAGGCTGAAGATGAGTTTCCTTTGCTCATCCTCAGCCTCGCGTAATGAACCACAGCGCCGCGTCGATGACCTGAGCTAATTCAAAGACGCGTGAACTCTCCCTTTTTCCCGCGTCGCCTCGCGTGAACTCTTCCCGACTCGCGCGAAGCTTGCACAACTCTTCAACCGGCGCCGTGGTATTCCTCAAAGCGTTGATTATCTCAAACTAATCGCTGCCACCTGTCGCGGCTCGGGAACCGGGCCTGCTTACGTCGCTGAAGAGGATGTCAGTCAAATCGAGCCCTTCGCGACGATCTATATCCTGCTCGATGGTCTTGAGTCTTGCGTGTTGTTCCTGGATGCGTGTCGCAAGCTTTGTAAGATCCGCCGAACGCATCGTCTGAAGTTGCGACTCCAGGCTGACTAGCTGAGCCTTTATTTCATCATGCTGGCGCCGCTCGGATTCGGCGATCAGTTGATTCACCAGACCCTTCACTTCAGCCCGAACCTGCTCAATATCAGAGCCGCTGGAGGATGCCACGCTCGGTACGCTGGTGGCTTGCAGCGTTCTACCACGCCGCAACAAATCAGCACGAAAAGAGAAGCCACCGCTTCCTACATTAATATCGGTTCCGATAATGGCCAGCACGATCAAGCCCATCGCAACTGCGCCGAGTGCCTTCGCCCAGATCGGAGTCACCGAAATTAATTCCTTCAGAACCGGTAGCATTGACCGCACGCTACCGGGTCGCTCGGCGACCACCCGCACAACAGGCAAGTCATCGATCTCCCACTGCTGCAGCATGCCTCGTACCCGCTCAAACGAATGCAACTCTTCCTTGCACGCTGCGCATTCATTCAGGTGTTGTTCAACGAGCTTGCTCTCTTCCGCCGTAGCTTCGTTGTAGAGATACGAAACCAGTATCTCGTGCATATCGCAGTTTGTTCTCTTATCTTCGTTACTCATTTTCTTCACCACCACTCGGACGATGTGCCGTAGGCTGGCCAGTCTGCGGATCCGGTGAACTTTCGTGAGAGGCGTTCACAGTCCGCAGACTGGACAGTCTACGGTACGTCGCCCAAGGTTATACGGCCTCTCGCAAATGCCCAAGCCGCTTCCTTAATTCGGTTAGCCCGGTGTACATCCGGGTCTTAACCGTTGAGATCGGGATACCCAGGACATCGGCTATCTCTGAAAACTTAAGGCCTTCGTACTCCTTCATTATTATTACCTGTCGCATTTCTGCCGGCAGACCCTGTAACGCGCGACGCACGTGACGCGTTACCTGCTCCTGTTGAATTCCACTCCCTAAATCGGCGCCCTCCGCTGCGATCTCAAGACCGGTCATCTCCCGTTGTTCATCCAGCGAGACGGTGACCTTTGAGCGGCTCCTCAACCTGGTGTTGCAGACGTTGAGGGCGATCCGATAGATCCATGATGAGAACTTAGCCTCGCCGCGAAACTTCGAGAGGTTGCGGTAGGCCGAGAGAAAGGTCTCCTGAGTCGCATCCTTGGCCTCCTCATCGCGGCCCAGCATTCGAAGCGTGAGACCGTAAATCTGGCGCTCCCAACGACGGACTAATAGATTGAAAGCGTCAGGTTCGCCTCCAAGGGTGCGTTCAATTATCTGGCTGTCAGTCAGTTCCAACGCGCCTCACGCCACCATCCGAGGATAGACCCCTCATCCGCTCAATAGTATAGACTTAACCGAGACCGAGAAAGTTGGAAAATCGTTAAGCGACGGGAGTTGCCAGTTCAACCTCGAAGCTTTCGGCGATATTGCTTATAATGCGCCGAAATCACTGAGAAAGCAGGATAAAGTGTCGATCGAATCCCTGTTGAATGAATTGATTTCGACCGTGGAGGGCGCTACCGGAGCCATTATCGTCGCGGGAGACGGAGAAGCCGTTCAGTGGTGCGCAACTACCGAGGTTGACCGGTTAAGACTGCGAGGAGCTTACGTTGCCGTAGTCATGCACACGTTTCGAACTGCCGCCGCTCGCGCCAACCTCGGGAGGCTGAAGCACTTCGTGGTGAACTATGATCAAGCGTCCCTTGTGGCTTATGAGATAGATGATGATTGTTGCGTGGTGCTCGAGTTAAAACCGCGAGAGATATTAGGGAAGGTGATCTTTCAACTTAGGAAAGCCGCGCGGAAACTCAGGGAAGAATTCTAACTCGACGACTTAGTAATGGACGTCAATTCGTATCAAGACTTTGCGTACACTGACAGGTATTCCGTTTATGGTTGCCGGACGGAACGTGCATCGGCGTAGTGATTCCACCGCAGCTTCATTCATGTAATCCACCGGCATTGCAACTTCAATGTTCGTGATCGTGCCGTCGCCGTTAAAATCTGCACGCAATACTACCGTCCCGATTACTTTGTTTTCTCGTGCCTCAGGGGTGATGATCGCCCGCTCCTTACGAATCCAGCTCCAGGGACGATAGCCGGGAAAGCTGTTGGCGTTATTCGCATAAATGAATGCTGGGGTTCCTGTGCCGGAACCACCTGGCAGACCCGCACGACCTCCTCCGGTTCCGCCACCACCTCCCGGACCCGCACCTGGGTCCTTTCCAGATCCAATGCCTGGTCCATCACCACTGCCGATCCCTCCGCCTTTACCCGGGCCTCCTGACAGACTTGCAGGTTTTCCCGCCGGATCTCCGATTGGAGCGGGCGGTGGTGGCGCCGTCTGGACGCCGGGTATTGTCGGGCTCATCGGCAAAGCTGGGTCAGCAATGTTGGACGGTTTCATACTGACGATCGGCGGCAGAAGTGATTTCGGTGGCGGCGTACCTTTCGAGGCAGGTAGCGGAACAAGCTGCCCTCCGCCAGCCTCTCCTCCTCCGTGGGAATTGCCAGGTCGCGAGCTCGATTCTTCAGCTCCTGATTTCGCAATCGGCGATGGAATTCCTACAGGAGTAACAATGTAGTCTTTCGTTTCCTCAGCGGGCGGCTTCACAAAGATCGTACGCCACCCCATCATTGCGATAAAAACTAGCAGCGCAATGTGCGTCACCAAAGCGCAGGCCAATCCATAATAAATCCGTTGTCGTCGCTTAGCGTCTTTTGTATCAGCCGAAAGCAAATCCTGAATGAAGCCTCGAGGATCATTTATCAAGTCGGCTGCGCCTGCCTTAAGCGCGCGAATTAGCCGTGATAGTAACCCTGGCTGTTCAATAAGAGAGAATGGTGGGGCTTCGACAGGAATTGTTCTAACAAACTCTTGTGTGACTACTGAAGCCATCTTGAGGTGAGCCGCTCAAACGGAAGGGCATATTTTGAACAGGTGAGGGCCGCGACTTTACTCGCAGCCCTCACTTGGATCGGCGTTATCGTAAATTGAATTCTATCGCGACGGGTTTCCAGAAAGAGACGGGCTGTCCGCTCTTCATCGCCGGTTTGAATCTCAATTGATACGCGGCCTGTATGGCTTGTTCGTCCAATCCGTCCGGGAGCGGCCGCACGACCACTACCCGCTTCACAGTCCCGTCACTTCCGATTAACACCCGGACAAGCACGGTTCCCTGAATCTTATTCTTTCGCGCTTCTTCGGTGTATCGAGGCTGCGGGTTGTTCAATAGTATCGGCTGTTGATCAACGCTGGTTGCAGGCGCGCCGTTTCCGCCACCCAGGCTTGGGCCTCCGCCACCCATGTTATATCCGGAACCTGGCCCAACGCCTCTGCCGTCGCCTGGGCCCATTCCGCCGCCTTTACCGTCACCCATTCCACCACCCGATCCGGGACCGGCTGACGGTGGACCAGGCACTCCGTTTGGCAAACCGGTTAAGGCGAGTTCGTCACGCTTTGGCTCGAGTCGCGGATCAACCATCACTGTCTCAGGCACGGGAAGTGACGGAGGTCTCGGGGTCGGCTCGGGGCGCGGCGCTATGATTGGAGGCGTGAGAGAAAACTTAGGCAACTGGCCCTTGGAAGCCGGCGTTGGTGTTTCGCGTCCGCCGCCGCCGCCTCCGCCCGCCTTCTTTTCTGCTTTCGGCATCTCGATCTGCTGCTGTTTGAAGTCGTCGGGATTGATCATGTGGACTTCAAGCTCTTCCTGGCCGACATCTTTTGCTTTGGCGTGAATTGACCATAGGATCAAGATCGCACCAAAAAACACGGCATAGACCACAATGCCTATGGCAAGGCCAAATCGGAGCAGCATCTTTCGACGGTGACCGCCAATGCCGTCTCCTTTGAACGCGCTGGTGATATAAGCTTTTGGATCTCGACTGAAATCGCTAATGGCTTCTAAAAATGCATCTACGAGCCGCCTTAGTATTGACGGCGGATCAACGAAGGCATCTTCGAATAACATGTCCTCTCTCCAGAAAAGCCTGATGCTGCTAAATTGGTCGCGGCAACTGGCTCAGAGGCTACGAGAGGGTCCGGCCCCTCTGCACATCCTGTCCTGCATCGTCTACAACGCCTATTGGTTGAGACAACTTGTCTTATTGTCACTTGGCACTCTCGTCGGTGTCAAGGATAAACGTCCCTAAAACTACTGCAATTTGACGCTGATGGGCGCTTCCTGCTTTTTTCAGATCCAGCGACTGCCAACATCCATTTCTAGAATGGTTTTCTCGGCCTCAGCTTGCAAAATTAGTTAGCCTATCGATATCTATTCATTAGTGCTGCCCCTGTCGATTCAGGATGCCCATCAACAGCAAGTTTCTCGCCAAGTTTCTCGCCAAGGTTCAGCGCCTCTACCTAATTGAAATACATAGACTCAGCCAGATTCCACTTCGGCAAGCCAGCGCTAAAATTCAGCAACAAAATGCAAGACTTTGCTCAATCCATTTGTTTGAATCAGAGTTGCATTCTGCGCGTCGACCTTCTCATCTCTCAGAAAGGAACTTAGATATGCCAACCCAAACTGCAAAATCACCCGTCGAGATCGAAGAGCCAAATGGAAGGCTTGGCGTTCTATTAGTCGGGTTGGGTGCAGTGAGCACCACTTTTATAGCCGGCGTCGAGGCAATCAAGCGCGGCCTTGCGGAACCCATTGGATCGCTTACCCAGATGGGCACGATCAGGTTAGGCAAACGAACTGACAATCGTGTCCCACTAATTCGAGATTTTGTGCCCCTCGCATCGATCAAAGACCTGGTCTTTGGCGGTTGGGACATTTTTGAAGAAGACGCCTATGAAGCCGCGCTTCACGCAGGGGTTCTTGAGGCAGATCTTGTTAACCAGCTCAAATCCGAGCTCCAAGCAGTCAAACCAATGAAAGCGGTGTTCGATCAGCACTACGTCAAGAGACTCAATGGCACGCATGTAAAGCAGGCCGCCAACAAGTTCAACCTCGCTGAACAGCTAGTGGAGGACATACAAACGTTCAAACGGACCAACGAGTGTTCGCGAATAGTGATGATATGGTGCGCGTCCACTGAGGTGTTCAAGCAACCCGGCCCGGAGCATGAGGACATCGCGGCATTTGAACGAGCAATGCGTGAGAACAGCGAGGCGATCGCGCCATCAATGATTTATGCATACGCGGCTCTCAAATCTGGGGTGCCATTTGCCAACGGAGCTCCGAACTTAACGATCGATATTCCGGCGCTTACCAAACTTGCGATTCAACAGGGGCTCCCGCTGTGTGGAAAGGACTTCAAGACCGGTCAGACGATGATGAAAACAATCATTGCTCCCGGGCTCAAGTCACGATTGCTGGGGCTGCATGGGTGGTTCTCCACTAACATACTTGGGAATCGCGACGGCGAAGTACTTGACGACCCGGACTCGTTCAAGACTAAAGAGGAATCGAAGCTTTCAGTCCTGGAATATATCTTACAGCCTGAGGTCTACCCGACATTGTATAAAGACTTCAGCCATATTGTCAGAATTAACTATTATCCGCCACGCGGGGACAATAAGGAGGGTTGGGACAACATCGACATCTTCGGCTGGCTGGGTTATCCGATGCAGATCAAAATCGACTTCTTATGTCGCGACTCGATCCTGGCGGCGCCGATCGTACTTGATCTGGCATTGTTCCTGGATCTTGCGAAACGCGCTGGAATGCGCGGAATCCAGGAATGGCTTTCGTTTTATTTTAAGAGCCCGATGACCGCACCGGGTCTGTACCCTGAGCACGATCTGTTCATTCAGTTGATGAAATTGAAGAACAGGTTGAGACACCTGAAAGGCGAGGAGCTGATTACACACCTGGGCCTCGAGTACTACGATTGATTAAGGTCAGCGTTAGAAGCGTAGGGCCGCCAGTCTCAGGGCGGCCCATCATTGTTAATCTCCTCATTCCCAGAAGTGAACGGGCGTTAATAGCACACTCACTTCACTATAGCCGGTTCGATGCTAAGCAGGTTGATGTTGACTGGCAGTCTTTCCTCGTCGCGCAAAAGCAATAGCGATCGCACCGAAAATGGATCCCATAATCAGTGTGAACACAATCCACATCACCATTTGTGGGACTACTGCCAGTTGAAAGAACTTGCTCCAGAAAGGCAAATCCGGGAATTCCGGCGGTACTGCGTCGTAGTGCGTATGCCAGTTACCTCGGAATGCGAAATACATAACAATCAGAACCGGTATTCTAGCTGCATAACCATATGCCAGAAGGACCTTGGCCAATGTACTCCATCCCAGGAAGGGCATCACCCCTCCCGCAGCTATCAACAGCAGTCCGATGATAATCTTTCCGGGAAATTCTGCTTTCATTCCAAACCCGAGCCATCCACCAGCAACCGTTATGACCAGCCCTAAAAGCGCAAAACCGATGACTCGCCCGGCACCCGGCCCTTCTTCGCCCAAACGCGCTAGTTTAACGGCGAAATAAGCGCCAAAGATCAATGCGAGCCAGGTAATGCCGATAATCGACCCTCCGCCGCCCGCCTCTCTATTGAACAAAACAGAAGGCCAATTCTGAAGTTCGCCGACCAGTCGCAACAAAGTTACGGCAAGCGTGATAATCGACGGAACCAAAATCAACTTTGGAATATTAACGTGGGAGCTTGAATTGTCAGCCATTGCGTCTCCTTTGAGCAATGTTAACTTTCGCACTAAGGGAATCCTAAGCGAGAGTTCATAGCTCGATCGTGAAGCGGAAGACTGTAGATAAGTGACCGTTAGACTTGTCCAGCCAGTAAACTTCCGCCTAGAGGCCGAACTACAAACCGACGAAAAGATGCTCTTTTTTTGCGCTACCGAATATCTATCGTATAACACAATCAGAGTTAGGAAAAAAAGCCTTCACGAGGGTTTACAGGTTCATTTAATCACCTTCCAAGAAACGGGCAATACTGACATGCCCGCTGTCGCTGATGTCCCGCTGTCACTGAGACGACTGCTTGCGACTAAAAAGATGCGAATGCTAGTATCGAGGCTCAAAGATTGAATTCTCTTGCCCGCGCGACGATGATAGTGAGTCGCGGAGGAATGTAGCGACATGAATGCAACACGCCGAGCCAAGATAACCGCACTGGGCCGCTATGTGCCACCGAAGACTGTTACAAACTACGACCTCGCCAAGCGAGTCGACACAAATCACGACTGGGTAGTGACTCGAACTGGTATTGTCGAGAGACATTGGGTTGAGCCTGGAACCCCAACTTCTGAACTTGCCGCTAAAGCAGTCGACAACCTGCTCAAGCTCCGCGGTATCGAGGCGGATGAAATCGAGCTAATAATCCTCGCTACCGTCACGCCGGACATGTTCTTTCCCGCAACAGCCTGCATCGTGCAAAACAAGGTTCGCGCGACTCGCGCCTGGGGGTTCGACATTTCGGCCGCGTGCTCGGGCTTCCTTTATGCCTTGACGGTCGGGGCGCAGTTTGTTTCATCAGGCCAACACGACAAAGTCGTGGTGGTTGGCGCTGATGTGATGTCATCCATCACCAATCCAGACGATCGATCAACGTGTGTTTTGTTCGGCGATGCAGCGGGCGCGGTGCTACTAGAACCTGGCACTGATGATGAGTTTGGAATCCTCGATTATTTACACGAGGTCGACGGGTCGGGCGGTCAGTTTTTGTATATGCCAGCGGGCGGCAGTTTAAATCCTGCATCCCACGAAACGGTCGAAAAGAAGATGCATTATGTTCACCAGGATGGTCAGCCCGTCTTCAAGTACGCAGTGCGCAAGATGGGAGAGATCAGCCGCGGAATCCTGCAACGCAATGGCCTTCAGAACGCAGATGTAGACTTGTTTATTGCCCATCAAGCCAACCTGCGCATTATCAATGCTGCCGCGGAGAAGCTCGGTTTGGATGATAGTAAAGTTGTGAAAAATATCAGCAGATTTGGCAACACTACAGCAGCAACTATTCCTCTTGCCATCGGAGATGCGATCGATGACGGGAGACTAAAGAAGGGTAAGCTGGTAGTGTTTGCGGCAGTTGGCGCGGGCTACACCGTGGGCTCAGTCCTGTGCCGGTGGGCGTACTAGATCGTCCTTTTTCAGCGAAGATGATTTACAGCAATCCGCTCGCTTCAAGGTCGCGTTTTCTCTTTCAATAAGACATTCCAGAGGTGCCGCCTGACGAAACGGGAGAGCCACCG
This sequence comes from Blastocatellia bacterium, assembly GCA_035258805.1. Taxonomy (GTDB): domain Bacteria; phylum Acidobacteriota; class Blastocatellia; order UBA7656; family UBA7656; genus Onstottus_A. Next base: position 59,742 of record DATFWY010000156.1, on the reverse strand, counting down.
GCTTCCTGTACGATCTTGACGCCAACGCTGGCACCAATGCGAGTCGCCCCGGCCCTGATCATCTCCTGGGCTTGCTTCAGGTCGCGAACCCCGCCAGATGCCTTTACGCCCATCTGCCCGCCAACTGCCCTGCGCATCAAGGCAACATCCGCCGCGGTCGCTCCACCCGAACTGAAGCCGGTCGATGTCTTAACAAAATCGGCACCCGCTTCCTTGGCGATCAAACAGGCGCTCACCTTTTCATCATCGGTAAGCAATGCGGTTTCAATTATTACCTTGCAGATGTATCCGCCTTCGCGAGCTACTTCGACGACCCCTCTGATGTCTCTGGATACGAGGTCGTGGTCGCCAGACTTCAAAGCGCCAACGTTGATCACCATATCGAGTTCACTCGCGCCATCGAAGATTGCTCGTCTGGCTTCGTAGGATTTTGCGTCCGGGACATTTGCGCCAAGCGGGAATCCAATCACTGTGCATACTTTGACACCGCTTCCGCGAAGCGCACATGCCGCTTCCCGCACCCACGTAGGATTAATGCAAACGGATGCGAAGCCGTAACGAACACCTTCCTCACAAACTTTGAGGATCTCTTCGCGAGTCGCATCCGCTTTGAGCAGCGTATGATCGATGTAACGAGCGACTTCGCGAGCGGCTTCGCTTTCTATTCCACTTAATCCAAACCTTACGCCGCCATCGTCCAGCAACGATCGCATACGATCCGGGCACTTCACAAAGCACTCGTCGTGATGCGAACCGCAGTCGCCGGGCGCCGCGGCTCCAAGCCGCGCCAGGATAACGTCGGTGATCTGTGAGACTAAAGCTTCAATATTTGAATCGTCAGCCATACGTAACCACTTTCAGCAACAGAGATGGTCGATCAAAATGATCTTTCCCCACTCGTTGCTCGATCACAACAGGTCCAGCTCTATTGCCTTGCTTGAGATCTAGTAGCCGCACGCGCCTTTACTTCGGTCAACAACTCATAAGGCACTTCAAGATCACCAAGGCCAGTAACTATATTGATGTCCGGCTTGTAGCTTCCATGATAGTCGCTCCCGCCGGTTATTAATAAATGATGGCGTTTCGCAATCTCAGAGTAACTTTCTCGCTCTGCCTCGCTGTGGCGGCTATAGATCGCTTCAATGCCGTCGAGCCCAAATTCAGTTAGCTGACCGACCAGATTATCAACCTGCTCATATGACGAGAGCTTCAGCTGATAGGGGTGCGCCAGGACCGCAACTCCTCCAGCTGCTTGAATTAGGGAAATGGCTTCGGGTGGGCTTAGACGAGCCTTCTCGACATATGCCGGCGCCCCCTTCTTAAGGAAACGATCGAATGCATCCTGTACGCTGGAAGCATATCCCTTATCGATCATCACTCGCGCAAAGTGTGGTCTGCCGACGACCTTGTTGCCTGCGAGCTGAGCTACCTCATCATAGGTGATCTCAAAGCCAAGAGACCTCAATCGATCCGCGATCTGCGGATTCCTCCGTTCCCTCGCAACTCTCAACTCGTCGAGCTTCGCAACAAGAGCACCCGCTTGGTCATCGAAACAGTAACCGAGTATGTGCATGGTTCCCGGAGAATAATCCGCGCTGATCTCCACACCAGTGACGAACTCTATTCCTAATCGATCAGCTGCGCCTCTCGCTTCGGAAACTGCCGCGACCGTATCGTGATCGGTAATCGACACAGCACGCGCTCGCATCGATGCGGCGAACTCAATCAATTGATCAACGCTCGCACTCCCATCAGAGTATGTAGTATGAGTGTGTAAGTCGATCGGACCAGTTGACATTGCTCACGCATATTATCGACGACGAACCACCTCAGTCAATGATCCGGAAAATGCATGCATAGATACCGGGAATGCGCATTGGGAGCCGCTTTCGTGACTATGTCACAGAATAGGCTCCCAGCGCCACTTTCAGGGGTGCGGTCACACAATCGGCTCTGGGAGCCTGTTACGTCCTCATTATATTTTGCAAAATAACGCTGATACATTCGCAGCGTGCAAGCGGGGCGTTCAAAGCACTTGCGAACCGGTCGTCAAACTGGCCGCCTTGAAACAGGCTCTGGCAGCCACTTTCACGTTTTGGATGGTCAATTGCTATTTTTAGGCGGCTTTAAGCAAAAAAAAACGTTGACAAGAAATCGTTAAGCAAATATATACAACAATATGTTGTATAACATTTACGGTAGTACACAAGGGCAACAACGATACATTATCTTGTGTACGAGGTAAAAATTTAGAAAGGAGAAGCACATATGGCAACTGCAAAGAAAGGCGGCGCCAAGAAGAAGGCCGCTGCTAAAAAAGGCGGCGCTAAGAAGGGCGCAAAGAAGAGATAGTATATCGCCGCTACGCAAAACGGGGGTTCTCTGTGTGAGAACGCGGGGATGGGCGACCATCCCCTTTTTCTTTCCCTTCACCAACCGCAGTTACTTTTCGCAAACCTCGCCACGCTGTTGTAAACTGACTTCATCATGGATATAGAGAGAGACATGCGACCCTGGGGAATGTTCGAGGTGCTTACCGAAGGCGACGGATACAAAGTCAAACGCATCCAGGTTAATCCGGGACATCGACTCAGCTTGCAGATGCACCAAAGCCGAAGCGAACATTGGGTAATTGTCAAAGGCGAAGCATTCGTCACAATCGGGGACAACGAGTTCACATTGCGAGTCAACCAGGACGCTCTCATTCCAACCAGGACAAAACACCGAGTTGCAAATAACGGCTCAGAACCGGTGGTCTTTATTGAGGTGCAATGCGGCGCCTATCTCGGCGAAGATGATATAACCCGTTTCGAAGATGATTATGAAAGGATCGCGAAGGGTTGATCCGGGCGAGTAATTCCCTTTTAGACTTGTACTTCAACTTTTACCGATGAGCCCTGCTTCTGTTCCTCATTGTCGGCCGCGTACAGATCCGCCTCACCTTCCGGCCGTGTGTGCCAACGTTTGTGAACCCAGAGCCATTGGTCGGGATAACGACGGGCGCATTCCTCGATCACCTTCGTGAATCGCGCGGTATTAAGCCTCACTTCTTCCTTGAAATCTCCCGTGCGAATCAACGGTATCTCTGGTTCGAACTTGAGACGATGTTTTCCAAGCTTCTCGTCCCAGATTAAAAAACCGGGGACCACTGGAGCCTCGGATCGCAGTGCGAACACCGCAAGTCCCGTCGTAGAACACGCCGGTATCCCAAAGAAGTCGCAGAAGACTCCCTGATCACGAAGAGTGTTCACATCGATCAGAAACCCAACATCTTCACCGCGCTTCAATGTCTCGAGTACCTGTTTGACTGCACGATTCTTGTTGATCGTGCGATTGCCCGATAATTCTCTGTATTGAGTTACCATGCGATCCAGAATCGGATTGTCCAAAGGCCGCACGAGAAAGCTCAGCGGATGTCCATACGCTCCGTGCGCAAAAGCACATAACTCCCAGGCACCGAAGTGGCCGGTCAACATCAACACACCTCGACCGCGCTCCGCGGCACGCTTGTAGTTCTCAAAGCCTTCGTACTCCACAAGTCTGGAGATGTTTTGTGGTGTGATCTTTGGAAACTGAGCAAACTCTACCAGAAGATTGCCGAGGTTTCTGAATACCTGCCTGACGATAGCGCGTCTTTCCCTCTCACTGAGTTCCGGCAGTGCAAGCTGTAGGTTGATATAGCCCACCCGACGCAGCCGGGCATGTAGAAAATAAGCCGCCGCACCAATCATCCCACCCACAATCATTGCAACCTTTCGCGGCAAGAGCCGGAGCAGCTTCAGGAGCAACCAGGCAGGAACGGATTCGAGGAAATTTCGTAGCGTGCTTCTATTACCGGCAGGCACGGCCTCAAACTAGCACGGCCCCCCAAGAGTGTCAATTTGGCGAGTAGCAGGGCCTTGTAGAACATGACCAGATTGAACCCAAAAGATTCCTGTAAACGCTATTCTCCGATATGTTTACTCCGATACGTTTACTCTTGCGCGTCATAGTCCCCTACGTTATTCTGGGCCAGCCTGCCCCTTCCTTGTATTCGCTAACAAAGCAACCCCAAACTGGAGTGACAGCAATGAGAAGTCTTTTTCATCAGCTTATCTACGCCGTCGCGTTGACTCTGCTGTTTTTGGTCTCTCAGACCGCGGCTCAACAACCTGCTACAGGAAGACAGAGGCCGCCCCGGCTGACTACTGATGATGTGCGACCGGCGACTGAACAGCCAGTCACAGATTCGAAGGATTCCGGCAAGCCTGAGACCCCGGAAAAGGCCGACGAATCGGCCAAGGTTGATGGTTCCAATCCAAAGGTTGATCAGACCAAACCATCCAATCCAAAAGGGAGCCCCGAGGAGGTTGCCTGGCGGGAAAGCGTCGCGAGAGCACGCGATAAAGCTAAGCGGCTCCAGAAAGCCACTGAAGAAGCCGAACTTCGAATTACTTCACTTCGAAACGATCTCGGCGTATCTGGTCAAAGCGCTCGCGAGCGAAATGACACCGCCGCTGAGATTGGACAAGCGGGTCATCGACTGACAGAGCTTCAATCAGAGGCGCGTACCGCGGCTGACGATGCTGAGCAACTCATCGAATACGGAAAGAAAAAAGGATTCAACGAAGCCGAAGAACAGAAAGCTACATCAGAGGATGGAAGACCCAACGAGGAGTATTATCGAAATCAATTCGCGAAGCTGAACGAGGACCTCGAGGGCGCTCAACGTCGCGTTCAACTTTTTGACAATCGCGTCCGAGACCTGAATCAACAGATATCACTAAACAGCGGTGGAACAGACAAGCGCGGACGAGGTACCGGCGGAGATTCCTTCTATGCCATGCAACTACAGAAAGACCGCGATGCCGCTCAAAAGCAATTGGAGGAAGCGCGCACAGCTCAAGTAAAAGCCCAAGCTGATCTCGACGCCTTAAGAGACGCCGCGCGGCGGGCAGGTGTGCCGCCTGGGATCCTGAGATAAACCTTACCTTATGTCGACGGCAGAAATACTTCTAGTTGAAGACAAAGACAGTCTAAGGCAGATGCTGCGTCTGACCCTTCAGAACGCAGGTCACACGGTTGATGAAGCACGGGATGGCGCCGAGGCACGTCGAAGGCTCAGCGATAGCCGATACAATCTCGTTTTGACCGACCTAAAAATGCCACGCGCCGATGGTCTGGAGGTGTTGCGGGCTGCCAAGTCCGCCGATTCCGACACCGCAGTGATAATGCTGACGGCTTACGGGACCATCGATGAAGCGGTTCAGGCAATGAAGGAAGGAGCATACGAATTCCTTCAAAAGCCGGTCGATAGCCGTCACTTGCTTCTGTTAGTCCAGCGCGCTCTCGAAGAATCCAAACTGCGAGCTGAGAACGTGTTGCTCAAGGACGATTACGCGCGCAGATACGGCTTCCCCAGAATCATCGGCGAGTCAACCTCGATGCAGAGAGTCGGACGCGAGATTCAACAGGTTGCTGCTACGCCGACCACCGTCCTCCTTCTTGGAGAGTCAGGCACCGGCAAAGAACTGTTCGCGCGAGCAGTGCATCATCTGAGCCAGCGGCGAGACGCGCCGTTCATCGCCATCAACTGCGCAGCAATACCTGACACGCTGATAGAAAACGAACTGTTCGGACACGAGAAAGGGGCGTACACCGGCGCGGATCAACGAAGAGTCGGTAAGTTTGAGCTCGCATCCCGGGGGACAATTTTTCTGGACGAGATAAGCGAAATTGCACCGGGCGTTCAGTCAAAACTTCTTCGGGTACTGGAGGAGAGAAAGATTACGCGTCTGGGTGGCTCGGCCGATATCGAGGTGGATGTTCGGATAGTTGCTGCGACCAACCGTGACCTTAAAGCCGCAGTGGCGGCCAAGCAGTTTCGCGAAGATCTGTACTTTCGCCTGGCCGTATTCCCGGTGAACATACCCGCCTTGAGAGAGAGGCGGTCAGACATTGGACAACTCGCCGGGTTCTTCGCTGCAAAGTACGGACGAGAGCTTCGGCGATCACCCTTGAAGCTGACGGATGAGTGCATTCGGTCGCTCGAGGAGTACGACTGGCCCGGCAACGTTCGCGAGCTCGAGAACTGCATCGAGCGTGCATGCATTCTCGCGCGAGGGACCGACATAACTTCCGAGGACCTGAACATCAGTCCGCCTGCGGATTATTCAGTGCGAGAACAGGCAGCTCTGCTCGATGGGTTTGATCTGCGTGGATCGCTATCGGAGGTAAGCGGTCGCGCCCAACGCCTGGTGGAGCGCAGAAAGATCGCCGCAACTTTGAAGGATTGCGAATACAACAAGTCTCGAGCGGCCGAACGACTGGGCGTGAGTTATAAGACTTTGCTCACCCGCATAAAGGAACTCGAGCTCGACTAATATCACCCAAAACGGACAACCTCTCCAAATTCGAACGCAACAAAATTCGCAGGTCGAGTCGTCGCTATAACTGCGTTTCTTGGATTAGCCTGCGCAAGCAGATAGAATCAACGCCCGTATGAGTGATGTGGAATTCGAATCCCGAGCCCCGGTTAAGGAAATAAAGCCACTAGCTTCGACAAAACGCAGAAGCGTTGCGCGGTCCGCCGGAATAGTCAGCCTGGCGGTTATGGCGAGTCGAGTGCTCGGGCTCGTACGCGAGATGGTGTTCGCTTATTTCTTCGGCGCTTCGAAGAGCTTTGCGAACGATGCTTATGTAATCGCCTTCCGCATACCGAACCTGCTTCGCGATCTCTTCGCTGAGGGCGCCTTATCGAGCGCTTTCGTACCTGTATTCTCTGACTACCTGATAAACAAAGATGAGAAGGAGGCCTTTCGGCTTTCAAACCTTGTGGCCACGGGCTTGATAGTCGTGCTTGGGGCATTTGTCGTACTTGGCATCATTTTCGCGGGACCTTTAGTGGCATTCATCGCGCCTGGCTATCAGACAGACCCGGCGAAATTCGAGCTCACCGTTCGCCTGACGCGGATCATGATGCCGTTCATTCTTCTGGTTGCGCTTGCCGCGCAGGCTATGGGTGTTCTGAACGCACGCGATCGATTTGGGATACCCGCTTTATCTTCATCGTTTTTTAACGTCGGCTCGATTATTGGCGGTCTATTAGTCGCTGGGCTCCTGACCGACCCAACCTTCTCACACCCGATTCGCGCCATCGTCGAAAGGCCCACCGAAGGGATCGTCGGAATGGCGTACGGAGTACTTATCGGCGGCTTTCTGCAATACGCGGTTCAATGGCCCAGTCTCAGGCAAGCCGGGTTCAGATATCGACCGATGTTGAGTTTCAGCGATCCGGGTGTTCGACGGATGTTCGGATTGATGGGACCGGCAGTGATCGGCGGCGCTGCGGTGCAAGTGAATGTCCTGATCAACAGTAATTTCGCGTCGAACATTCCCGGCACCGGACCGGTCTCGTGGTTGAGCTATGCGTTTCGCCTTATGCAGTTTCCGATCGGCGTATTCGGAGTCGCTATTGCAACCGCAACTCTGCCAGCAATCTCTCGCAGCGCTGCTCAAAAGAACGAGGGCGAATTCCGCCATACTCTTGCAAGCTCGATGCGCCTGGCGTTTCTGCTAACTATCCCATCGGCGGTGGGGTTAATTGTGCTTGGTAACCCGATCATCGCAGTGATATACGAACGGGGACATTTTGGTTCGACCGATACGGATCACACAGCTGCGGCGTTGGGTTTTTTTGCGATCGGGCTGACCGGTTATGCTGCGATAAAGATTCTGGCTCCGGCATTTTATGCGCTTGGAGATGCTCGCACACCCATGATCATAAGTTTGGCATCGATGTTAACCAACTTCGTGATGAATTGGACGCTGGTAGGACCGCTACAGGAACGCGGGCTAGCGTTGTCAACTTCCACGGTGGCCTTAGGCAACTGCGCTTTACTTTATGCAATCATGCAGCGGCGGATTAATGGAATTGAAGGAAAGCGGACACTGGTGGCGGTCTTGAAGATCATCTTCGCATCGTTGGTGATGGCAGCTGCCTGCTGGGCTATCAGTCATTGGGTAAACGGAATGTGTGGCCGGAGTTTCGCGGCGCGGCTCCTAAACGTAGCGGGATCCGTAGGCGCAGGAGCGGGCGTGTTTTATCTGGCGGCATCCGCTGTAAGGGTCGAGGAACTCAAGATCGCCACCGACGCTCTGATCGGTCGCTTTAAACGAAAGCGGATCTGATCCCCCGCCAGAACTCTAATCATTTAATAACTTAACTTACCTCTTGACTCCTCTGAAGCATCTCTCTATTCTTTAATCAAACGTTTGATTAAGGATTTATATGCCGAGAAAGAGGGTAGAGGATCCGGAAGCGAGAGCAAAGATAGCGGCGGCGGCCGAGGAGCTGTTCGCCGAACGTGGATTCGACGGCGCCGCAATCCGCGATATAGCCAGAAAAGCGGGCGTTAACGGCGCGATGATCCATTACTACTTTGGCAATAAAGAAGGGCTGTACCACGCAATGCTCGAAGGCGCCGCCTCCCGGATCCGATCGCTGTTAATCGAAACAATCGGCAAATCCGGTTCTACTAAAGAGCGCCTCGCGTCTTTCGTCGAAGCTTACGCTGCCTTCATGCTCAGCCAGCCAAATATCACAAGCATCCTTTATAGAGAGATGTTGACCGGCGCCAAACGCATTAAGCAGATCGCGCAGCAATATGCGGTATCCAATTACTCGATGCTGAAAGGATTGATCAGCGAGGGCGTAGAACGCGGCGAGTTGCGAGATGTAGATGCTGAACTCGCTCCAATAAGCCTGATGGGCATGGTGGTCATCTTTCAGTTTCTTAGACCGATAATCTCGGTTGCCCTCGGCAAAACACAATATGACCAGGCATTCGTCGACAGAGTTACCGTTCACACTATTGATCTGTTTTTGAATGGAGCTGTCGAGGGACGGGTTACTAAATCGGTCAATGACAACAGCGGGCTTGAAGAGCCAGGCCGCAAACGACAACCTCGGGTGCAATCATGAAAACAGGAAGCTTCAGACGAACAATTCTGATCGGCGGTTTGTCTCTCGTTTTGTTGGGAGCCGCCGCCGCATGGAAATACCTCAACGGGCGAGTTTCCGCCGACTCACTGATGCTGTCGGGCACAATCGAAGCAGACGAGATCCACATCGGATCGAAGGTTGGTGGTCGAATCGCCGAAGTGCTCGTCAGAGAAGGCCAGGAGGTCAAACAGGGACAACCGATCATCCGATTCGACCGCTACGATCTTGATGCCAGGCACGCGGATGCAGTTGCCGCCGTGTCCCAGGCGGACGCGAATCTGCAGAAGACTAAGCGCTGGTTCCGACCCGAGGAAGTAGCGGCGGCTAAGGCTCAGGAAGAAGCGGCATGGATGAGCTACGAACAGGCACGAAATGGCCCTCGAAAACAAGAAATAGATTCTGCCCGCGCGGAGTTAAAGGCAGCCGAAGCTGACTATGAGGTGGCCAGGCTAACCCTCACCAGAGCCTCAGCATTATCAAGTAATGGGGTATTGTCCCAACAGGAGCACGACAACGCGAAGGCCGGTTATGATCGAGCTGGTGCTCGTCGTGATGCTGCTCGCCAGTCGCTTGATCTTCTCCAGGCCGGTACGAGACGCGAGGAGATAGAGCGGGCAAATCGCCTGTTCAAACAGGCCGAAGCTAATCGCCAACTTGTAGAACGTGGGGCGCGCAAAGAAGACATTGACGCTGCAAGGGCTCAGCTTGAACGCGCTCGCGCCACGCTGCAGCAGATCGACGTGCAACTTGGCGAACTGGAAGTCAAAGCGCCGGCGGACGCGTTCGTCGAAATCCTCCAGGTAAGACCTGGGGAGCTCATTAATCCAAATTCTCCGATCGCAACGCTTGTAGAGGTAGACCGCCTGTGGGTTCGAGTCTACGTTCCGGAACCGGAAAAGGGAAATGTGCAACTGGGCAAAGAAGTGTCTGTCAGTGTCGACTCATTTCCCAGCGAGCGATTCCACGGCCGAATCGAGGAGATCTCCAGCAGAGGAGAATTCACGCCACGCAACGTTCAGACACGTGACGAGCGCGCCCACCAGGTTTTTGGCTTGCGTGTCAGGCTGGACAATAGTGCGCGGCGTCTCTCGGCAGGTATGGCGGCGGATGTAACGATAGCGAGGTGAAGAGGAGTGATAAGCGATGAGTGATAAGTGATGAGTGATAAGTGATGCGTGATCCGTGATTCGTGACGAAAATCCGGGATCAAGAATCACGGTTCACGCATCACGAATCACGCATCACGCCTCACGAATCACGCATCACGGATCACGAATCATTGACTTGTATGACTACTGCTATCGAAATCACTGGGCTTACAAAAAAGTTTGGCGACGTTACCGCCGTCGACGGGGTGAGTCTTTCAGTTCAGAACGGCGAGATATTTGGTTTTCTTGGGCCGAACGGTTCCGGCAAATCAACTCTGATCCGAATGTTGTGCGGGTTGATCGTACCCACGGCCGGCAGCGCGCACGTTGCTGGTTACGATATTTTGAACGAGACCGACGATATTCGTCAGACTATTGGGTATATGTCGCAGCAGTTTAGTCTCTACGAGGATCTTACAGTGTGGGAAAACGTGAATTTTTATGCCCACGTCTATGGTCTCAAGGGTGAGAACCTGAAACGCCGTCGAAATGACGTGATCGATCTGACGCACATCGGGCCCTTCCGCGATCGTCGAGCCTCGGCACTATCGGGGGGTTGGAAACAACGATTGGCGTTGTCGTGTGCGCTTGTTCACGAGCCGAAGATTATTTTTCTCGATGAACCTACTGCCGGTATCGATCCGGTTGCCAGAAGAGAGCTTTGGGATCTCTTCTTTCAGCTTTCAGGGTTGGGAATAACTTTATTTGTAACTACTCACTATATGGACGAAGCTGAGCGGTGTTCGCGCGTCGGCTACATCTTCAACTCAAAGCTCATAACATTCGGGGAACCAGACGATTTGAAAAAATTGCCCGACGTAACACCCGCTGGCGCAAGATGGGTCGAGGTTACCTGCCCAAACACGACTGTTGCGTTGGGTGCGCTCAAGCGCGCGACATATGTCCGCGATGCCACTATTTTTGGGCAATCAATTCATTTGCTTATGGACTCAAGCGATCGGCTCGACAGAATAACCGAGACGCTCGAGCAAATCGGCATTCGAGGTGCCGAAGTTACCGCGGCTCGCCCGTCGTTGGAGGATGTCTTTGTGACGCTTACGAAGAGGTTTGCAGGAAATGGAAACTTAGCAAAATAGGTTTACGATCATGTTCAAAGGATTCACATCGATCTTCTACAAAGAAGTCATCCAGATCAGTCGTGATCCGTTGACGCTTGCATTAATGATGCTGGTGCCGATGATTCAGCTGATGGTTTTCGGCTATGCCATAAATACCGATGTACGCAACATAAAGACGGCAGTGTACAACCTGGACCCCGGCCCGCAATCGCGTGAGCTCCTGCAGGCGTTTGAAAACACTGATTATTTCAAAATCTTTCGCTATGTTGAATCTGATGACGAACTCAACAGCTCGATCATCACTGGTCGAGTCAAGATCGGCATCAAGATCCCTCCAGATTACTCCGACCGACTGCTGACAAATCGACAGGCGACGGTGTTGGTTCTGATCGACGGTTCTGATTCGAGCATTGCCACCCAGAGTCTTCAGGTAGCATCGCAGGTTGGGCTCACCGAATCTTTAGCGAGGTTAAGTACGCAGCTACAGAGTTCTCTGAGTCGAACGTCGCAGCTGCCTATCGAGGTTCGGCCAAAGATGCTCTTTAATCCCGATTCTCGATCCGCAAATTTTATGGTGCCTGGTTTGATTGCGATTATTCTCCAGATCATCACAACACTGCTCACCGCATTCTCAATCGTACGTGAGCGAGAGCAAGGCACTCTGGAACAGCTGCTGGTCACGCCGGTTCGTCCGTTCGGACTGATGCTGGGGAAACTTGTGCCCTACGGCCTTATCGGCATTGTGGAGACATTTACTGTGTTGACTGTGATGCGGCTCGTGTTTGACGTGCCGATCAAAGGATCTTTATTGCTGTTACTCGGACTCTCAATTTTGTTCCTATTTACCGCGCTGGCGATTGGTCTGTTGATATCGACCAAAGCACAGAGTCAGATGCAGGCTTTGCAGCTCGCCTGGCTAATAATGTTGCCCTCAGTGTTACTCTCTGGGTTTATGTTTCCTCGCGAGTCAATGCCGGCGATAATGCGCTTCATTGGGTACCTGGTGCCGGCGACTCATTTCATGGAAATAATTCGCGGTATTGTGTTACGGGGCGCCACTCTGGTCGACTTGCTCCCGGAGGTGCTGACCTTAATCTTCATGGGAATTGTGTTGCTGGTGTTGAGTGCATTCCGGTTTCGGAAAAAACTGGCTTAGTCAGCCCACGTCCACGTAGAAACGAATTTTTTCGTTCTGCTTTTAATCGCGCCGCACCCTATGAACTCGTTGCAACGGGATGTTGCATGGAGTGAAAACAGAACGAATAAATTCGTTACTACGTGGGTGGCAGAAAGCTTCCTGAATAAAGTTCGGGCGCCACAGCCACTTCCTGCCGCGGCGCCCGGTGAGTAATGGAGGAGGATTCACCCCAAGCGGTAATGCTTGGACTAACAAGTAGGGCCACGCCTATCAGGCGCATTAGGATTCAACGTGGTCCAGGCTCGTTGTTCACTCACACGTCTAATAACGCGGAAGGCCGACGTCGGTTTCAAAAAAAGTCATTCTCTCGGTCTTAGAAATGCTTAAAGTTTTCTAATGTTTTTAGCGTTCCGGTCATCGCGCGGGAAGCGATTCCAGCCTTTCACGCCATAAAGATTCGGGGCGCCACGAAGCGCCCCAAAAAGGAGAAGGATTTTCTGTTCTGAACTCAGGTCTCGAATCGGCGGAGAGAATCCAAATGCACATCCTCCTCAACCGGGTCGCGATCTTTGCTCATCTTATGAAACGCCCTCGCGACGAATTTGTTCCGTCGACCTACATTAAGGTTTCCTCATGCTAGGTCTGAAGAACTCGATCAACTTTGTCTTTCGGGATCCAGCGGTGAATCGCCCAGGGCGTAAGTAGAACGAGGCTGCTCACGCAGGCCAGATTAACCGCCGCAGGAACGGTGCCGGCGTGCCTTGCCCCGCCGCGCCGCAATCTTTTCCATCCATTTAAGTGCCTCATCGAAGCGTTGAAACCGTCGTTCCTCCTCTCGAAACGCCTGGCCGTGATAAATCGTCCTGCCAGACACTACTCGGGGCGGGTGCTTAACGTGAAGCATCTCATGATAAAGCACATATTCCACTACAAATTGCGGAATGGCAGGGTTGTCCAGGCTGCGGCTTATTATGATCGCGGAGTGAACGTGATCGTGATGTCCGAGGATGCGCCTGGTTGGCCGCGCGCTCCAGGAGAGCACGGGGCGCTCCAATGCCTTTTTGAAATAGCGTTCATTAAGCTCAGTGAACAGGGAGGCCAAATCGTAATGTTTACCCTGGGCCGAGGTAGTAATTTTGTATCCGCGGCGTCTTCTGGAGGCTTCGGAGGCTTCTCGAATCAAAGGATCCAACGTATGTGCGCGATAGATCCGCTCGTGAGCCTTTGATGTTCTTTGTCGATAAAGCTTCGCAACCAGAATACAGGCAAGGGCAAACAGGACGTCTCGAGGTGAGCCTCTTAAAATATCGGATACTCGGGCAAGAACCCTTCCCTGGCGGAGTCGAATGGTCGAGGAGAGGCCCGCATAGGGGTAAAACCGCGCTTCGACGTTAGGCCTGGGCTCCTTCTTTAGTGATACTTGCAGCGCCTGGTCAAAGACCGCCTTGAGTATCTCGTCCGATGTGACGGGTTCGTAGAGATGGAGCTGTTCGTAGTAAGGCATTACCCGCGACCGCTGACCGAGTGGCAGAGAAATCTCAAGCGGCGTCCAGCGGCCTCGGTCACCGCTGGTCGGCCCGCGGTCGTTCTGTTACTTCTTCTTAGCAGTCGGGTTGTCATCCGGTTCGGTATACTTTTCGCGATAGTAGACGGTAAGCTGTTTGTTATCCGGCGCGCCATCTCCGTCGACGTCAATGTCTACCTTCAGTTTTCTCTCTTTTCCTTCGCGGCGAGTATTCGTCGGAGAATAACCAAGACTGTACTGGCTTCGCAGCATTGCCGAAATGTTACGCATGATCTGAGGAAGTTCGCTCTCAAACGTCATCGGGAAGTAAGCGCCGCCGCTCAGCTTTGCAAATGTATTGAGCCCGTTCTGAGCCTGTAAAAACTCGAGCCTCATCTCAGGAGGAAGGTTGTCCCCGTATTTCTTGAAGAACAGGTTGCCCACACCCACTATGTAAATGGGAACGCCTGCGTTGGCCACAATTTTCATCGCCTTGTCATAAGTGAGTTTGCTGAAGGTATCGATTCCTCGCGTTATTAGAATGACCGCCGTATGTCCTTCGATCTCCTGCAAGCCGGTATATTGGCTTTCGCCGGCCTCCTCCTCAAAGAGCTGAATAGCCTTCCCGCCCAGGAGCACAAAGGAAAGCGAGTCGTAGATATTGGCTTCGCTGAAGTTCAACCGATCACGAGCAGCAGCCATCACTGCTTGATGCAGGAGTCCACTGTCCCCAGTAAAATCCTGGATGACCTTTGGCTTCATGCTGTAGGTAACGACGGCTATGTGATCGACCGGTTTGACAAAGCTATGAACAAAGGTTGCGGCACCCATAAAGATCTCTTCATAGAAGGTTGGATCGAAATAACTCGTATAACGCCGATTTCTGTAGTTGTTCTCCAGGAGCAACACCGCAGTCATCGGGCCTTCTCCTGATGAGAAGTTTGTCGTCTCTTGTTTGACACCATCCTCGTAGATTGTGAAGTTATTCTTTGAGAGGTTCGTATATAGCCGGCCGCTCTTTTTATCGATCACGGTAACTTCTACGTTGACCACCTGGGTGGACAGTTTGATGGGCGGCTCCTGCTTAAAGTCCTTTGGCAAGGGGGGCATTGGATCCTGCGGATCGCCTGCCTTTTTATCTTCATTCCTCTTTTCGTCGGTCTTCTTTTCGACTTTCTTCTTTTCAGGCTGACGTCCGCTTTGCGCCAGAACGCTCGATCGCGGAACCGCTGACGCTATCAATAATACGGCCAAAAGAGCGGCGATGATCGTTGCCCTGATGAGCGCGATTGACTTCATATGACCTCCGGTTTTAAGTAACTAGGGCTGGAACCGTCCGAACACATATCTCTTCGAATCTTAGCAGAGACTCATCGACAATCAAACCAGCAGCCGCGAGGTTCGGGGCAGGTAAATTTAAAGGCGGATCTATTTTCTCGAAACCAACACTCGCACCGTCGATTTGAGCGTGTGCGTTATCACCTTTTCACATCACAAAGATGTCGTGTTGACCTCGAAAGGATCGCGCCAGTATATTGGCGACGAAGGACAGATACTTGAAGTGGCCCGTAGGCGCGCGCTCGCGCCATGTTTCGTACAACTTAAGCACTCTGCAACTTTGTAATTGGTAGATGTGTTACCGCGTTTATGAACCGGTAGCTGGACTCATAAACATCTAATTATTATTTATCATCATCGGAGGAGAGGATGGCTCAATTTAGTCCGGAACTGCGGAAAGATCCGATCAGTGGCCGGTGGGTAATAATTTCGTCGGCGAGGGCGCAGCGACCAGAGGCGCCCGAGCCCAGGCGCGAAGATGAGACGCCCGAAGCGCGCGCCCGTTGTCCCTTTTGCTATGGGCGGGAGGATCAGACTCCGCCCGAGATCTTCACAATTCGCTCCAACCGCGATCAACCAAACAGCACTGGATGGCTCACGCGGGTTGTGCCAAACAAGTTCCCAGCGTTTGGTATTTTTCCCGAGATAAATCTTCGGCGCATCGGAATGTTTCAGATGGCTACGGGATATGGTGCGCACGAGGTGGCAATCGAATCGCCGGATCACGACACTTACCTGGAGCACCAGCCCCTTGCACAAATCGCTCGCATCGTTGACACCTGGTGGGAACGACATGTCGATCTGGAGCGCGATCGTAAGCTTAAATATGTCTTGCTATTTAAGAATCACGGTAAGGCAGCCGGCGCGTCGCTAACCCATCCACACGCGCAAATAATCGCGACCACAGTTATACCTGACGCGCTCAAGAGCAAGTTGATTAACGCCAAGGAACATTTTGTCAACGGAGAAGGCTGCATCTGGTGCCGTCAACTCGATCAGATCTTCTATTATGAAAATAAGATCTACAATGCTGATGGATCAGTGCTGGTTGCGATCCATCAACGTGATCGTGTTGTAGCGGAAAATGAGAAATTCATTGCCTATATCCCGTTCGCGGCTCGAATGCCTTACGAGATTCACATCGTACCGAAGACTCATCAGTATTCATTTATCCAGACATCACCCGAAGAGCGCCTCGAGCTTGCCAAGATTCTGAAGGTGGTGTTGATGAAGGTCTACAAGCTGCTGGGGAATCCACCGTACAACTTCTACATTCATTCCGCGCCCAACCTGAATGTGATGCCGCGAATGGGCGACTACAGTACGATACGCGAAGACTTTCACTGGCACATTGAAATATTGGTGAGAACGACAATTTGGGCAGGGTTCGAACAGGGTAGCGGTATTTACATCAACCCGCTCAATCCGACCGATGCCGCCAGGTACCTGGCAGAAACCGAGATCGAGATTGAACCCGACGCCCTGAAACAGAATTAAGAGACCATCGAGACAGGCATCCAGTCGAGGTTAGAGTTTACGGTGTGTCAGACCATCCTGGCTCGCGACTAAAGTACCTGCCGCGCTGGAAGACTCGATCGTCAAAATAGCCTCGTAACAACTCAACTTCGTGGCACTCGGCGCTTTGCAAGATTGCTAGAACGTCGTACCGGTACGGCTCGTCGTAGACCTTCATCAATTGGCGATATCGTCTCGCAGCCCGAGCAATCTGCCGTTGCTTTCGCAAATCGACAGAGCGTTCGGGCTGAACAAACTCGTCGGAGGTCCGGGTCTTGACCTCAATGAAGACCAGGGTATTTTCGTCGTAAGCGATCACATCAATCTCTGCGGTCAGCTTCTGACCACGCAGACCACGTCCCAACGGTACCCGAAAATTCGTAGCCACGAGCCGATAGTCAATCGATTTGGTCAAGTAATTCAACGCCATTCGTTCGCCTAATTCACCGAGCCTCAGGTGTGGCGCACGCAATGCACCGGTTCGTCGCCTTAGTCTTGCTCTGATTCGTTCAATCATTATTTAACTAAAATATTCAGCGGTTCGAAGAGAAGACACTAACCTGGATCTAACGTTATTTAAAGTCAAAAACTTTGAATCCGGCCGACGCTGTTGGTGAAATTGTTCCTTACTCACAGGTCCGTCCTTATCATCTATGTAATCTGCGCAATCTGCGGATGACGGCCGCACAGAGGAGACTCATCCGCAGATTACGCACAATAGGTTGTACTTTGAATCGTGAAGTCCCGTCTTGATCCCCGCTGGATCTATCGAAAGCGAACTGCTTGTAAAAGGTCTGAACAACGGTCTACAGTGATTTCCTGACTCACATCATGCCAGACCAACAGGCCGAATCGGTGAACTCTTCAAAAGACCGCCAGCCCCTCCCGACGGTTGTCATCCTCGGTCGTCCAAACGTCGGCAAATCAACCCTATTTAACAAGCTCACCGGCCGGCGGCGATCCATCGTTGGAGACGAGCCGGGAATTACGCGAGATCGAATCTACGGACGCGTCGAATGGCGCGCGAGAGAGTTCGAAATCGTTGACACCGGCGGGATCATTCCAGACGATAAGGAAGTCATACCCTCAAACATCCTCAGCCAGGCAAATGCCGCGCTTAAAGAAGCATCTCTGATAGTCTTAGTAGTAGATGCACGAGCCGGAATTACTCCGCTCGATGAAGAGCTCGCAAACCTTGCGCGAACGAGTGGCGTTCCAGTTTTCGTGGCGGCAAACAAAGTTGATACCGCAAAGCTGGAGGCGGACTCGCTCGAGTTTGAGAGTTGGGGATTTGATTCAGTGTTTCCAATTTCAGCAGAGCACGGAAGCGGTGTCGCCGAGATGCTCGACCAGGTAATCGAACATCTCGTTGCCCCAGATGTGCTGGAGACTTCCGGCCAGGAGATAAGACTGGCGATTGTGGGGCGTCCGAACGTCGGGAAGTCATCTTTAGTTAACCGGCTGCTGGGAGAAGAACGCGTAATTGTATCTCCCATCCCTGGTACGACCAGAGATTCAGTCGATACCGAACTGGAATATCAGAACAAACGCTTCAGGCTGATAGACACAGCGGGAATTCGCCGCAAAGGTAAGACGGAACTTGTCGCTGAAAAGATTTCAGTGATGATGGCGCGGCGAAACCTGGAAGAAGCCGACGTCGCAATTCTGATGATCGATGCTATTGAAGGTCCGACTGCTAACGACGCGGCCATAGGAGGATACGCTCACGAAGCTGGCGCAAGCCTGATCATAGCGGTCAACAAATGGGATGCAGTAGAGAAAGATACGTATACTGCGCAGAGATATGAGGAGCGAATACGCGAAATGATGAAATTCGCTGACTACGCTCCGGTTATATTCGTCTCAGCGAAGAGCGGCCTGCGGGTGACCAAACTCCTTGAGCTCGCGCAGCAGGCTCACACTGAACGGCGCAGGCGCATTTCCACCTCTGAGCTAAACCGGTTCTTTGAACGCAATTTGGAGCAACCCAGAGCGACCACTCCTTCGAAGTATCCGCTGCGGGTTCTCTACATGACCCAGGCAGGAACCAGTCCGCCAACTTTCGTGCTGTTCACGTCTTCGGCGAGTCCCAGGGCGAAGCTGCATTTTTCTTATGAGCGGTATCTCGTGAACCGACTGCGGGAGGAGTTTGGCTTTTTTGCGACTCCAATCAGGATAAAACAAAGGAAGAAATCATAGGACGAATAGGATCTAATGGAGATTCGTCCTATTAGATTCTACGCCTTCACCGGAGCTTCATTTCCCGCCTCGATTGCGGCCTTGCGCACATCTACCTTAACCAGCAGTGCCAGTCCGGCAACAAAAAAGATAACCAAGGAGAGAATTGCAGTCCGGTAACTTCCGGTAGCCTGCAGCGCCAGTCCAAACATCAGTGGCGCAAGCCAACTCGTCCCCTTGTCGCTTACCTCATAGAGACTGAAATATTCGGCTTCCTGGCCCTTTGGAATCATCAGCGAATACACCGAGCGACTTAAGGCCTGGCTTCCGCCTAACACGATTGCGATTACGGCTCCAAGAATAAAGAACTGCAGCTTTGTTTGAAGCAAGCCATATGCATACACGAGAACACCGGTCCAAATCACCAGACTAACAATGATCGCGCGCTTATTTCCCATCGCTTTGGCGACCCAATTGAAGAGCAGTGCGCCAAAGAACGCAGCAAACTGAACCATCAGGATCACCTGCACAAGTGTCGATTGCTCCAGCTTTAATTCTTCGGACCCGAACACCGAAGCGAGCGCGATCACCGCTTGAATAGCGTCGTTGTAAAGAAGATATGCGATCAGAAACAGCAACGTCTGCGGGTAACGTCTGGCGGTGGTTATCGTATGAATCAGCTGTTTGAATCCGGCAGCGATGTAGTGTTGGCCTGGAGGCGGCTCCTTTGCAGGCTGACGGTTTTTCAGTGTTGCAAGTGGAATTATTGTAAAGACAGCCCACCAGGCTCCGGATGAAGCAAGACTGATTTGAACCGCGTGCGCGGATGTTAAACCTAACGATTCCGCATTCGAAAACAGGTAGAGATTCAGGGCCAACAGTAATCCGCCGCCAAGATATCCAATCGCCCAACCCGCCGATGAAACTGAATCGCGTTCTTCAGCGGTTGCTATATCCGGCAGAAAGGAGTTGTAGAACACTATCGAAGCGCCGTAGCTAAGATTCGCAATGACGAATAGGGCCCCTCCAAGGAAATAATTTGTTCCATGAAGAAAATAGAGACCTACAGTTGCCAGGGACCCCACATACGCAAATAAGCCTAGCATCTGCTTTTTGCGATGCGAGTAATCCGCTATGGCTCCCAGTACTGGCAGGAAAACCATTTGCAGAGCAACGGAAAGAGCCACTACGTACGGGAAAAAAGATCCGTAGTAGACTTTGATGCCAAGGGGATAAACAAACTGGTTGCCTTCAGCAATTGATTCAGCGGCCACCTTAGCGACACCAGTAAGGTACGGCCCCAGAAAGACCGTAACTACTGTCGTATAAAACGCCGAGTTGGCCCAGTCATAGACATACCAACCCCACTGCTCGCGCCGATTATTCATTTTGTTACCTGGTGAAGGGGCTCGCGTACTCAGGTTCAGATGGAGTTCCGAACCTTCCGCCGTAGATTATCACTAATCTTCGGGGTATCTGAAATGTTTAAGACGTAATTTGCGTATTTGCGGCCCGCTGCACGAGACAAGCTGCTCGAAAAGGCGCAAAGGAACGACCGCAAAGACGCTAAGAAGGAAGCACCTCAGGGATCTAAGGGCGGAGATTCAATTACTCGCCGCCATACCTGATCTCCATCCGCCGAATCTGAATGCTTGCAAGCGCAAGCACTCCTGCGGTCACAAGCAAGAGGCCAGGAATCGAAAGATATGCAGGAGTCGGTTCAACAGGCATTGCGAACGGGCCCTCGGGAACAGGCACCGGAGAAAGAGAATGCAGATAGTGTATTATGCTGATCTTTTTCAAAACCGGCGGCAGCAGAAAGTTGATCCACTCCCATCCGTACGCCAGAAGCGCCGGAATAATTGGATTTCTAAAAAAGAGCCCTATCACCATGAACGCTGCGCCATAGCCTACACATGCCAGGGCGGTTATTCCGAGATAAGCCGCCGCTTGATTCTTCCCGGCACCGGCAAAATAGTTGCCGCCTGACGCGCCCAGGCTCACAAACAAAAATAACAACGAACCGCCCGTGCAGATCCCAAACAACACCACCGAAGCTACGAGCCCTGATAGATACTTGCCACAAACGAGAACTTCTCGACGCAGTGGCGAAAGAAAATAATAGTGCAGACTTCGATCCACTACCTCGCCGCGAAAGAGATTCATGAAGATCCAGGCGCAACCGAAAAACACAATCGTACGCAATATCAGTCCTTCATATAGATTTGCGAAGATGATGTTGATCTCACCGATGTTGTTGTTTCGGGACTGTTGCCAACTGAGTTCGGCCGACAAAGCCGCCATGAGGAGGATCGGAAACGCCGCCAACAAATAAATCAGGATTGCACGCTTGCCCATGAAGTTCTTTCGTACTTCAAGGCGCAGGATAGCGGCAATCTGACCAGACCATAGCGCCCATTTACCGCTTGATGGTCTCAACCCACTCACTATCTCGGCTGATGCGCTCATGCTGCTCCTCCTCCGATCAAGTACTGATAGACAGCGTTGATATCATCGTCCACCGGTGCAACTGACTCGACAGTCAAGCCATCTCGAACGACGATGTTATTCAACAAAAGATAGAAGGCGTCCGCGTCCCTCGTTTTTATGAACAGGCCGTGTCGATCCTTATGAATCTTTGCTTCTACAACCGAGTCCTGTTCGAATACCCGCGCCGCAAGAAGACCTGGGCGATCGCAGCGAATCAGAATTTGCATCGGATGTTCTTCCATCTCGTTCCGCACACCTTGAATCTCTCCTTCGGCAACGACATAGCCGTTATTGAGGAGGATCACCCTATCGCTCATCATATCGACTTCGTGAAGGATGTGGCTCGAGATAATCAAGTGAAGTCCTTCGGCTGCGAGTTGCCGGAAAAGACGAATGGTCTCGGCTCTGGCCATCGGATCGAGCCCGTTCAGAGGCTCATCCAGAATCATCACCACCGGCTCATGGGCGATAGACTGCGCGAATCGCACACGCTGGCGCATACCTTTGCTGTACGCGCCTATTTTCAGATGCGCGGCTTCGAGCAAATCGACGCGATGGAGGGCCTTCCACGCAAGATCCTGAGAGTCTTTCTTTGAATAACCGTGAACACGAAGAAAGGACTGGATAAATTGAAACCCGGTCAGCGCTCTGGGAAAGGAATCAAACTGTGAGCAATAACCTATCTTGCGAAAGAAGACCTCGGGAGCTTCCGGCTTAAGCCCAAGTACGCTGACCCGACCTCGAGTTGGCCTGATAAGACCGGTCATCAAATTCATCAGTGTCGTCTTGCCCGATCCGTTCGGCCCGACAAGACTGGTGATCCCGGGCTCGATCGTGAGTGTAACGCGATTCACACCGAGTATCTCGCCGTAGAACTTAGAGACGTCCTCGAAGACTATCGTGTGGTCGACTGATTTTTCCTTCACCGTACCACCTCATAAGCCCTGACCTTGCGAGTCAACAAAAACAGACATCCGGCGCAAAACAATCCAAACGACAACCATGCTGCGGGAGTTGGCAGGACCATCCAGTTTGGGAGAACTGCCGAGTTCGGCTCACGAAATAAGCCGTCCTCGATGGTTCTCAATATAAAGAAGATGTTGAACAGGCTGCCCCACCGAGTCTGAAGCACTCCGTTAACCATGAACCCAATCGCGTTCGAGATAATGAACAAGCCAAACAATGCGGCGCTCGCAGCAATCCTCCATTTAACCCACGCCGAAATCGTAACCGAAAGCAGCGCAAGCAAAATTATCCACACCCAACTCGAAACAAAAATCGCACCCGCTATATAAAGATTGCTTGCAGCCCAACCCGCTCCCTCAAGGTAGACCTGAAAGAAGAAAAGCAGCTCGCCTGGGACCCATGTTATTGCCGATATGAGGATCACCAGAACACTCATTTTTCCGAAAACATATTCCGCTCTCGAAAACGGCCGGCACAAATAGAGCGGTAGTGCGTTGTTTGCCAGATCGCGAGAGATCAGCGGCGGCCCGATCAGGACTGTCAAGATAAAAGCCAGTGACGTTTGAACTCCCATGAAGATTCGGAAGAACAGCGCATTAATCGGTGCAAGGTCGCGAAGATTAATTTGAAAAATCGCCATCGCCGTCAGGTTGTGGTGAAGATAGATGAGAATCGCCATCACCAGAGGGCAGACGAAACACAGGGCAAAGAACGCAACAAAGAATTTCGAGCGATAGACGTCTCGATACGCGTGCCGAGGAATCACCAGAAAGCGCGACCACTCGGTGGTCAGCGGACCGGCGTATGGTTTGTAGGTGTGCTCATAGACCGCCATTGCCGCCCTCCATGGCTTTGAGGAAAATGTCTTCCAGCGAATCACGTTTAAAGTTCAGCCTGCGTATCTGGACGTTCTGCTCGCCGGCTATGCGATAAAGATCACGAATCTCGACTCCATCCTGCAGCACAAGCTTAAGACGATGTTCGCTGGTAAGCGCGTATTCGCACTCAAGCGCGGCTACCGCCTCAACGAAAGGTTCACGGTTACCTC
The DNA here is from genome assembly GCA_035258805.1 of Blastocatellia bacterium. GTDB lineage: Bacteria > Acidobacteriota > Blastocatellia > UBA7656 > UBA7656 > Onstottus_A. Next base: position 36,355 of record DATFWY010000156.1, on the reverse strand, counting down.
GTGTTTCGATCTCCAGGAACTTAAGGTTGGCCTTCCGCTCCTCCTCAAGATTGCAGTAGACCGCAATCCGGCCTTGTTTGACGATAAGAATTTCTTCGCAACACTCTTCGACGTCTCGAAGCAAGTGAGATGAAAGAACTATGTGAGCCTTACCGCTATCGCGAATCTGTCGGATCAACTCGATCATCCTCTGTCTCGCCGGAGGATCAAGACCGTTTGTGGGCTCGTCCAGAAAGATCAGGCGAGGACCGTGCACAATAGCCTGGGCCAGCTTTGCCAGCTGCTTCATTCCCAACGAATACGTTCCAACTTTTCGATAACGCGCTTCACCAAGACCAACGTAAAACAAGGCTTCGTGTGCCCGCTCCAGAGCAGCTTCGGAGGGCAATCCTGAAAGCTCCGCCATCAAACGAACGAAATGCACGCACGTCATATTCGCTATGAACGAATCTCGCTCAGGCATGTATCCAATCTGAGTACGGATCTGTTTAGCCTCGTGACGAATGTCGCGGCCAAAAATATGAGCTGTTCCAGCTGAGGGAGAGTGGAAGCCTAATAGCGTGTGAATCAGCGTTGTCTTCCCTGCGCCATTCGGACCCAACAATCCAATCGCTCTGCCACGCAACTCTCCACGAAGCTCTCTCAGTATCGGTCGGCCGCCAAAGGTAACGCTTAGACCGTCCAACTCAATCACCGGCGCCGCCGGCACAAGCTCAGGTGTCTTTGGCAGTACTGCGACATCGGTCTCTGCTTCTGAAGCTTTCTTTAAAGCATTGTCCATTGTGTCACTCGTTCAGGGTGTTGATTGAACTTGTCCTTCTGAAGTCGTTGACATTCTGACCTCGAGTTCTATTCGAATCAACCCGACCCCGATCTTTTTACTGCGTTTTGTTGCTTGGTGAATTTAATTCCAAATCTAAAAACATTACGCCAGCCGCTGGACCTGAGTTCCCGACGGCTGGCGAGTTAAGCAAACAAAAATACAAAGTTTCAATGAACCGAGTGTTGGATGATACTGCTCAACCCAAACGAACCCGGCATGCCGATCAAGTTCGAAGGCTTCAACCCGATCGGTCCCTCTTCGCCGTTCAAAGCAAACGATATGTGATCACCTTGCGCATATGCGTAGGCAAGAACAGGCCCGTTAATCAGCGAGCCGATACCCTTTTGCTGTGCCTCCGGCAAACCCTTAGCAACACCACCTACGCGCTTCGCAATCCCTCCCAGCACTGGAGCCAGGTTCTGATAGATAAGCGCGGAGAAGTTTGCCTGCTTGTCCCCCGGCAACGAGGCGACAAATCGCGGCGCGTGAAGCAGCGTAACACCTTGATCGTGGTATCGAATTGCTCGATCGATTAACGCGCGGCTGGGACCGGCAATCAGATATCCGTTTGAGTAGGCGTAACTCAGCTCGAGTCCGAAGTCGAGCGACTTCAAGGTGTAGAACGTTCGACCCCCGGACTCCGAACGGTCCCACTGAAAACCTCTCTTGCCTTCTCGAGCCGCAAGCTCGTTCATCTTCTCGACCACCCGTTCAAAGGTTTGCTGCAGGTGAGCCGGGTCATAAACTTCGAACACCATTTTCCACGAAGGCGTCGGAAGCAGCGGTCCGTCCACCGCAAACGCAAACTCGCCGCCAAGCGGCTTTGCAAAGTCATCGCGTATGTTAAGGCCGGTCTCGTTTTGGAACTCGCCGAGATGCTCGCTGAACTTGGGATCAACCGCATTCAATGCGCTCATCAGATCATCGACCAGCCGAACCGGTTCTTTCACAACGAACGCGGCGACAACATTTGCATCCGGTGAAATAAATTCCAAGGCACCCATCGGACCAGGCGCGGCAAGCCAGGAAGCCATTCCGTGGCTGGTGTCGCTAAAACTCAGAGTCGCGCGGTTGAACGACTGACCTTGATCTTCCTTGATCTCGGCGATGAAATACTTGAGATTGGTAACGCCCAGACGCTCCAACGCGGAGTTAGTTTTTGCGTCGTTTCCTTTCGTCTGCGCTATGAAGCTTTGAAGGTCGGCCGCAATAATAAAGCCAGCACCGTCGTGATAGATGTCGGCAATTCGCGCGCGGAATGAGTCTTCAGGATACTGTCCCGCTCCTGAGGCCTTCGCGTTTGCCTGCGCGTGTTGTAAGAACTCGATCTTCGGGGACGCCGCGAGCACGTCCTCATTTATCCAGACGTACAGGTCTGCAGCGCCGCTCGCCGCCCCAGTTTTCAGCTCGCCCGACGGATTGTCCACGAATCTAACTCCGGGCATCTTCTTTGAATTGACGCTGAGCGTCGCGAGCTGACCTTCGACATATGAGCGGAACGACGCAGGATCCTTCAGCGTTGTCAGTACAAGCGGGCCATCTGGTTCGCCCTTTCCGGATGTGGACAGCTGCGCGGTTACGACTATTTCATCGCCGATCTGCGAACCAAATTCAGCGATCTTGCCGATTACCTTGTCCCATTCCTCTTTACCTCGGGATGACGCCTGCTCTTTTTCCCACCACTGGCTGAGTTCAGGGTTCTGTGACAATCGCTCCTGAATGATCTTATTAGATTCTGCGATGGTCTCAGAAAGATTCGGAATCGCGACGTAGAAGACCGTGTCATCCGACGTCATATCGAGCAATCGAGTAGAGTAGCGCACGCCAGGGCTCGCGACGCGCTGATCGATTTCTTTGCGTATCGCTGCCACTTCGGCAAGCATCTGTTTGTAGCGCGCTGCGTTCCGGCTCCACGAGATTTCATCCTTTACTGGAACGTTTTCTATACTCGAAGTTGTCGCAACCTGATCGCCGGCATGCAGCACATCCTGCTTGTTACCGTGATCAACATGAACTTCGCCTTCGACTACTGAAACACGTGAACCCTTCGTTCCGTTGTTCACCGAGAAGATGGTTCCAACGACCGAGACCGTGCAGTCATCAGTTTGAACAAACAAGTGCCGCGATCGAGCCTGCTTGGCAGCTTGTACGATGATGTTTCCGCGATCGAGGTGGATGGTCGTTCCTGCTGCCCCGTCGGTCACCCAAAACTCCGAACGCTCCCGCATTTCGATTAGCGAGCCATCCGGCAGACTAACGACTGCCCCGGCATCTTTCGCCGTGCGGACTTTATCGCCAGCCTTTATCTCCTGCCCGGTTTTGAGTCCTTCGGTGGTGGCATCGGATACAACATAGGCCTGGCCGTCCATCGCGTGAACAACCATGTGAAACGCATCCGCCGCCCTGTAGAGCCGGTCGTATGAGAGGATACCGATCCCAATAATCAGTGTAGCGGCGATCGCCCATCTGACTATTTTGCGTTGGGAAGCCGACAATTTGGACGCCGGCGCTGCTGGAACCGCTGCAACGCCATACCGGGCTTCCTTGAGCGCCTTGCGGCACGGGATGCATTCGTGGGTGTGATCTTCCAGAAGCAGCGAGCGCGCTGGGGAGAGGCTTCGGTTTAAGTACTCCGGGATGAGCTTCTGGAAGTCATCGCAGCTACGGATGTGGTCGACGCGCGCAGCGGGCGCGCTGGCCGTCGTCTGTTCATTAGACAGCTTCGCCCTCACGCGCTCCGCCGCGCTCTCGACCACGGACTGATCCACCCGCTCGCTGCGGATCTCGGCCGTGGCCCGGTCAAGAATGTCATTAAGCTCTTTCTTACTCCGCTTCATCATGTCCCTCCATGAACTTGGCGATTTCCTTGCGAAGCCTGGTACGCGCTCGATGCAGTAATACTCCGATTACCATTTGTGAGGTACCGAGCATCTCGGCGATTTCGAGATTGGAGTAACCTTCAAAATATTTGAGGACGACAATCTCAGCGGCTTTCGGGCCAAGCGTAGCAATTGACCGCCTGATTTGGTTTTGAAGCTCGCGATCAACATGTTGTGCTTCCGGACTTGGCTCGGAGCTATGAGGCGCGTCATAAGTGACTTCCTCTATCGACACCGAGCGCGAGCGGGTACGGCTGCGCAACAAATCAAGCGAAGCGTTAACAGCGGCGCGGTGGAGATAGCTGCCCGGGCTGGGCGACAGATCAACTTTCTCTTTGCGTCGCACGAGTCGGAGAAAAACGGTTTGAAGAACGTCCTCAGCATCCACGGCGTTACCAGTGACGCGGTAAGCGGCACGGTAAACATGGTCGTAATGCTCTCGAAATAGAGCTTCGACCTCATCGGGAGGACTGGGCACGGCTCTGAGGTGTTTGACGGCTTGCACTCTTTCCTCCTTCACATCGTCTCCAGCCATATAACGACCCCCAAATACCTTTATTAACAGGGCAGACAAGGATTTATTTCGTCGGTCGGACCAGAAATATAGGGCCTGCAGTCTCGGTCCTCAAGCGCGGCCCGGCGAGAGACCGAGAGATTCTAGATTTGCGCGAGAAATACCGGGGAAACAGCAAATACGAGAAGTTCAGTGCGCCAGGTCGTCTTTTAGTGCTTCGAGTTGCTCATTTTGTCTGACCTCTAAACTCAGCAACAATGAGGAAGGGCGTCCGCTTTGGCCGTGTCTGCATTAAAGCGACTTAAATTGGGGGGGTGCATCAATTCCTCAGTTATGGCGCGAAGGACTGTCACCTCCCGGTGCATTAAGGGACTTTTACTATTCCGTAGCCGTAGTTGCGCCATTTCAGTGCGGCGGTGGCTCAGTGGATCAGTTCGATTGTCTGATGCGGCGCTGTTATAAAGGAGATCGCCGGGATCCGAAGCCTTTCGGAATTCGTCAAGACGATTTTTGAATGCCGGCTGAACGGAGGGAAAAAGGGCGATGCTTCAATTTTTTTGGAAACATCGCCCTCATTTGTTGTTCCGTTAAATTAATTTGTGAGATTCTAATCGCATCCCTGATCATCCGATTCTGCCATTCAGAATACGTTAGAAACCTCTCGATAACCTTGTCGCTAAACTCGCACGAGATCAAAGCGGTCGAGGTTCATCACCTTCGTCCACGCAGCTACGAAGTCACGCACGAACTTCTCCTTCGAGTCCTCTTGTGCGTAAACCTCGGCGAGGGCTCGGAGTTGGGAGTTCGAGCCGAAGACCAGGTCGACGGCGGTGCCGGTCCACTTCGGCGAGCCGCTGGCGCGATCGCGCCCCTCGTACACGTTCTCACCTGAGTCGGATCGCTTCCACTCCGTGCTCATGTCCAGCAGATTCACGAAGAAGTCATTAGTCAACGTCCCAGGACGCTTGGTGAAGACACCGTGTCCAGACTTCCCGGAGTTAGCGTTCAGGGTGCGCATGCCGCCGACGAGAACAGTCATCTCTGGAGCGGTCAAATTCAGCATGAACGCCCGCTCCACCAGCAGCGTCTCCGGCGACAGCTCCTCTCCGGCTTGGACGTAGTTGCGGAACCCGTCGAAAGTCGGTTCGAGCACGGCGAACGACTCCACGTCGGTTTCCTCCTGCGAAGCGTCCGTGCGCCCCGGCGCGAAAGGGACTGTAATGTTGTACCCGGCGCTCTTGGCCGCTTGCTCGACGGCCGCGCACCCGCCAAGGACGATCAGGTCAGCGAGCGAGACCTTCTTCCCGGCGGACTGTGACCGGTTGAAGTCCTGCTGGACCTTCTCGAGCGTCTGCAGCACCTTTGACAGTTCAGGCGGGCTGTTTACTTCCCAATCCTTTTGTGGCGCGAGGCGGATCCGGGCCCCGTTGGCCCCGCCGCGTTTGTCGGTCCCTCGGAAGCTCGCCGCCGCCGCCCAGGCGGTGGAGACCAATTGGGAGATAGACAGCCCCGATGCAAGGAGCTTGCCCTTGAGGTCGGAGATGTCCTTCTCGCCGATCAATTCGTGATCGGCTGCGGGGATGGGGTCCTGCCAAATCTGCGGGGGCGGAACCCACGGACCGAGATAGCGAGAGACAGGTCCCATGTCGCGGTGCAACAGCTTGTACCACGCCTTGCCGAACGCATCGGCGAGCTGGTCCGGATGCTCGTGGAAGCGCTTCGTGATCGACGCATAAATGGGATCCGTCTTTAACGAAAGGTCCGTCGTGAGCATCATTGTGGTCTGCCGCTTCGACGGATTATGAGCATCGGGCGCGCTGGGCAATACGCCAGCGGCATTCGCCTTGGGAGCATACTGCTTTGCGCCAGCCGGGCTCGTTCCCAGCTCATAGTCGTAGTTGTAGAGGTTGTCGAGGAATCCGTTGTCCCACTTCGTCGGGTTAGTGGTCCAGGGGCCCTCGAGCCCGCTGGTGATCGTGTTGTCGCCCTTGCCGCTGTTAAACCTGTTCTTCCACCCGAGACCTTGCTCCTCCAGGCTTGCGCCTTCCGGCTCGGGACCAACGTACTGCGGGCCAGGGGCAGCGCCGTGGGCCTTGCCAACCGTGTGACCGCCGACGATGAGCGCAACGGTCTCCTCGTCATTCATCGCCATGCGGGCGAACGTTTGTCGAATGTACTCAGCAGCACGCGCCGGGTCCGGGTTGCCGCCCGGCCCCTCCGGATTCACGTAGATCAGGCCCATATGATCAGCGCCGAAAGGCCCCCGCATCTCCCCGCCACTGGCGTGGCGCTCGTCTCCGAGCCAAGTATCCTCGGGCCCCCAGAAGATCTCGTCGGGCTCCCAGCGGTCTTCCCGCCCAAAGGCGAACCCGAAGGTCTTGAAGCCCATGGACTCATATGCGCAGTTGCCGGCGAAAACGATCAGGTCGGCCCAGGAGATCTTGTTGCCGTATTTTTGCTTCACCGGCCAGAGCAACCGCCGCGCCTTGTCGAGGCTCGCGTTATCGGGCCAACTGTTGAGGGGAGCAAATCGCTGCATGCCGCTGCCGGCACCGCCCCGGCCGTCGGCGATGCGGTACGTGCCTGCCGCGTGCCATGCCATCCGGATGAAGAACGGCCCGTAGTGGCCGTAGTCGGCCGGCCACCAGTCCTGTGACTTCGTCATCACTTCGAAGACATCCTTCTCCAGGGCATTCACGTCAAGTTTCTTGAACTCCTCCGCGTAATTGAAGTCCCTGCCCATCGGATCTGACCGATGAGAGTGCGCGTAGAGAATCGAGAGGTCGAGTTGATCCGGCCACCAGTCCTTGTTCGTCCGAGGCCGAATCCGCTTGGGAGTCGGAGAGGGGATAACTGGATTCTCGCTTTCGCTGCCACGACTAGACATTCTTTTTCTCCTTTCTGGCTGCCAACTAATGGCCTTCAGCTGTGTCACGGAAATTGCCGGCGATCTCAGGATAACCCTCCACGTCGGCCACATTTGCAAAGTAAAGATAACGGCGATTTGCCATCGATTCGTTTTCCTCTCTTTGAATTAGTTCACGGTGTTGTTTCTACGCAATCGCGCTGCTCGGCGCATTTGCGGTTTAGATTGTGAGCTTGAGCACGCCTCACAGCGTCCAACCAGCCGAATATCAAGCTCTTCGATGGTGAAACCGGAAACATTCGGAATCGCCGCCGAGTGGAGCTCTGGAACCGAGATATCTTCAAGGCTCCCGCACACGCGGCAAACGAGGTGCTGATGAGGATCCACGTTTGCGTCGAAACGACCAATCGCTCCCGGTGAGCTTACTTTCCGAATCAGGTTTTCGTTTTCGAAGAACTGCAACGTGCGGTAGATTGTCGCCTGAGACAAACCGGGCAGCTGTTTCCTCAGTCTAGCGTAAACGGATTCTGCTGTTGGATGAGCGAGGTCCTCAGCGAGCGCTTTGTAGACTGCCAGCCGTTGGGCGGTGACTCGAATGCCGCGCGATCGGCAGAGCCGTTCGAACTCCGCACACCAGTCATCCACCTCTGTGATCTGACGTGTTTTTCTTTTGTTGCGTGTGATTCTCACTTGAGAATTATTATCATCTAGGGATTAGAGTGCGTCAAGTCGGAAAGGAAGAGTTGCAGAAATTTTCGAGCAAAGGTCGGTGAAAGGGGAGAAGTGTCGGCGATTACGGAAATGTTGGTGATTAAGAAAAACTCGGCGATTAAGGAAATGTCGGCGACTAAGGAAATGTCGGCGATTAAGCCCACGCAGTGCGCAAAAGCGTGTAGCCCAGAGCGAGTCCGCGAGCCCTAGGTATCGTCAGGCTAGTTGTTCGAGCCCGCGTGCGGGCGACAGCGACACCATGATAATCCTTATTTTGGCCAACCTGCCTTCGAGGAGTGAGAGCACGCTGCGAACTTCTTTACACGCTGCGAACTTCTTTACACGCTGCTCGGTGTCGCCTGCTGCGCGGGCTTGCTTCACCAGCGCGTCTTACCAGGGCTCGCGGACTCGCGCTGGGCTACACGCTTTTGGCCACTGCGTGGGCTTAGCTGCATGAATACTCCTTGAATAAAGCGAAGTCCTGAACTCTTACTGTGGCTTCGTATCCTCAGGATCAAGCCGAGTAGTGTTCCGCTCGCCGCTTTTTTCGCGAGACTTCTTCCATTGGTTTACCCATTCATCGATATTCTCACGAATGAATTCACCTACGTCCTCAACCTCTCTAGCAGACTTCTTCCAGAACTCTTTGAATGCCCGCTTATCGACCCAGGGCCCGTAGCGCGGATCGCCCCAGAAACTTTTCCAATCCTCGGATCCTTGCCTTCCCACTTCATCTTCGTAATAGGCCGCCAATTGCCGGCAGGCCATCGCGGCAACCGTCAGCGAACTGCCAGCCGGAAGTGGATCGAACACCGCGCCCACTCCTTCGTCGATTTCTTTCAGCCGGGCTAACACCCGGTTGTATTGATCGATGCAAAACGCAGCGACGTCCTCGGCGCCTCCAGTCCATTCAGACTGCAAAGCCATTCGCGATGTTCGGCGCAACACATTCACAAGCTTCGCGATTTCTTTTTCTCGTTCCATAATTCACCTCTCACCAGCACGAACCGAGTCTCACTCGACCCGCCCAGGCGCGTCGCCCGCCGCAGCCGCGTGCGCGAAATCCGATTCCGATTCCCAGCGGAAAATCTGATACCGTCTCATCCTCGAAATAAGCTGCCAGCTCAGTAGCCGCAATTCTGATGACTTCTGCTGAAGCACCTTCCGGCAGAGAAGTAAACAAGGGTACAACGGCCGGTTCGAGTTCGCTCAGCCGAGCGAGTACCTTGTTGTACTGAATCACGCAGAATCGTGCCGCTTCTGGGTCACGCGTCCAGGCTGCGTGTCTGGCCGCTCTAGCGATGCGGCGCAAGACGTTGATAAGTTTTGCTATTTCTCTATCTCTTTCCATTTCTCACCTCGTAGTCTTAAGAGTTCAACTTGCTCGCGAAGCAATTGCTTGCCTCGATGAATCCGCCACTTGACGGTCGTGAGCGGCGCGCCCAGGAATGCCGCTATCCTCTTGAGCGGCATGTCATCGAAGAACCGGAGCCGCAACACTAGCGCGTAATCAGAGGGCACGCTCTCCAGGGCCAGTTTCAACTCATCATCCTCTTCAAGTCGCGTCGTAAGCGGTTGCCCCAGCGCTCGAACCTGTTCGAGAAGAAACTCATCCAGATCGATTCGTCCAGCTTTGTGAGGTTGTTCTCGTTTGCTGAATCTAAGCGCGCGGTGTCGAGTAATTGCGGACAGCCACGCTGCGAATTTCGACGGTTCTTCAAGCGAGGGCAGCGCCTTAAACGCAAGCAGCAACGCATCCTGCGCAACATCTTCGGCGTCGTCACGGCCGACTATTGATTGTGCGGTACGTACTACAGCCGCGCGATAGCGGACCGCCAGCTCACCAAAGGCGTCCAGATTGCCGAGAATCGCCGCCACCACCAGCACTTCGTCAGGTGGCTCGAGCTCTATGGTCGCCATCCTCGCTCCAAATCAAAAGCCCTCATAAGTATAGAGACATCAGGATGGGAAAAGGTTAGCACTAATGTTGGGGAGATTTGGAGGATGGCGAGTTGAACGAATAAATTCGTCACTACGTGGTCGATCTTCAAATCTCTCGACCGCGCACTGACGAATCTAGTGGTCGGACCTCCACGTAGTAACGAGTTTATTCGTCCTGGCTTTAACGCAATCTAATTGAAACAAAAACGCTATCGTGTTCTCGGCTTGAGGTCTTGCGTATACAGTTGTAAATACGCCCTGTAACTATTCATCACCTTAGCGACGTAATCCTTGGTCTCCGGAATTGCGATTTCGGTCACAAGCCTGTCCACGTCGTTCGATCGAGAACGTGCAATCCATCGCTCCACATTCTTTTCTCCGGTATTGTAGGCAGCCAGCACCGCGTGTGGATTGTTTGGAAAGAGCTTCAGTAGATCAGCAACGTAACGCACTGCGAGCCTCACGGCCACTTCTGGGTTGTACACATCATCCAGCTCGAACCCTTTCATACCCTCTTCATTAGCCAGCGTCTGCGCTGTTTCCGGAATGAACTGCAGCAGCCCTCGCGCTGACGCCCCGCTTTTGACCGACGGATTAAACCGGCTCTCCTGTCGTGCGAGCGAGAGCACCAGCCTTGGATCGACGCTGGCAGCAGGAGCGTAGCGGTCGAATGCATCTCGATAAGGCGCAGGATAAATAAGCTCGACGAGATCGCGCGGCATAAGTGAAAGTTGGAAATCCTGAGGAATCGTTTTGGCAGCCGACTCGCCGAACGCAATCGCCCGGTAAGCCTGGTCTCCGCGATTACTGTACACCGCCATCGAGTATGCCGTATCCCCTCCGCCTTGCGTCATCGCAGTGTTTCGAGTGGTGTACCGCGCAGCGCCGGCCTCTTCGGACTGACTCACCGATATCCCCGCGCTGCTAAGCTCGGTAACTCCTTCGTCGTATAAGCCAAGAAACAAAAGATCCGAAGCGAGAGTTTGATGAGTAACTTCGCCTTCTGACTTCGTAGACCGAACGCCGCGACCGACAGGTATCAGACGATAACGTGTCACTGCTTCATAGGCCGGCAATCTCGCGTAACACTTTCGCAGAATGCCCAGTAATTCACCGCGAGCCGCACTATCTTGCGTCAAACGCAGTGCCTGATTTGCAGCATCCTTCGCTTCAACACATCGTCCGCCTTCTGAGGCTGACTTTGCCTGTGTTACATAGTTGCGGGCGATAGGTTCAATTACTCGTCGTCCTTCATCGGTCTTAAGCAGCGCCAACAGCCGCTCGGTTGCGCGATAGCCGAAGTAGTTGTCTCGTTCATCCGCAGTTGCAAGGTAGGCACGCACTGCTTCCGGGATTCTACCCATCTTCTCGAGCGTAAAGATTCTCAGGAAAGCTGCTTCGCCGCGAATAGGCGCGCTAATCACTCTTGCATTGCCCGGAAGCGCCGATACTCGAGTCAACAGCTGAAGAGCCGCATCGTAATTGCCCCTGGTAAGCTGGATCTTTGCCTCATTGTAGAGTCCAACCGTGGCGAGAGGCTGGCCCGCATACTTCGCCACCATCCGATGAGACCAGTCGATCGCTTCGTCGAACTTGCCAGCGTATCTAAGACAATCGACCACATTGCGATACGCGCCTTCGACCAGATCGCTCGCAGGATAAGCTGTTATAAAATCGGCATAACGCCGAGCCGCTTCTTCGTATTTGCGCGCCTGTTGCAACGAAGAACCGACATAGTAATAACCCTGCTCACCGTCTTTCTTCTGTGGAAATTCGGAATGAGCCCGCTCGAACCACTTTGTTGAATCGTCGTAGCTGTATTCTCGAAAGAATGTGAATCCGGTTTGATACAAAGCCTCAGAGCGGTTTTGGCTCTCAGGGAAACGATTGACAACCTCGAGCAGCTGCGTGCGCGCCTCCGCCCAATGACGATTGAACAAGTAAATCCTGGCGCGGCGCATCGCATCGAACTCGCTTGGTTTGATACCTGCGGCGCGGTCGAGCGAATCCAGCCCGAGTGAGGCAGCCAATGCGTAGTCATCGCGGGAACCATTAACTAACTGATTGAATACACCCCGGGCTGCTTCGGATTGGCCAGTCTTGGCATAGGCTTCGCCGAGCCGGGCCATCGCGCGACGGCCTTTTACGCCGCTCACCGATGCGATCGACCTGAGCAGCGGAATTGTCGCTCGATAGTCGTTGCTCTCGAAATGACTGTCGATGAGCCGTTCTCGCGCAGTGGGTACAAGGACGCTCGCGGGAAAACTTACAAGGAATCGCGTTATGTACTGCCGTTCGAGCGCCAGGTCACCTGTGTTTTTAGCGATCAGCGCCAAATGCCAGAGTGCATACTGGGCCAGCAAGGAGTTGCGATCGAGGATCGTTTGGTAGAGAACCGCGGCCTCTGTGCGTGCACCACGACGCTCCAGGAGCCTCGCGAGAAGATAGTCATAGTTATTATTCTTGAACGCTGCTTCGTCGCTTGTTCGTAACGCGATCACCACCGACTCCGCTCGAGCAAAATCGCGCGAATCCATTGCAGCCCGGATCTCGCTCGCCTTACTTTGAAGCGTCTGCCCGTTAGCTGCGATCAATAGTGCCAATACAACGACACCAACCGCGCCTAGTCGCGATAGAAAAGCGGAGTGCAGTACCTCTGACAAGACTCTCGGTGACGGCGGGGAGCATACTGCAGTAGAACTACCCAAAGAAGTAGGCCTCAAGCGTCTCAGCATAAAGCACCGATCCCAGTACCAGTTCATCAATAATTACGTATTCATTAGGAACGTGCGCTAGTTTGTCGTCCCCAGGATAGTGAACAACAGAAGTGATGCCAGCGAAATACAAGTTTTTCGCAACGGTGTTCCCACCAAATGTCTCGTACTTCATCGGCAGGTTCAATCTGCGTGCGGCCTCATCAAAGCTGCGAATGATAATTGAGTTCTTGTCCGAGATATGTGGTTCCGTTTCGTGCAGTACCTTTACCAGTACATCTGAATCAGGGGATCGGCGTTTAACTTCCGACAGTTTGTTGTCTATTTTCGTTAACACCTGTTGTTTGCTGATCCCAGCAGGCAGCCGAAAATCTATGGTTGCGCGCGCCATCGAAGGTACGGTGTTCGTCGACGATCCACCCTGGATCGTTCCGATGTTCATTGTCCAGCCGTCAAACGCGTCGTCATAGTTTGCTCCGAGATCCAGCGTTTTAATTTCTGCTATTGCTTCTGCCAGAGGGACAATCGCGTTGCGCCCAAGTTCAGGAGTCGAGCCGTGCGCTTGAATGCCATGGCTTTCGAGCTCCACCCAGAGAATTCCTTTCTCGCCGTAGATCGAAAGATCCATTCTCCCACCGTCGGGGATGATAGCGACATCGAATTTCAGCCCACACTCTTCGACCAGATAAATGATTCCAAGTTCTGAGCCTAATTCTTCATCCGCCGCAGCGATCAGGTAGATGCTTCCGTCGAAGGTGGGGTGCTCGGCTAAGAATGCTTTGCATGCGGAATAAGCGCAGGCAAACGAACCTTTGTCATCCAGCGTTCCGCGTCCGCAGATCCGGTCATTTCGAATGGTCGGTTCAAATGGAGGCGTTTCCCACTGTTCGAGTTCTCCGGGCGGAACAACATCCATGTGGGAGACAAACCCAATTGACTTGCTTCCGGTTCCAATTTTGCCGACGACGTTTGTGCGGCCTGGTTCCTTTTCGTGATAAGAGATTTCCATCCCCAGCGACTGCATGCAGCGGGTCACGATCTGTTTGCACAAATACTCGTTACCTGGAGGGTTTACGGTGTTTTGACGAACCAGTTCGCAGACAATGTCGACAATCTCATCCCGTTTTACGTACTTAGCAAACTTTGAATCCATCTTGACTCCTGTTGAATTTGAGACCGGAATCAGTATAGAACGCAACAGCCTGCGGGCGGAAGGATTATAGGACGTATTGGACGTATAAGTCCTATCGGTCCTATTGGTCCCGTCTCCTTTCTCTAAGGAAAAGTATTGTCTTGCTTTTTCGGCCGTGCTATAAGGGCCGTACCCCAAAACTGCCCCTTCCAAGGCATACAGCGCTGGACTTTGGGTTTTGAAGATAGTCATCTTGAGTTTCATCCATAGTCGCAAGTGTTCTGGCATAGCTCCCCTGACGCCGCTGGTCAATCACTAAGGAGAAGGGATGTCGACTCCGGTTGTACTGTATGAACAGGAGTACGAGCAGCTCAAGCGCGTAATTACCCGCCTGTGCGCCGACGCGAACGCCAAGTTTGTTTTCCTGGTAGATAAAAACGGACAACAAATCGCCGCGCATGGAGAAATGCTCAACCTGGACACGACGAGCCTGGCTAGTCTGACGGCCGGAAACGTGGCCGCTACTGATGGCCTCGCACACCTGATTGGGGAGCGCGGATTTCCGGTGCTGTCTCACGAGGGTGAGCGCGACAATCTTCACATATCCATCGTTGCAGCCAGGGTGATCCTTGTTGTCATTTTTGATGAGCGGTCGAGCCTCGGCCTGGTGCGACTACGCGTGAAACGAGCAACCGGAGAAATGAATTCGATTTTTGAGCTCATCGACGCAAAGATTGATCGCGAGCGTGACATGGGAATCGCGCTCGATTCACCATTCGCCGAGATAACCGAAGAGGACATTGACGCGTTGTTCAGCTAGCCCCTGCAAGTGCGAGAGATCGACCGGAACTTCCGGCGCAGCGATAAGGGATACGAGCCTTGACGTTCATCAACTACGCATCGCGCGAAATCAACTGCAAGATTGTATACTATGGCCCTGGCCTCGGTGGTAAAACGACAAATCTGCAATACATCTACGATTCCACCGCTGCTCAAGCCAAGGGAAAACTCATCAGCCTCGCAACAGAGACCGACCGCACATTATTTTTCGACTTCTTACCGCTCGATCTCGGAACGGTTCGGGGGTTCAAAACCCGATTCCATTTATACACTGTGCCTGGTCAGGTATTTTACGACGCTAGCCGCAAACTCATCTTGAAAGGCGTCGACGGCATGGTGTTCGTGGCCGATTCTCAACGCGAACGAATGGACGCAAACATCGAATCCCTATTTAACCTGGAAGCCAACCTCAAACAGCATGGTTACGACCTGATGAAGGTTCCGTACGTGCTACAGCTGAATAAACGCGATCTGCCGAACGTGGTTTCCATGGCTGACCTGACTGCCGAGCTGCGGCGAAAAGGTGAACCGGTTTTCGAAGGCGTAGCGAACCGAGGTATAGGCGTCTTCGATACCCTGAAAGCTGTAGCAAAGCAAGTTCTTCTGGAACTTAGAAAGAACGGCGGCGGCTAGAGATTCCAGGTTAGCGTAAACACCTTCCCTAGATACCATCGCGCTTTTAAGCCGATGGAGTGTCAGATTTAACCTCGACGGAGCTGCGCCCACGTCAAGATACCATCGCGCTCAAAAGCCGATGGAGTTTCAGGTTTGAGCTAACGAAGTAAAACGCGCTCACCATCACGCTTTAAGCCTGATGGTATCCGTGTAGCATCGCCTCCCTTGACCTTCCTCTTGTTTTACCATCTCCGCGCGATATAAACTTCTCTATCATTTGTTAGGAAGAACTTATGCCCGAAGACATAAAGCTGAAGATTCAAGAAGAGTTGCGACAGCTCGAATCGGAACTGAGAAATGAAATCCCTCAAGATCTCAAGATTGCTGTAGCGATGGGTGACTTATCCGAGAATGCCGAGTACACGGCCGCTCGCAATCGACAGGATTACGTGCGCGCCCGAATCGCCAATTTGCGAAAGCGTCTTGCAGATCTCGCGATGATCGATATTACTCGTCTGCCTCACGACCGTGTCGGATATGGATCAACCGTTGAGCTCTATGAGCTTGACACCGGCGCACAGGTCACCTACAAACTTGTGATGGCCGAGGACGCGGATATCGCACAGAACAAGATTTCCACCTCTTCGCCCGTCGGGCGGGGCCTGATGGGTCGAAGCGAAGGTGATGAAGTCGAGATCACCACTCCTGCCGGAAAAAGGCGTTTCGAGATCGTAAAGCTCCGAACCATCCACGATTCGGAAGAGTAGTAAGGCGACGATTGGACGCTTTATATTCATTGCAGTTAATGGAATTTTTGATCCGCAGCGCAGGTTGACAATGAGCTTATGCGTTTGCGATAGTAGCGCTTCGCCGGTGGGGTGCGCGGCCGAGGCGGGGAGGCGCTCGAATGATAAGTGAAGCGATCGGCGCCGCTGGCAAGCGCATCATAGACGCGATCGTGCGCGGCCTGAGTCGAAGCCGGATAAACCCAAATGCGCTGACGTTCATTGGGCTTCTTACCAACATAGGCTGCGGTGTCCTGTACGGCTACGGGTTTTTCTTTGCGGCGGGGTTATTGATGATCCTCGCCAATTTATTTGACATGTTGGATGGTCAGGTGGCCCGCCTGCGCGGACGAGTCACCCGGTTCGGTGCGTTCTTTGATTCAGTAATAGATCGCTACTCTGATGTCATCGTTTATGTCGGAATCATGGTGTTCTATGCGCGCAACACCGCGTCGCATTCGACGCTGTTGGTCGCGCTTACGGGCTTGGCGCTTGTCGGATCGGTCATGATCAGCTATTCCCGCGCTCGCGCCGAATCTCTCGAAATCGCCTGCAAGGTGGGCTTCCTCGAGCGGCCCGAGCGAGTGGTTCTTCTGATCATCGGCTCGCTTACTCAAATTGGGCCGCCAACCAATCCGTTCTTGCACAAGATGCCGCAAGTGTTGTGGGTGCTTGCAGTACTCTCGCACTGGACCGTCGTGCACCGGGTGTATCACACCTGGCGCGAAATGAGAGGCCCCGACCGCGCCGCGGTCGAAGCCGCTCGCCTCAAACGCGAAAAAGCGCACGAGGAAAATCTGGTGCGAGCTGATTACTCCGTGCAGAACTGAGCCGAGAGTTCTGCGGAAGGACAATTACCGTGAGCACAAAACTGGCAGTTCAAGAGAAGCCACTGAACACGCAGGAAATGCTTTGTCCGTGTTGCGGAGGCCCGGTCGCTCGAAAAGCCAATGAATGCAGATGCGGTGCCCGTTTCGTAGGAGAACCTCTGGACGAGTCTCCGATCAAAGTTCAACGTCTCGGGCCGGCAATGACTTCGATCACGCTTCTTGCATTGGTTATCGCGGGTTCTGTGATCGTCACCAAGTGGTTTGCACTTGCTTCGGTATTCGTAATCTGGTCCGCTGCGCGCGCCGTAAGACTTGCAAAACAGGATTCCGATTGGTACGGCGGCTACAAGACGTCCCTGGCGACTCTTTCTTTAACTTTGGCCGGTAGCCTCGCGATGGCGACCTATGGAGTTGCTCACATTCCAAAGGCGCTCGAGAATTATCGAATTCGTCAAATCGCTGCAACCCAGGCTTCGATGCATCATATAGCCGGTCTCCTGGAGGACTTCCGGGTTAACGTCAACCACGGCGCTTACCCGAGTCCCCAGCAGTTCAAGGTCATAATGGGTGGTTCATTGCCAACCGATTACTGGGACAGCAGTATCAAATATCAGCCGGATTTTGACCGGGTCGCCGACAAAGACCTCGGGATTACTATGCTCTCCAATACAAGCTTTGAGCTGCGCTCCGCGGGTCCTGACGGAATTGTTGATACTGACGACGATATAATAATGCGCGATGGGATCTTCTTCACAAACGCAGAGCTCAAGAAGAAGAAAGTGGTTCAACCACTCCGCTAAAGAAACTGGCAGGATTTTGGTTCCGCAAAAGGCAAAGGTGAGATTTTCACTTTTGCCTTTTTCATTTAGACTCTCCTTTCCTCTATGTTTAAGAGCATACTGATTGCTAATCGAGGCGAGATCGCAGTGCGCATAGCTCGCGGCTGTCGTGAACTGGGCATCTCGCCGATTGCAGTATATTCGGCCGCCGATCGAGCGTCTCTTCACGTGAGAGTTGCCGATCAGGCGGTACACATTGGACCAGCACCTTCAAGCGAAAGCTATCTTGTTATTGAAAAGATAATTGCTGCTGCAAAGAAGTCCGGAGCAGAGGCAATTCATCCCGGTTACGGCTTCCTTTCAGAAAATGCCGAATTTGCTGAAGTGGTCGAGCGATCCGGTCTTGTGCTTATAGGCCCACCAGCTTCTGCAATGAAGTTGATGGGTTCGAAAACAAGCGCGAGGCAAATCGCTCAGCAAGCCGGAGCCCCAGTGGTCCCGGGAACCGTTTCGCCGCTCGACACCGTCGAACAGGCCGAACGCGTAGCGGGCGAAGTTGGATACCCAGTGATGCTCAAAGCAGCCTCGGGCGGCGGCGGAAAGGGTATGCGCCTCGTTCGTTCGGCAAGCGAAATTGCTAGCGCCTTCTCGCTCGCAAGTTCGGAAGCCGCTTCCAGCTTTAACGACCCAGCGGTTTACATTGAGAAGTACATCGAATCGCCACGGCACATCGAGATTCAACTCATAGGCGACAGCTTCGGCAATATTGTCTATCTCGGTGAGCGAGAATGTTCGCTTCAACGCCGTCATCAGAAAGTGCTCGAAGAATGCCCGTCGCCAATTGTTGACATCGATCTGAGACGACGAATGGGTGAAGCTGCCGTTTCGATAGCTCGCGCCGCTGGATACCAAAACGCAGGCACAATCGAATTTCTTGTCGACGCAGACCGCAACTTCTATTTCCTCGAGATGAATACTCGACTTCAGGTGGAGCACCCGGTGACCGAGTTGGTAACTGGTCGAGACCTGGTGCACGAGCAAATTAGAGTCGCTGCCGGCGAAAAACTCTCATTCACTCAGGAAGACATCGCAATGAATGGAGCGGCGGTCGAATGTCGTATATATGCCGAAGATCCGCAAAACAATTTTCTACCGAGTCCCGGTCGAATAACCCGGCTCGAGATACCCAGCGGCCCTGGTGTGCGTTACGACAGCGGCAGTTATCAAGGATGGGATGTGCCTATCTATTATGATTCGCTTCTTGCGAAGCTCTGCGTGTGGGCCGAAACCCGCGAACTTGCGATAAACAGGCTGAGTCGAGTGCTGAACGAATACACCGTCGAAGGAATTCAAACCACACTTCCTTTTTTCCGGGCGTTGGTAACGAATGAAGCTTTTCGTCGAGGGCAGTTCGATACAGGATTCATCGATCGCTTTTGGAACAATGGACGACTTCGCAATACCGATGACGAATCTGGTAATGAGATTGCGGACATTGCAGTTATCGCCTCAATATTACACACGACCGCGAGCAAAGAACCGCAGGACGCCGCTAGCCCAGCACAGATGGAAAGCCGGTGGAAGTTATACGGCCGTGTTGCGCAGAGAAAATAGAAATGAAATACGAGGTTGAAATCGAAGGTCTTCAGGTGACCGCAGTGATCGAAAAACGCGGCGAAGAGATTAGCGCCGATATTGACGGCCGACGTTATGAATTGAAAATTGTGTCTCCCGAACGCGGCGTATATACAATTTTTGATTCGGATCGAGTGTACGAGGCACGCGTCTGGCCTGGTGATCAAAACCTTCTGCGCGTAAAGATAGGTGGGAACCTGTTCTCAACTATCGTCATCGATCGGAAGCACCGTCGCCCCACAACGGAACATCGAACAGAAGGAAGGCAAAATCTGACTGCGCCCATGCCGGGAAAAGTAGTGCGCGTTCTGCTTTCAGTGGGAGAGAACGTGGCGGCTGGTCAGGGAGTATTGGTAGTTGAAGCAATGAAGATGCAGAACGAAATTAGGTCGCCAAAATCCGGCCGTGTCATCGAGGTCCGAGTTTCAGAAGGTGATAACGTTAATGCTAATCAGGTGCTCGCAATGGTAGATTAAGCCCCTTCCCCGGAGCGTCGAACTACATGTACGAAATCGTGTCTCTCAATTCTGATTTGGTGTTTGTACTTCCTTTCATTTGAGTCGTTTTTCCTCAGTTTCCCTTCTAAGTCACTGCCACTGCAAGAGATAAGTCCTTACGGGCCGTTTGGCATACGAGTTGTACTTCACACAACCAGCCGGAGCGATCGAGTTTAAGAAGCTCAGGCCAGACGGAGGACAAGATGAATACTAAGAGCATAAGAAAATCTATCATCGGAACAGCGGTGGGGTTAATGATGATGTTTGGCGTCGCGGTCGCTACGGCAAATGCCCAGTATCGCGATTATGACAGTGGCAGATATTATCGTGATAGCTGGCCCAGAGAACGTACAGTAGATTACGCGTTCAAGCTCGGTTATCACTCGGCTTACTCGGAGGCGATGGAAGCGAGGAGTAATGGGTTCCGCGGAAGCCCCCGCGATCTGACGGGGTATCGCAATGACGGGAATGGTTACCTGGCTTACATGAACTATTTCCAGGATTATCGCGCTGCCTATCGACGCGGCTTCGAAGCGGGGGCTCGTGATGCATTCTCTGGTCGTGAGCGTCGTTACGGTCGAACCGAAGTTGAACAAGTGCTAGGGCAGCGACTCCCGGACGCGTATCCGAGTGATGACGATTACCGGGATCGAGACTGGCGAGACAGAGATTGGCGTGACAATGGGCGAGACAGAGATTGGCGTGATAATGATGGACGCCGAAACGACTGGCGCAATGTCGACGCCATAGCTCAACGCAATGGTTACCAGGACGGCGTTCGACGTGGTGAACAGGATCGCTTTCGACGCGCTCCGTTTGGCTACCAGGGTACCAGCGAGTACCGCAACGCTCTGAACGGTTATCGATTTGAATTCGGCGACCGCGATCGCTACCGGGATTCCTACAGGGAGGGTTTCAGACGAGGCTACGAGGAGGCCTTGCGACGCCGCTGGTAAGAATCGAAGCAGCCAGCAATTCCGGTCAGGTAGATAATATTCTCAAAACAAGCGGACGGCGAGCTTCACCTCGCCGTCCGCTTTGTGTTTTTTGAGCCTAATGAGGGTTACTTTTTTCTGATACGGAGTGTGCGTGCCAGGCTGCAATCTTCCATCCCTCTGCAGTATGCGTGAACACCGCGGTTCCCCGGAAAATCTGAGCTTCGCCCGCGGCTGCGTTTGCCTGGCCGGGCGCGGGTCGCTCGTAAGTCACGACCGCCGCATCTGAACCAAGCGCTACGACTTCGACGTTACGATAATCGGAAGGATTTCCTGGAGGTAATTGGGCGGCCTCGATTCGCTTTCGATACGCTTCCGCGCCGCGCCACTCGCCCCCGGCTACACGAATAACCAGGCGAGGAGAGTTCCAGAAAGCGTCCAGATAACCTTTCTTGTCGCCGCGCGTGAGCGCTGTTGACCATTTATCAAAGACCTCACGGACCTCTCGTTCAACATCAGCCGGTTTCTTGCTCGATTGGGCGTTAGCGATATGTACGTTGCTCATAGTTAAAATCGCGCCGATCATAAATATCCAGAATTTTGTTCTCAAGCCATTCTCCTATTCGTTCGGTAAATTAATAGAAGTTGAAGCTAAAGTATTTTAGAAATTCGTTCAAGTGGGGTTGGGGATTGGGGATTGGGGGGTGGGGATTGGGGGTTGGGGATTGGGGGTTGGGGGCTTCGGTTCAGAGTTCACGTTGGACAATCCCCATCCCCCAACCCCCATTCCCCAACCCCCATCCCCAACCCCCCAAATGGAATTCTCCGAACTTAACTGCTAAGCTGCTCTCGAGAGAGTCATGACAAACGAAATAGCTGAATCGAACCTGCGTCTCCACTACACAATAATGTGTGAGGATGTGCGAGTGGAGATCAATCACAAACTCAGCCTTATGGGTATCTTCTATGCCATGCAGGTTCCACAGCTCCCGGTCACGCTGCTAAAGCTGGTTATTCTCAATCACTGGTCCGGCGAGGGCCAGTACCTTTCGGAAGTTCGTATTCTTACCCCCGACCGCGTTCAACCTGTGGCCGTGTCGGCACCTTCCCCTTTTCAAGTGCCTCCGGATGGGTATGCAGATAACGTTACGATCTTTGCAAATGTCACTTTTCCGACTTCCGGCAACTACGTAGTTCAATCGTTAATTAACTCCAATGTCTTTGCCGAACAGACACTTCACATAAGCGAAGCGAACCAGCATACGGTTGAAAGCAGCGAGACAATCCAGTAGCAGATACTTACCGGGTATTGACCCTCTCAGTGGCCGCGATATAGGCTTTCAACGAACGAGGAACAACTTTTTCTGATACGAATCGTAAGCCTTCTCTACGCGGCTCCATGCAAAGAGAACACCTCCTAAGCCTTCTGGACCAACAAGCGCTCGATACGTTCGAAGCTGCTAAGCGCATCGCTCTGTCCCAGGGGGGAATTCTTTCGCCTCTTCATATCCTCGTGGCAGTGATTGAATCACAATATGGATCCAGATCAGTTGACAGCGAACTCTTAACTGCAGCACGCGAAGCTCTCGCGGCGCGATACTGCGGCGCCGCCGAGTCAATCACTGTTTCGAAGGAAACCCAAAGCATAATTGTAGAAGCCGGTCAACTTGCCGAACGAGACGGGCTCAAACTCGCAGCGCCTTCTCACCTGCTTCGCTCAGCTATCAACAGCGAAACGGTTCAGGGCGCACTTAGGAAAGAATCGCTTCTCAATTTGAACGCATTATTATCGCCTGATAAGGGGGAACTCGGAACGACGGGCGATCATTCCCTTCCCGAAACTTCGAATTCTGTCGATACGGCTCCCACTGAAGCGCGCGCGCTTAGTGGCGCTCTAAGCGAGTATTGTGCCGATCTTGCAGAGGAATCGCGACAGTCGTCCTCGCATCAATTCGTCGGAAGGGAGCGCGAGATAACCGCCGTTCTCGAAACTCTCTGTCGCAAGCTTAAGAGCAACCCGCTGCTAATAGGTAAGCCCGGCGTCGGCAAGACGGCATTGGTGACCGCAGTAGCTGCGCGCCTGTGCGGTGGTGATGTGCCGAAGCGGCTTCGAGGCAAGCGCATCCTGGAGGTGTCACGGTTGCGCCTTCTTGCCGATGCTAAATTTGCGGGTGATACAGAGGAGCGCCTCAAGAAACTTCTTGAAGAAGTTCGCCGTTCGGGCGACATCATTCTTTTCTTCGACGAAATACATACGCTGCTCGGCGCCGGAGGAGCTACGGGAACCGGAGATATTGCCAACCTCCTCAAGTCATCGTTATCCAAAGGCGAAATAACCTGCATCGGGGCTACGACGCTGGCGGAGTATTACAAATACATTGCGCGCGATGAGGCGCTCGCAAGGCGATTCAGCACAATCACGATCGAGGAACCCTCTGCCGATGAAGCTAGACGCATACTGCTTCAAACCCGCGAAACTTTCGAGACCTATCACGGCGTGAAGATCGAAGATGACACCATCGCGCTGATCGTTGAGCTTGCGGATCGATATCTGCAATCGCGAAGCTTCCCTGATAAGGCGTTCGATTTGCTTGACAAGGCAGCAGCGAAGGCGACGCTTGCAGGTCACGATAATGTAACCCGAGACTGCGTCACCGAAACACTTTCTGAAACTACCGGCCTGCCCCTGGACATGATGGAAGAAGATCCTGCCGAAAGACTCGAACGATTGGAGGACTTTCTTAATTCTGCAGTGCCGGGCCAGCAACGCGCGGCGCGCGACGTCGCTCGTGTAGTGCGCATCGCAAAACTCGGGCTCGAAATAAGGCCCGAACAACCTGATGGAGTCTTTTTGTTTGTCGGTCCTGAAGGTGTCGGGAAACACGAGATGGCTATGGCTCTGGCAAAGTTCCTCTATGGCTCTACGCAGAAGATGATTGAATTTGACATGAGCCAATTCACCGAACCCTGGTCCATCTCGCGGTTGATCGGAGCCGAACCAGGTTATGTTGGTTACAGTGATCGAAGCGGTCTGCTGTCGAAAGCAGCCGAAGACAACCCTCACTCGGTTCTTTACTTCCGGAACATCGACCTGGCTCACGCAGTCGTCCAGCAATTTCTTGGCGAAGCATTCGAACAGGGCCGGTTCACCGATGCTTCCGGAGCCAGGATTTCGCTCTCAAATACCACCGTCGTGATGTCGCTTTCCCAAATAAGCGCAAGCTCCAGACATTTGCATATGGGCTTTGCGCCGGCTGGCGACAGCGACGACAAGCGTTTGACTGGTGATCTGCGAAGAACCGGGAGTCTTCACATTCGTGAGCGGGGTGCTGGGTTTGGGATAAACGAGTCTCTTGCGACTACCATCGACGAGGTGATTGAGTTCCAGGTGCTTGACCGAGAAGCCACACAGAGGATCATTGGCGAGCGACTCGATGCGCTTAAAGCACGACTCACTTCCTCCCAGACTGTAATCATAAAGCTCGATCCACAACTGGTGACTTTGTTCGCTGACCAACTTATCAGTGAACGAAAGAGTCTTGCGCAACTCGAAAGAATCCTCCAGGAAACAATCATCATCCCCTTTACGCAGTTGCATCTTGATCGGCACTCGTCCGGCTCTCGCCCGGAGGTTTTGATCATGATAAAGGATGGGGCTGTCAGAGTCGTTCCGAGCAGCTTCAACGTACCGGCTGTCGAACAGAATTCAGAGCTCAAAATCTAAGGAAGGTCGTAATCGATGGAATTAAAAAGTGAAGGACATCAACGAGTCTACGAAAAGACGCGTGACTACCTTCACAGCCTCTTCGGCGAGATAAATGTGAAGGTGATGGACGATACGTTCGTGTTGCAGGAGGGCTCCACGTTTGTCTACGTAAGAACATTCCCCATCGGTGACAAAAAATCAGGCGTGGAGGTTTTTGCTTACGTTGTCGTTGATGTCGAGGTCACCGAGCAGTTGATGAGATATCTGCTCACCTACAATCTGCGTTTGATTTTAGGCGCGTTCGGTCTGGCGCGCAGCGAGGGAGCAAAAGGAACCGTCTTGCTGACGCACACAATTCTTGGGGATTCAATGGATCGTGAAGAGCTGTACGCTTCAGTCTCGGCCATCGCCAGAGTTGCGGACAATTTGGACGATCAGATTGTCGCGGCTTTCGGCGGTCACACCGCCCTCGATAAACTTATGTCGAGCCAAAAAGAACCCGTCGAATATTGGGAATAACTCGGATGTTACAAGGAACGACTGTTCGGCGATCCCGGGTTCTGACGAGCTCAGATTTCAACAATTATGCTCAGAGTTGGTCTCACCGGAAGCATCGCGGTCGGGAAAAGTTATGTGGTCTCCGTTCTTGCTGAGTTGGGATGCGTAACCTTTGATGCCGATAAAGTAGCTCACGCAGTGATGACCCCCGGCCGACCCGCATACGAGGACATTAAGAGAGAGTTTGGTGACAAGGTGTTGGCGCCGGACGGTTCCATTGATCGCGGAAAGTTAGGCGAAATCGTCTTTGCAAACCAAGAACGGCGCGCTCGGCTAAATGAAATTGTTCATCCAAGAGTTATTGAAGAACAGAACAGACTGCTGCTCGAAGTCGAGGCTAACAATCCAACCGGTATCGCCGTTATTGATGCGGCGCTGATGATTGAGTCAGGTGGTTATAAGCGTTTTGAGAAACTAATCGTAGTCTATTGCGATCGCGAGACTCAGATCGAACGGCTAATGCGGCGGAACCAAATCACACGACAGGACGCTGAAGCGCGTATCGCCGCACAAATGTCTTCCGCGGAAAAGCGCAAATTCGCTGATTACGAAATAGATACCACTGGGGGGTTCGATCAGACTCGGCAGCAGGTCGTCGAACTCCACCGAGAATTACAACGACTGTCATCAGCTCGGAAATAATCGACGCCTCATTTTTGTTTGATCGAGAATAGTTGATCTGCGATCCTGATAGTTCCGCTACGTGCGGTCAGGCCGGTATTCGGCGCTACCGAATACGTAACGCTGCCATTGCCAACTCCAACTGACGCGGAAGTAATAGAAATCCAGCCTGCATTGCTCACTGCCTGCCAGGCGCAGCGCTCTTCACAGAATATGTTAACGCTGCCTGCGCCACCGGCGGCCGAGAAAGACTTGAACATTGGACTAATGCTGTAGATACATTCCTCTCCCAAACCGCCGTCCTGCGTTACAACTATGGCATGTCCGGAAACATCGATTGTTCCAACGCGCGGCGTTCCGCTGAAGTTCTCCCTGAATTCGAGATCGACACTGCCGTTGCCGCTCCCACCATCACCGGACACGATGTTGATCCAGGTGTCGCTGGTGCTGGCTGACCAACTGCATGCGCTCGGCGAGCTTACGGCTACGCTTGCCACCCCACCACTCGCTCCCACAAATAGTTCCGTTTTGGATAGCGACAAAGGACAAAGCGAAACGCGCCATGCTCCCCGTCCGTGAGTAAACGCGAATATGTTCCGCGCACCAATAGGTCCGTTAATCACCAGGGCTTCCGTCGCAACATTGGCGAAACCGGTATTTTCGTGCGCCCAGTTTGCACCGCCGTCCAACGAAACAAAGACACCAAGATCCGTACCAACATAGAGCCTCGCTGAGTTACCGGGATCGACGATCACCGAATGAACAGGAACATCCGGCAGACCGGTCCCACCGGTGCCATCAATTCCGATCCACGTCGCGCCGGCATCGGTGCTCTTGTAGACGTGCCTATCTGACGGAATCGAGTTGAACGTCGAATACGTCGCGTAAGCAATGTTTGCATTCGTCGGATCGAACGTAAGGGATGAAACGAACCCGTCTCTTGGCTGAACAAACGGCCAGACTGTCGTGTCATCAGATGTCAGACCGATATTCGTTCCGTGGATGAATCCATCCATCGTGCCTGCAAGCACATTGTTCGGATTTGTGGGAGCGACCGCAATTGCGCTGAAACTGCCAAGACCAGCAACGATATCGCTCGCCTGAGACCAGTTAGTGCCTCCGTCGGTCGTGCGCCACATATAGAGGCCACCAGTCCACAGCCTCTGCGGATTGCTTTGCTCCATTACAAATGGCGTTATGAATGCAAAGTCCAGGAAGCTTTCGTTGATGCCGGTGACTGCATCGGCGAAGGTCAGGCCACCGTCGGTTGACTTCTGTAAAGAGAGGAGAATGTTTTCGACATAAAGCACATTGGTATTAGTCGGATCTATCGCAACGTAACCGCCATCCCCACCCAGCAATGTACTCCAGGCATTTGGCGCTCCGTCGGAACCCCGGGAAACACCATTGTCCTGGGCGCCTCCTATGTAGCTCATGCCGTTAGGATAAGGCGCGCCGTGATAAAACTGAGTTACTCCGTACCCGTTGTTAATATTGGACCATGGAACGCTAGTGGTCTGATTGCATACCGCCGTTTCGTCTGTCCCAGTTGCCGCGCGCGCATCGGTTGTGACGAACAGGCCTCCATCGTTCCCAACATACATAGTCTTGTTTGTTGTCCCGTTGTAGCCTGGATGGAACACGATGGCGTGCTGATCTCCATGACAATAAGCTGGCGAAGATGGGTCCGCCCACCAATGAGATGCGATGCCCCAGTTTGCGCCGCCATCATCAGATCTGAACAGATCAATTCCGCCAGCCCAGACTCGATTGGGATCGAGCGGGTCAACTGCAATGACATTGTCGTACCAGCCCTGATTGACAAATGCTTCAACGTCACCGCCTCCGCATTCAATAAAGAAGGCAATGATCGGGTTCGAGAGCAGTACCGTGTTTAGCTTGATCAGGTCCGTATTTCGAACTCGAGCCGTCCAGCTAGCCCCGCCGTCTGTCGATCGAAACACTGCGTATAGACCTTCATCCATAGGGCCACCTTCGACACTTGCGGACATTGCGTAAATGACGGCCTGGTTCGATGGAGCAATTGCAAGTGACGTGCGGCCAATACCCAATTCGTTCAACACCTGTGTCCAGGTGCCGCCTCCTGCGGCGTTGGTGTTTCGGTAGACCACCGCAAGATCGAAGGTGCCACACGAAGCAAAAACGTAATCAGTCGCTTGATCAGTTCTGATCGCCAAATCCAGGCAACCGCCTGTCACATTGGGGTTGAGCACCCGCGTCCAGTTTGTCCCGCCATTCGTGCTTTGCCAGACGCCCGTTGCGGTTCCGGCATAAATCCGTTGACTGTTGTTCGGGCTCACTACGAGGTCGTTCACATAGTAAAAGTCCTCGGTATTGGTGCTTACCAGGTGGCTCCAGTTTACCCCTCCATCGGTTGACTTAAATATTCCAGCGCCTCTCACCGCGTCTTCGTTGAAGAAGCCTTCACCCGTACCTGCGTAGATGACGTTGAGGTTTGAAGGATCCATCGCCAGCGAGTTGATAGCAATGTTTGGCAGCAGGTCAGCCATCGCCGTCCATGAGGCTCCGGCATTAGTTGACTTCCACACTCCACCTGAAACGCCGCCGGCGTACATCACGCTCGGATTTGACGGATTCACCAACAGCGCCCTGGTTCGACCCCCGAGGTTGCCGGGTCCGAGGCTTGTCCATTGGCCTAAGAAGGGTCCTTGTAAGCCATCTGATTTGGTTAAGAACCGGTTAAGACGCGTCGAGTAGGATGGCATCCGCTTGATTTGTTCGATGGCTTTTAGATACCGATCCGTCGGAACGGGGCCCTTTCGTCTAGGCGCACGTTTCAAGCGGTAGAACTCGCGTGCCTCTTTGGGACTATCGAATTTTTTGAGATTCTTTAGGCGTGAGATCGTAATTGAGCCGGAGGCAAAAAAGCTTGCCGAGGCAAACAACGCGCCGACTGCGAGAACCGCCAGATAGCGTACTGTGCGCGTTCCGCGTGAAGGATTGCTCTGTAAAGGGGGAGTTCTCACTCGCAGGCCTACTTGTGGACGAACCTATCGAGTCTTCCGAAGGGGCATGTTTAGGGACAGCTTCGAACTTGTCGCGATCGTATCACAAGGCTCGAATATGTAAAGACTAACTTCAGCCCGGCCTATCAATTCGTCTCTTATCAATCATTTGGCGGACTCTACAACACAGCGAATCATTGACAAAAACAAGGTTGATGCAGAAGATTCGGCTGGCTGTCTATAGGAGGGTTATGAGCAAACTTTTGATCTCGTCTGCGTTGATCGTCGCATGCATTCTGGTATCTCGGCCCGTTGCTGCCCAGCAACCACAACAGATGACACCTATCAATCGTCTTCAAGCGAATATCGAGCGGATCACCCGCTCGGTGAATGCGAAATGGGGCATCTATATAAAGTGCATCGAGACTGGCGAAGAGATTGCAATCAATGCTGATGAGACGATGGATACGATGAGCGTGATCAAGATTCCACTTATGGCGGAAGTGTTCCGGCAGATCGAAGCGGGGAAGTTTGCACTCTCAGACCGAGTAACCTTAAAGGATTCAGAGAAGCGTCCCGGAACTGGTGTAATCCGCTCGCTTGATGCTGGAGCGACACTGACCGTTAAGGACTTGATCACTTTGATGATCATCGTTAGCGATAACTCTGCTACCGATATGCTGTTCGAGAAGGTCGGGGGGATAGAGCCGGTGAATAAGCTGATGCAGAGTTACGGCTTAAACACGATCAAGGCGACAGGTCCTTCAGACAACTGGTTCAAGGCTCTCCGGGCGGAGCCTGATACATGGAAGTTCCACACTGAGGGCAAGACGCCTTACGGACTCTCCTCTCCCCGTGATATGGGAAGGCTGCTCGAGAAGATTAATAAAGGCGAGTGTGTGAGCAAACAGGCAAGCGAGCAGATGCTTCAGACTATGCGTGGGCAGGTTTACAGCTCGCGCCTGCCAAAGTACATAACCGGGTTCCGGGTGCCGCACAAAACCGGTGATTTCTTGCCTTATATCGGCAATGATGTTGGGATTCTGGAAAGCGCGAATCGACACATCGTAATCTCCGTATTCACAGCGAGACATAACGGTATAGGACCAAATCTGGAAGACGCCATCGCACGGATCGCCGAGCAGGTCGCGAATTACTTCGCGTTTCGTGAAAGCCCAAAGCAGTAAGGTCTCGTATTGTATTGGTCCCTTACGGTTTGAACTCTCGCCGCTTCCTCTCTTGCTCTGCCAATGCGCGCTGCCGTACCGTCTCCTCGTAAGATGTCGGAATACGGAGAGTGATTGTACCGGCACTGCCCTGCTCAACCAACGCCGTGACAATGAATCCGGTACATCGCAAAGTCTTTGACGACCCATCGCGATCGAACCAAACCGTCGCAGGTGGAAGTCCAGGTACTTCCGACAATCTATTTACGAACTCATCCACATTGCGCCAAATAGGTCCTCTTTTAGGTCGAGAATTCGCCCCAGTGTAGTTGAGGTTTAACTCGACTAAATGGCCGTCGAAGAGGACTAGATTAATCAACTCGATCCCGGCGAACCGCTCACGTGCGGCTTGTGATGGTAACGAGGATACGTAGAAGACCAGTCTTGCTATGCCGAAGTTAGGTTCATCCTGCGCCGACTCTATCGCATTTCTGCTGAAGCTGTTTTCCGGGAAAAAGGCGAGTACCTCCTCGGCTGACATAACGAGGCGGAGTCCTCGTATCGACGGAGATTGGCCGACGTTCAATACGCACTGCGATTGATGCAGCCCCTGCCCGCCTCCGCGACTGATCACGAAGACTATAATCCAAGCGCCAACCGATCCGAATATAGAGCCGCTCCTAACAAATTCGTTTAGACCGCGAACACCCTGATCGTCGGCTGTCCTGCTTTGAATCAATCAGCTGCTGGAATTTTTTCCGTGCTTTTTCGTGGAGCCCATCCCACTCAAGCATCCACCACCACGGCGTACTGTCCTGGCGGGCAATGAAGTTCGCTACCTCATCCCACGTTTTGAATCCGAGCCGCTCGACGAAGTATCGCGGCAACAGCAGCGGCAGAAATCCGACCTGCATCCAGTCGAGCAAGCCGTTATCATCAAGCGACAGAAAATCACCGGTATTCCCAAATACGATGCGATGAGACCGGTGCTCCTCAAGGAAACGACGAACTGCCGGAAGCACCTCACCGTAAAGCCACTGAGCTCCGTCGGTCCTGACAGGGGTCCAATAATCTCGCGCCGCCAACACAGAATCGACCACAACTCGGTTTCCTCGTTTTACGACGCCGGGCTCCTCCAGGCGCCACGCTGCCCATCGGTACCCGGCGTCGACATAAACCTTGCAGTCCGTACACGCGAAGTAAAGGTTAGTCATAAGATGCCGGGCCTTTCTTTTGCTTGCATTGTTGCCCTACGCTAGAATAGGCGCGGTTGCGATTCCGTTTTGAGGATGTGATTCGCCACTTCGAATCGAACCCGAAGATAGTGCGAAACGTTCGCTAAGTCCTTCGAAGGGACTCAATTTTGTCTCAAAGATATTTCTCAAAGCCCCCTATGAGTGCGGATCCACAACACTTCTACGAGTTTGGACGTTTCCGGATTGACACCGGGGAGCGTGTCCTGTTGCGTGATCATGAGGTGGTCCCACTCACGCCGAAGGTGTTTGAGATCCTTTTGGTGCTTGTTCAAAACAGCGGTCAGGTGGTTTCCAAAGACGGCCTAATGAAGAAAGTGTGGCCGGATAGCTTTGTTGAGGATGGAAATCTGACGCAGAATATTTCGCTGCTTCGAAAGGCGCTTGGGGAGGGTCAAAACGGGCATCAATATATCGAAACCGTCGCACGACGAGGATACCGGTTCGTCGCGCCCGTTCGCGAAGCTGGCGCAGGCGATGGTTCGAGCGCCGGCGCAATTGGGACTCACGCAGAGGGTCCTCGAGCTATCGAAACGAGTCCTGCCGGCGAAGCCGCGCCAGTATTGCAAACAGCGCCTCAAAAATATTCTATACAGAGCTTGAAAACCCGGCGCCAAGTCCTGATGTTGTCCGTTCCAGTACTCATAGCGGTTGCGCTCGGAATCGTCTACCTGACTCGGGACAGCAAAGCCGTCAACAGCGGAGCTATTGAATCAATCGCCGTCCTCCCATTCATCAACGAAGCCGCTGATACCGACGCTGAGTACTTTACCGACGAAATCACCGAAAGCCTGGTAAACAATCTTTCTCAATTGCCAAAACTTCGTGTAGTACCGCGCAGCGTGGTAATGAACTACAGAGGTCTCAATGCCGATCCGCGTAAAATAGCTCGAGATCTTAATGTTCGTGCGGTGTTGTCGGGGCGGGTCCACCGGCGAGGAGATACCCTTAGCATTCAGGTGGACCTGATTGACGCGACTAGCGTTTCCCAAATGTGGGGTCAGCACTACGATCGCAGGGTCTCGGACATTCTGTTGGTTCAGGAAGACATTTCGCGTGACATTTTTGAGAATCTTCGGCTCAAACTCAGCGTGGAGGAGCAGAAACAACTTGAATCATTCAGCCTCTATTTGAAAGGGCGAAATGCATGGAACAAACGTACCGAAGACGGGCTGTTGCAGGGCATCGAGTATTTCAGGAAGGCAATTGAGGTCGACCAGAGCTACGCGCCGGCTTATGCGGGATTGGCTGACTGCTACAACATGCTGGTGGTCTATGGGTTGAGCCAGCCTAAAGATGCGTTTCCAAAAGCCAAGGAAGCAGCAACTAAAGCTTTGAGCATCGACGGCACGCTTGCGGAGGCGCGCACATCATTGGCGTTCATCAAGCACCGCTGGGACTGGGGTCGGGACGAAGCGGAGCGCGAATTCCAGCTTGCCATCAAATACAAACCAGGATATGCCCCCGCTCATCAGTGGTACAGCTCATATCTGGTTGCGATGGGAAGATTTGACGAGGCAATTGACCAGGCCCGGCGTGCTCAGGAGCTCGAACCGCTGTCGTTTATCGGAAATTCGCATCTGGGCTGGATCCTCTATCTTGCTGGCAGGAATGACGAAGCAATTGCTCACTGTAAGAGACTGCTTGACGTGGATCCCAATTTCTTCCCGGCCCGTCGCTACTTGGGCCTGGCTTACGAACAGAAAGGCATGTATGCGGATGCAATTGATCAGTTTGAACAAGGCGTCAAACTATCGGGCAGCCCGTTGATGTTGTCGTTGCTCGGACACGCGTATGCGGCATCGGGGAAGAAAGCCGATGCGCAACGCATAGTCTCAGAATTGGATCAGCAAAAGCAGCGTTATGTCTCTCCATACACGATTGCGACTATCTATGCCGGGCTTGGGGACAAGGACCAGGCCTTCAGGTTGTTGGAGAAGGCTTTCGAAGAGCGGGATATATGGCTTATGAATTTGAAGGTTGATCCGGTTTTGATTGGTCTCCGTTCGGATTACCGATTTAAAGATCTACTGCAGCGGATTGGGCTGGTTCCCTGAATAGTGTTGAGTGACGAGTGATATCGGACGATTGATTATTGACTGTCGATGAGCGTTTAATCTCATCACTTGTCACTTGTCACTCATCACTGTCTTCATATCACTTCAATCAAACGAGTTAGCAACGCGGCCCTTCTGGGAATATCGCTTATGATAATGTGCTCGTGCTCTGCGTGAGCGCCGGCGCCGTCCACACCGAGACCATCCAGAACCGGAACCCCTAGTGCGGCGATAAAGTTTCCATCCGATCCCCCGCCAACCGAACCTTCCCTAAGTTCGAACCCGATCTCGGACGCCAGTGTCCTGGCTTGCTCAAAAAGCACACCGGTTTCTGCTGTGCGAACCAAAGGCGGTCGATTAATGCCACCTCTGACCTCCAAACGAGCGCCTTCGAGCACCGGTTGTAAACTGGACATCTCTTTCATTATCCGAGCGCCTTCCTCAATCGTTTGATACCGCATATCAATAAAGGCATGCGCCTCGGCAGCGATCACGTTGGAAAGAACGCCGCCTCTCGCCACCCCTACATTCAGCGTAGTGCCGTGTTCGTAATCACATAGTCTGTTGATTGCGAGAATCTGATGGGCCAGTTCAGTGATTGCGCTTATTCCTGCCCTTGGATCATTGCCGGCGTGCGCCGGTCGGCCGCGTATGATCAATTCGAACTCACCGACCCCTTTTCTCCCCGTCTTTATAGTGCCGCCTGGAATCGGAGGCTCTAACACAAGCGCGGCGTGAGTGCGGCGAGCTTCATCTTCAATAATGTCGCGCGAAAAGTGGCTCCCGGTTTCTTCATCACAGGTCATTAGCAGCGTCGTCGGCCTTTTGGTTGCGCGGCTCAACTCGTTCAGGGCGCGCATCGAGAAGGATGCGAGCATAACGCCAGCCTTCATATCGAAGATGCCAGGCCCGTACGCACGGCCTTCCTCGACTCTGAACGGCCGTGCCGCCAGGGTTCCAAGAGGCCAGACAGTGTCAAGATGTCCGACCACCAGAAGCTGCCTGCCGTTTTCACCCGCGTTTCTGTGGTCGCCGAACCGAGCACGAAGTGTCGAACCGTAGCGTGCATCATCGAGCAATTCGACATCGGCTCCGGTAGACGCTAGAGTCTCGCCCAATCTGCCGGCTATCTGTCGCGTTGCATCAGCCTCTCGGGACATTGACTCTTGTTCAACGAGCCAGCGCGTAAACTCGACCATCTCAGCACAGCGTTCCTCGAAGTAACACAGTACTGGTGAACTGCCTCCATCGATTTTCATCAGGTAGATTTCTAACAGAGGTAGAAGCGGTGCGCCAGCGAGAACATAAGTGGGGAGCCAAACCCGGAGCGCGGCGAAATAAGCCCCTCAGTTATCAACGCCGCTGCAGTGCTTCTATCATCGAAGCGAGGTCGTTGATAAAGTCGGAGTTAGGATTGAATCCTCCGCGCGGCTGACCAAATGGATTACCCTGCTTGTCAAGTACGACAACGGTGGGAAGCTGTGAACCCTTAAAACGCTTAAATGCGGCTTGACTCGCGTCGCGCAACACACTTACGGACGGAGCAGCGGTAGCGATAGTTCTGAGCCGATCACTTGGCATCTCCGTTTCGTTATCGATGCTAACCCAACAGATCTTAGCGTTCTGGCCTTTTTCACGTTCCGCCAGCTCCTGGAGGGCCTTCAGACCCTCGCGACGCTGCGGGTCTTTCATGCCACTGAAAAGTAGAACAACAGCGTTGCCTCGAAAGCTCGAAAGGGAAACCGTCTGACCGTCAGGCGTTGAAAAGCTCGTATCCTGCGCCCTTGTGGGGAAAACTGATATTCCCGCAACCATCGCAATTCCCACGATTATTCGAATAAACCTGTTAGTCATGTGTCTCCTATTTCTAAGCCCAGCGATTGTTCGATGCTTCTTAAGACAGTAAGGTTTCACAGCTCTTACAGTTAAGCAATTAAGCCTAGAGTCTAGCAGGCCTTGAAGACCTCCCGCAAACAGGCCGTTCGATGTTAGTTACTACTTGAGGTGTTGGCGCGCCCCACTGAATAGCAGACAAAGCTTACCTAGAAACCCGAAGCAAAGCTGGACTGGCAGTCCGTCGAATCTATAATCTTGAGTTGAATCACTTGAAACGGAAGCTCTGGGGTTACTGATGATCTCAGCAATTCTACTTGCAGCTGGCGAATCGCGACGGATGGGTGACTTTAAACAGTTGTTGCCAATCGGGAATAAGACTTTTGTCGAACAGTGTGTCGACACCCTTCTGGAGACTCCGGTTAGTGAAGTGATTGTTGTTACAGGACATCGCGAATCGGACGTACGTCGTGTGTTGGGAAATCGAAATGTCAAGTATGCGCACAACCCTGATTACCGTCTCGGGATGGCAACGTCGATCAAATGCGGTGTTCAGGCTGCATCGAAAGACTCTCGAGCGTTCTTAATCTCACTCGTTGACCAACCTCACATCGGCGCAGAGGTGATACGTAGAATCATTGACGCGTACGAGAGGATGACACCAAAAATAGTAGTTCCCACTAAAGACGGAAGAAATGGTCATCCCATCATCCTGGATGGCAGCCTGAGGGAGGAAATCTTGCAGATTGACGTAGAGGTTGGCTTGCGACAAGTGGTTAACAGGCACTCCGACACTGTCATCAAGGTCGAAGTAACAAGCCGAACGGTATTGGAAGACTGTGACTTACCGGAGGATTACGAAAGAATCATCGGAGATTTACAGACGGATTACTAGAAGATCACTAGCGAGGTCCGGGGGCTGGGTACTCATTGCTCAATACTAACTATCCAGGGAGTACGGCGTGACCAAATAGAAAGGAGGTCCCGGTTCAGGCGACCTCCTTGTTTTCGATGTTTTCCGTAGCTACACCGCGATTTTTTCACGCGATGTCCGAGGCGTTTCGAATGGAATAACGCGGCCCTGGCTTGATGCGATCTGAGACTCTCGCAGGCGCGCAGTCCTTGAAACAAAACTGTTTGCCGCCACAGCCGACGCAAGTAGATAACTGGTACCGCCACACTGACTGCAGGTACCATATCGATTCATGTAGGTTTTAGTGGGATGGTCGCTGTCGCCGGAGCAGTCCCCACAAATAATCTGAACCCCTATGGCCAGTAGCGCCGGCCGCGGCTGATCCAATTGGTTCGATTCGGTGTTTCGGCTCTTCAAAAGAACCAGTCCTGCCACGCTTAGCGCGATCACGGTTGCAATGAAGATTGTCAGCATATAAGGTTCTCCTCGGTCATTTCCGTCAGCGAATGATCTCCAAGAACACTTCTTTCACTTCTTCCCATGTAACCCTTACCCGTGTAAACCTTACTCGTTTAACCTCACCCGTTAGTACGAAAGAATGCGCCACAAAGGTTTCCCTGCGGCTTTAAATGTTGCTTGCAATGTCTGTGCCAACCTGAAGCAGGGTTTAGAGAGTCCCTCGTGAAGCTAATTTGATTCCCGAGTTCAGCCTTTTTCAGCATCTTTTTGGGCCGTTTCCAACGCAATTCGCAATTAATGGGGTAG
>DATFWY010000155.1:0-6159 GCA_035258805.1 Blastocatellia bacterium | reverse complement strand
CAGACAGTTGGTTTCCCGGAGCAACATCATATCTTTACTATCAGCAATGAGCTGCTGGTTGAAATAGACTCGCACCCACCGCGGGCTCGGTCCAAACTCGCTGCTATGGGGCGAAATAGTAAAACCATCCGCCATGATTGTGCTCCTTTTTACCTCTTTTCCCGTGTGCAAAAGTGGTCAATGAACATGAGTACATGTTGGGCCTGAAGGCGCCCGAACGGGCCGCTGGAATAGGTTACCTGGATCCTCTTCCGTTGCGTAACATGAAATTTGGCGGGTTGAAAGTAACCGCCCTCACTTGCTGATCATCCAATTTAACGTTCCTTATAAACTTCTGTAGGTAGTCGGAGACCGCCAAAAGCATTTTCAGCTAGCTTGTTTGTGAAGGGTACAGAAGACTATCTTGTTTTGGACTATCTTGCAGCGACATATTATTCCGGGCATGAATTCCACTATGATTTGAACCTCCTCGTTGGCGTGCGAGCCAACGAAGTTTGAATTTGTCATCAATCTGAAGGCGGCAAAGCAGATCGGTCTCACGATTCCACAGTCGGTGCTGTACCGGGCGGACAGGGTGATCAAATAGATAGAGGCATGAGCAATAGTAAGAAAGTCCAAGTCCGCGGCTTCGCGCTTTGCAGTTTGCTCTTTAAGTTAAAGTCAGCGTTTCTCTCTATAGCAGGTTCCGCTGAAGACGCGGCCTAGCTCGCAGAGGTGATCGGATCAGGAGCGAAGCAGTAATAAGGCTCAGGAGCGAAAGTGGACGAACGAAAGGCTTCAGTATGGAAAACTTCAGTTTCTCGACCTGGCTTAGAATTATGCCGGACGAGACGCGGCCCAGAATGGTGAGCCTTTAGCGAATCGTTCCGCGGCGGCTAAAAGTTCTTGCCGCAGTGCAGGCAGACGCTGCAAATAATCGGGTGCTGAGCGCTCTCGGAAGATTCGCTGACCAAAGAGCGCAGCAAACTCCGCGATTGGCCGGATGCCCTCCTCGCTTGCCGGATGAAAAAGCGTCCACCGCCGAGTGTGCTCTTCCGACCGGAAGAGATTCATCTGGCTTCAAGCCAGTGCCGAGTCTTCGCGCCACCGCCAGAATGGAATATTAGAGTGACCAACCGTGCCGGGCGGATCGACGGAGAGGATCTCGCCGTCACGCATCCGCACCTTGATTGGCTCACCACAGTCAAGGCACGGACAATCAATACGCACTTCGTGCTTGGGGAAGAGCCAGCAGACTGCCAGCGACTCAAACCCTCACTGCCCGCACCAGCGTTGGCGTCGGCGAATCGTGATCAAGTACTGGCTTGGCAGATTAGTGAATGGAGCGAAGGATTCGATGCAGTCCGTGCCCGGACGTTGCCACACGCCGGGCAACCCCATATCGACCAACTCGCGTAGCGTACGGCGTGTCTCTTCCGCTGGTAGTTCGAGTCGATGCGCCAGCTCAACATAGTGCGGCGCCCGGCCATGCTCGAGGAACCACTGTAGGATTGTGTGATACATCCGATTCAATAGCTCGGCTTCAGCCATCGATTTGCCTCCGTCGCGTTCCCATGATCGTTTACCCTTTGTTTCCCGCAGCATACCCGAGAGTAGCCCAGCGATAAAGGGACTGGACAAGAGATAACGATCAGCAGTAAACAGAGGTTGCTATGAGCAAAAACTCGCTCGTCGCGTTGTTGCTCACCTTTCTTCTTACCGCCGTATCCAGTAGCCAAGCACAGCAGCCGAAGAAATTCCCACGGATAGGGTATCTAGCGGCGTCCGACCCAGCCACTGAGTCCACCCGTTCCGAGCCATTTCGGATGGCTCTGCGCGAGCTTGGCTACAGAGAAGGGCAGAACATCGCTATCGAGTACCGATATTCCGGGGGGAACCGCGATCGAGCCCCTGAGCTTGTAGCCGAGCTGGTGCGTCTCAAAGTTGATATTATCGTGGTATCAGCAGGGGATACATGGATCGAGGCGGTCAAGAATGCAACCAAGACGATTCCCATCGTTATGGGGGGCACTGGGTCCGATCCTGTTGCGGCGGGCTTCGTTGAAAGCCTTGCCCGTCCCGGCGGTAACGTCACCGGCCTTACAAACCTTACCGGCGAACTGGGCGGTAAGCGGCTGGAGCTGCTCAAAGAAGCGGTTCCCAAAGTTATCCGTGTCGCGGTTCTCCACGATCCGGCCACTCAGGCTAGTGTACAACAGGTGAGAGAAGTGCTCCCAGTCACGGCACGCGCATGGGGTTGAGTATTCGGTCTTGGGAGGTACGAGCTGGTGACGGTTTCAACAGTGTCTTCGCTTCGCTAAACAAGGAGCGCGCGGATGGACTCTACGTGTCCCTTGGGCCTGCTAATGGTTGCTAACAGAAATCGGATCGCGGCCTTTGCGTTAAAGAGCCGGTTACCGTCGGTGTATGTTAGGAGGGAATTTGTAGATGCCGGTGGGCTCATGTCCTACGGGGCGGACCTCGCGGACAGCTACCGGCGTGTCGCCTATTACGTGGACAGAATATTGAAGGGAGCCAAACCCGCGGATTTGCCGATCGAACAGCCGACGAAGTTTGAGTTCGTGATTAATCTCAAAACGGCCAAGCAGATCGGACTGACGATTCCGCCCAACGTCCTTGCGCGGGCGGACAGGGTGATTCGGTG
Organism: Blastocatellia bacterium; assembly: GCA_035258805.1. Taxonomy (GTDB): domain Bacteria; phylum Acidobacteriota; class Blastocatellia; order UBA7656; family UBA7656; genus Onstottus_A. The sequence continues at coordinate 3,515 of DATFWY010000155.1, read as the reverse complement.
AGGAATATCATTACGAGTTTGTATCCACGCACGCGCTAGAAAAGCGGTTACTTTGCCGGGACTATTTGCAGCTGTGTCGGATTTATAAGGTGCCCTGAAAGTATAGTATCTCTCAGGCCAATATGATCTTTCAGCGTCTCCGCGTCTTTGTCAGTTCCAAGATGCAGGAACTAGCGCCGGAACGCCAGGCGCTCAGGGCAGCCCTTGACGCACTGAAAGTCGACGCCTGGGTGTTTGAGCAGGATGCTGGCGCGCGGCCAGTATCTATCGAAAAAGCGTTTCTTGAGGAAGTTGAGGCGGCAGATCTCTACATTGGCCTGTTCTGGAAAGGGTATGGAGATTACACCATCGAGGAATACGAGCACGCCCGAAAGCTTGGCAAGGATTGTCTAATCTACGAAAAGCGGGCCCTAAACGGGCAGCGTGATCCAAGGCTCCAAGCGTTCCTTGATCGGATCGGTAACGTCGAGAGGGGCCTTACCATAAAATGGTTTGACGACCCGCTTCAACTAAGCGAAGCGATTAAAGATGACGTAGCTAAGTGGCAGGCACGGATAATTCGTGAACGCCGTACACCCCAGATTAACCTAAACCTTTCCTTGGCTGAAAAGAAGGAGCGCGATGAGCTGCTGATACTGCTTCGTAAGGTTAAGGAATTTTGGGTCGAGGGTGTGCTGGAGAAATCTGTTCACGGACAGGCGTTGATCGACTTAGACAAAGAAGCATGGACCGAAAAAACGGAGCATCCCTGGGAGCAGATTCTTGAACTGCCCGACCAGACAAGCCGAAGGCTCCGGCCTGGAGAGCTTATCGGCGAACTCTTTTCCGAGGTAGGACGCTCCCTGCTGATTCTAGGTGGGCCCGGTTCAGGCAAGACAATCACATTGCTCGTTTTGGCCCGTGAACTCATCAGCTGTGCCGAGGGCGATCCCGTGCAGCCTATTCCAGTAGTTTTCAATCTTTCGTCGTGGATCGATCCAAGGCAGAATTTGTTGGATTGGCTGATCGTGGAGTTGCTGGCGAAGTACCAAGTCCCGAAGAGGATCAGTAATCGGTGGTTGGAGGAGAATTGGCTCGTACCGCTGCTTGACGGCCTTGATGAGGTGATGACGGCAAATCAGTTGGCATGCGTGGAAGCGATCAATGCATACGTGCAGAACCACGGAGCGCCGGGGCTAGCCGTGTGCAGCCGGCTGAAAGAATATACGGATTTGCCAGTGCGATTGCACGTAACCGGCGCGATCTGCTTGCAACCCCTGACACCGGAGCAGGTGAAGGGCTACGTGGCCCGTTCGGGTGATGCTCTATCGGGACTGAGCGCGGTTCTAGATAAAGACCAGGCGTTGCTGACACTAGCCGAAACGCCGCTGATGCTAGACGTAATGAGCATGGCGTATCGGGACTTGCCAGCCGAAGAATTAAGCAGCGATTTACTGAATACTGAGAAAGAGCGGCGAAGTCACCTTTTCGATACGTATATCGACAAGATGTTTATTCGCAAGGGCAAAGGGGCGCAAGAGTATGCGAGAGAGCAGACGCTTGGGTGGCTGAGCTGGCTCGCGTCGGGCATGCAGCAACACGGTCAAACCGTATTCTTGATCGAGCAGCTCCAGCCAAGCTGGCTGGCCAAGGGTGGACAACGTGTGGTCTACATATTCGGTTCGCGAATGGTTGCCTGGTTCATTTTCTGGCTGATTCTAAGCCTGACTTCATTGAGCTGTAATCTAGTTGAGGGGCAGAGTCTCAAACTGGTCGACCTACTGTTTTTCGCACCGATTTGCGGATTGATTGGCGGACTGATTTTCGGACTAGTTATTGGACTGCTCGACAACTGGCAATATAGTAGTCGGGAAAGGCGGGAGCAGACTTCTCCTGGGTGGCAGCGAATTTGGGGAATTTCGGCATCCCGAAGTGCGGCTCGAAGCCTCAAAAGCGATATTACAAGTGTGGAAACTCTGCGTTGGTCGCGGGCAGACATTCAAAAGGCGTTAGTTGGGGGGCTGTATTCCCTCCTCATTTTTGGAGCTTATGCGGGGTTTACTTTCGGCCGAAAACCCTCGTGGAATTACGGACTCGCTACAGGGCTGATTTTGGGTATATTGGGTCCGGTGGTTAATGCGTTCTTTTTCGGTCTTCAGAGGGGCATTTTAGATACGAAAGGAGTCCCCAACTTGGGCATCAAACTCTCGATCCGAAACGCTTTGGTTGCGGGGGGAATCGGATTGGCCGTATTCGGGCTGTTGTCTGAGATTTTATATGGGCTGAATTTCGGCCTGCGTGATTTTCTAGAAAAAGGATTACTGACTTGGAAGATCAATTTCCAGCTTTCTTCGGGGCTGCGTGAGGCATTACCCTTCGCGCTGTTGATTGGGCCGTTATTGGGGCTAATTGCGTTTTTCGTGTACGGTGGCCGAGACGCCATTCGGCACTATACCCTCCGATTCATTCTCTACTGGAAGGGCCACACGCCACTTCGCTACGCGAACTTTCTTGACTACGCCGCCCGACTTGTCTTCTTACAAAAAGTCGGTGGCGGCTACATATTCATCCACCGTCTTCTGCTGGAGCACTTTGCCACGATGGAAGATGAACGCAAGACGCTACCCGAACTCGGCAGCGCATTAAAGCCTCGGTCAGTCTACAAGCCAGCATTGTGAACGCGCCCGTCACTGTTTCCCACAAAACCTCAAAATCTCAGCCGCTTCACGTTGGGTTTCTCGATGATATGGGGGGAACTAAGATAAAAATCGTGTTTGAAGGGAAGGCGCAGAATCTACATGAACTATGGGACACCGGAATACTCCAAACGGAAGCAGGCTCGGCGCAAGATATAGCGAAGCGGCTCGACGAAGAGTGTAGCGCAGACGACCGGATGACATGGCAAGCCGGCACGCCTGCGGAGTGGGCGAATGAATCGCTGGCGTTGACGATAGAATACGTTTACCCAATACCGGAATCACACGAGATCAGCGAGGAGTATGTCAAACGGGCCATGCCAATCCTTCACAGCCGATTAGTACAAGCAGGAGTGAGGCTCGCGTGGTTGCTCAACGATGCTCTGAAATAGGTTCATTGAAGTGAATGGCGACGCGCAGGAGAGTAAAAACAATGGCCGAAATCACGGGTAGCAAGTCGGTAACGCTGAAAGAACTTATCGTATCGACCCTTGCGCAATAGGCGAGATTATTTGAGGCATTAATTGAACCGGCAAGGCACGTATCCGTTCTGCTCATCCTGCCGTGGCGCGTTGGGCCTCGCGGCCTAAGCAGAAGGAACAGACCTTTTGACCTGAACGTCGTAAAACTTTCCTGCCGCAACTCCTGGCGCACCTCATGTATTTGCCTCAAGTCATGTCAATTTTTAGATAGTCCGGGTTCACTGTGGCAATCTTGGTAGTCAGCAATGGGTTGGCCCTTCCATTGCTCCCTCACCAAGCCAAAGAGGAACAAATATGGCAGACACAAACGAAGACCAACCGGAGACGCTCAAAGAACTTTTGAAGATGCAGGCGGAGA
>DATFWY010000154.1:0-44697 GCA_035258805.1 Blastocatellia bacterium | reverse complement strand
CATTCTTTGCTTGCCTGAACTCGAGAGCCACCGGAACATTGCCGAGAAGCCAGGGCAACCAGGCCTTCCCGCCTCGTTCCACAAAAACGCAAAATTGCCCGATGTACGAAACGACGCCCTCGCGGCTAACCTCACCGTTGGCAATCGCCCTGGTGAATGGGTGATCGGCAACGTGACGAGCATCCCTGTAGGATCGCAGTTTCAAAATGAGTTCATCATTGTCCTGGCACTCCCAGGGCTTTCTCTGATTGTCGTCTGGACGCGTTTGAGTCTGCGGGATTCCTTGAGACATTCAGTACTCCTGCCGGGGTATGATGGAGCTATATCACCTCTTCGCGCGAAGCGCTTACAACGTCGGTCGCGAGCTTCTTCATTCGCTCTTCGATATTGATACCAAACAGCCGCGCGATGTTTTCTCCAAGGATCTTCCGCTTGTCTTCATCGGTAATCTGTGGGTATCCGTACTTCTCGCAAAGCTCGTCGGGGATTTTGTAGGACCGGAAGAAATCAATAAACGGTTGTGGAGAACCGGTTATCGGCGAGTCCGTTCCCCAAATGATATGGTCAGGACCGAGATACTTTAGAAGCTTGCCAAACGTGTGGCCCAGCTCGTAAGGAGCCTTCATCAAGATCGCAAAAAGTCCCCCGAGGTCGACATAAAGGTTGCTCTTTCGACCTGTAAGCCTAAAAGCCATCATGGTGAGCTCGTCAAGATACGGATATGCTGAGTGATACAGCACAAAATTGATGTCGGGGAAATCATCAAGCGCCTGATCGACGTCCTCAGGGTGGCAGTACTTGGCTGTGAAGATTGAAAAGGGCAGGCCTTTGTGAATGGCTACGTACCGCACGCCAAGCTTCCGACATTTTTCCCATAATGGATATGCGATCTTCTCATCGTCGGCGTGCCAACCATGATGATTGTAGTCACCTGGATAGAGCTTGATCCCGGTAATCTTGAATTCCTTAACCTGACGTTCCAGATCGTCGAGCGCAGGCTTGCCGTCGGCGGGGTCTACGCTGCCCAGCATTATCACTCGATCGGGCATCATTGATCTTACTTCGGCCGCCTCTTCCGGCGTGAGCATATGCTTTCCGCCGTAGAAGCCTTTGAGCGCGAGACAGTTCAGGAGCGCGACGCTGGTCTCACTTTGTCGAAGAACAAGATCGAGGAAACGGGCCTGCGTTAAGTCCTTTACATTCCCTGTAGGTCCGGCCGCGCCCTTGTAAAAAGTGTCCAGCTGATTGAGGAACCACCAGCCTCTTTCGCTGGTGGTCGCGTGGCCCTCGCGTCGCCAGAAGATGTGAGTTTGTGAGTCGGCAATGAACTCCTTCCCCCTGTTGGCGATGGCTAAGGCCTCTGCTTCGGTGCGCGGTTGAAATTTGTTCTCTCCAGACAGCAGGAATGTGGTACCAGCGGCGGCTGTCTTGATGAACTGTCGGCGGGTTGGTTCAATGATGCGCTCTTTCATCGCTCAACTCCTGACTCCTCTGAAGCCTCGAAGGCGGATGGTCCTTTGTCGGGTAGGCCGACTAAGTATTGACGCGATTGGTTGTCAAAAGAAGCTCGTACGCTCCGGTCGAACCACAGGTTAGCGACAGATCACGCTTATCATTTTGCTGGATGGACTGCTAAACTAGCGATCCAGGAAACCGACTGACTAATCGGTCGGGATTATATGTAGCGGTTTCTGCTAGTGTCAAGCGCGAGTGGTGGGTCCTAATGTTGGTCGCGGAAAGTCTCCGCCACGAAGACTCCAAGACATCAAGTTACGCAAAGACGACCTTTGTGAATCTTTGAGTCTTCGTGGCTTTGTGGCGGCGCGGTTCCCCCAACACAATACGCCAACTACTCAACCGGATGGCGGCGCAGGCGTTCGGGACTTCGCTCGAAACCCCTACGAGGCCTCAATTCAGTGGAAATACTTTAAAAGGACAACCCATGAAACTCTTTGCCTCTTCCCTCGCTTTTGTCCTGACCCTCTCCAGTTTCGTCGTCGACTACTCGTTCTCGTTGCCGCTATCCCAAACCTCCCGCCAGCTTAACCCCAACAAACCAGTTGATTCCGCTGATTGGCCAATGTTCGGGCGTGACCTCGCCGGCTCCCACTACAACCCACTCGAGCGACAGATCACACCTGGCACCGTCAGCAGGCTTAAAACAAAATGGATATTCGAAACCCAGGGCGATGTGTCCAGCCAGCCAATCGTCGCACGTGGGGTGGTATATTTCGGCTCATGGGACGGCAAGGAGTACGCGGTAGACGCAAACACCGGCAGGAAGATCTGGCAGTTTGATATTAAAGTACCGTCACGAGGTGGTGCAGTCCTTGCCAACGGAACCCTATATTTCGGTGCGTTAGACGGCCAACTCTATGCGCTGGATGCGAAGACCGGTCGACTCAACTGGAAGGTTAGAATCGATCAACACCAATCTGCGATCGCGACAAGCTCGCCGATCTATTACAGGGATCGCATCTATATCGGTATTTCATCACAGGAAGAGAACGCATTAACGGAGGATCCGAACTACAAATGTTGCAGCTTTCGGGGCGGTGTCGTGGTATTCGATGCGCCGACCGGAAGCGAGCTTTGGCGGTTCTACACGATACCTGAACCGCCGACCAACAGAGGCCACGATAAGAAAGGCCGCTTGATTCTAGGCCCTTCCGGCGCAGCGGTGTGGTCCACTGTCGCAATACATCCCGAGTCAAACCGTCTATACTTCACCACTGGTAATCAGCACACTGATCCGGCCACGAAGTTCTCAGACGCAATCATCGCCCTCGAACTGAACACAGTAAGGTTGATCTGGGTATATCAGGCGAGGCCCGGCGACCGTTTCACTAGCGATTGCGACAGGAGCACGGGCGAATGCGGCCCCGACTTTGACTTTGGCACTACTCCGATTGCATTCAAAGGGCCAAACGCGAAACAATTGATCGGAGCTGGCCAGAAAAGTGGCACCTTCTATGCTCTAAACCCTGCAGATGGGAAGCTCGTGTGGCAGACCGATGTAGCAAAGGATCGGTTTGCTGGATCCATCGTCTATGGAAACGCGACTGACGGAGAACGCATTTACTATGCGATATCGAACGCTTATCGAAAAAACAAACAAGGCTCAGTCGGTGCGCTGAAGGCATCCACCGGAGAAATTCTGTGGCAAACGCTTAGTCCGGACGGATTCTCGAATCACGGACCGATCACAGTTACCGGTTCCGCGGATAATCGGTTGGTCTTCGCGGGATCAACCGGGAATTTCATTCGGGCATACAACGCCAAAACTGGGAAGATCCTTTGGGAGTTCGATACTGGTGGTGCGGTTGCCGGAGGTCCGACGGTAGTCGATGGCGTCCTTTACATCGGGTCGGGCTATCGGCTTGCCGGTGTGGGCATGGGGAACAACAAACTCTATGCATTCTCGATAGACGGAAAGTAAGGGAGGCACAACTCTAACGTGAGATTCTCTGAACGAAGCTTTCCATCCCGGCGCTCGATGGTCATGAGCAAAAACGGTATGGCCGCCTCCAGCCAGCCTTTAGCAGTTGAAACCGCAATCAATGTTCTTAGAACCGGCGGGAACGCAGTCGATGCCGCGGTGGCTGCAACTGCAGTGCTCGCAGTCACAGAGCCGATGTCAACCGGTCTTGGCGGCGACTGCTTTGCTCTGATGTATATCGCCGCTGAGCGTAAGCTTGTGGCGATAAATGGCAGCGGCCGCTCCCCGCTTGCGGCGTCAGCGGAAAAGCTGCTTGCTTCCGGCCTCAGCGAGATGCCGCTCAGGGGCCCGCTCAGTGTCACTGTGCCCGGAGCGCTTGACGGATTGTTCCAATGCCTCTCCAGATACGGCACTATCAGTCTTCAAGACGCCTTTACGCCGGCGATCTCCTGCGCCTCTGAGGGCTTTCCGGTCGGCGAAGTCACCGCTCAAGTTTGGCGTCAGAGAGCGGCGGTTCTCTCGATTGATCCGGAGTCTACAAGTGTATATCTGCCAAACGGGAGACCGCCGTTGGCGGGTGAAACATTCCGGAATGCGGATCTAGCCCGCACCTTAAAACTCATAGCGGACAATGGTCCGGACATCTTCTATCGCGGAGAATTGGGAGAGGCCCTCGTCAATGCGGTCCAGAATCGCGGCGGCCACATCGATCACAGAGACTTGTCCGATCACCGCTCAGATTGGGTTGAGCCGATCAGCACGTCATATCGCGGCATTGAGGTTGTTGAAATGCCGCCCAATACTCAAGGGATTGCTGCATTGCTAGCGCTCAATATCGTTGAGAATCATGAGCTCTCGCGATTGCAACACAATTCGGCCGAGTACCTGTGCCTGCTTATCGAAGCGATGAGAATTGCCCTGGTTGAAACTCAGAAGCACATCGGCGATCCCGACCTGTCAACCGACATAGCACGGCTTCTGTCAAAGCAGTACGCGACTCAGCGTGCGACTGAGGTCAACTCAATTGATCGTTTACCGGCTCCGAGCCCGCACACCGGAGACACAGTGTACGTTGCGGTAGTCGACCACCATCGCAATGTCGTCTCCATGATCAGCAGCCTATTCAAGGCGTTTGGATCAGGAATAACTGTGCCCGCGACAGGTCTGCTGCTTCAAAATCGGGGCGCCGGTTTCATACTGCAAGCAGGTCATCCGAACAGACTCGAGGGCGGCAAAAGACCCTTCCACACAATCCTGCCGGCGATGATCCTGCGCGAGTCGGAACCATGGGCGTGCCTTGGCGTAGTAGGCGGATTGATGCAAGCGCAGGGACACCTGCAGGTCGTTTGTAATTTGGTTGACTTTGCAATGAATCCGCAGGCGGCTCTCGACGCACCGAGGTTCAGGGTACTCCCCGATGGTGCTACTTCACTGGAGGAAGGTATTCCGAGGACGATAGCTACTGAGCTTTCCGCAAAAGGAATCAGTCTCAACGAAGATGCGACAGAGGAAGGATTCGGCGGCGGACAAGTAATTCTGATCGAAGACAGTCTTTACGGTGGCTCAGACTCTCGCAAAGATGGCTGCGCGCTCGGATATTGATCCGAAGCACTCATTCCTCGAAGACAGCGATTGGCATCGACAATATGTATTGGCCGTTCTTAACACCGAGATCCCAGCCGCGGACTCTCGGTGCCGGACCTTGCCAACGGATGTCCGCCAGGTATCCGTGAATGTAATTCGCGCGATCCTTTGTGATCACGGGGACCGGTAACTTGAATTCCTCGTAGAACGAGTTGAAGTGATAATGGGTATGGGGCTTCAACTCCAAAGGCAGCGGCAACCCGTACTTGGATCCTTCGAGAACAGTTTTGCCGTCGGGGCTCGTGAAATAGACTTCCGTTATCGTCAGAGGACGGTTGTCATCGATATTCCACATTTCGATTTCGCTGCCGGCCCCGATTCGATCTTCTCCTGCTTTTGAGTCATGACCCGCCGATGCACCAAAGTTCCGCATGTGCATAAAAGGAACCATTATTCTCTTTGGTCCGCTGGGGACTGAGGTGCTCGCTGAACTTTTTTGGAGCCCCACCACCGATTGACCAAACAACACAAGCGCTGCTCCGGCCAACACCCCGATACAGAGTCCGATCCCAAGTTTTGTCATTTACTTTCCTCCAATGAGGAGTTCAACCTTCAGCATTCTGCGTTCAGAATTCATCGTTCTCAGATCGCTGAACGCCGAACAGTAAAATTTGAACTCTGAAACTCTGAACGCTGCACCGAGAAACTAAGGTACATCACCCTTCGTGATTGGTATCTTAGCGGTGAGAACGTCCTCGACACTAAACAGAACAAGACTCTTGAGAAAGGCGCTGAGCCATCCCCGGTCCCTCGACGATAATGCCGCAAACTTTTGTCGAGCACTTTGCGCTTCTCCGCCGTGTCGTAAAATGGCTTCTTCAATAGATACAGCGCTACCGTCGTGCAGAAAGGACTTGTAGCTGCCCGTGCCCCAAAGCGGACGCGTAATGAACACATTTCGTGCTACGCCCTCTTCTGCGTAGCCATCAGACATCGCAGGGCCCATGTCGTGACGTTTGAGGTCAGCATAGAGTGCCACTGTGAATGGTTGACGATTCGCGACGACGAGCTGGACCGGCCGGCGCCGATCGGGATCAAGATAACCATCGTCGACGAGATGAAATTGCAATCGTCGCTCGGCCTCATATCTCCTGGTCTCTGGATTCCAAAAAACACTTATGTGCTCAATCCGCGGGTCTTTTCTGACTCTCATCTCTGGACGATGACACACCGCGCAGCCAATACTGGAGAAGATCTGTTCGCCACGACGGACCTCAGAGGTGATCGGCCCGCGGCCGGGCACTGGGTAATTGATCAGATAATGTTCAAGAAGAGAGAGTCCGCCCTGAGTGAGCTCATCCGATACCCCATCTGAATCCGGATCGATGCCCTGCTCTATGGGTCCGTCGCACCGGCCATCGCCGTCCTTATCGCCGTCCGGACATTGAAATGCATCCTGTGTTTGAATACCCAGATGCTTGAATGCCGCACGGCTAGCGAAAGCACGAACGTGCGACTCGACGCCTTTTCGTCCGAACGGTCTTACTACCAGGTCCCGATCGACGCTGCCACGATTGCCAATTCCAAGTCCCTGATCGTAGTTCACACCGTTTGCGGTTACGTGCGGTGCGTGACTGGCATCGGCTCTTTTCAGGTCTTCCGTAGCCTCGATCGCGAGCTCCTGTATCAACCCGGCGCCGAACATGTCCGGCGTGCGTATCGCGTTTCCATTTGTAAAGGAATTTTGATCGCGTGGACCGAACCCGGCGGACCCGTCAGGAGTGCTGTGGCAAGTCGCACAACTGCTTGCTTCGAACAGGGAGTTTGGTCCGGCTCTGGTTGCCTTTGAATCGCGGAGGCTGCACGGGATGCCATTGCAGCCACTATCCTTCACTTTTGCAAAGTCCTGATGAAACAGACTCCTTCCTAGCTGTAAACCATCTCGAGCAAAACCATCGCGATTGATCAAATACTGAGCTGTGCCCCTGACGTTTGAAGCGCCCTCAGGCATTCGCGCAAGATCGAGGGGCTTGAGGCTTACCTGTGCTTTGGAATGATTTATTGAAAAAAGGAGTGCGCAAAGTATTGGCAGCACGAACACGACCCGATTGATCCGACGGATCGACATTTCCACAACCTGGGAACTACCTTCCGTACCTGACCGATACTGTTTTGAGTCTGGTGAAGAACTCCATTGCGATCCTGCCCTGCTCACGAAACGTATCGGTGCTTGATCTCTTCATTCCGCCGAATGGCGCGTTCAGAGCGACCCCGGTCGTTGGCTGATTAACCTTTACCATTCCAGCCTCTATTGATTCAACGAAATGTTGGGCCCGACTGAGATCTCTGGTACAGATTGAAGCTGATAAACCGTAGTCAACGTTATTCGCAATCTCCAGGGCATCATCAAAATCGTCGGCTTCAATGACGGCAAGAACCGGGCCGAAGACTTCCTCCTGCGCAATTCTCATATCCGGCCGGACATTGGAGAAGATCGCGGGCTCAATGAAATACCCTTGATCATAACCGTTCCCCTCAAGTTTTCTTCCACCATATAACAGATCCGCGCCTTCTGCCTTTCCGATCTTCACGTACTCAAGAATCGTCTTTTCCTGTTGCGAGTCGGCGACCGGACCCATCTTCACTCCTTCTTCCAATCCGTTTCCGATTTTCAAAGCCCGGGTGGCTTTCATCAATTTATCGGTATATTCGCCGACCACGCCCCTGGCTACGATAGCGCGGCTGGTGCCGGTGCACGCCTGACCGCTCAAACCGAAGGCTCCCTGAACAGTGCAGGAGACAGCAAGGTCGAGGTCTGCGTCTTCGAGAACGACAATCGGGTTCTTACCTCCCATCTCGAGCTGTGTGCGACATGTTGTCGCTACCGCGTGTTGGATATTATCTCCGACATCCCACGATCCAGTAAAAGTGACTGCGTTAACCTGAGGATTGCGGACAAGCCGGGAACCCACTTTCGAAGCCGCGCCAGTAACCACATTCATTACACCATGAGGCAAGCCGGCTTCGGACAAGATCTGCCCAATCTTTATCCCCATCGTCGGAGTTAACGACGCGGGTTTGAAGACGACCGCGTTACCCGCAGCTAACGCCGGCGCGATTTTACGTATGGGAATTGTAAGAGGGAAATTCCACGGCGTGATGACCGAAACCACACCAAGAGGTCGCCGGAGCGTATACAAAAAGGTCGACCGCTCGTCAGTGGGAAGAGTTTCCCCGCCAATCAAGTAAGCCTGCCCGGCATAGAACAACAAGTTCGCAGCCGCTCGCTTTACTTCATTAGTACTCTCCGCAAGTGTCTTGCCCTCTTCTCGAGTTAGTAGTTCTGCCAGCTCGCGGGTTCTAGATTCGAAAAGTTGGGCGGCTCGGTTCAGCACTTCCGCGCGATGCGAAGGTGTCGCATCGGCCCAGGCAGATTGTGCCTCGCGCGCCGTCTGGATAGCCTGATCGGTATCCTCTGCGGTCGAGAGCTGAAAATGCCCGACAATGTCTGATCGATCAGCCGGATTCACGCTGGCAAATGTTTCGCCGCTCGGCGATTCAATCCAGCGACCACCAATCAGGTTCCCATGTGCTTCGGATGTTGGTGACATAACATCCTTTAAAAAGTTCAACGTTCAGCGTTCAGCGCGCGACCACCTGGAGGAAGGTTGCGAAAGCCAGAAAATCGCCTCTATAAAAATCAATAACTTACAGGCGAGTTTCTGGAGAGAGTTAAAGACACGCCTTTGGTTGAGATTATGTCGATAATTTAGCCTACAGTGATTCAGGCTCGTGCGAATAGACATGTTTCGCCCGATTTGATTTAGGCGAACCGTAAACTCAAACCCTGGTCTCCGAACCATAAACTCTGAACCCTAAACCCTTAAAAGCCTACAACAAAGTTATCGTCGAGGCGACGTATCGCTTTAATCAAACTCATGACCACCAAGTGACCGGTCTTGGGGTTCTCAGGGTACGGGATATTCTCGAGCTTCAGCGAAACCTCACCAAACTCACCTCTGGCGGAGAGCTCAAATATATTGCGGATTACTTTTGGATCGGCGTACAGCTTGATCGTCGTGCGATCGAACCCGACTCCTGCGAGGCTCAAAGAAGCCACGACATTGACGTTTTGCGGAAACAACGTAGCCGCTTCTCTGGCTGGCCCATCGTAGAGACATACAGTCTCATCAATTGTATCGGAAGCACGCTGTTCTGCTATCGTGCCCTTGAAAGCGGCCGGCGGTTTTCGAGCGGTTAGCGTAACCTTATCTATTTCCCCGATAGCGCCTGCAGAGATCGCATCCAACCCTGCCAGCGAGCCAGAGGGAATTGCGAATCGGCGATTGTGCTCTTCGGCAGTGCGTTTGATCGCTGAGTAGAATTCCTCGTCTGCAAAAGCTCCGGCGCTAACTGCTAATATATCGCGCCCGCTTCGGAGAGCGCGTTCCGCGTGCATCTTCAGCGCCGCGTGCCCTGCCGCTTCGACGATGACTTCGGTATCTGCGCCGAAGAACTCATCGGCATCTGCGGTTATTGTGCTCGCAAGCTTTTCGTCGCGAGCTCTGGCAAGCTTTTTCTTATCCGCTTCAAGAAGCGCAACAAGAACGGCTCGGCCAGCGCGACCGTCCTTTATCGCGGCCGCGACCTCGCGTCCAATAGTTCCATAACCTATTAACCCAATCTTCATAAGACTGACGATTTCTCTAGTCCCGCGCCGCAGCTTCAGCGATCTGCTGATCCAGATCTGCGGGAATCCCACCGCTCACGCCCGCTGCGCCAATCACCTTCCCATCCTTTATTATTGGCATCGCCCCTTTGCCGACCAGAAAGCGGCCCGGACCAAGCCCTATGACGCTAGTAGCAAACATTGGTCTTGCCTTCCAGCGCTCCTCGAGCTCGGAGGTGGAGGCGCGGAATGCCGACGCAGTTACTGCTTTGGCCTGGGCAATTTCCGGTGTCACCCATAGTGCATTGTCCATTCGCAACGCTCCAGCCAAATGCCCGGCGCTGTCAACAACAACTATCGCGGCTTCTACTCCAAGCTCTAGAGCCTTCGCCTTGCCCTGTCGCAAACACTGCTCAACCCGCTCCAGTGTAAGCTCGGATGACATCGTTCTGTACCTCCTCGGATAAGTTTCGTCGCGATCTTATCGCGTCAAGGCTCGGGCGTCGGCTCGTCTTTTCCGTGTACGGCGTACGAGTAGATTCCCGTCATGTGGTTCCATCGCTTTTGTGCTGCTACACGAACAGCTTCGATCGCTGCCGCACGAAGCTCCGGTGTGTTGCAATAACGCTCGGTCATTTGAAAGCCTCGGGCGCTGTGAATCTCGTCGGCGGCGACGTGACCGCGGAAGAATCGGATCTCGTGATCATCCGGTTTCCAACCATAAAGGTCATGCAACGCCGGAATGATGCGAGGATAAATGTGCGGTGGTTGAGACTCGAGACCGATCATCAAACCCGCGCAGGATACTTGCCATGGATTTTGATACACAAACCTCCAACCCCAGTCCTTCAGCGCCTGCGTCCAGGCCAAAACCTTCCCGTTCACGACTTCTTCCCTGGTCAAGCCACAAGCCTTGGCATAGTCAACCAGCATTTCGAGATGGCGATCCTCAGGATCTTCTTCCTCCTTTAGATTCTCGAGTATGCTGTCTTTGACTTCTTTTATTGGACAATTAGCCCAGATGAATGCAAGCCAATTCAGATAATCAGTCACAAAGTGATAGTGCTGCACCACGTAAACCGCGGTCTGTTTCTTGGTGAGCTCCCCTTTAGCCCACTTGTCGATGAAAGGATGATCCTTGCTGTGTCTTTCGTCCCTGGCATTCTTCAAGTCGCTGAGGAACGAATCTGTTTGTGCTTGTGACATAACACCTCCGTCTGGTTTATACGAAAAGGGCTCATTCTGCTTTAGCTTCGAGCTCCGGTTTTTCTGGAAAAGTGGCGCGCTATCAAACGATCCGAAGCGAATATCGCAACTATGCCGACAGTGAGAAACAGACCTAACGTAGGCGACCGGGGAATCGATCCGACATCCACGACGAACAGACTATCAACATCGTGAGACTCGAAATTCTGATTGATTACCGAGTTCTTTGGATCTACACCGGCGCGGCATCCCCCGACCAGCCACTTGAAAGTCAGACCGCCTCGCGGAATGATGGGTTCCGGAACAATTCTTTTGGCGCCCATTTTTTCGAGGACCTTCTTCGCCAGTTCCTGGCCTGCCTCGAAGGTCTTCTTTACTTCGGGATGTAAGCTGCGATATATCCGCTCCTCTTTTCCGGTCTCGCGATTGTAGGCGATGATTTCCGGGCCAAATATCTGAACGCTGCTGTCTTTCTCTATCCGACCTCTCGGCGCTGCACGAGGAAGCTTCGTATCCACTGCTATTCTGCCAATGTGATGCATTGGCTCGCGCAGTTTTAAGGATGTCTCGCTCGGTGTAGCCCAGGGATTGCTGATCTGCTTCATGAACTCCTTGTGGGAGGGACCAAACGAAGGCGCGAGGGGGTGAAGCGCCACTCGATCCGGGATTCCGTTGAAGAAGCCGTACAGCGGCGGCATCCCATAACCGTTCAGCAGTACAATCCGATCGTTGCCGATACGCGTTTGAAAGTGATAGAACGCATCGACGCCCCAACCGCCGTCCATTCCTGAAACCTTCTCATCGAAAATGCCGACAACGCCAACCTGCCCGCCTTCTCCGTAATGACCGTCGATGTTGCGTCCGACATTCGGGTTCTCGACAATCAGATTCGAACCACAATCCTCTTTCGAACCATATCCCGAGGCGTAAAGCAAAGGGGGAGTTTCGAGATCGCCGCAGCTCACGATTGTTTTTTTCGCGAGCACTGTTATTTCACGCGCATTGGCCCAATCGGCAAACTCGTCACCAGGATAAACTTCATCCGGTAGATCAAGCTTTTTGATTATTACTCCTCGAGCAACAGCCTTCCCCCCACTTCGTTCGATGATGATCTTCTGTGCCCGGGCGTTCGCTATTATTTCCACGCCGTTTCGTTGTGCGATCGGCGCATGAGTAATCAGCGTCGACATTTTCGAGTCATACTTGCACAGCTGGCGGTCTGCACAGTGACCGCAGAAGATACAGTTTTTGGCGGCCCGCGAATCTCCCCGCATGACCTGGTAGCCCATCGACTCGGCGGTTGCTTTGAACAGCTCAGAACTTCTTCGATTTGAGAGTACTTCATCCGGCTGAGGCATCACGTTGAATACATGTCGAGCCTCTTCGACCGCAGACTTGAAGTTCTCCTTTGTCCAGTCAACGCCGGTTTCTTCCTGCCATTCGTCGTAGTCTTCGGAAAACGGAAACCAGGATCCACTTCCGAAAATTAACGAGCTTCCACCAACCCCTCTTCCCCGTCCGTGTGGGGTAACATAACCTCGACCGAACTTGATATCGCGAGGGATGTTAGTGGACATCCGGCGTCGCAGAGGTATCCCGTAACCCGGCTTTGGGTCGCCGCGAAGGTAGGCTCCGGCTTCTATGACCGCAATCTTGAGCCGCTTGCCGGTCTCAGGATCGACACCTTTCTCCGAGAGCTTGGCTGCGAGTATGCACCCTGCAGTGCCACCGCCAACTATGACTACATCATAGTTCTTTACATCCGCCATAGACTGAACTCCTGGGGTTCTCGACCGGTCTATTCGTGTTTCATCTTTGCTTTGGAAATTGCGGCGCGCAGTGCGTCGTAGTCAGCCTTGTTTCCATGTTTGAAATCGAGATTCCGATATCGCACTGTCCCCGAGCCATCGACTACGTAAACGGTCCTCTTGTTAAATCCCCATTTCGGATCAAAACTTCCGTACATTTTTGCAATGGCGTGGTCGTGATCCGAAAGCAACGGGAACTTCAAGTTGTGATGAGTAGCCCATTCGTGATGCGAGAACACATAATCGCCGCTGATGCCCAGTATCACCGCCCCAAGCTCACCGAGATCCTTAAAGGTATCCCGAAACGTGCAAACTTCAGTTGTGCATCCGGACGACCAGTCTGCCGGGTAGAAAGCCAGCACTACAGTCTTGCCCCGATACTGTGAAAGACTCATCCCTTCTTGTGGGTTGTACTTGGTTTCTTCCTGGGTCGCATATGGCAGCTTAAAATCGGGAGCTGGTTGACCAATGTCGGGGCCAGTGCTGCCGTCCTCGCTCGCGGAAAACGCCAGACCTCGAGCACCAATCAGAAGACCAAACACAATTGCTGTTGTAGCTATTATCTTTCTGAACATGAGATCCCTCCTAAAGTGACGGCTCGTGTGATTCGTTCGAATCGCCGGCGCCGCAGCCTTCGGGCTTCATTTCTTCTTCCGCCGGACAAAACGTCATCGGACGTTTCTGAATCTCCTTGCCTAATTCGTTAAGTGCGTCTTCATTCGCGCCACTAACATGCAAACTCCACCAGGTAAACACACAAGCCTCCTTAACTCTCGTCAACCAGCTCCAATAGCCGCTCGGTAGCTGATCGCCGGCCAGGTTTCAACCGAGGCTACCATTTCGGATGATCGAATGAACGCCGACATCTTGAATGCGTCTCCATTTCAGGCGCTTCGTATAGATGGAGGAAATCGTAAGCAATCGCAGATGGTTTGACAACAACTTGGTTCCCGGACAGGCCTTTATGTACTTCTCGCGCATTTCCATTCCCATTTGTTTCATCGACGCGTAGTTCTTCGCGTGCTCGGTTGAGAACTTTATCAGCAGCACGTAGGTAGTTATAAGCTTTTGCCGCCCAACAAATCTCCCTTAAATTTCAGCGTGTTGGCGATCGCTTCACCTTGACCAAGCCTTTTGTTTAGCGCATTTCCTTCAAAGGTAAGCTGTATGTCTTTAAGTTGTAAACCGGCCCTTCTGAGCCGGGCTTGTCGCATTTGTAGTCAAACCCGTGTGTGACATATAACCTGCCGCCCGCTTTCGCATATACGAGTCTCTTTAAAGGCGGAGGACTGAACCCGATGTTTACCCTCGTCCATGCCGGCGACCCTTTGTCCACCGTCACGCTCCATACCTCGTTCGTCGGGTTCTGATGCTCGCTCGCTTGCTCTGTATAACAACCACCCGACGGAATGTCTCCAAGCGCAACCACAAACACGTTCCCATAAATCGCTGCCGCGCCGTGCGTCCTCCCCGTTATGTTGGTCTTGTCTTCAGGCACAATAGCAACAAAGGTGTTACTGCGGATATTGTAACGCCAGAGATCGTTTCGCTGGATCGTGAACTTCTCTCGATAGTTCCCTCCAAACATGAAAATGTCGTCACCGGAATCGCTGAGCTCAAACCGGAATATATATCGCTTTGACGGAGTCCCTGGATCGTCATCCTTCTTCAAGAGCTGCCACATCCGGGACCGAAAATCGAAAGACCATAACTCATTGTGAGCCTTGAAGCTCTTGTCATAGCCCCCAAAGAGATAAAGCATGTCATCCTTTATCACAATCTCCGGCCCCAGTCTCGGATCCGGTCCTTGATTGGCATATGTAATCTCGGTCATCTTGTCTTTCGCCGGATCGTAGAGCCACAAATCGTTGTACATCTGAACCTTAGTTACCTTTACGTCGTACTCCGCTCCGCCGAAAAACGCTGCTGCATTCCGGTTTTTGTAAGATGTCCCACCAAAGAATACTCGCTTGCCAGGCAGCTTTCCGCTGTCCGACGTCGGATGTTTCTTCTCCCATTTCATGGTCGTCAGATTCAGCGTGTACACATCATCGCAGTACTCGTGCTCACATTTGTTCTTGTCGAAACATTCTTTGAACCCGCCGTACATAACCAGGAGGTTTCCTACCGAAACCAGTTTCCCGCCGCCGCGCGCTGAAGGGATATCACCGCTCGTCTTCTCCAGCCTCCAATCCACGGCTGCTGACGGTGCATTAGCCTCTCCTGATGATGCGTACGCCCTTGCAGGAAGTAGAATCGCGGTTCCAAACACAATCAAGAATGATCCAACGGCAGAAGGTAGAATACGCACGGATTTGTTTGCAGGCTTAAACCCAGCGATTATTGATTCCATTTTTCTCCTCTCCGAGTCAGTCAAAACAGGCGGAAAACATTAGGCCGGATCTGCGGCGGCATCTAACCGAGCCGGCTCGGGCGCGAAAGACTCAGTTGCAATCGGTTCAGGGTCTACAAAGAAATAGAAGAACACAAAGGCAAGCAACGCGAATCCTGCGGCTATCAAGAAAGGTAGGGACCACCTCCCAGTCGCTTTGAAGATGTATCCAGCGGTCATGGGACCAAAGATCCCGCCGAAATTCCCTGCACAAGTCATTACTCCTGAAATCGCCCCCACTAACCGAGGATTTAGCTCGAGCGGCACTGACCAATAACCTCCAGTCGACAGATTAATGGTGAACAGGTAGGCGGCGATGAGAATTACCGAAACGACGCCCCAGGGGACCAGAACTGCAGCCACAAGAAACGGTATTCCTACAGCGATGCACAACGATGGACCGTAAACACGAGCAGTCCGGGCACCGAGTCCTCTCTTGAGCAAACGGTCAGACAATATCCCGCCGCCCACTAACCCAGCGAAGCTCGCCAGGGTCGGCATCATCCCGATCCAACCCATCGCCTGCACCGAAAATCCTCGACCCTCTACGAGGTAGGTCGGCAGCCACAACACAATCATCCAAACTCCAAAAACCAGAAACATATATGACAGGGATAGCATGAGCACCGGGCGCGATTTGAGCAGGCTCCACGGTGAAACTGATACTCGAGACCGCAACGCAAGATTGCTTTCAATCTCTCGCAACTCTTCCGGAGTAATCTTTGAATGCTCGCTCGGACTATTGGCCGAAAATACAAGCCACACCATCATCCACACCAGTCCCAGAAATGCATTGAAGTAAAAAACCACCGGCCACGAGAACGTCAACACCAGCCAGGTCGTTAACGGATAGGCGAAGGTCTGGCCAAGATACGAACCGGAGAGACTGATTGTCTGCGCTCGACTGTACTCATTGCGCGGAGTCCAGCGTGAGTTGATTGTAGCGTATGCTGGAAAGCTCATAGATTCAAACAACCCGACGCAAAACCGGATCGCCAGCATCATTGCAAACGCTACTCCGCCAAGAGGTGTTAGGGCGGTGAAGAACGAAAAGCCCAGGCAGGACAAGGCTACAACTTTCTTGGCACTCCATTTGTCCGCAATAATTCCACCGGGAAATTGAAACAACGTATACCCCGCCAGGAACGCGGAAAAGATGACACCAAAGCGAGCTTTGTCCCATCCAAGCGAAGACATCATTACCGGCGCAGCCACCGAGATGTTTACTCGGTCGACAAAGTTGATCATCGCCCCGATTGTGAGCAATCCTACAAGCTTATGGCGTAAGCGAATATTCAAGGAGCCTCCAATACCATTACGTTGTACTCAATCGCCCAGCCCAGCTTTGAGAAACACAGCACCGGCTGAGATGATGTTTTATTCACTCGTCCCGAATGTCGGTTATCTGTGCTCCCTCGATAAGGTGGTTGTACTTATTGTGCGTTTGCCGATGTTCTTCATCCACACGGTAGGCCTTCAAAGCTGCCTCATCATCAAAGTCCATCGAGATTCCATACTTGAATGATGCTCGTTCGTTGATTTGCGGACCGGTGAACACTGAGTGGACTCCCTTAAGGCTGCTGATGTTCTTCCTCACTTCTTTTAGAATCTCTTGAATTTGAGCCGCAGATGCCTCAGGCTTGAAATTCAAGAGTATCGTGCGTCTGATCTTTGGACTTCGTGCAGAGACGGCTTGGTTTTGAGACCAGATGGCGCCGGCTACTATTAACACTCCCACAAGCAGCACTGTCGAAACTGTTTTGCTGTTCATAATCTTCTTCTCCAAATTCTGATTTCCGCAGCCACGAAAGTGATCGATCGCGCCATGGTAGTGAAACCACAACAATGCTCGATCAAACCGACGACCGTCCGGCCAATGTCGCCTTTCTTGCTGACAATGCTTTAGAGAGCGCCGGCACAACTTCAACACAATCCGCCACAATCCCATAATCTGCGCACTGAAAGATGTCGGCCTGCGGCTCCGAGTTTATTGCGACGACAATCCCCGACCGGTGAATGCCTATTGTGTGATTGAATGCTCCGCGCACCCCGACACCAATATAGATCTTTGGCGAGACACACCGCCCGGTAAGCCCGATCTGTTGCTGTCGTGGAAGCCACCCCTGATCGACTACTCGCCTTGTTGCTCCAATCGCAGCTCCCAATACGCCGGCCAGCTTTTCGATATCGCGAAGCCGCTCGGGTCCGCCAATTCCCATTCCGACGCAGACAATAACCTCGGCATCGTCTAATTCGGCTGAGGCGCATCCCTCGATCGTTGAGCGCGCCAGGACCCGATAACGGTCGTCGTGCGCGATTGCTATTGGCAACTCCTCGACGACGCAGGAACGGGACCAATCCGGTTTCGGTTTCGCGAGTATCCCCGGACGCACAGTGGCCATTTGCGGCCAGGAGCGAGAGAGTATCGGCGCTACGATCTGACCCCCAAACGCGGGCTTCAACTGTACCAGTTCGTCTCGTTCATTCAGTGCAATACCGACGCAATCGGCCGTTAGCCCTAAGCCGAGCCGAGCTGCGACGCGCGGAGCATAGTCGCGACCATTCGCGGTCGACGGGATCAATACCGAGTGAGGACGGAGCCGTTCAATGGCGGGAACCAGCGCGTTCGCATATAGCAGTGGGTTGTGGCCCGCCAGCTGCTCGCGGCCTATCAAATAGACTCTATCCGCTCCATACGCGGCAAGTTCATTGACAACGGATCGGTGGGGTTCGCTACCTATCAAGACCGCTACAACCTCGCTCCCGAGCTGTCGCGATAGCTCCCGGGCTTTGCCCAACAACTCAAGAGTGATGCCGCGCAGTCCACTGGCAATAGTTTCAGCCAGCACCCAGATCGCTTTTCCAGTGGATGGGCCATCAACTTGATGCGGCATCGGCTCAGGTTGGCGGATGTCTTCATCCTGCCATTTCCCAAACAGACCCGAGTCACACAGACGCTCAGTGAGTTTATTTGCGATTTCGTCGGCACCGCCTGCGATCATGGATACTCGCCTGGTCGTTTCCAGCGTGATGATTTCCGAAACTCTAGTTTGCGAGCCAGCCAGCCCGAAAACACTCGAGTCTACACAAAGATCTGCCGCGGTAATCGTCTGGATGGGCGCATTCCTCACTGCTTCCAGTTCCGGCTCTATAACCTTGATTGGTTTCACGAGCCGCTCAGCGGCTGTTATTAGTGCGGGCAACTTACACTTGATCGTCTCGAATCCCTCGTCGGTCTCGCGTTCCGCAATTACGTGATCGACCGCGCCAGTGAAGTCCAGCTTACAAACACCGGCGACGTGAGGGATATCGAGGAGTTCGGCAACTTCGGGGCCGACCTGTCCCGTTTCGGCGTCCACGCTATATCTCCCGCAAAAGATAAGATCGAACGGTACTCGCTTTATGGTCGCGGCTAACGTGCGGGCGGTTGCAAGCGTGTCTGCACCGGCGAAGGCACGATCCAGGAGATGCACCGCGTGATCGGCACCAGCGGCGAGACATTCAAGCAGGGCCTCTCTCGCCTGCGGTGGTCCCATCGTCATCACTGTGACGTGCCCACCGAGCATCGACTTAATTCGAAGCGCTTCGGCAAGGGCTCTTCGATCAAAGGGGTTCAAAATGTTCCGGACCCCTTCGCGGACCAACACCTTGCGGTCGGGGTCGAACTTCATGTCCGCCATTTCAGGTATTTGTTTGATGCAGACGATGATCTGTACATTTCGATCGCCATCATGCGGCAAATCAACTCCGCTCAATCAATGCCCCCCTTAAATCGTTTTGAGTCAAGCGAAGCGCGACTCAGCGCCTGGCCAGTGAAATCGACTCTTTGGCGACGATCAACCTCTGAATCTCAGAGGTACCCTCGTAGATCTGAATGCCCTTCGCATCGCGCATGAGCTTCTCAACTGGACAATCCCGCATGTAGCCATAACCTCCAAAGACCTGCACCGCTTCGCAGGTGATCTTCATGCAGGTATCAGCCGCAAACGCTTTTGCGCAGGATGCTTCAAGCGTGTTCTTACGGCCATTGTCTGCAAGCCACGCTGCTTGCCACGAAAGCAGTCTGGCCGCCGAAACCTGTATGGCCATTTCCGCAATTTTTAGGGCGATGGCCTGGTGCTTGGCGATTTCCTGGCCAAAGGTCTTCCGCTGCCGGGCATACTCGATTGCGTGCTCCATGGCGCGACGTCCAACTCCGACTGCGGTTGCCGCCACTAAGGGCCGTGATCGGTCAAACACGTTCATTGCTATCTTGAACGCATTCCCTTCTTTGCCAAGCAAATTACATTTTTTTATTCGCACCTCTTCAAAGTTAATCTGCGCACAATCGGACGCCCGCTGGCCCATCTTGTCTTCTTTCTTGCCAACCGTTACGCCTTCGGTGTCACTATCCACGATGAAGGCGCTTATGCCATCGTGGTTCCTATCTTTGTCGGTGTATGCGAACACCACGAAGAAGTTTGCGTAAGAACCATTGGAGACAAAATTCTTTGTTCCACTTATGACGTATTCGCTGCCGTTTCTTTCGGCGGTTGTCTTTATAGCAGCTACATCCGACCCAGTACCGGGCTCAGTCACCGCGTAGGAACCGATCTGACGGTCAGACGTAAGCCTGCCTAGATACTCCCGCTTTTGTTCTTCGGTTCCAGCGATGATGATTGGAAGAGCGGCAACGCCATTCATTCCCAGCGCCCCGGAAATACCGGCGCAGCCCCAGGACAACTCCTCGTTAATAATGCACTCATCAAGTACCCCGAGTCCGGCACCGCCATATCCTTCGGGCACGCTAAGGTTTATCAAGCCGAGGTCAAACGCCTTGTTAAAAATCGGCCACGGAAACTCGGCGCTCCTGTCATAGTGGTCAGCAACACGAGCAATCTCGCGCTCGGCAAATTCGTGAGCCAGCTTCTGCAGCGTTAACTGTTCGCTGGTCAGCGAAAAATCAACCATAACTTTTTCCTCAACAACTAGCTATTTGACATCTCTCGTGTTCTCGGCTCACTTAGGACTTCCAACAGCATCAATTACTGTGAGCTGCGTTTTACAGGCCGATATAATCGGCTACCCGGTCGAGATGAAAGTTCGAGTCACCGAACGTGAACTCGTCCGCTTTCGCTCGTTTGAAATAAAGGTGCGCATCGTGCTCGAACGTAAACCCCATCCCCCCGTGAATCTGAATTCCTTCTCCGGCAATCCATGAGTAAGCGTCATTGGTATATGCTTTGGCGATCGACGCCAGTAATCCGGTTTCGCCTTTGTTCTCAGCTGCATTGCAGGCCGCCGCATACACCGCGGACCGGGCGCTCTCGACTAGCAAAAGCATGTCCGCACAGCGGTGTTGAATCGCCTGAAAGCTTCCGATTGGACGACCAAATTGAATACGAGTCTTGGAGAACTCCACACACATTTCAAGCACTCTCTGAGCTCCCCCTATCATCTGCGCGCTAAGTGCAATCGTGGCCCTGTCAAGGACGCGCTCCAAAGCGCTGTGTGATCCTTCCAACACCCGATCTCTTCCTATCCTGACTCGTTCAAAACTTACTTCATATAACCTGCGCGTTTGGTCCATAGTTTTGAGCGGCGTTATGGTGAGACCTTCGGTGTCGCGATCAACGGCAACCAGCATCCAGTCCTTACCGGAGCCCCGCGCGGCGGCAACGCAAATAATTAAATCGGCGATCTGAGCATCTGGCACGAACAGCTTTGTGCCGCTTATGAGATAATCCTTACCGTCGCGCTCCGCCGTTACCCTCGGCCGCGAAACCGTCCAGCGCCCGTCGGGTTCTGTCAACGCAAGCGTCGCCTTCAAATTGCCGCTCGCCAACGGCGTAAGCCATCGCTCTTTTTGACTATCGCTTGCACTTTCCAGAAGCGTAAGGCCGGCAAGCACTACCGTTGAAAAATAGGGGCCAGGCATGAGTACGGCACCCATTTGTTCCATCAGGATGGATAGCTCTACAAACGATAACCCAACGCCATCGTATTGCTCCGGAAAGATCAAACCCATCCAGCCCATCGAGGCCATCTTGTCCCAGAGGCTTTCACTATGACCGTGTTGAGTAACCATCAGCTCGCGCACGAGCGGCATCGGACACTCTTGACTGAGGAACGCCGCTGCCTCGTTGCGGATCATCTCCTGCTGTGGGGTAAAGCCGAAGTCCATATTTCCCTACGCTCTTGGCATTCCTAGCACGCGTTCGGCGATGATGTTGCGCTGAATCTCCGAGCTGCCCGCGTAGATAGTACCGGCCCGAGACCATAAGAATGCCCGCGGCCACTTCCCGTGATCCACAGCCCATTCCGATCCGTTTACCAGCTGCGAGTACAGGCCCAACATCTCCATACCCAAAGCCTTTTGTCGCCGGTCCATTTCACTCCAGAAGAGCTTGACGATTGAGCTCTCGGGTCCAGGCTTGCCGCTTCGCATTATTTGAGTCGCGCTGCGATAGATGTTGTACTTGAGCACCTCAACATCTATAAAAGACTGGGCCAGCTTTCTCCTGAACTCCGGATCCTCCGATATAGGCCGGCCATCGTGGTCGTGCGATTTGGCAAGTCTTATCAAGTCATCGAGCTCGTTGCGAAACCGTATCTGATAGCCAATTGCAGAAGTGCCTCGCTCGTGCATCAGAATAGTCATCGCCACCGTCCAGCCCTGATTGATGATGCCAACGAGATTCTCCTTCGGGACACGAACCCCATCGAAAAATACCTCGCTGAATTCAGCCTCGCCGGTTATTTGCACTGTAGGTCTGATGGTGATGCCGGGACTTTTCATATCGACTAGCACGCACGAGATTCCCTTATGTTTGGGTACATCCGGATCGGTACGCGCGAGGAGTATGCAGAAGTCGGAATATTCGGCCCAGCTTGTCCAGACTTTTTGTCCAGTGACGACGAAATGGTCATTTTCCAGGGTGGCTCGAGTCTGAAGGGACGCGAGGTCAGACCCGGCTCCGGGTTCCGAAAACCCCTGGCACCAGATTTCTTCCGCGCTGAGTATTTTTCTGAGATAGCGTTGCTTCTGCGCTTCGGTCCCGTGGTGAATGATGGCTGGTCCGACGAGCTCGATACCGATGCTGACGTTCATCAGATTTGGCGCTTTGGTTTTTGCCATTTCTTCAGTGAAGATCAGCTGCTCATTTATGGTGGCGCCACGACCTCCATAGTCTTTGGGCCAGGAGATGCCCGCCCAGCCGGCATCGTATAGTTTTCGTTGCCATTTCTTAAGGAAGGCCATCGACTCATCCATATTTTCGGCCTGGCGAAGAGAGATTTGTTCCCAATCCGGGCTGAGGTTAGCCGAGACCCAGGAACGGACCTGATTTCGGAAGGCCTCTTCTTCGGGTGTGTAATCGAGATTCATAGTACTGGTTTTGGTCGCCGGTTTCTGGTTTGTTTTCCTAAATAACGAGCCTCTCAAAATTGGTGATCATCAACCACTTAACGCTGCGACCGATCAGTCAGTCGCCATCCAGGGCTGGCTAAGTTCGCTATGCTGCTGTTTGCCCGCCATCAATGACGATTACACTTCCTGTCATGAAGTCCGACGCCGCAGACGCAAGATAAACTACTAGCGGCCCCAGTTCCTCCGGACGACCTATTCGCCCTATCGGAACCCGTGAAGTGAACGCATAACTCAATTCAGGATTGTCAAAAACCCTGCTCGTTCGCTCGGTGTAAATGTAACCCGGCGCCAACGCATTCACGGTAATGTTGTATTCTGCCCACTCGAGAGCCAGCGCCCGAGTGAATTGTATGATCGCCCCTTTCGCCGCGCAGTAAGCCGTCACCTTCTTCTCACCAACCAATCCATACATCGATGACATGTTGATGACCTTTCCCGCGCGCCGCTCCATCATGTGTGGACCGACTGCCTTGCACATCCTGAAAAGCGAATTCAAATTGAGATCGATAGTTCTTAGCCATTCCCATTCGGTCATGTCGACCAGCGGCTTCATATCTCCACCGCCGGCATTGTTGACCAGTACGTCGATCCTTCCAAATCGATCAATGGCAGCGCGGACCATTCCGGCAACCGACTTCTCGTCGTGAATATCGCAAGGAATTGCCATTGACTCTCGCCCATAACCCTCGATTGTAGCCGCAGCCTCTTTGAGAGCAGATGCGCTGCGCGCTGTCACCACAACGTCCGCCCCAGCCTCAGCGAGTGCAAGCGCAATCGCTCGACCGAGGCCGCGACTCGCACCAGTGACCAAGCAGACCCGGCCATTAAGGACAGCTTTGTCAGGTGTGTCTGCCATATGGTTTGCTCGGGCTCCCGAATCAGCGATCGACGCCGCCCCGCTCGTCGATGACCGTCGGCCCGTCTTCCCAATGCTCTTGCACTACAACTTCGTTTGCCTCGAAGAGCAATCGAACGGCAAGCTTTTTCTTTATCACTTCAGCATCCGCAACCGCTGGATTTCCCTGCACTAACAACTTCACGTGGTCGACCGTTCCGGACGGACGCGATAGGTAAACTCGATACTTCAATGGATGTACTCCGGAAATACCCGCCAAACAAAGGACAATTACTGACGGATAGAACTTCAAGCCTTTGACCCTGTACATTTCACCGGTTCTTCCAAACACGCCTTTGGGCATCGAGAGTTCACGGCCACATTCACATGGAACCCGATCCAGAATCGTTAGATCGCCGGTTCTGAATCGAACAAATGGCATCGCCTGGCGGCTGACGTGAGTCAACACCAACTCACCGCGTTCACCGTAGGGCAACAGTTCGCCCGTTTCGGGATCAATAACTTCCGCATAAACCTCATCTTCCAATATGTGCATGCCGGATTCATATCTACACTCCATTGAAACAACGTTAAACCCGCTGAGACCGTAAAGATCGACAGCGGTGATATTTCCTCCAAATGCATTCTTGACCTGCTCGCGTCGTCCATCAATCGAGCTGAATGGTTCGCCACCTGCAATCATTACTCTGATTTTGCCCTTCGCTCCTGCCTCCGCGAGCTTGAGACAGTAGCTTGGAAATCCGAACAGTACTGTTGCGCCCAGCCGGTTGATGACTTCCACTTGCCGCTCTGTCTCCCCAGGTCCGAGGGGCAACACCTTTGCACCCAGCGCGAGAAAGGCGCCTTGCCCGGTATGTCCCGAGACAACCAGATGGTAGCTGGAGTTGATCACAACTATGTCGTCTCTCGTAACCCCCGCCTCGGACAGCCGACGCGCCACCGCTTTACCGCAGGCGTCCAGATCAGCCTGGGTATGATACTCAGGCACAAGACCAATGCCTGGCGCCGGTGTATGGGTGATCAGCACAGTTTCCGGATCCCACATGCTGCCAAGCGGTGGACCATCGTCAAAGCTGGCCACCTGGTCCTCTCGCTTCATAAAGGGTATCCGACGAAAATCTTCCATCGTCTGGATATCCGCGGGTTTGATTCCCCACTGATCCATGCGCTTTCTGTAGAAAGGAATTGTGTAGTTATGGACGATCTGCGCTTTCAGACTCGCAAGCACGTCGGCGCGATGATCGGATGCCGGTGCGTTTGCCATTATTGCTCTCCTTTCTCGACGTCAATAACTCGCATTGGCTTATAGGTGCTGCGGTACACGGCGGTATCGACAAGTTCAGGTTGAGTATCGATCAGTAGCCTGTTACGGAAATGCTCCTTGATCTTCTCGGCAAAAGCTGCGGTGTCACTCACTCGCTGTGGGTCATATTCGAGGTTTATTTTCAGCAGGTCCTGCGTTTTCCCCCAACGTTCCATCTGAAACTCCACCGGCCGCTCGCCCAGCTCAGCGATTTCATTCAACGCAACCATTACGTCGACCGGCAGGATTTCCTTCCCGCCAACATTAACAACTTCTTGACGGCGCCCTTGCCAGAAGAATCGGGTATGCGTTTCGCCACACGGACATGGATCCGGATTGACGTACACGAGGTCTTCAAGATTGTAGCGAACCACGATATTGTCGCGGTCGAAGGTGGTCAAAGTTAGATAGCCGCGCTCGCCCGGTGGAGTAGGCTCATTCGAATCCGGGTCAATCACTTCAAGAACGACGTAATCCTCGGGCGCGTGCATTCCGTCGTGAACCTTGCAATCCGTCGCCATTATCACGCCGATCTCAAGCGAACCGTTAAGATTGTGAATCTCGCAATCGAAGAAGCGCTCGTACTTTGTTCGAGTGGACTCATAGGCACAAGCTGCCTCACCAATGAGCAATATCTCCATGCCGACATCTTTGTGCGGATCGTAACCCAGCTTGAGTGCAGATTCATGGTAGCGGAGCACTACAGGACCAAACAGAACGTATACCTCAGGTTTGATTTTGTTCCAAAGGGCTAAATGGTCCTTTATGACATCATCGCTTACGGGCGGGCCCATCGGAACATTCATTATTCCTGCCATCTCGACAACCGATGCCAATCGATCGGCGCCTGCGTAGAGTCCGCCGGGGTGCGTGTGAGTGAGCTTCATTCCAGGGCGGATCCCGCAGCGCCACATCGACCGCGCCGAAATCTCCGCGTCAATCTCGTAATCCTTTTTTGTCCACAATAATGTGGAAGGTTTGCCGGTCGTGCCTGTAGTGCGTCCGAGCCTGATGCATTGGCTCGCCGGCGCGCCACGGTAATCACCAAAAGGCGGATGTTCATCCTCATTGAGGCGAAGATCGTCTTTCACGGTCGGCGGGAAATTCTTCAAATCGTCGATCGTTCGAATATGCTCTGGGCGCAGCCCAACGGATTCCATTTTTCGCTTGAAGAAAGGGATCGGTTGGTTCCAAATGCGGTCTATCTCCCGCCGCAGCTTCTGGCTTTGGAGCTCTCGAATCCGCTCGCGGCTCATCGTCTGGGCCTCGGGACGATAAAAGTGTTTCGAAAAGGTTCCTGCAGCAGCCATCAGTCTCTCCTTGGTAAAGCCGGTTAGGTGTACTTTAAGTTACAAGGACAGTTGCTCGTTACGTCCTGTGCGTCAGTCGAGAAACTTGTCCATGCCGGTCCAAAAGTTCTCAAACACGAGGGCCGAAAACTTAAAAGCCTTTCCGATCCTCGCTTGCTGCTCCTCGCTCGAGGCAAACCTTTGCATTAGACGCCGCGCATTTTCGGCATGCTGAGCTTCGAGTCCAGTGCCTTCTTCATCCTCTTCGAGATGGATGACCCAGAACCGCATGGCTGTTTCATCAAAGTCATACTTGGTCTTGAACCCATCGTGAAGCATCCGGCCCCAAACCTCAGCGGGTCCCTCGATCGCAAACCCAAACCCGGCAATAGCCTCGTCAAAGGGGCCGCGCAAAAACTTATCCAGCGCATACATCGCCCCCAGTGTGGATGGAAGTGGTATGTGATTGTCGAGTTCGCTTTCCGAAACCCCCAGTGCGAGCGTGAAGTCCCGAAACAGCACTGGATGCGGTGGAGTGTTTAACAAACCGGCCTCTCCGGCAAAGTTCTCGAGCATCATCTTATATGAGTGCTCGTCCGGAGCGTTGGCCACCAGTGCTGCGAACGGCCTCACCGAATAGGCTGAATACGCATAAAATTCCTTTGCGAATTTCTGCAACGCCGGTCTGGAAGCCGTACCGTTTACTATGGCCTGAACCATCTTACTGTCTTTCGGATCATGCTCACTCAGAAACTCTTTGAGGTCGGTAAGAAACTCGTCCACCGGCTTTGCCGACGGAACAGATTGAAGTTTGGTTTCCATTGTATTTTGCTCCTCTCTATCACTGAAACGTGTCTGCGTAATCCAATTGTTTGATGATCTCTGTCTCAGATCTTATGTTGGCTTCAGTTGATCAAATAAATGGCTCAGCAACCTGGCCTCGAATGCTAGCGCTGCAATACCGCAATCGCACAGTTACCGAGGGCGCCGTAAACGTGTGTCAGTCCGACGCGCGCATCGGTGACCTGCCTCGAACCCGCATCGCCTCTGAGTTGCCATATCACCTCAGCAACTTGCGCGAGCGCCGATGCACCCAGCGGTTCACCCTTCGAAAGCAGTCCGCCACTGACGTTAATTGGTATTCGGCCGCCGATTTCCGTTGCGCCCTCATCCAACAAACTCCCGCCCTCCCCCCGCGCGCAAAGGCCAAGCTCCTCCGTGTAGATTATTTCGGAAGCCGAATCAGTATCCTGAAGCTCGACCAGATCAAGATCCTCTGGGCCGATACCCGCCGTTTCAAAAGCTTCCTTTGAGGCCGTCATCGTGACCGTTGGCGCTTCTACTCTGGCGCTCAACGACATGTGTGGGACCTCGGCGGTGCCATACAACGGTGACTTGAGAATGGCTGCACTTAAGCGAATCAGTTTAGTCGTGTGCCGCATGGCAACTTCCTTCGTGGAGAGCACCACTGCCGCACCTCCCTCGTTCGGCGCGCAGAGCATCAACAGCCGCAATGGATCGTTTACCATCGGCGAGCTCGCTATTTCCTGAAAGCTCATTTCCTTCTGATACATTGCGTAAGGGTTTCTTGCGCCATTCCGATGGTTTTTGACCGAGACCCTTACGAGCTGCTCTTCGGTTGTCCCGAAGTTGGCCATGTGCCAACGGGCTTTTAGCGCAAAGTACTGTGGATTGACCGCGAGTCCCAGTCCCGCAAACCAATCATCCTCGTTCCCGGCGATAAACCCTCTCGGCATCTTCTCGAAACCGAACGCCAGTGCTACATCACAAAAACCGCCCGCTATTGCCTGATATGATGCTCTAAGCGCTGCGCCGCCGCTGGCACATGCATCCTCAACGTTCATGATCGGGAGACCGGTGAGTCCCACTCGTGCGAGCACTTTGTTGCCCGCCATCGGGCCCGCGAATACGGTACCGCAGTAAGCGGCTTCGACCTCTCGCCAGGAAATACCAGCATCTTTTATGGCGTACACTACCGCTTCGCGACCAATTTCGATGACGTCCTTATCGGCAAAGCGCCCGAACCGGTGTAGGCCTACGCCGATTGCATAAACATCCCTCATAACAGCTCTCTGTCGTGCTCGAGGACTATGGATAAGCGGTGTGTCGCCTCGCGGTTACTCGACAACTTTGAACCCATAACCCAGCACCTCGTTCCCATCGTCATTCTCGTAACGCACCTTAACCACCGTTTCCATCTGCATCCCCACTCTCAGACACTCAGGATTACTTTCTTCGAGCACCGCCGTTACGCGTACGCCTTCTGGAAGCTCGACTATACCTACACCATAAGGAACAAACGGGTCCGGCCCGCGATACGGCGGCGGTGGCTTGAAGCGTTGAATAGTGAAACTGTAAAGCGTTCCGCGTCGGCTAAGCCTTATAACCTCCGTCGTCTCTTCGCAGCATTGCGGACAAAAAGGATTAGTAGGAAAAATCACTTCACTGCATTGTCGGCATCGGCTGCCTAACAAGTAGGGACCATCCTCTGACCAATCGAAGAGGCCTTCCCTCGCTTGAATCTCTGACTTTCTTTGCTCGGCCATAGTGCTTCGGAAACGCGCTAGTCGCGCCAGGCAGGTTTCCTCTTTTCTGTAAATGCAGCGACACCTTCGCGGCCCTCTTCAGAGCTAAGCGCTTGGATAACGATGTTGGTGTCGAATTCTGTTATGTGCTCGTTTAGCATTCGCTTGAACATTGCACGCGCCGTCGGGCCTCCCGCCAGTATCCGCGCTATCAATTTGTCGGTAGCCTGATTGAGGTCTTCGTGAGGCGCCACCAAGTTAATCAATCCCATCTGCTGGGCAGTGAATGCATCGATTGTTTCAGAAGTGAGCAACAGGTACTTCGCGCGTTTCAATCCTATCTGGGGCGGCAACAACGCGGGCGCGTATGGCTCCCACAGTCCGACCAGCGCCTCCGGGCTTTTGAATGTAGCCCTATCTGATGCTATGGCCAGGTCGCAAGCCGCAACAATCAGTAGCCCGCCGGCTTGCGTAGCTCCATTTATCTTGGCAATAACCACCTTATCAGTGGTCAGGATCTGCTTTAGCATCCGGTCCGAGACCCGCGCAAACAGTTCAGGATCTTCCCGGTTGATCTTATCTCCTTCCTTGAGATCGCCGCCGGTCGAGAACGCTGTTCCTGCTCCAGTGATGACGATTATCTGAGTTTGCGGATCAGCATTCGCTTGAGCCACCGCATCTCCCAGTTCTCTGTAAAGCTGGGTGCTCAACGCATTCAGCACTTCGGGGCGATTAAGCACAATCTCGGCGACTTTACCGCTCCTGTAAATCAACTGTTGAAAACCGACGTCGCTCATTAATCACCTACGTCGTGTATCTCGAACAGATCATTCAACGCAATCCCCGTCTTCTTCGAGTGCTCGATCAAACGCTCCCCCTCTTTTCTCGCTTGCTGCTCCACGCTAAGTTTGCTGTGCCGTTCGACGCTGCGGCTAGTGAACTTGTTGAGATTCACCGATGGACTCGATGGTATCCGTTCCAGAGTGGTTCCACACTTGCGACACGCGCCCGGTGCAGCGTCGTGTCGCGCCTGCAAAATTTCGAGTTCGTCGTCGCAGGACTCGCACCTGTATACATAGATCGGCATCGGCGTCCTACCTTCCTAAACCTCGTTCGAAAAAATCGCGGTGCAGTGTGACGACATGATTCCGCCTTCACAATGAACCAGGGCGACCCCCGCATTGGATACCTGACGGGGCCCGCAATCTCCGCGAAGCTGGTGAATTGCTTCGACTGCCAGTAACAGCGCGCCAGGGTTTCCCGGATGGGCATACGAGAGCAATCCTCCGTTCGTGTTTACGGGTAGTCGGCCGCCCAACTCGGTCTCTCCCGCTTGAACAAATGCTCCCCCCTCGCCGCGATTACAAAATCCAAGGTCTTCCAGAAACATTATCACCGTCGGAGTGAACGCGTCGTATAGCATCGCCATATCAACGTCGCCAGGGTTCAAACCCGCCATGGCAAAGGCTCTTGCACCAGACTCGGTTGCAGCTGTTTCGGTCAAACTAGCTGCCTGGCTTACGTGCTCGTGCTGATGAGCTTCACCAAAGCCAATCACGTAGATTGGTCCTTTCCTCAAATCTCGGGCGCGCTCCCGGCTTGTCAATACCACCGCTGCCCCACCATCGGAGATCAAGGCACAATCGAGCAGATGAAGCGGCTCCGCCACCCTCTTTGACTCGAGCACATCGGATATTTCTAACGTTTCGCGCATCTGCGCCCCTGGATGCAGAGCGGCGTGCTTCCGGCCGGTGACCGCCACTGCAGCGTACTGCTCGGCGGTCGATCCGTATTTGCTCATGTGGGCCCGCGCAAATAGAGCATACAATGCAGGTACGAAGGAGCCATACGGAACCTCAAACTGCGGGTGACCAGCGTTCGCAGCCATCATCTCCACCATTCTTTCCCGAGTGAAGGCGCTCAGCCAGTTATCTGCAGCTGCCAAAAGAACAGTGTCACAAAGTCCGGCTTCGATCGCGGTCGCCGCATGATGCATCGCTGCCAGTATCGTGCCCCCGCCGGTTGCGACCGTAAGACAATAACGTGGCTGGATTCCGAGATATTCTGCAATCCATTCTGAATGATAATAATGAGGTTCGGACCACGAATTAGCCGTTATGACACCGTCTATTCCTCGATTTGTCAGCCCGGCGTCTTCAAGGGCAAGTCTGCCGCACTTGACATACATTTGAGTCGCGGTGAGAGTCGGCACCGATCCCACTTCACTTTCTCCGACTCCAACGATCGAAACCCTGCCGCTCAAGCTCGACACTCTCTCGGACCTCCTTAACCGACACAATGTCTACCGTGCTCTCTGCGTCACGCTTTCAGTGATACTCCGGCTCGCTCGCGATCCCAGGTTGCGGCGTTTATACCCCGCGCGCGCAATTTGTACTTTTCTATTCTCTGAGACGGGTTCTTCGGCAGCGAGTCGGCGATCTCGACGTAGCGAGGAACCATAAAATAAGCCATGCGGGATCCACAGAATTTGATCAATTCGTCCGGGACCAGTGATGCGCCGGGCCTGAGCACTACGACTACTTTTACATCATCCTCGCCAAGCTCTGAGGGCACTGCTATGGCAGCCGATTCCATGATTGCCGGATGTTGATTGACAACGGTTTCGACGTCATACGCTGAGATATTCTCACCTCTTCGCCGAATGGCATCTTTCTTTCGACCAACATAGTAAAGGAAGGCCTCCTGATCGAGATAAGCCAGGTCCCCCGTGTGAAACCACAGGTTGCGAAAACTCTCGAGGGTGGCTTCCGGCATTTTGTAATAACCGGACATCATCGTTAGAGGCTCACGGGGTCTCACTACCAGCTCGCCAATTTCTCCAGCGGGCAACGGAAGATCGTCATCATCTACTATGCTAATCTCGTATTCATCGATCGGTTTGCCGCAACATCCGCGCCGCCGTGGTTCGTACAGTTTTGGGGGAAGGAAGAGACCTTCGGTCATACCAAATGTTTCATAGATGACTCTCAAGCCAAATCGTTTCTCGAATCCCTCCAGATCATCAGGCGGGGGAACCACTACGGCGAGTCTGACTCGATTGTCGATGTCTTCGTCGGAGGGCGGATTCTTCATCAGTATGTTTCCGACCGAACCCATGCCCAGGAATATCGTTGCGCCGCTTGATCGGACCTCATTCCAAAATGTGCGCGAGCTGAATCGCTGAAATAACGCTACCTGCGCGCCGGCGTAAAGCGCGGCTATTATCGAGCCTATCTGCGCGTTAATGTGAAATAACGGCATGCAGGTATATGAGGTATCCTGTTCGGTGTATCCGACGCTTTCAGCAACCAGCCGCGAGTAAAAGTAATAAAAATGATTAGTCATCACCACACCTTTTGATGGCCCAGTCGTTCCGCCGGTATACAGGATCATGACCGGGTCTGTGTGATGAAGATCAACCGTGGATTTCTCCTCGGATGAATCGAACAACGAATTCAGTTGTCGTGCCTCCAGGCCTTTGAGCAACTTTTTTTGTGACGAGTCGATCGGTTCGGCCGAATAAACTAGCACGGTTTTCAATTCTGGCAACTCCTCGGCTATCTCATCGATGATTCCCAAATATTGTCCGTCTACAACCAAAAGCTCTGAGTCTGAGTTGTTGATTACATGACTGAGCAGTTGTCCTTTGTAGGCGGTGTTGACTGGTACGGTCACTGCGCCGATCTTTGCCGCCCCGAACAATAAAAACAGATATTCAGGGCAATTCGGGAGCATCACTGTAAGCTTTTTTCCCTTACTCAAACCAAGTGCGCACAGCCCGTTTGCGAAACGATTGGATCGTTCGTTCAGTTGGTTATAACTGAAGCTCTCTTCGCCTTTGAAGGTCAGAAACACTCGATCGCCGTACTTTGACGCACGCTCTTCGAGCAATCGGGACAAGAGCCGATCCCCGATTGCTTTAGAGCTGGGGGTTTCGTTCACTGGATTTACTGATGTCATTTATTTACATGCAACACTGGAGAAACCTCATGGAAGACTTCTCGTGATGTAGGGAGTTATGACAGCGGAAATAGCTAAAACGGTGTGAGGCCTAGCCTCTTTTATAACCTGCACCCGTGCTTTCTAACCCGTAAAGTCGCGCAGCGTTTACACCTAACAATTTAATCTTCGCCTCCTCGGAAATATCGCTCCGTTCCCGAATCCACTTGACTGAATTCGGGAACTTGCTATCGGTGTGCGGATAATCAGACGAATAAAGGAGGTAGTCATCCCCGATCATTTTCATCACCACCGGCAACAGTCTCTCGTCGGGTTCGGTTGAAAAGTAGCAGCTTCCGCCGGTGATATATTCCAAGGGCTCTCTCTTCATCGCCGGCATTTCCGCTGTACGGCGCTCGTAGTGTTCGTGCAGCCTGTCAATCCAATAAGGAAGCCAGCCGCAACCCGCTTCCAGGAAGGCGAATCTAATACCCGGAAATTGTTCGATTATGCCTCCACAGACCAGGCAGGCCAAGGCTATCATTTGTTCAAAAGGGTGGCCCAACGCGTGAGTCATAAAATGGGTATCGAATCGCTCCGTTCCTGCTGCGGTCAAGTATGCCCCGTTCCCCCAATGAACCGCGATTGGTATGTTCAGTTTCACAGCCTGCTCATAGATCGGAAAGAGGTCCGGATGATCCAGGTTCTTCCCACGAACATTTGGAGGTACTGTGATGCCCAAACAGCCTAGCTCGCTAACGGCTCGTTTCATTTCCTGTAGTGAAGCAGCGACGTCCTGGTATGGAAGGGTCGCCATCCATTTAAGGCGTTGCGGATTCGTGCTGCAGAAATGGGCATAGTAATTATTGCAGGCCCGGCTCATGGCTACGGCGAAATCGCTATTCGGAAGAGCGGTGATAGCAAGGCCGAGGCTGCCGTAGATTACCTGAACGTCAGCCCCATCAAGGTCAATGTCCTTCAGTCGCGCGACGGGATCCGAGCTGCCGGCGTGGACTCCTCCCATGCTCGTTCCTTCAATTTTTTTGGTGTGAGCTTGTTTGAGCCTGGGTTCCGGAAAGAGAAGTCCTTCGAGGAGTATTCGGGTTAGCCCGAGGGTATCCTTTAGAATGCGAGGGCGACGGGATTTATATGGCTCTTCGAGAAAGAGTTCGAAGACCTCCATCGGTTCATTTATGTGAGTATCGCTATCAATTATCATGAATCTATTCGGACCGAGTTTTGTTTAAGCGGTCCGACACCGACTCTGGTGAAACCTGAAAATGAGTTGGTGCTACGGGTAAAGGAAAGTTGGCAAAGACCCTTGTTGTGAGCAACCGACTTGAAACCTCGAAAAACCCTTGCTTTAGGACCCAAAAATCGTTCCGACTGACTAATCGGTCGGGTATTCTATAAACGGCCTGCGGCACTGTCAAGCCAGTTGCGGGTGATAGGCTGGCTGCATCTTATACCGGCGAACTATTCGAAAGTTCCTCCGCCTTCCGCACGAGCATCTCGCGGTCGTATTGAATGCCATCTTTATAAACCGCCGTTATTCTATCGATGAGCGAAATGTCATCGAGTGGATTACCCTCCATCAGAAGAAAATCGGCGAGCTTGCCGACCCCGATTGCTCCGATCTCATCAGCCCGGCCGAGGGCACTCGCCGCCACAGAAGTTGCTGCACTAATGGCCGCAGCGTTTGATAGTCCGGCTTCGGTGAGAAGCTTTATTTCATCGAGCAACGCTCGCCCAGGAGCGATAAAAGGATTCGGCGCGTCCGTTCCGGCGATGATCTGGACGCCATCGCGCTGCATAGACGACAGCCATGACTTCAGCTTATCAAACGATGCTCTCGCTACTTCGAAATCATCGTACCCCCATGTGCCAGCGAACTTCCCCATCCGGTCGAGCCAGTAGCTGCTCAGTCTCTCCGGTACGGATCGGAATGACGGCACGATGCTTTTCAGTTCGGTAAATCGGGCTATTCTATCATAGACAACAAGCGTTGGATCGACATAGATTCCGCAGCTTGCGACCGTCTCAGAAATCCGTCGCACTGCAGACCCATTAAAGTCGATCTCTGCGGTCATCCGAAACAGATTCGTCGAAAACGGGTTGCGTTGGCCTTCAGGAAAGAGTTCAAAAATAAGGGAGGTTAGGTGCTCTATGCCGCTGATGCCCGAGCGAATAGCTTCTGAAGCGGTTGTCTTGCCAAGATGGCCACAGACGATCAAATTCGAGCGGCGGGCTTCCTCTATGACAACCCGCGCAAGCTCTGGGCCAATCTGATCGTAAATCTTCAGCGCATGCACTCCCTCGTTACGAAGCTCTTTAACTTTTGCCCGCGCCTCATCTGCTGTTTGCAGGTTGCACATCCCTGGCCGAAACGATTTGCCGTTGAGTTGAGGCCCACAAAAAAAGATACGCGGCCCGGCAATTTCGCCGCTCTCAATTCTTGAGCGCATCTGCTTGATCCCCTGAAGATCGCTGCCGACATCGCGAACGGACGTGACCCCATATCCCAGGTAGAGCGGCGCGAGGTTAATATCGGCTCCGGGCTCTCCGCGCATCAAATGCACGTGCATATCGATCAAGCCGGGCAGCGCCGTCTTGTCAGATTCGTCCATCAGCACGACGCCAGGTGGTAAACACCGAAGATCAGTCGTGATGGTTTCAAACCGCCCCTTCTTTACATGGATGAAAATCGGCTGCCGCTGTGACAAAGTGCCGCCCTCTGTCACAACCTGCTTAACCTTAACCGCGTATTCGTTTCCCATCGGTCATTGAGCCTGATATTTCTTCACCCGAGATTGAAGAGCGATGCGGCATTCTCACCGAGAATCTTTCGCTTCACTTCCTCGGAGATATCTTCTCTCCCCCTGATCGTTCGGACCGAATCAGGGAAATGTCCATCGGCGTGTGGATAGTCTGAAGAGAATATAATTGTGTCTGCCCCAACGAGCTCAGCCACTGCCGAAATCATCGGCTCATCGGGTGAGCAACTGAAAAAGCATTGTCCACGCGTGATGTATTGGCTGGGTTTCTCCTTCAGGAGCGGCACTTCGAGGCTACGTCCGCGGTACTCTTCGTCGAGTCGCCACATCATGTAAGGTACCCAGCCGCAGCCTGATTCTAAAAACGCAAACTTCAGCTTCGGGTACCTTTCCAGGATTCCGCCGCAAATGAGCGATGTCATAGCAATCATCTGCTCGAACGGATGTCCAATGACATGCGCTTGAAAGTGCTTATTGAATCGCTCTGTGCCCGCGCCTGGCAGGTACGTGCCATTGCCCCAGTGAATGCCAATAGGAATATTGAGTTCCTGGACCTTATCGTAAAACGGATAAAAATCCGGATGATCCAGGTTCTTCCCGGGAAGCGACGGCGGTATGCTTACTCCGATCATACCCAGCTCTTTAACTGTGCGCCTAACTTCACCGATTGCAGCGGGCACATCCTGCAGAGGGACAACCGCAACGGCCTTCAAGCGGTCAGGGTGAGACGAGCAAAACTGAGCAACATAATTGTTACAGGCTTTGCAAAACGCAAGAGCAAATCCGGGATCGCGCAACGTACAGGCCGCAAAACACAAGCTGCCGAGGACTACCTGTATGTCAATGCCTTCAACTGCGAGGTCTTTTATTCTGGCATCAGGATCGGTTACACCTAGCCGACCCATTGCCATCGCCACGCCCTCAAGCAAGCTTTCTTCTTCAGAGTGTTCGTGATGCTCGTGGGAATGTTCGTGAGAATGCCCGTGGATGTGACCACCGCCATCTTCGCGCAAGTGGTCGTGGGTTCGCTCGTGGGCGTGACCGGAACCCCGCGCATGGCCGGGGCTTCGGAGCTTTTCGTGCGCCTCGTACACTGTAATGGAAGGATCAGGATAGAGGCGGCCTTCCATCAGCACTCGAATGATTCCCCATTGATCTCTGAAAACACGGGGGCTGCGGTACTTGTAAGGCTCTTCCAGGTATTGATCAAAATGCTCGAGCGGCTCGAATACATGGGTATCTGCATCTATGACCAGTGATTTCATCGTTTGCTCCTTTCGCTAAGACGAGTCATTCCCCCGTTAAGCCGCGACGATCTCTCGCTACATTATGAGGCCCGGTGGTCCGTTGAATATAAGAAGGATAGTTGTTTCCTTCAGTATGTCGTATTCATATTCGGTTCGGGCAGTGATGTAGCTGAAACTGCCGGCGCCGAACACCTGGCCATCGAACTCGATTTCGCCCTCGAGCAGATATTCCACACGGTCTGCCGCATGGCTATGTCGATCAATATGATGACCTGCTGGAAACTTCACCATGTAAACCCAAGGGCCTTCCTTCGGGCTTTGCCCAAAGAATTTGTAATAGATTCTCTCGACGCCCTGTACTTGATCCGGAATCTTCCCAACCCCCGGATACTTTTCCTCACGATTCACCTGCTGAAACGGCACTTTGTTTGTGTCTACGATTAGCTTCATAGATTCTATCCTCCTAAAAAAAGCTCACATCGCGCGTACTATTGATTGAGCAACGAGAACTCGCTAGCTTCGATCTCCAGCCCCAGTTTGTCGCAACTCTTCTTCAACTGCGTCAGAGCGGCACGCCATTCTCGATCCACTTCACCGCGCTCGATTGTAGTGCCAAGGGTGATTAGCTTTGTCAGGTGTTCAAAGAATGGCGCAGCGTAATTATCCAGGCTCTCTGTTATCGCATCAGTTATCACGACTCTATTGTCAGCCGCCACTCTTGCATCGGCGACAGAAAGCGCTCTTTCGAGTTGAAGAAAGGCATGCGAGAAGTGATCCACGTCTTCGGTCACCAGAGGCTTCACCGGCATGAAGTAACGGTTTCCTCTCGGCAAGAACTTGCCGAACACCTGCGCTGATGGTTGTTCAAGCGTGAACGCACATCCTGCCATGAAGCGAAGCCAATTAAGGCGCTCGCCGTAGATGCGCCGGATGTCAGGGAAGAAGTCACCCGGAGTGATTCCGAGCAGTCGGCAGGCGCTCGCACAGCGCGTGAAGTGGCCGGACTCATCTATAATCTCTTTGGCTATGTACAGCTTGGTCTCGAAATCTACAAACGGTATATGCCTGGCAAGAACTTCTACGACGCCGGAAGAGAAATGATACGATAGAGTCTCAAATAAATTTACTGACTCCTTCTCCGCCTCGCTCAGCGTCTGGAATATTTGGACCTGCTCCTGGCTTATGTCATAGGCGCTCCGGGCTAACGACTGTTTCTTAGCAAGCTCTTCAATTTGAGCCATAACATTGCCTCCCAAGTTGAAGCCACAGGCCTGAAATTGAGGATGGTCTATTAAGGCGAGGTCTCCAGAATTAATTGATTTTATGCCGAGGCCGCGTTCTTGATAGGCGCTGGTTTGTGCTTTCTGAGATAAGGAAAGAAAACGAGCCGGGACCAAGGCTTATTGGCAAGGAAGTGGTCTGCGCCCCACGCGCTTCCGGCAGAATAAAAGCCTACGAGTCCTGTCAAGCCGATTAAGAACAAATGCCCGGCAATCTTATCCGGTCGGCCATAGCAGGTTGCCAGGCAGAAATTCAATATCATAATCATGCCGGCTATGCTGACTGGATTCGTGAAAGCGCCGATGACGAAGCTCAGCCCGATGATCGATTCGCCGAGCGCGGCAAGAGTGGCAAACGTCGTTGTGTTAGGAAAGATGTAGTTATCCAGTAGTGCCTTATAGAACGGGAAGGGCGCACCCTTTTGCGCCAATATGTTCGCGAAGCCGTCGAGTTGAAAGAAAGCTGGATTGCTCCATTTCTTGATTGAAGCAGAAATGAGTAACAGCCCAATAAGGATGCGTAATACGGCCAGCGCCTTCAGCAACATAATGTCGCTCCATTGCTAGTTTGCTCGTTAATATGGGTCGATGACTGACTGATCGGTCACTATTTTGAGGAAAAAGCTGACCTCATGTCAAGCGGACAGAGGTGACCCAGCTGAAGTCATAAAACCTTTGTCACTCATCAATTGACGAAGCTATCAATTGACTTGAGCAGATCTCACAAGACGCACGCGCCCGGGCCTGGCCTTCCAGATTAGCGATGCAGAGATGAACATCACAGACGCAGCAACCAGGAAGTTCAAACGATAACCGTGAGTCAAATCGAAGAAGTATCCTCCCAGCCACGTTCCGATTGCCCCGCCTAAGAATCCACCCAGGATCATGACCCCCAGGATTGAACCAAAATGCTCGCCATGAAATAGATCTGCCGCCGATGTCATGAGCGCAGGCAGCGCCATCCCATAGCCCATACCGTAGCAAATTGCAAATACATAGATAATAAAAGGATTCACGGTTAAGCCACCAATGCCCAGGAGAACTATGCAAATGAGGAACACAGCTATACTCAATGTGAGGGTCTTCTCACGCCCAATGCGGTCACACAGAAACCCACCGAAGAATTTGCCGGCTACGTTGATGAACCCCTGCAACCCTACTATCGATGCGGCTAAGATCTTGCTGTAGCCCTTGTCTTCCAAATACGCTACTAACTGCACGGATATCAAAAAGAATCCAGCGGCGAACATTGCCGTCACCAGCGTGAGCGCCCAAAAGCGGAATGTCCGTATCGCTTTGCCTACTGCCCATTCAGTGTCCGCCCACTCTTTGTCCACTATTATCACCTCGCTCTTGTGGACTACTCCCTTCTTGCGCTCTATCTCCTTCCCGTCTTCTTCCACGACCACGTCAACTTCCTTTCGTTCTCTTCCCCGGCGCATCTCGTCTTCGGCAGATAGGCCGCGGTCATCAGGTCGACTATAGAGAAACAGCAGTATCAAGGTTGTCGGGATGATCAGTATCGCTGCGCCGAGCAATACGTAAGATTCGCGCCAGCCTACAAGATTGATCAGATATTGCAACAGTGGCAGCAACACTAGCTGCCCTGCACCTGATCCGGCAGTAACAATGCCTATTGCCGTACCTCGATTTCTTACGAACCAATTCGAGACAATCGTAGTCAGAGGAACTATATGCAGCATCGTGCTGCCTATTGCTGCCAACACACCAAACGCGACGTAGAATTGCCATAATGCGGTGCTTTGACTCAGCCACAGCAGCGCAACTGCTGTGAGCAGCGCGCCCATCGGCATGACTCGCCTTGGTCCAAACCGGTCTATCAGCCCGCCAGCAAACGGAGACGTAAGTCCACCTAGAACGAGATGAATGGATAAAGCTATCGCCGTGCTGCCGCGGCTCCAGTTGAAATCGTGAAGCACCGCAACATAGAAGATTGAAAAGGACGATATTAACGGCGAGACCATCGCTATCACCACAAAGCAGACCGCCACGATGAACCAACCGTAGTAGATCGATCTCGATGCACCGGCTATCTCGGCGCTGACCTGTTGCTCGCTTTGCCCAATCTTACGCATTCGAAAAGCTCCACTGATCACACCTGCGGTCATTTAAATTCGTCGCAAATTCTTGCCCGCTCTTTATCCGCGCTCCACCAGCATCAATTGCCTTGACGTTCTGAGTCCGCATCCTCAAGCTACCGGGGGCTACTACCTAACGACTCTGCAAGCCTGGATAGCGAATGGGCAATTTTGTGGTGGCCGGACCTATAGAAGTAAAGGGCCACAACGTCGTCGGTTTCTTTCCCGACGTGAGTCGTCATTTGAATTGTCCTGAGCTCCGCAGTTCAGAGTACAAGCACTCAAGATTGTATGACATTTCGGACACGAGCAGAAATATAAGCTAACCAAGAACCGTTTTCCATTGCAGACACTAACAAGATTGCGTACTCGATCACAGGGAGTCGTGCGGCACGATCACGACGCTGTAAGTACCACACTTAGTTAGAACGGATTTCCGGGACTGGGGCATAAGTGGGGCAGCAGACTAGCCATCAATCGACCACCTACGCTGTGCTAAAGCTATCAAAACACGAGTTGGATGCGTCTCGGTATTTCAGATTGGTGTAGATGAAAGTGTAGACAATAAGAAAGCCGCCCGAAGGCGGCTTGTAAGTTACCGATTTTGAATGAGCCGTGGAGGGCTCGAACCTCCGACCCGCTGATTAAGAGTCACGTCGCGGGTTTGCGCGAGAATCTCGTTTCAGTTGCAACTACAAACATCTGTTACAGGTTACAGCCACTGGCCACTGCGAAGACTACTGCTGATTTACGCCGCTTTCTGCGAAAGATTGTCACAAGATTGTCACAGGCGTTTTGTTACTAGATTCTTTCATCCAGTGGTTGCGTTTGATCCCAGCCGATATAGCTGAATGCATCGGCGTTGGGCGAAAATTCACCTCAGATGGACCGGAGCGCAAGGATTGATAGGCGTCCTTCACAGTTGTGAAATCCGTGAGGAACGCCAAGATGAAAAAAGGTGGCATGTTCGTTGTCTTACGCGTGTTGATCACTAGGATAAGCCTATAGGTAATCCTAGTCCCCCTGCTCACGTCATCCCTAGTAGATAGTAATATGAGAGAAGTATCGTCGCCGAACCAATGCAAAACAGTAACACTCTTCCGCAGGATCTCCGATTGATTATGTGAACATAAGAACCGATGAAGAGTAGAGTCGGTGGGATCAACCATACCGACAGACCAAATACAAATTCGGCCGATCCTA
Source organism: Blastocatellia bacterium (assembly GCA_035258805.1). Taxonomy (GTDB): domain Bacteria; phylum Acidobacteriota; class Blastocatellia; order UBA7656; family UBA7656; genus Onstottus_A. The sequence continues at coordinate 3,655 of DATFWY010000154.1, read as the reverse complement.
AGCGCTGGTTTGGAACCGAGTTGCCAATGCCTTTGGAAGTAAAAAGGTTTGCTGACTCCTCGTTCCAATTTTTCATAGATTACTATGGCGAAAAGTTTTTGTTGACGATCTAAAATTATGTGATATTCTCGACGCTCCGTATCGGTTACAGACATTACATAAGTTAGTCCCACAATCTCACAGCTTTTTTGGCCCCTGATGCTCCGAACCCGTAGCACTTAGCATTGGTCTCTTTAGCCCGCTTCGTTTAGAAGTCGTCATAGTTCAGCATCCAGCCGTCGACGTAAGTTGTATCAGCGAAAATCGGATTCACCGGCCGTAAGTCGTAATCATGTCAATTTTCGCAAGTCACCAGCCACCTGCCAGGGAGGCCCCTTATGCCCCTTCGTGTTCGATTCATACTGTGTTTACCAGTGATCGTATCTGTACTGACGTTCACCGCCTATGGACGTTCGACTAATTCCGCCGTGATCCAGTCCTCCTTCACCTTGTCGACTTCGCAGAGTCAAGTCGCGCCGGGTGGACAACTAACGGTGAACTGGACGGCTCCGAGCGGCAGGCCAACGAATGACTGGATCGCGCTTTATAAGGTAGGTGACGCGAATACGACTTACGGTTCTTGGCAATATACTCAAAGCGCAACTTCTGGAAACTTCACGGTAACCGCACCCTCACAGACGGGTCGGTACGAATTCCGATACCTGCTACAAGGCGGGTATACCGACGTCGTTCGAAGCAACGTCGTTCCTATTACCGTGGCGCCGTCAACGAGCATTACATCCCCTTCTAACAACACGACATTCAATGCTCCGGTCAATATTACGATCAACGCTACCGCCTCGGATGCCGATGGCATCAGCAAAGTAGAGTTTTTCCAGGGAAGCACCAAACTCGGCGAGAGCGTCACCAGCCCTTATAGTTTTGCATGGAATAGTGCTCCAGCTGGGAGCTTTGCGTTGACAGCCAAAGCAACAGACCTTCTCGGCGCCGTCACCACATCAAACGCTATTAACATCACGGTCAATCCCGCACCAGGTGCGATCTCCGGCAAAGTAACTAAGCTCGATGGTACGACGGCGATTGCCGGCGCAACCGTTAAGGTCTTTCAGGGAGCTGTAGTACTAGGCAACGCCACGAGCAACAGCACAGGTGATTACACGGTGAGCGGATTGGCAAACGCGAGTTATTCAGTCGTTGTCTCCGCTCCTGGATATGAAACCAACTCGCAGACTGGAGTTAGCGTAGCCAACGGAGGAACCACAACGCTTAACGTCAGCCTTGCCATACCGATTTCATATCTTTATGACCAGCTCGGCCGCCTAGTTGGTGTCATTGACAAAGATGGCAACGCCGCGACCTATGCATACGATGCTGTCGGGAATTTGCTTTCGATCTCACGTCAGAGCCCTTCGCAGGTATCGATCTTGCAGTTCACGCCAAGCAATGGCCTGGCGGGTGCCTCTGTTAGTATTTATGGAACCGGCTTCAGCGCCACTGCGAGTCAAAACACTGTAACCTTTAACGGAACCGCCGCCACTGTGGTTTCCGCAAGCACCACGCTGATCGTTACCAATGTCCCGAGTGGTGCAACGACGGGACCGATCGCCGTCACTAGTCCAATAGGGTCGGCAACAAGCGCAACTTCGTTCAACGTTTCGGCGGGCGCAACGGGCGCGCCGACGATCACTGCGTTCACTCCGACAATCGGCGCGGCCGGAACCTCGGTAACAATTACTGGAAACAACTTTGACACAACGGTTGCTAATGATAGAGCGAGCTTCAATGTAATGCGCTCCTTGGTCAGTTCCGCAACTGCTACGAGCATCGCGACAACCGTTCCGTCCGGAGCTACCTCGGGTCATATCTCCGTGGCCACGCCGTCAGGGAAGGCCACCAGTACCGGAGACTTCTTTGCGCCGCCGGCACCTTACACCGCCTCTGACGTAGTTTTGACGAGCCGCATGTCCATCGGAACAAACAGCACGATTACGATCGGAACCGCAAATAAGGTCGGCCTGATGCTGTTTGAAGGCACGCTTGGTCAAAGGGTGAGCATCAACATTGTCCCTGCCACCATCTCCGGTTCTCTTGCTATCTACCGCCCCGATGGCACTTCCTTGCTACCGAGCACATCGGTCAGCAGCGGAAAATTCTTTGACCCGATGACTTTGCCCGCTGACGGCACATATACAATTCTGGTAAGCGCCCAGACGACGGGCAGTATGACAATCGCTTTATACAATGTCATCGATCTTTCAGGGAGCATCACTCCAGGAGGAGCGTCAGTCCCACTACTGTTCGCTGTACCAGGTCAGAATGGTTCGCTGACGTTTAATGGCACTCAAAACCAACGCGTGAGTCTGTTGGTGACCAGCGTAACAACCACCGGGAGCGGGCAGCACACAATAAAGCTCTACAAACCGGATGGGAGTGTGCTAGCTACGCTCTCGGACATCGCAAATAACTCCTTCCTTGATACGCAGACATTGCCGGTGCCGGGAACCTACACCCTCGTGGCAGATCCTTCGGGGGCAGCGATGGGCAATTGGACATTAACTCTTTATGATGTGCCTCAAGACGCAAGTGGAACGATAACACCGGGTGGCGCGGCGGTTACCGTGACCACGAGCACGTCGGGCCAGAATGGAGCGCTGACGTTTACCGGAACCGCTAACCAGCGCATTAGCTTGTATCTGACAAACGTCACGTCGGGTCCATATATCTCGATACGCAAGCCCGATGGAACAAACCTGGTGTCGCCAGTCGGGGTGAGCTCGGGCTCATTCATTGATACGAAGACCCTGCCAGTCGTTGGGACCTACACCATATTCATTGACCCACCGGGAAAAAACACCGGCAACATTACATTGACTCTTTATGATGTTCCCGCGGATATAACGGGTTCAATCAGCCCGGGCGGCTCTTCGGTCGCTGTGACGACCACGGTGTCGGGACAGAATGCGCTACTGACCTTCAGCGGAACATCAGGGCAACGAGTGAGCCTGAACATGACCAGCGTGACGATTACGGGCACTAATGTGACCATCTACAAGCCCGACGGATCTGTTCTTGCGGGTTACGCGAATGTCACCCCGCCTGGAGCATTTCTTGACGCAGTGACACTGCCGGTCTCAGGAACCTATTCGATAGGAGTAGATCCATTAGATATCAGGACCGGCAACATGACGCTCACTCTCTACGATGCAACGGACTTCAGCGGCAGCACGACGGTGGGCGGATCATCGGTAGCGATCACAATCAGCTCTCCGGGACAAAATGGGCAGGTAACATTTAGCGGCACATCGGGCCAACAAGTGACTGTCCACGTAACAAGCAACACGGTAGCAGGAGTCACAGTGAAGCTGCTGAAGCCTGATGGCTCGCAGCTCACATCCAGTTTTTCGTCAAGCAGCAGCTTTAACCTGACACAGCAGACTCTGCCGACTACGGGGACTTACACGATAGTCATCGATCCAAGCGGAACAAACATTGGTAGCCTGAACGTGAGCGTTACGAGTCCGTGAGAAGTAGGTACGTGGTGATAGAAAGAATCGAGGATTTGAGACTCGAATCTATTGTGTGGTACCGGCAGAAATCGGAGACGACGATGAGAAAGCTATTAACGTACTGCATAAGCGTGACATTGGCGGTTGTC
>DATFWY010000153.1:0-38143 GCA_035258805.1 Blastocatellia bacterium | reverse complement strand
ACTGCCCTGATTGATTATTATCCAACCGTCGGGGCTCGTTGCAGTCCAATCCACCCCTGCCGGCGCCGTTACCTGGATGGCGCCATCGGTGCCAGTCGCAGAAAAGGCAGCGCTCTTTGGCGAAAACTTTGTAAGCGCGATGTCAGCTGCCGCCTTTGCATTCAAGCGTCCGTAGCCGAATACATTGTTTGGAAACCCGCTGCTCGAGCACAGTGACGAGCTGATATGAAATGCAGCGTCCTTTAAGATATCCTCGACAATCGAGACATGGCCACGCAAGCTCGGATCCGCAGAAAGCAACAGTGCCACTGCGCCCGCTACGTGCGGTGTCGCCATCGACGTGCCGCTTAAGTTGGTGTAAGCCGTCGTGCTCGTTCTGTAGCTGGATCTTGTGTTGGTGCCCGGTGCCGCAATGTCAGGTTTTTGTCGATTACTGCCATCGACCGTGACCGGTCCACGACTGCTAAAGCTCGCAATCGTGTCTAGCCCCGTATTCAAAGCGCCGACCGTAAATGACTCACTATAAATCGCGGGTGGATCAGTGACCGTTGAACACCCGGAGCCCGAATTGCCTGCGGCAACCACCGTAACAATTCCCGCTGCGCGCTGTGCTGCAGTCGCGGCCTGGAGCGTGCCCGCGCTGCAGCCTTCCGCGGGCGGGCATCCCCAGGAGTTGGTCGTGACATCTGGTGCCTTCGTTGGATCTCCCTGCGCCGGCGTGCCTCCAACTGGATATGGAGCAAGGAAGAATTCAAAACACTCTATGTACGTCGCGGGGGTTCCGTTTCCCTGATCCATATTGCGACAACCTATCCATTTTGCACCTGGCGCCATGCCGATCTGATTACCGGCACCGTCATCCCCGACGGCTGTACCCGCTGTGTGAGTTCCATGACCATGATCGTCGCAGGGCGCAGGTGAGTTCGCCCCGCACGATCCGCCTCCAGTGTGAATACTATCGTGCCAATTAAAGTTGTGGTCGGCGGTCGAGCCGTTCCATCCGCGATAGTGCGGCTTGAGCGCGTTGTGATCCCATCGGTAGCCGGTATCTTCGGCACCCACAACGATGCCTTGTCCTGTGAAACCTGCCCCCCAGACAAGGGGCGCATTGGTTTGCGTGATTCCAGGTTCAATCGCGTTTGGTGCCGCAGGCACGGCCTCCTTCACGGATTCTATCGGCAGATCGTTGTGAATGATGGGATTTCCTTCAATACGACTGACGTCTGCCCTGGCGGCCAAAGAAAGGGCCGCGTCCAGGTTTCCCTTCACCCAGATCATATTGACGATGTAATAAGAGCGATGCTCGAAGGAGTTTGACTTCAGCCAGTTCAGTATTTGCTTCTGGGTGTTTTGAGATTTGTCGTAGAGTGTTCGGTAGACAAACCAGCCCTTTTCTTCTTTGGTATGCAACGCCTCAGCGGGGCTCAGGTCAGCGTGATCGGCAAGGATGACCAGGAACTCCACCTGGCCTTTTGCTGCTGCTTCAGCAAGGACCCAACTGTCTATTTTAGCCAGCACCTCTTTTGAGGGCTGCTGACGTTGCGGAGCATTCGAATGAACGGATACAACCGAAAGTACAGCAAAGACCACAGCGATCAAACAGACTCTCATATTAAAATAACACTCCAATTAGAGACAGGTTTTTCGACTTGTAAAAGTATGAAGCCCTCTCCGTATACATTACCTTCGAGTGCAGAGTCAATGACTGCATTGTGCCGAAGTAATGAAATATTGAGTCGGACTTTACTGCAAAGAACTCAAAACACAATCTAGCACTGAGAATGATGTGGTAATTATCGAGCCTGTTGGCGTTTGTGAAGCTTGTTTTTGCTTATAGTATTGTCACGCTGCTCGAGGAAGACCAAATTGAGGTTAGAGATGAGAATTTGAGCAAAAGAGAAGTTTATCGAGCGGGATTGGCTTTCTCCGCCGTATAAACCAGTTTCCCGTTAATAAATGTCATCAATACGTTGATTTGCAACAATTCTTTGGGCGCAATAGCTATGGGGCTCTTTGAAACAACAACCAGATCGGCAAGCTTCCCTGTTTCAATCGACCCTTTGTCTTTTTCTTCGAATTCCGCATAAGCCGCTTCAATGGTATACCCACGAAGCGCTTCCTGAATTGTCATTCGCTGCTCCGGATACCAGCCGCCGTCGGGTTTCCCCTGTGCGTCCTGTCGAGTCACCGCGGCGTAGATTCCGTAGAATGGATTCAACGTCTCTCCCGGAAAATCAGAGCTTATAGGAACGTGAGCGCCGGTCTTCAAGACTGATCGCCAGGCGTATGCGCCTTTGATGCGCTCGGGTCCGATCCGTTTCTCTGCCCAAGCCATATCGGAGGTGCAGTGAGTCGGCTGCATCGAGGCGATCACTCCAAGCTCCGCGAAACGCGGAACATCCGCTGCCGCGAGCACCTGAGCATGCTCGATTCGAAGCCGTGCGTCCTTCAATCCACTGACAGCGCCTCCAGAACGAGTTTCCGATGCCTCTTTCAAAGCCTTCTGATAAGCATTCAAAACCTGATGATTTGCCGCGTCGCCAATTGCGTGAGTAGCAACTTGAAAACCTCGCTCGAGACTGCGCCGAGTCAGGTTGTAGATCTCCGTTTCGGAGGTCGTAATATTGCCTTTTGTTTCGGGTGCGTCGGAGTATGGCTCACTTAATGCAGCACCTCGTGATCCAAGCGCTCCGTCAGCGAAAACCTTGATGCTGCGGACCGTGAATTCGTGCTGCGGGTCAATCTCTGGTCCGCGCTTAAACCATTCCTCGGTTAAAGCAGAATTGGAACCGTCAAGCATCGCATAGATGCGCAATGGCAGACGGCCCTTCTTGACCATCTCCCGGAACGCCTGAAGCATAATCGGCGTGACTCGAGCTTCGTGGATGGATGTCAATCCGTTGCGCAGGCATTCGCGGGCAGCCAGCTCGAGGGCAATCCTTACTCCGTCAAGATCGAGCGGCGAGACGTGACTGGCAACCAGGTCCTGGGCCCTGTTTAACAACACTCCGGTGGGTTCCCCGGTCTTAGGGTCTCGGATAATCTTTCCATTTGCCGGATCACTGGTGTTTTTGTTTATCCCGGCAATAAGCATCGCCCGTTGGTTTACCCAGGCTGCAAAGCTATGAAGGCCGGTTAAGAAGACTGGATTAGTTGGAGCGGCCTGAGTCAGCAGTTCGTGGGTTGGATAATTGGCCGCCCACTTTCCTTCATCCCAACCCCAGCCAAGGATCCATTCACCGGTCCGCAGGGTATTGGCTTTTTCTTTTACTCGACGAGCTACTTCCTGTGGCGTTGAAACGCCTTTTAGGTCGAGCTTGAGAAAAGTTTCCCCGAGGCTCATCAGATGACCGTGTGCATCGATGAATCCCGGAAGCACTGTAGCGCCGGCTAGATCCGTGGTCTCAAGGGCACTGGCAAAGAGCTTTTTCGCATCGTCGGTGGATCCTGTCCACATGATCCTACCGTCCTTTATCGCAACCGCTTCGGCAGCAGGCTGCTGAGGATTCATCGTTATGAAATTTCCATTCAACAGGACTAAATCGGGCTTTGGTGGAGTCTGGGTTAATGCAGTAGGAATAGGAATCAGTAGAGCAGTTAAAGCGATTAGAAGACAGAGTCTCTTCACGTCAGTAGTCCGTGATCAGTAGTCCGTGGTCAGTAGTCCGTAAACAGTGGTCCGTAGTCAGTGGTCCGTCCTCGGTTGGTCAGTAGTCGGTCTGTTGTTCGTATTCAGCTCTCAAAACGAATGCTACTGGCTACGGACTACCGAACACTGACCACCGACTACTGACCACTGACTACTGACCCCTATTTCGTTATGTCCAGCTGCCAAAGCATAAAAGCGTAAGTGAACGCTGTCTCACGAAGCGCATCATAGCGACCTGACGCGCCGCCGTGACCTGCTCCCATGTTAGCCTTCAGCAGCAGAATGTTTCGATCCGTCTTTGTCGCCCGGAGCTTGGCAAGGAATTTCGCCCCCTCCCAATAAGGAACCTGGCTATCGTTGAGCGAAATCTGAACAAGCATCGCCGGGTAGTTCTTAGCCGCAATATTGTCGTAAGGCGAATACTGGATCATATAGTCAAACGCCGCCTTTTCGTTGGGATTGCCCCATTCGATCCATTCGCTGGTAGTAAGCGGCAGCGAAGCATCAAGCATCGTGTTCATAACATCAACGAATGGAACCTGCGCGACCACCGCCTTGAAGAGATCCGGTCTCATATTGACAACCGCGCCCATTAGCAACCCGCCCGCACTACCACCCTGGATCACCAACCGGTCGTTCGAGGTGTATTTGTTCTTGACGAGATATTCCGCACAATCGATGAAGTCGTAAAACGTATTCAGCTTTTTCATCATTCGACCCTGCTCCCGCCATTCTTCGCCTAACTCTCCGCCTCCGCGAATGTAAGCGAGCGCATAGATGACGCCTCGGTCAAGCAACGCAAGACGGCTCGAAGAAAAAGTCGGCGCCATTGACGCACCGTAAGAACCGTAAGCATAGAGCAGCAGTGGCGAACTCCCGTCGAATTTCACGCCTTTCTTATAAACAAGCGAGATCGGAACTTTCACCCCGTCGCGCGCGACTCCCCAAATTCGCTTCGCTTCGTATTTTGCTGGATCATATCCGCCCAATACCTCCTGCTGTTTTAGCAGTTTTCGTTGTCGCGTATTCATGTCGTAGTCATAAACCGAGCTCGGAGTAACCATCGATTGATAATTGAACCGCACCGTCGTTGTGTTGAACTCGGGGTTGCCAGCCAGGAAGAGCGCATAGTCCGATTCGTCTGTGGCGATCCTGTGCGACTGGTTCGACTTCATTTCGATCACACGGAGGTAATTCAGTCCCCCCTCCTTCTCAGAAACCACCAGATGGTTCGCGAAAGTAGTCAAGCCGTCGATCTTTATTTTTGGATTGTGCTCGATAAACGGTTTCCAGTTCTTTTCTGAAGGATCGTTGAGCGGAGCCACAACGACCCGGAAATTCTTCGCGTTCTTGTTCGTTGTGATATAAAACTGACCTTTGTAGTGATCGACGTCATATTCATGACCGTCTTCCCGCGGGAGGATGATCTTGAAAGTCCCGGTCGGATTGTCGGCCGGGAGGTAACGAAACTCCCTCGAGGTCTTCGCAAACGAGCCCACAAAGAGCATCTTTTTATCGAGCGAGCGTCCCGAGCCCACATCAAAAAGTTCATCCTTTTCCTCGTAGAGCAGCTCATTTTTATCGCTTCCGACAACATGGCGCCAGAATTTGTCGGACCGCTTCGATACCGGATCTTCGGTTGTATAAAAGAGAGTCTTGTTGTCGGTGGCCCAATCGATCGACCCGACTCGTTCGATGCTCTCGCTGAGCGTCTTTCCTGTGCGCAGATCTTTTACGTGGAGCGTATATTGGCGATAGCCGGTTGTGTCGGTCGAATACGCCAACAGGTTGCCGTCATCGCTCACGCGAAAACCGCCCAATCCGAGAAACGAATGACCTTCCGCAAGCTTGTTCAGGTCGAGGAGAACCTCTTCAGGCGCCTCCATGCTGCCTTTTTTCCGGCACTGATACGGATACTGTTTGCCTTCCTCGGTGCGTGAATAGTAGTAATAGTCACCAATACGCGAAGGAACGCTCAAGTCGGTCTGCTTTATGTGGCCAAGCATTTCTTTGTAGAGCGTTTCTTGAAACTCCTTCGTCGGCTTCATCACGTCTTCGGTATATGCGTTCTCGGCTTCCAGGTACTTGATGACTTCCGGGTTCTGCTTTTCGCGTAGCCAGAAGTAATCATCTTTCAAGGTGTACCCGTGAATCTGGGTTACATGTGGCACCTTCTTGGCTACCGGCGGCTGACGGACGCCATCCTCCGCGATCGCGAAGGGCGATAGAAGGCTGACCAGCAATGTGGTTTGCACGAATAGTATTGTGTTCAATCTTTTCATTTCATCCTCTTAATCGTATCTGGATCTCGTCCTAATTCGTCCATGAATGCAGGCGCTCTGGGCGGCTGAAAGAAATTTTCAGACACTTATGGTGGCTTGCGCAAGGTGCTTTTCTCAGCACAAGTTCTCAAATTAATGGATCAGTTAAGGCATTCCGCGGAAGCCCGCAGCACGCCTCATGCACTCAACAACTAAGCCGCCTTTCGCCAGCCGATCAGTTCATCATCGATATCAGCTGGCGAGCTCATAAAATTGTCTCCTTAGTACCAATGAAGGGTTCAGAGCCTTTTTAGACCAATCCGTTCCAGAGTTTGATTTCGTTTTCTCTCCTGTTAACCAACCCTTGTACTACCTTGCCGCCAGCTTTGTTCCATCGCCGAAGCTGCGTTGGGACCTGGTCGAATTGCCCCTGGTTGAGAAGCTTCAAAAGTGTGCTCCCGTTGAAAGCTGCACCTCCCACATTGAATGTGAAGGATGTCAGAGCGTCAAATTGATTCTGATTGACCGGGACCGTGACCTTGTTCGTAATCAGCTGGGCGGCGGGAGTTACATCCTGACTTAGAAGATCGAGTACCTGCTGATCGCTCAATCCTCCATCGTATGGCACCGGTGCGCCGTTGATGACGATTTTGCCCGAGCTTAGCTCGGATTTTGTGAGAAGATGTCCAACGCCTATCGTCGGAAGGCCGGCTGAGTCATTGTAAACTTTGTTCTTAAACCCCTCCCATTGTTTTAGCAATTCGAGGCCATGCTCACTCATTTGCATCGATTGAGATCTCCTTTCTTCGTATATTCCGAGACCCGGATGCGGGAAGGCGGCTGCTGACTATATCGCAAGCGAAACCGTGGATCAACGGCAATGTAATGCTAATCATAAAAGCTGTGAGTGTTGTTCTAGATACATCAGCGTAAATCATACGAATTTGTCTTCAATGCACTCTCGTGATACCCTCTGCGTTTCCTGTTCAAGGACAAGTGAAAATGGCTTTTGAAGACCTCCGCGAGTTCGTTTCCCTGCTTGAAAAACGCAATCAACTCAAACGCATTTCGGTCGAAGTGGACGCTGAACTCGAGATAGCCGAGATCACCGACCGAGTCTCAAAGCAAAACGGTCCTGCTCTACTGTTCGAAAACGTTCGCGGTTATTCGATCCCTGTGTTGATAAATGCGCTCGGCAGCCGCGAGCGTATGAAACTCGCGCTCGGAGTCGCCGACTACGATGAGATCACCAACCGAATAAGCGATCTCACCGACGTCAAATCACCACAGGGACTGATTGAAAAACTCAAGATGATTCCGCGTCTCGCAGACCTGCGTCACATGTTCCCCAAGATCGTAAGAGATGGAGCCTGTAAAGAGCGGATCTTAGGGGAAGGAAAGTTGTCACTGCTCGATTTTCCGATCATAAAGTGCTGGCCGGAAGACGGCGGACGCTACATTACGATGCCTCTGGTGTTCACAGGTAATCCGGCTACTGGCAAACGAAACTGTGGCATGTACCGCATGCAGGTCTATGATGAGAAGACCACCGGGATGCATTGGCAAATCCACAAGCACGGCGCACAGCACTTTCGCAATCTCAAGCGGATCGGAGGCGGGCGACTCGAGGTAGGAGTGGCCATCGGAGCCGATCCGGTGACTGTTTTCGCCGCGATAATGCCGCTTCCTGAGGACCTTGATGAGATGATGATCGCTGGTTTCCTGCGTGGGAAGCCGGTCGAAATGGTTAAGTGCGAAACGGTAGATGTGGAGGTCCCGGCCAGCGCGGAGATCATACTGGAGGGCTATGTCGATACCGAGGAACAAAGAGTCGAAGGGCCTTTTGGCGACCACACCGGCTATTACTCCCTGGAGGATGATTTCCCAGTTTTTCACGTAACCTGCATCACACATCGCAAAAAACCGATCTATCAAACGATCATTGTCGGCAAACCGCCTCAGGAAGACTGCTGGATGGGCGAAGCGATCGAACGAATTTATCTGCCACTGATGCAACGCCAGTTTCCCGAAATAATCGACTACCATATGCCGTTCGCGGGCGTGTTCCACAACCTGATGATTGTTTCAATCAAGAAAGACTATCCGGGCCACGCCAGAAAAGTAATGAACGGGATCTGGTCGTTGCCTCAGGCGATGTTCACGAAATGTATTATCGTCGTGGATCACGACACTGATGTTCGCGATTTGAACGCCGTCGCCTGGCGGGTATTGAACAACATCGATCCCGAACGAGATATTCAGTATGTGCTGGGACCAGTGGATCAACTCGACCACTCATCGCGTTTGCCGAATTTTGGATCGAAGATGGGGATTGATGGAACCAGGAAATGGAAATCGGAGGGATTCGATCGCCCCTGGCCCAAAGAAATAGAGATGACTGAAGAGGTAAAGAAAAGGATCGATCAACTCTGGACGAAGCTGGGACTCTAGTGGGGGTTGGGGGTTGGGGTGTTCAACGCTTCGCGTTTAGCGTTTAGCGTTCGGTGTTCAGAATTCTTCATTGATAAGATGTTACTGTGACTTTAGTAGAATTACCGAGATGGGCCTAAACTTTGAACAGTGAACGCCAAACGTTGAACGCTAAACGCGAAGCGTTGAACCACGCCAATCCCCAGCCCCCAGTCCCCAACTCCCAATCCCCAACCCTTAACTCACGCTCTTTCGAATCCGGTCGCGATATTCATTCGCTTTCAATCGCACGGTCGGCTCGTCGATCGTGAGTACACGCCGACCTTCCATCACAACTTTGCCATTGATCAATACTGTTTCGACATCCGATGCCTTTGTTGCGTAAACGAGCTGGGAATATACGTTGTAAACGGGAATTTGATGCGCGCTGGTCATGTCGACGATTATCAGATCCGCACGCTTGCCTGCTTCCAGCGAACCAATTTCCTTTTCCTGATGAATGGCGCGGGCACCTCCGATGGTTGCCATCTCGAGTGCTTCGCGAGCATTGATCACCGTCGGATCTTTCGAGATTAACTTATGAAGCTTCGCCGCTGTGTCCATTTCTTCCCATAAGCTCAGATCGTTGTTTGATGCCGCGCCATCGGTCCCAAGTCCCACCGCAACTCCAGCTTTCAGCATTTGCGGAACCGGCGCCGCGCCGGCTGATATCTTCATGTTCGACTGCGGACAATGTCCAACGCCGACGCCTCGTTTCGCCAGCGTTGCAATGTCATCGCTCGTCGGCCAAACCATATGTGCTGCTATCACGCGGCGGTCCAGCAGACCTATTCGCTCGAGATAAGCAACCGAGCTCGACCCGTATCGTTCTTGAATGGTTTTTGTTTCGGCCTGATCTTCTGCGATGTGAATCACAAGCGGAACCTGAAATCTTTCCGAGAAAGAATGGGCCTGCTTGAGGTGTTCGGTTGAGACAGTGTATGGCGCATGCGGAGCAATCGCAGCGGTGATCAACGGGTGAGCCTTCCACTTTGACGCGAACTTTTCCATGTAGGTCATGCCCGCATCCCAGGTCTTATTATCCGGCGCTGGAAAGTCTATAAGCGTTTCTCCCAAAACGGCTCGCATTCCAGCACGCGCTGTCTCGTCGGCGATCGCATCCTCGAAATAATACATATCGACGTAAGTAGTAGTTCCACCTCTGATCATTTCGAGGCACCCGAGTCGCGTACCCCATCGAACGAATTGCTCGTCGACGTTCTTCGCCTCCGCAGGAAAAATGAATTTCTGTAGCCACTCCATCAAAACGAGGTCATCGGCTATCCCACGAAATAGAACCATTGGAACGTGAGTATGAGTGTTGATCAACCCCGGCATAACAACCTTGCCGGCAGCGTTGATTGTGCGGCTCGAGGTGTATTTCGCTGCGATTTCAGCGTCAGGTCCCACTGCGACGATGCGTTCGCCTTTGACGGCGACGGCTCCGTTCTCAATCAGCCGGGACGAAGGGTCTACGGTTACAACTGTCCCTCCGCGAATGATGAGATCGACTCGTTCAGCGGTGTCTGCGGTAAATCGAACGGGCCCTATATTCAAAATCAGAATTGCGAAGACGACAACGAGCGGTTTACTCAAGTTAATCTCCTCAACGCTACTGGCGTTTGTGATAGGCCGCGGTAACAGACAGACCTTTGGGAAGAATCCGAAGACAATCGCCTGCTTCTCCAGCTACATCTTCGAACCCTGCTCGATCCGTCAAAAAAACATGTTTGTTAGTGATTCTACTGGTGTCCGCTAAGGTGGCGTTCCACAACGAGAATGAGCCCGTTGAGCCGGGCATCAGTCTGCTTGCCGCGCTCAATTAGATCCGCCATTTCACGTTCGTTGCGTTCTACGTGGTGAGTTATGCTGATCAGTGCGTCTCGGAAAATGCTCATGGATTGGATCAATTCCTGGATCTGCCGATCGACTCTGTCGTGACGTGCCTTCGCCTCAGCGTGAGCGGCGGCTTGTCTTTCCAGACTATCAGCGAAGTTTGCTTGTTGTTGCAGAATAAACTGAATACGCCGTTCAAATTCTTCATTCTTCATTATCATCTCTCCAAGGAACAGTGTTTCCCCGGGAAGTGACACCTAGCTTACAGTAAGTGACACCTAGCTTACACCTTCAAGATAGTGAGCGTCGAATGCCTCGGGCAGTAGATCGGCGATACGATAATGACGAACATCGCCAGAAAGATTCGCGAGTATAACTTCCGTTTCATTCGAAGCGAACTCCCAGATCATTTGACGGCAGCAGCCACAAGGCGGCGCGATGTGCTCGTGGTCGGTAACAACAGCAATTTTTGTAATCTCGTTCGCACCCTCGCTTACCGCTTTGAAAATCGCAACCCGCTCTGCGCAAATGCTGAGACCATAAGTGGAATTCTCAACGTTGCAACCCGTGAACACCCGCCCATCAGAGTTAAGCAACGCAGCGCCGACGCGAAAATTTGAATACGGTGCATGCGCCCACCGACGCGCGTCCTTTGCTAAAGTAATCAACTCTTCATTGCTTGTCATTGGTACTTCTTCCCTTCTCGTCGTGCTCATTCAGCTTGGAAATTCCGTACGGTCACTATCACCCGCCTTATGCTGAATGGGCACCGAATGCTGTTCCGCCGCCTCACCCAGGAATGATCTGATCTTTCCTGTAATCAGGTCGATTCCGACGTCATTGAACCCGCCTTCGGGAATGATGACGTCGGCATAGCGCTTTGACGGCTCGACGAACTGCAGATGCATCGGTCGCACAGTCGTAGTGTACTGATTAATGATCGATTCTACCGATCGTCCCCGTTCATGAACATCGCGGTCGAGCCTTCTGATAAATCGGATGTCGGCATCGGTGTCAACGAATATCTTCAGGTCCATTAACGCTCGCAACTGAGGGTTGACAAAAACCAGAATGCCTTCGATGACGATCACCGGACGCGGCTCAAGGTGAATCGTCTCAGCGCGCCTGGAATGAGTGGCGTAGTCATAGATTGGCTGCTCGATGGTCTCGCCGGCGCGCAGCGCCTGCAGGTGATTTATCAGCAGCTCGGTGTCGAATGCGTCAGGATGATCGTAATTAACTTGATGTCGAAGATCGAGTGGCATGTCGCCGAGGTTTCGGTAATAAGAGTCCTGCTGCAGGTAAACAACATTGCCGTCGCCCACCGGAGCAATGATTTTTTGCGCAACGGTAGTCTTGCCTGAGCCGGTCCCGCCGCTGATGCCGATGATCATAGCTCGGCTATTGTAGCATGGGGGTTGGGGGTTGGGGATTGGAGTGTTCAACGCTTCGCGTTTGGTGTCCAACGTTCGGCGTTTGGCGTTCAGCGTTCGTCGTTCAGAATTCTCCATTGATAAAATGTTATTGGGACTTTAGTAGAATTACTCAGACGGGCCTAAACTTTGAACGCTGAACGCTGAACATTGAACGCTGAACGCCGAACGTTGAACGCTAAACGCCGAACGTTGAACGCTAAACGCGAAGCGTTGAACCCTAACCCCCAACTCCCAACCTCGGAATCACTCGCACAATCAATTCAGAAAGCTGCTTACCGGCGCGGGCTCCTACTTCCATAACTTCCCTATGATTGATCTCTGTTGTCGCGAGCCCCGCCGCTACGTTCGTTATGCACGAGATCGCAAGCACCTTCATCCCGCAGTGCCTCGCAACCGTAGCTTCCGGAACCGTTGACATTCCCACCGCATCCGCACCCAGCTTACGCATCATTTGAATCTCCGCGGGGGTTTCATAAGACGGACCGCGGACCGCCATATACACACCTTCAAGCAGAACGAGTCCGATCTCACGAGCTACGGAATGCGCCGCCTCGAGATATGCCGGCGTGTATACCGACGTCATATCTGGAAAACGCGGGCCGAATCGCTTGTCGTTCTCACCGCGCAGCGGATTCTCTCCCATCAAATTCACATGATCAGTAAGCGCCATCAGAGCACCCGGTGCGAGGTGAGACGAGGTGCCGCCCGCCGCGTTGGTCAAAATCAGCGAACGAATATCCATCAGACTGAACACACGTATGGGCAGCGTTACCTCTTCCATTGAGTAGCCCTCATAGAAATGGACTCGCCCCTTCATCAGCACAACATCTACTCCACGACAAGACCCAATGATCAGTTTGCCTTCATGACCCTCAACCGTCGAACTGACAAAATGAGGAATGTCGCCATAGGGGATTTCGACTCCATTCTCAACCGCATCAGCAACTCCGCCCAGGCCCGACCCCAGTACAACCGCGATGCGGGGACTGCGGTTTTGCGTCTTCGAGACGATGAAGCGCACCGCTTCGGATGCCCTATCGTAAAGAGGAATAGTCATAGACACATATTATCCGCCGATTTCCGTCTGTAAAAGTTGATGCTTACGGAGCCATGATCTTGCGCGCTAGCTCCTCGGCCTCGTTCCTGGTAAACGATGGAGCACTTCCCGCGATTACTGCCTTGTTTGAGATTGTGCTTCTCAGTAACGGAGCGACAACCGCCTTACCATCAATAAGAATAGCGATTCGTTTGCCAATGTTTTCCGTACTCGCTTTGGAGATCTTTTTGGCGCCATCGTCGCTGAACTCGATCTCTATGTCGAAGCTGTTAGGGACGAACGATGGGATTGGGCGTGCCGCGACTACATCTTTATTGGTGATGATCACTTCTTTGTGGACATAGAGCCTTTCGGATGTGCCTTCGATCGTCAACTCCTGCAGACCTTCTGATGGGGATGACTCAGCGAGCCGAAATTCAATCATTACGCGGTCTGGTTTCTCTTGAATTTCGGTTTTTGCACCGACGAGCAAGAGACTCAAAAGTAGGATCGTTGACAGCATGCAAACTCACTCTATTTCTCTTTGACGTAAGGCATACCTATAGCTCGAGGAGGTGTTGCTCGACCTATAAACCCTGCAAGTACGACCATCGTTAACACATATGGAATTATTTGGATCATCTGCACTGGAATGGGCACCACGCCCTGCATCTGATCAGATACCGCCTCGGCAAATCCGAACAATAAGCAAGCAAGAAACGATCCGACGGGATGCCATTTGCCGAATATCAACGCCGCCAACGCGATGAATCCGCGACCACCGGTCATATTACGAGTGAAAAGTGAGTTCTGCGCAATTGAGAGATACGCTCCGCCGATTCCCGCGAGAATGCCGCTAAGGAGAACACCGGCATAACGCAATCGGTAAACGCTGACGCCGGCAGTATCCGCCGCCTCGGGGTTCTCGCCCACTGCTCGCAATCGCAATCCGAAACGAGTTCGAAACAGCACATAAAAACTAATGGGCACGAGCGCGAAAGCGAGGTATGTAATCGATGTGTGGCCAGAAAGCAGCTGTTTCAAGACCGGAATTTGATCAATCACGGGTATGTGCCATTCCGGAAGAGTTTGGTCGCGCGGGAGCTGAGGGGTTGAGCCGGTGGATTCGAAAAGCGCGCCAGAAATCAATGGCGGGACACCAAGAAACAAGATGTTGATTGCCGTACCTACGACTACCTGATCGGCGCGGAACTGAATTGATGCCAAAGCGTGAATAAGCGCGACCAGCAGGCCGGCGGCAGCGGCGGTCGTCAGGCCGATCCACGGGTTGCCTATTTTAACCGTCACTGCGGATGCAGTGAACGCCCCCGCAAGCATAATCCCTTCCAGCGCGATGTTGATAACGCCCCCGCGCTCTGAAAACATCCCGCCCAGCGCGGCCAGAGTAAGCGGAGTCGCATACCTCACCATCGATGCAAGTAACGATAGGCTGAATATGCTAATGAAGGTTCGCAGCATTGTTAATTGAGGTGTCTGGTTCCTTGGTTTCTAGTTTCTGATTATCATCGGCACAATCTGCGTAATCTGCGGATAGTTCCTGCAATCAGGTTCTGTGGGTTTTCACAAACTACGATCCGCAGACTACGCAGAAGATAACCTGCAACAAGAACTCAAGAGAACCAGAAACCGTTTTTACACTTTTCCCTGGATCAATCTCTTTGCACCACCTCTAAACAGTCCTTCACAAGCGACGAAAAGAATAATGATGGCTTGCAGTATGACCACCCAATCTTTCGACACATTGTCTGTGAAGATGTCTATGAACAGTCCGGATCTGATCAGCGCACCAAACAGAATTGCCGCGAGCAGTACGCCAAGTGGATGATTCCGTCCGAGCAACGCAACCGCAATCCCGGTGAAGCCATAATTCGCCGAGAAGTTGTGATAATACCGATAGCGATAACCGAGAACATCGTTTATCCCAACCAGCCCCGCCAGCATTCCCGAAATGAACATCGCTATGACCATGTTCCGCGCGATCGAGATTCCGCCATACTCCGCAGCGGATGGATTGGCTCCAACCGCGCGCAGCTCGTATCCCCATTTCGTCTTCCATAAAAACACATAAACTACCGCGCAAGCCGCGAGCGCGAACAGAAACGCCAGGTTCAAGGGCAATCTATCCGGGAAACTTATTCCCAAAGGAGCCAGCATCGCGCTCACCCGCGGGATGTGAGGTCCGACGATGGACCCATTCACTTTCTCGGCTATAGGCAAAGTCTCCAGAATCGGATCGCCCTGCTTGCGATAGTGATATTGAGTCAAATAGCTGACCAGGCCAGCGGCTATGAAATTCATCATGATCGTCGTGATGACTTCATGAGCTCCAAACCGCGCTTTGAGAACGCCAGGTATCCCAGCCCACACGCCGCCTACGACGATAGCCGCTATCATCGCCAGCAGAGTTACCCCCAGACTCGGCCAACCTGGAAGCACCAGCCCAACCCAGGCAGTCGCGAAAGCAGCGGCGATTAACTGACCTTCTGCGCCGATGTTCAGCAACCCGCATTTGAACGCAACTGCAACGGCCAGCCCGGTAAAGATCAACGGCGTAGCGTAGAAAAGCGTATAGCCAATTCCATCAATTGAGCCGAATGCGCTGGTGAAGAAGAGTTCGTATACGAGCAGCGGACTGTCGCCGACCATCCACACAATCACTCCACCGACAAGGAATGCCGCGACAACAGCGATTAGCGGAAACAGCAATTCTCTAAGCAGACCCTTCATAGCATTCTGAAACTACATCCTGAACTGATTCGAAAAACGACGAGGGAGAGCGCGCACCGGTTGCTATCGCGCCGAACACCAATCCGAAGAAGCCCAGTGGTGAAGCCTTAAACTATAGATTACGGTCTCAGACGCCGCGCGATGACTTGTAGTAACCCACCAAACACGCTGCGGCAACACCAATAATGCCGCCGAGCAATCCCGCGGTCGCCGTACTGCGTAGGATATCCGGTTTGACCGTGCCTCCCGGCACGACCTTCTCGACAAGATGAGTCTTCTCAGTCGACGTGGGAGATGTGTTGCCCGACTTCACCTCATCGAGTTCAGCCTCGACTTTAAATGCATATTCGCGATCAGAGGGGACCTGACCTAATTCCTTAAGCCGCTGCTCCAGGCGCTGTTGGCGCTCAAGATGTGGCGCGATTGCATCTGCAAAAAGCTTTTCGTGGCGAGAAACGATTTCGTCGGCCACCGCTTGCGCCAGCCTGACCGACTCATCGGCGTTTTCAGTTTTGGCCGTCACTCGAATAAGAATCGGGTACATTGAATGGGGCACTCCTGATTCCACGGCACCCACCTGCACCGCCCGGTTCAACTGGCCGGGACGTATGCCGAGTTTCGCGGCCACATCCTGGATAAAACCGGGACTATTTGCGGTCTCAACAGTGATGTAAATGTCCTTGAGCGGTTTGCCCCAAACTCGGCCAATTTCGATGAGCGCCGTCGACGTGTGAAGTTCAGGCTGGCGTAGGGCAATTGCTGCCGCTAACGAGCTGGCAAGTATTACGAGGCCAATAATTAACCATTTCCCGCGCCAAACCCATCTGAAAAAGCTGTCGAGTCGAATCTCCTCTTCCAAAGCCTCTTCGTTTTCCGCAGTCGCCACAGACACAGTTTAGTTAGTCCTTCTCTCCAGCAACAGCACTTCATCAAACCGCACGGTAGGCTTGAAGTTGCGCTCAATGTAGTCCCGCATTGGATCGTATTTCTCAGCCGCGAGTACTTCGTCGCTGGTGATTATCAGTTTAGTCTGGCTCTTGTCAATTCGGTCGAGCGTTGCCGCGCGCTCGCCTTCAGTTACGCCGACACCCACCCAGAATTGAGCGTTTGATACGTTTCTTCGATTCGCGAGGAACAGCAACGAGGTTCCCGCATCCGATTGAGCGAAAGCATTGCTATCAACATCAACCTGATCCTGAATGTATCTAACTGCTTTGTCGATCATCGTTGCAGTAGCAGCCGGAAAGTATGCGCCTCGGCCACGCTCAACGCTTACAGATGTCGCCGCCTTGAATCCAAACGAATTCTCAAAATAAGTGTTGAAGAATAATCGACCCTCGATGATCGTAAATGTCACTGGCAATACGGCTAACGCTAATCGATACTGCCAACTTCCACCGACGAATTCCCGTATTACCGGGCTCAACAAATAGAGGAGATAAAACAGCGCAAGCAGTACAAACGGCATCGCGGCGATTGACTGCTCGCGAGCGAACCGAGGAAACAGCTCCATTAACGACGCCGCAGCAAGAATTGAGACAATCAACAGAGAACGCCTGTTGCTGCCTACCACTTGCTTCCCGGTGATTCCAATCAACAATCCCGAACCAAGGACAAACATTGGGAGGTAAAAGATGATTTGGTTCACATCTGATTGACTCCCAAACAATAAGAAGACACTGATCGCGACTAATAAGGCTAACCAACATCCAACAGCTAACGTGTCATTCGTCCGGAGCTTATTGCTGGCGTATGTCGCGACGGCTACTGCTGACAGGAGAACCAAAGGTGCAACAGGCGAAAGCGGTACAGCGAGTCTACTCAAAAGGAACTCTCCTGGACCGAAGAGCATAGTACGAATCATAGGCTGTAGTGCATGGTTCGCTTGCATGAAAATCAGCGCGGGCAGAACAACCACTGCAAACCCGGTTAACAACATCAGCGATTGGTAGATCCCGTTGCGTCCGGATTCTGGTTCCACATTCGTCGCTTCAAAGCCGTCAGAGTTCTGCGGCTGGTGACTAAGTTGCCGAACATTGACGTTCTCGAAAATTATCCATACCAATGAACCAGCAAGCGCATAAGCACCGATGTTGTGCTTGAACAACGCGACTAGCCCGAGCGAAGCACCCGCCAAGAATACCGAGCCGAGCTGCTTATTTTTTTCGTGTTTTAGCAGCAGGTATAGTGCCAGCGCCAGAAACAGCGCTCCATAGTGCATGGGCACGGACTTGAACGGTCCATTTGGCCGCAGCCACAGTACCGACGGAAGCGCCACTGCAAGCGCCCATATGCGCGGCATAATCTCGCGACCACTCAAGTAAATTGCAACTGCCGTAAGGACCTTGAACACCATCACCCCCAGCAGTGCACTGTGTAGTGAGATCCCCAGCCACCGAAAGAACAACGCGTTCAGGTAAAAGGTTGCTGGGGGATAGAGGGTATGGAAATCACGATAAGGTACGGCTCCTTCGAGTACTCGCTCGGATGCATACAGGTTGTACCCGATAGAATGCGAGAGGACATTAGAGCGATTGAAGAGGAAGGAGTAGACGCCGGCTGTTAATCCGAACAATCCGAGGATGACCAGGAACTCAAGCAATCGTTCTCTAGTCGATGTGACTGTATGTATTGACGGCAAGCTCTGGACTTTCACCATCGTCAGTCTATTCGATTCCGCGCGGCGCGGCTTACCGAACCCAGGTGCGCTGGTGCCGAGAAAGCAGTGACACGATGCATCGCGGCTATAGGCTCCTGAGATCTTTGTTCTAAATGTATACCGGTCCTTGCAACCGGAACGAGTTCTTTCTTGAGTCCGTAGACCGAGATATCGGCCACCGTGCCGATCTGTTCGTAGTTATCGCTGATGAAGTCCTGAATCTCTTTGTTGGCTGCAACGTCCTGCACAACGATAAGCTTCGCGCGACGGTTGGAAATCATCGCCATCACCGCGTCCCTCTCCTCGTCGCTAATGCCAACGGATCTCCACCATAGGAACCGCGTAGGGTTTTTTCGATTGGCGAGAAAATAGAGCGCACTGCCACGCTGTGCGAACGAGAATATGTAATCATTGGGCGAGCTATTAGCCTGTATCAATTGAACGAGCCCCTCTGTGAGTTCTGCCTGTTTTTCTTCCACAAGAATTCGCCGGCCACGCTCGATTTTGAGCTCGCGGTTATCCCTGAAATGCGCGACAGACTCGAATTCTGTGGCCCAGGTATTGTTCAAACCAATTGCCATCAGAAAGGCGATCGGAATCGAGAAAAGTAACCAGGCCGGTCTTGTGGAAGCGAGGTTGAATTTCTCCACGTGCTCGAGCAGCTTCGGGAGGGTTCGATAAAGGACCAACACGAGGAACAAAAATACTGGCGGCAAGACCCTAACCAAATGGTAATAATCGGCACGGGGAAAAACCTCCAGGTAAACCGCCAGCGCAAATAAGCCAGTGATTACAAGCGAACCGTTCCGTTGCCACCAACTATCGAGTTCTCTCGGATTCTTGATGAATTGCCAAATCAGCAAAACGGATGTTGAAAAAAATAAGAACGGCGGGAGATAAGCCACCGATGCGAGAAAAGCATCGTTATTTACGTCGCCCCTTCGAGTCCGCAATAGTACGAGAAAACCAACGATCAATAACGCTAACAAGTACAACGCACTACCGCGTCGTGAGATGAACGAGACGAGAACGCCAAGAACCAGAACCGGAATCAGAATCACCACAGCCGGGATCAATGTGCCAGGCGGCGGAAGACTCACTGAGCGCGATTCACTGTATTCCGCCGCGTGATGCAGGAAATGGCTCACCATCGCGCCCAACGATCCGGTTAGCGTCAGATACATGACAAAGACAAAGGCAATGATCGCAAACGATCCAATGTATACAGACGCTGCTTTGAGAGAGTTCTGTATTCGTCGGGTCAAAATCAACTCTCTCATCGCCACCGTAAACGTTCCGGCAGCGAAAAGGAGAATGCCGACATTGTATTTGAACAGAAATACCGCGCCCGTGGAGAACCCACACAATACTAGTGGGAAATAACGGGCCGTTTGATCATAGATAAGAAAGCACATCAGACCGACGAGCGCGAACGGGATAAGGTATTGATCAGGATAGACATTAAATACCTGTCCGTATCCGAGCCATGCGAGAGTGAGAGCAACAGGTACCAGAGCAATCCATTTGTCAGTCAACCGCTTGCCAACTAAAAATAAAACAATCAATGCACACAGCTTGAAAGCAAATAATCCGATTCGTGTGGCCACCAGCGTCGGTCCAAATGCCTTCATTAGTAGAGCGTTTACCCAGAGTATCCCGGGAGTGTAGTTGAAGAGGAAATCTCGGTAAGGCACTTCCCCCTGCAGAACTCGCTCAGCAGGCGCAATGCTGTAACCGATCACTGAAAGTCCCAGGCCGCGATTAATGAAGAGACCGTAGCAAATCGAGCCAGATAGAACAGTGAGTACCAACGGCAGTGCACTTTTCAGTTGGCTTACTCTCAGTTCTCGTTCCACCAGTGTTGCCTGTTCCTCTTTCGAGGCGCCTTCTCAATAGGTCAATCGCTCGACAAAAGGTTGAGTATAGGATGAGGGAACTCATTTCTCCAATCGACGGCAGTGTGGCGATAGTGCACTTGAGTGTTGACGCAGATACGTCGCAGGTGAGATTTGCACCGTGCAATTGAATGCGGCTTTGTAGGTTGTGGGATTGCGTTCACATTCCGTACAGAAATATTTACTGAGCTTTGATGAAATCTTTACCGCAGGGTCAGACTGGAAATCGGTCACTCAGAAAAACACGCCGCCGGCTGGGCCTGAATTGCCGACATTGTTATCGGCACAGATGTTGCGGAGTAAGGATCAAATTCGAAAAAGGAGTAACCGGTTATGCGAAAATATATGTTGGTTATTTGCGCTATCCTGTGCTTTGGGTTAGCCGGGGTGGCAGTAGCTCAAGAGAAACCGAAGGATCCACAGAAGTCCGAGAGCGCACCACCTCCGGCGGCTAAGATGCGTTCGGGCGAAATAATGTCGATTGATGCCGCCAAGAACGAAGTCGTCATCAAGGATGAAGCCGGCGCAGAAGTCCACATCCTGATTGCAACAAGCACCAAGATCACCAAGGCGGGCAAAGCAATCACGCTCGCTGATTTGAAAGTTGGAGACAAACTGGCCAGCGAATGTGAGGATTCTCCCACTGGCTGCAAGGCCAAAACGATTGCAATAACTCCTCCGAGTGAGAACAAGTAGTCACCCCTGAGAACTCACGAGCCGGAGCCCAGCTCCGGCTCATTTTTTATTCTGTCTGCCAGCTCCTAAGTGGGATCACCTCAGCTTCATCGATGGGTCCCCCAGCAAAATCCACGTTCTACGCGCATCGGCGTTGATCGACCCAGTTTTGGCTCGCATTACCGCTTCGCCTATTGTCATCGCCGTCGAGCCGTTGAACAGAAGCCGGTAGAGCTCCTGATTCATTAACGCCTGTTCGTGAGGCAGTGTCATTCCTGACGACGCCCATACCACGATCCCTCCGCCCTCGGCCTTCAAAAACGATTCGCCAAGCGAATCCAATGCCGGATCATTAAAAAGCCCATTCAAGCACGTCATCATCACAAACATCGGTAGATAATCGTTCCGCAATCCCAGCGCTTCTTCATTCGTCAACAAGTTCCCCCGCCATTGATCTACCGAACCGTGGCCGACGTAGTTCACCAGAAATTGCTTCCGGTATATTGCTTCTAACAGACAGTTCTTTGCTTTCTCTGGCTCCATCCGGCCACGGTTGACCCGTGTGATCCTCAAATTGCTTGGGATCAGTGTCGTTAACTCGTCTGTTGCAAACTCGAAGTCGTATCCGTCGTTTGCGTCCGCTACCATCAATGCTTCTTCTCCCCGATCAGACCCCGCGCGCCTGACTATCTTCGCCACCATCGACGAAAGCTCTCCTGCCGAGAAGTGTGCATTTTCATCATGCTTCATAGTCCTGCTCTCCTATCGACAAAGCTTGGCGCCTTTCGAGCCTGCGCTCTTTAGCCCCCGCCTTCCCGACTCCAACAGCATTGAGACGAAGCGTTTTGCGTCGCGACGGCAGGCTTCTTAGTTGTAGCTTCAGTGAACTTCGGCGTGAGAAGCGAAGCACCCTTCAAGGCGGTTCTATTGCGGTTGAACCTTCAAGCTGCGACGCTCGGAAGGAATTTATGCGAAACGAGGTCGAAAGTCGTTCTGTGAAAGGTTCGCAAGCTTATGTCAAACAAATCCACCACTTCCATTTATTAGACAATAGTCCCCATAGCTGCGAGAATCCCAGCTTCGTGTAACCATGAACGCTCTCCAAAACCAATTGGTTGAATCGGCGCAGAACAATTCAACGAAACCACAGCTGAGGCGCGAGCTTAGTCGGCTCGAGAGCTATGCCACGATTATCGGAATCCTGGTGGGCTCAGGAATCTTTGTTGTAACCGGCAGGTCAGGGGCGATTGCCGGACCATCCGTGCCTCTTGCCTATCTTGTGCTTGCACCGGTCATGCTTGTGACTGCCGCGGCCTACTCGGTATATCTTTCAACTCCACTCGGAACAAGGGCAGGAGGCGAGTACCTTCACATTTCGCGCACGACCGGAAGCCTGTACCTCGGATTCGTGGCGATGTGGTTGAAGTGGCTCTCGTACATTGGCGCGCTGGTTATCCTCTCCGCATCTCTTGCACAGTATCTCAAGTTCTTCTATCCGAACATGGATGCGGCGATTGCCGCCGTGCTTCCGTTCGGTGAGTCGCTCAGCCGAAACTATCAGCGAGATCCAAGCCTCGCCGAAGCAGTTATAGCCAGCGCCGCGCTGCTGTTCTTCCTGATCTTCAATCTGCTGGGCGTAAAGTTTTACGGCTGGCTTCAAACTGTAATGGTCATCGTAAAGTGTCTGGCCATCATCGTGCTCGTAATCCCTGGGCTGTTCGCGATTGATTGGTCGAATTTTTCGCCGCTCTTCCCTTACGGCTTCCGAGCGACGGTATCGGCTGAAGGCGATCGGGGTTTCATGGCAGTCCTCGCTCCGCTTTTCTTCGCCTACGCTGGATTCGAGAGCCTCGCGCAAACTGCTGGGGAAACCAAAGACTCCCGAAGATCGCTGCCGATGATCTTTATAAACGGAATCTTGATATCGATGGTGATGTTCTTCGTTATGTCGCTGGTGGCGTTTGGCGTGATGCCCTATCAGGAGCTGGCGAAGTCCAGCTATGCGATGAGCGATGCCGCAGCTCGATACTTGCCCTGGTGGGGTGGTGCAGTAGTAACGATCGGCGCGCTCATGGCTTTTTCCACTTGCTTGAACGCGACCCTCTTCGTTCCAGCACGGATACTATACGCCTTCGGTGAGGACCGAATGGCGCCGCAGTGGTTCGGCCGTGTCAGCGAGCGATTCCAAACTCCGTGGGTGAGCCTGGTCGTTAACGCCGCCATTGCCCTCGCGTTTCTCTGGACGAAGAGCTTCAGTTATGTCCTGAACATCGCTATCGCGGGAATGTTCATGGTTTACGGTCTCCACAGCGCATCACTGATCGCGCTTCCTTTCCTGCGGCCGGCGCTCTACCGGAGTGCTCAAGTTAAACTTCATCCGGCCTTCCTTGTCATTCTCGGTCTCGCTTCAGTTGCATCGATGGGCTATCTAACGGTAACGACTATTGCGCGTGACATTTCACAGCATGCGAGTCTTCCGCCGGATCAGCGCGGGTTGATGATCTGGCAACTGCTTCTTCTCTGGGTCGCAATCGGGACGATCCTTTACCTGGTTGCAAGGTGGGAAGGCCGGCGTGCCGGGTTCGACTACAAGAATCTGTTGCAAAAAGATTGGAAGGATGTCGAGTAGGGTTTGGGGGTTGGGGACTGGGGATTGGGGATTGGGGGGGGTTGGGGATTGGGGTTCGGTTTAGCGATTGGGGGTAAGGGATTCGGGTAGCGTTCCGTTGGAAAGCCCCGACCCTCCTAACTCCCAACCCCCAATCCCCAATGCCCAACCTCCAATCCCCATCACCGATTCAAGTCATTGATCAATACGATGTCGTGCTGCCAGACGCCGCGGGTGACGGCGAGAAATTTGCCATCGATTGAGTATCCAAAGTCGAAGAGGTCGTCCGAACCAAAATCTACGATCTCCTGCGGCGGCCCGCCCTCGAGAAACTGCTTCATTAAGGCGGTTGGACCTTTTCGCTCGACCGCATAAATCAGAGCTTTGCTGTCTGGCGTCCACTGTATCCGACTCCCTGAAAGGCCACCTCCGGCAAATTCAAACTCTTTCATTAGGGCACCGCCGTCGAACGACTCTACCGCGATCGATAGTTGTGTCTTGGGCTCATTCCTTGCAACGAAGGCGATCATCTTTCCATCGGGCGAAACGGCCGGAAAGCACGCCCAGTGGTTGACTACCGGCACAGGGTCGCCTCCTTCAATGGGGATCTTCCATACGCGACAATCGTCAGTCGTGTTGTAAATGACCGATTTCGCATCAGGCAAAATTTTGGCGTGGTCTGCAGGACCGCGGTTTGTGAGTTTAGTTTGATTAGTACCATCGATGTTCATCCGCCAAAGTTGCAGCTCGCCGGTGCGATTGGACGTGAATATTATGTAACGATTGTCGGGTGTAACAGTGGGAGCTTTATCTACCGAGGGGTCATTCGTCAGTTGACGTTGTTCGGTGCTGTCAGGCTGCGTTATCCAGAGGTCCCAGTTTCCGCTTGCGGTTGATGGATAGATCAGACGCCCGTTGGGGGTCCAACAGAACTCATCAGTCGCCTGGGTGATCCTCTTAAGATTTCGAGGTTCATTTGCTGGCCCCGCCCAAATGTCAGAGAGACGGTTTGCTTGCGAGGCGACAGCCACGTCTGCGTTGGTGGCAATGCTCAAGTCGAGGTACGGAGATAGTCCTTCAGTTAGCTGAGTGATTTCCATGCAAGGATAGGAAACGCGCCAAAGCTGATTGTTGCCGCCAAGTTGCTTTCTCCCGCAAATGATCAGAGCTTTCTTTTGCGCCAACCACGCCATTTTTCTGATCCGAAAGAACTTCTCAGAACACAGACCTCTCTCGGTCCCATCATTAGCGTTAACTTCAACAATACTCACATCCTGGCCACCACCTTGCCAATTTCCGTAAGCGCAAATGATTGATTGATCGTCGGGGGACCATATAGGGGCGTCGACCATTTTTGGGTAATCAGTCACCATCAGCGTTCGTTCGGCGCTGCCATCGCCGTTGGCAACCACCAGACAATTTTGTTGCTGACCTTCGCGGTTTACGATCAGGCGAATAAAGACTACGTGGGTATCGTCGGATGACAAACAGAAGCCGGTGTCGACTTTATCTGCTACTTTACTTGGAACGCCCCCTACTAAAGGAACACGATAGAGCGCAAGAATCGGATCACCCTTTACAAAATACAGATAGTCACCGTTGTTAGTGAAAGCTATTCCGTAAATCAAGCCACCCGCCGGAACTATTTCGACATTTGTGTTTGTAGCCAACTGGCGCAACCATATGCCCATCTGCTTCCCAAATGCCCGCGTATAAGCTACGTACTTGCCGTCTGGCGAGATTGCCGCAAGTCTGCTCTGCCCCGTTTCTGTGAGCCTGTCGAGCTTGAGGGCCGGTGCATTTAAGAGATTTGGTCCTGCCCTTTTGTCCGTATTCAGACTTCTTCTCAAAAGATCTGGAAACTCCCAGAAGACAACGGCAATAGCTACTAAGATAATCAGAGCAGCGACGAGCACGGTTACCTTTATCCTGGCTGTGGCAGTAACCGAAGGGCGCTCGAGATTCTGTGCAATTGTGGTGTCGGAGGATTCCACCTCGACTGTTGATTTGTCTTCGGCTGGCTGTAATCTTCCCTGAGTTACCGCGTCCTGGCGTCTTGCTCGCTCGGCCGCCTCAGCTGATTCAGTGTCAGAAAAGCACGTCTTGACATCTGCGATGAAGCGATAGCCGCGACGGGCTACCGTTTCAACATACGACGGTTTGCGGGCATTGTCTCCGAGGCATTTTCTGATTTGTTGGATGTTGAAGGTGAGGTTCGCTTCTTCGACAAATGTGTCAGGCCAGAGGCGACTCATCAACTCATCCTTGGCAACGATGCGTCCGTTATTCTCGACCAGAATCAACAGAGTCTCAAAGACCTTTGGCGCCAGGGGCTGAGGCTTCCCTTCACGCAGTAAGACCCGCTGATCAGTATCAATTGTGAACACGCCAAACTGATAAAGGTGCTTTGGTGACGCAGACATCCTCGCCCTTAGAACTTGTGAGAACTTCCTAAACCGTTTCCAGGGACTCTTTTAAGCCTCTCGTTGTATTGCTTAATTCGGCACACTGAGACAGAGAACGGGAGCGAATTCTAGCAGCAAGTTTTCGTAAGCGGCAATAGACTGGTCGCGTGCAGTAGAAGTTCAGCGTTCCGGTTTCAGAGGCTTTTAGTTGTTCTGCGTATCTGCGTCATTCGCGGATGAATCAACGCAGTTGCGGTTAAAAAGGAAAAAGGCAGAAAGACAACCAGAGACCTCTTAACTCTAAACCTAAAGGCTGAACGCAGAGCCCTAAATCAATCCTCATGCGTAATTGCATACACAAACAGTAGCAGAAATGTGGCGCCCACTCCGATTGCTATTCCGATCGCAATGCTCGCGCCTGTGCTCAGATTGTTACCTTTGACCTGCGTAACATCGTTATAAACGACTGTGGCGGTGTTTCCTGTCTTCAAACTAGTAACAACAAATGAATCGTCGTTAGCAGAGCTGATATAGCCCGCCAGCTTCGCGTTATCACGCAACTTGAGTGCAACTCGCGCGTCTGGACCCACACCCAGTTTAAGAATAGCTGACCGTACTTTCTCCGCTCGCTGAGCCTGCTTCTCTTCCTTCGTCGAAGCCGAAGCCTTCAGCAAACAAACAGTTTGTATCAACATAACTGCGATCGCTGTTGCAATAATCCTTTTGAGCATAAGTCCTCCTGAATTCCGGCACCGTCTACTCGAATCGATGACCGCCTTCGTGATTCAAGATCTCGTACTAGTTTTTGGTTGGTCGAAGCGTCATTGTTATTGCCTGTAGAGCTCAAACCATCGTCTATGTCGCAACCTACAGACCACGTTGGGATTCGTTCCGATTCCGTAGCAAAGCGCATAGTTTTCGCTTCCCGCGTCAAGGAAGGCGCAGTAGAACTTCACCAATTTCGCAAAAAGTTCTGCGGTGATATTTTGTGAAGTTATAAGTAGGCGGGCCGCGCTAGAGTAGACCTAATCTGTGCCTAATTCTTGGGGAAGTCTGTAATCAACACGATGTCGTGCTGCCACGCGCCACGCGTCACTGCCAGGAATTTGCCGTCTGGGGAATAGCCGAAATCGAAAAGTTCGTCCGCGCCAAAATCCATTATTTCTTCTGGAGGCCCGCCATTCAGGTTTTGTTTGACGAGGATAGTCGGTCCGTAGCGCTCAATCGCATAAAGCAGTGCACTTCCGTCGGGCGCCCATTCTATCCGAGACCCCGAAAAACCACCGCCAGCAAAATCAATTCTCTTCACAGCCGGACCGCCATTGAACGGCGATACCGAAATTGAAAGCGCGCTCTTGGGATCATTTCTCTCAAGGCAAGCAATCATTTTTCCATTGGGACATATTGCTGGGAAGTGAGCCGGATGTTCGATCAAAGGAATGGGCTCACCACCGTCTATCGAAATCTTCCAAACGTGCCAATCTTCGGTCGTATTGTAGAGAATCCACTTCCCGTCTGGAGTAATCGAGGGGTGATCCGCGGGTGTGCGGTTTGTGAGTTGAACTTGATCACTGCCGTCCAGATTCATGCGCCATATTTGAAACGAACCCGTACGATTCGAGGCAAATACGATATATCGATTGTCAGACGTGACTGCCGGTGCTTTGTCCACTGCCGGGTCGTTCGTCAGCTGTCTTTGTTCCGTGTTGTCTAACTGAGTTATCCACAGATTTCCGTTAACGCTTGCGGTTGATGGGTAAACGAGTCTTCCTGTCGAGGTCCAGCACAATTCACCTGTAGCTTGTGTGATCCTGGTGAGGTTTCGTGGGTTTGTGCTCGGTCCAGCCCAGATACCTGAAACTCGAGTCGCTTGAGATGCGACAGCGTTCCCTGATCTTGCCGATATACTCAGATCCAGGAAGGGGGACAATTCCTCTGTGAGCTGGGCTATCTGGAATGACGGATACGAGACTCGCCAGAGTTGATTATTGTCTCCAAGGTTCTTCCGTGCACAAATTATCATCGCGGAATGGTTAGGTAGCCACGCCATCTTCCTAATCTTGAAGAATTTCACGTCACTCAACGCTCGGGTGGTTCCATCCTCGACGCTCACGTTTACCATGCTAACGTCCCGCCCTCCACCCTCGGAATAACCACGGGAGCAAATTATTGACTTGTCGTCCGTTGACCAAAGTGGGACATCAATCACGTTTGGGTATTCTGTTCTAATCAGGGTTTGTTCCTCGCTACCATCGTTGTTAGCGAGATTCAGTGTGAACTCTCTCTGTCCGTCGTTGTTCAGAAACGCGCGAACAAAGGCAATTCGCTTCTCGTCAGATGAGATGGCGAAATTTCCCTCCAGTCGATCAACGATCCTCTGCGGGACGCCTCCAACCAACGAAACGCGGTATAAGATGAGCGTAGGATCTGCTCTCACAAAATAGAGATATTCACCGCTGTTACCGAACGCTAGCGAGTAGATCAACGAAGTGGCGGGAACTATCTCGATGTTGGTGTTTGTTGCCAGCTGTCGCAGCCAGATCCCCGTCTTCGTATCAAAGCTTCGAGTGTAGGCCAGATACTTTCCGTCGGGTGAGATTGCGGCATAACTGCTTTGACCGGTGGCGGTCAACTTCTCGAATCTTAGGTGCGGTGATTCAAGCAGTCTGTCAGGAGCACGTTGATTCGCGTCGAGGGCAGAACGACCGTAAACTCTCCAAAACATGAGCCCAGCTACGATGACGAGTACCATCCCAAGTGTGAGTAACCAAGCGGTTACGCGACGGAAACGCGCCTGCGAAGTATCGACGGCGCTTGCGCTCGCTCTCGCAAACTGGCTATAGCTATCGGGACTAACTCCTTCCTTGTCGAGGGTTTGCCAGGTATCGACCGACGTTTGCCATCCCTTTCCGGTCGTGGTCTCGCTAGCTGGGTGCTCACCATGAGAGCTAGAGATTCCGCCATTGTCCAGAACGTCCTCTACACCTGCGATAAAGCGATAACCCCGCCGAGCAATGGTCTGGATATAGGCCGGGTTTCGTGCGTTGTCCCCCAGTGACTTCCGCAACTGCTGAATGTTAAAGGTCAGATTTGAGTCTTCGACAAACGTGTCGGGCCAGAGACGACTCATAAGCTCATCCTTGCTTACAATCCGTCCGCTGTGCTCGACAAGAATCAGAAGAGTCTCGAAGACCTTCGGAGCGAGCGGAACAGGTTTTCCTTCGCGTAGCACGACCCCCTGGTCTGTATCTAATGCGAACATCCCAAACTGAAAAAGGTGCTTACCCCGTAGAGACATAAGACTACTTAAAACTTTCTCAGAACTTACTTAGCACTTTCTAAGGACTTCTTTCAGTTCCTTGTGTTATTTCGCTCGAGACTCTTGGGGAGACAGTGCAGGGGAGATAAGAGGACCAAATTTTATCGTAGCTTTTTGCTTGCAGCAAATGCGGTAAATCGGAACCAAAGACTCTGCAGCGACTACTTTAGTGAAGGCATAGGAGGTTTGTGTCAGGAAATCCTGCGCCACACGGAGTTCTCACCTAAGGTCCAAAATAACAGCCTTCGTGAATTATGTGAGTGCTGCCGTTTAGAACCAAAAATTCACTATAGTCATTGGTCCCGGCCGTTTCGCCTTTGATAAACACGTCGTGGGATTCTTTGCCATTACCTCATCAACTCTACACGACTGAATATGGAGTAATTGCAATCCAAAGGAGCATCATTTATGACTATTTCCAAATCGCTCGCAATTGTTTTGTGGGCAGGAGTGACATTGTTGGTCACAATCTCTGCGCTCGCGCAACTCATCGATGCAACTAAATCCCCGAACATTGCCAATGAAGGAATAAAGAAAACTCTTACACAGCAGATCGGCGCCGGCAGAGGTGACTGGATGACGCCCGATTCTTCGTCGTTCATCATTGCTCGCGATCCATATCGCTCAATCCGCCGTGGCCGACAGCTCTTTCAGCGTAAGTTCACCCGCGCTGAAGGCCAGGGACCTGTCACCGGAGACGGTTCAGGGGACATCAACTCAAATCTTGCGATCGGGGCTGGGCTCGCAGACAGCTGCGCGGCCTGTCACGGTCGCCCTCGCGGAGCCGCTGGTTCCGGCGGCGACGTCACAACCAGACCGGACAGTAGAGATGCACCGCACTTATTCGGTCTTGGTCTCAAGGAAATGCTGGCGGACGAGATCACTTCTGACCTGCGTGCAACTCGAACGAGTACGCTTGCGGAGGCGTCAGGCAGTCACCATTCTGTCACTAAAAGTCTGATTAGCAAGGGTATCAATTATGGCACCATCACAGCCAACCCTGACGGTACAGTTAACACATCCGGCGTTCAAGGGGTTGACCCGGACCTCCGTGTTCGGCCGTTCTTCCATCAGGGCGGCACAATCTCGGTTAGAGAATTCATTGTGGGTGCATTAAACAATGAAATGGGACTGCAAGCGGTCGATCCGGATCTCACAACGGCGAGTAATGGTGCGAAGGTAACGACTCCTGCAGGAATGGTACTGGATGGATCGCGGGATAAGCTGGAACCGCCACTCGCGACAAGCGAGACAGACGATCCTGATGGGGATGGTAAAGTCAACGAGGTCCCCACTAGTCTCGTCGATTATCTCGAATTCTACCTGCTCAATTACTTCAAACCTGCAAAGTATGAACAAGACCAGTCAACCAAACGAGGCCGCAAGATTTTCGAACGGATCGGATGTGCCCAATGTCACATTCCTGATCTGCAGATCGATCATGACCGGCGAGTCGCCGATGTAGATACGGTCTACGACCCTGCGAGGGGTATCTTCAACAATCTCTTCGCGACGGTGACACCTTTGTTCAACACTGTGGACGACAGCGGTTTCCCAACGCTCAAGAAGCCTCTGCTTCAGCCCTTTCTGGTGCGAGACATCTACACCGATTTCAAGCGCCACGATCTGGGATCCGGCTTCTATGAGCGCAACTATGATGGAACTACGACGACGCAATTCCTGACTACTCCACTGTGGGGTGTGGGGAGCACCGCACCGTATGGACATGACGGACGCAGTATCAATCTCGTCGAAGTGATTCTACGACACGGTGGTGAAGCGCAAGCCGTTAAAACTCGATTCTCACAGC
This sequence comes from Blastocatellia bacterium, assembly GCA_035258805.1. Lineage (GTDB taxonomy): Bacteria > Acidobacteriota > Blastocatellia > UBA7656 > UBA7656 > Onstottus_A. The sequence goes on along the minus strand of DATFWY010000153.1, from coordinate 7,337 downwards.
TCGATAAGGGAGAAGTGGGGCCGCTCCTGGACTTCCTGAATTCACTGGTGTTGTTTCCTCCAGACGACACAGCGTCGACGCTTGATCCGGGAAATCGAAACGCAGCGGGCTTCCCGCAATTCGGACATGGGAGTATCAAACTAACCGTGCTGTTCAACAATCCGAGCGATCCGGAATAGGGATTGGGGGATTGGGGATTGGGAGTGTTCAACGCTTCGCGTTTAGCGTTCAGCGTTTTAGGGTTCAGCGTTCAAGCTTAAGTCGAGTGATTTGAGATTCAGGTACGAGACCGAACGCTGAACGCTGACCCTAACGCTGAACGTTAAACGCGAAGCGTTGAACACTACTAACCCCTAACCGCCAACCCCCAAGCTGTGTTATCGTTTCGCACGATGACAATAAAACGTGCTCTCATCAGTGTGTCCAACAAGACCGGATTGGTCGAGTTTGCCACTCGCCTCAGTCGTCACTCAATCGAAATCATTTCAACCGGCGGAACCGCGAAATCCTTAAAGGAAGCGGGACTCAACGTCCGAGATGTGTCCGATCTGACCGGCTTTCCTGAAATCCTGGGAGGCCGAGTTAAAACTCTTCATCCAAAGGTTCACGGTGGCCTGCTGGCTATTCGCAACAATGCTGATCATCAACTTCAGGTCAAACAGAACGACATTCACTACATCGATATCGTCGTTGTGAACCTCTACCCATTTCAGCAGACCGTGGCGCGCGATGATGTCACCGTTGAAGAGGCAATCGAAAACATTGATATCGGCGGACCTTCAATGATCCGCTCCGCTGCGAAGAACTTCGAAGACGTGGTAGTTATCGTGGACCCTTCGGACTACTTTGCGGTAGCCGACGAAATGGATTCCAATTCCGCTAAAGTCTCTCGCGCAACCCGTCTCAGACTCGCCCGGCGCGCGTTTGAGACGACCGCTAATTACGACGCAGCCATCTCGGAATTTCTTGAAAGCTCGATCGCCTTAGAGCCTTCAACCAATGACCTGGTCATCCACAAATCTGCACAACTGCCCGAGCGCCTCACCATCCTCGCAAGAAAGGCGGCCGATCTGCGTTACGGAGAGAATCCGCATCAACGCGCGGCGCTCTATCTGACTTCAAGGGCCGGCGGGGGAATCGCCGGAGCGGAACAGCTGCAGGGCAAGGAGCTTTCGTTTAACAATCTCATCGATCTCGAGGCCGCGTGGTCTCTGGTTTCCGAGTTTGCTGATCCTGCTTGCGCGATCATAAAGCACACCAACCCATGCGGCGCTGCACTGGCGCATGAACCTCGCGAGGCGTTCGAGAAGGCACGCGCTACCGATCCTGTTTCAGCTTTTGGCGGAATCATTGGATTCAATCGAACGGTAACCGAGGCGGCCGCACAAGCGATCGGTGAGACTTTCTTCGAAGCTATCGCAGCGCCGGATTACGATCCGGCGGCTCAGAGGGTTCTCGCGTCCAAAAAGAACTTGCGAGTTATGCGAGTCCAGCAAGGCGAGCCCGCTCAAAAGCCGTACGATCTTCGCGTGATAAGCGATAACGGTTTGCTGGTACAGGACCGCGACGCCGGCATGCTGGATGATTCCAGGATCCGAGTCGTCTCTCAGCGTAAGCCTACCGATCAAGAGACTCGAGCGCTTCGGTTTGCCTGGATCATCGCCAAGCACGTCAAGTCCAACGCAATTGTCTATGCTCGTGAGGGTCAGCTGATTGGGGTAGGGGCAGGCCAGATGAGTCGCGTTGATTCCGTGAAATTAGGCGCAATGAAAGCGCAGTTACCATTGGAAGGCTGCGTGGTGGCGTCGGATGCCTTTTTCCCCTTCCGGGATGGCGTCGATGAAGCGGCACAGGCGGGAGCCACTGCGGTGATTCAACCTGGCGGTTCAGTGCGGGACGAGGAGGTCATCGCAGCGGCTAATGAACACAATCTCGCAATGGTCTTCACTGGAATGCGGCACTTTAAACACTAGTTAGCGGATTGGGGCTAGGGATTGCGGGTTGGGGTTAAGTGATTTGGGGCGTTCAGGGTTCAACGCTAAGCCAAACCTCAGCCCCCTGACCACTAAATCTTTTCCTGAGCGGCCTCTGCGCTTAAAGTCACTTCGAAACCGACTCACCAATCCACGCGAGGTACTCGGATGACCCTCGCTCAATTTTCATCGCGATTACTTCAGGTGTGCTGTAGCTGTGAAGCTGCTTTACTCTTCGCTCGAGATCACCATATCGTTCATCGGTAGTCTTAATTACCATCAGTGCTTCGGCGTCCCGAACAACGTTGCCGTCCCATCGATATACCGACTCAATCGAATCGATGATATTCACGCACGCGGCAAGCCTGTCGGAGACCAGCGCCTCAGCTATCGTAGCAGCCTCGTCTTTGCTGGAAGTGGTAACCAGAACTACTAGTTGCTGGGCCATGATTTACCGCAGATTCATTCGGGATATACGTCTGCGTTATACCACAGAATTGATTCGAGCGGCGAATTCAGGATGCGAATCGATGGTGTGATTAGAACGGATTGAGGGGCATCTCCCCACTTGATGCCCCTCGATATGTTGTTATCTTGGACCAGCCAGAGAAGCGGCCAATGGGCCGCTGGTGATCTTCTCATTCACAATGCTGTTTGTAGCAATCATGAACTGACGAACCCATTCCGTGAACATGTAGTTCTCCTCAAAGAATGGGAAGTGGCCGCTATGCTCCATCACCACCAGCCTTGATTTAGGCAGGCCGCTTGCAAGCTCCGATGATTGGCCCGGCGGCGTCATCAAATCGTGCCTTCCGGTCACCACCAACACCGGTGCGGTTACCTGGCTCAGCTGACCACGCACGTCCAAACCTGTCGGATCTCCGGCGAGGGCTTCCTTTTTCGAAAGAGAGTCAAAGTAAACCGTATAATAGCCTCGTTTAAAGTCATACGGTATGAGCTTATAGAAGAAGTGCGGGTACAAGACCGCATAACGCATTCGCACGCGATCGCAGGGATTAGCGGCACCTTTGCCGCCTTCGCCTGAGTTGTACGCAGACATTTCAACTTTCGAAAGCGTCTTCAGAATTCGTTTTTCCCCTTCGTAGGGATTCTCGACGACTGCGGCAGCGCTCACCAGGATAAGCCTCTTCACGTTTTCGGGATGTCGGAGCGCATAATTAAGAGCAATGGTGGCGCCAAAGCTGTGACCCAACAGGCTTACTCGCTCGAGACCAAGCGTCTTGCGTAAGGCATCGATGTCATCGGCTTGCTCGGCTATCGAAGCCATTCCGTGCGCTTTCTCACTCAGCATGTCGGCGCGGCGATCGAAAAAGACGAGCTTCGCGTAGCGGCTAAGGTTGTAGAGCATCGGATGGAAGTATTCGTGAGGGAGTCCTGCACCGCCGTGCACAACGATTACAACATCATTGCCGCTACCCTGAGTTTCGTATATCAGTCTGAGACCATTCGATTCAAAAGTGCCGTACTCGAGACCCGGCGTCCAGACGTGATGATAGGACAAAAAGGGTGATACCGGCCCCGAAGCCGCGATCCGGGATGAGTTTGCGAGCGACAGACACTCGAACTCAGCGCGGTTCAGGCCTTCCTGTGCCCGAGTCAGCGGCGCTAATACAAATAGGACTGAAGTTATTGCACAAAAGCGAAGGAGATTTTTCATGGTTACCCCCTGCAGAAATACCGTTTTTTTAGTTATTGATCTTCTTCGGCAGGGGCAGTTGAGGCAGTACTGCTAAAGTAAGCTTCGTAGATTTCCTTTGCGCGCTCGAGATCCTCCTCCGGAACCATAACGGCTCCCCCAACGAACGCGGCGCCAAAAATTCCGGCCGTTCCTTCTCGAATGTATGCCCGAACACCGTTTTGCTCGAGCAACTCGACGAACATTTGAGCTTCGGTTTCGTCCTTGAACGACCCCAGCGGCGCAAACTTCAGATCGCTATTGTCGTGCAGCTTGTTCCCAGCCGTAAGCTCGGGGACAAGTTGAACATCACAGTCCGGACACACTGTGATTTGCGGCCTATATTCAGCTTCGCAATTAGGACAAAATGCCATTCCAGTGCTCGGGGACATGCAATTAAAGGCAGCACCGCAATTACGCCACTGTCAGCGGCCATCATATTATCGCTACGACATGAGCGCAATACTTTAATGAGGCACCAGTGGAAATGCGATAATACTTGGGCTTCGATACGACGCACGCAGAAACAAGTGTGTGAAATGTCTTAAGATACCATCGGCCTTCAAGCCGATGCTATCAGGCGAGTTCGACGTTCCGAGCAACGCGGCGAAGCAGTAACGGCTGGTCGTATAACGCTACAAGTCCGCGCGCCACCGACTGTCGCGGGCTCTCGGCAATCGCAACGTGCAGCTTTGTAGTTTGCATGATTCGTGCGTCAAGTCCTGCTAAGAGGGCCATCCCGCCCGTAAGCACCAAACCTGTATCGTGTATGTCGCCAGCCACCTCAGGCGGTATCCGGTCAAGGACATCCCGAATGACTTCTACAATGTGCCTCACAACAGGATCAATCGCGTCGTGCACTTCCTGCGCAGAGACTTCGATCATTTGAGGTCCGCCCTCGCTTACGTTGAGACCTTTTACGACGCTCTTGTGGTCGTCGACCGGATCGGTCGCCGATCCAAGAACTGTCTTCAATCGTTCAGCGGTGCGTTCACCGATCAACACTCGGCGGGCGTGTTTGATGTAATCGATAATCGCGCGGTCCATATCGAGACCGCCGAGTCGCAGCGTCTCGGATTCTACGATACCGGCGTTAGCTACTACTGCGATTGACGTAGTGGCTCCTCCGATGTCCACGACCATCGAAGCAGTCATCTCAGCGGCCGGCAGTTTGGCGCCGATCGCTGCCGCAAGCCCCTCCTCAACCAGGTACACGCGGGTAGCTCCGATTCCCTTAACCACATCGCGAATCGCGAATCGTTCAACCGAAGTGATACCGGCAGGAACGCTCTGAATGATCCGTCGAGAAAAGCGGGCGCGGCCTCCTCGGGCCTTGCGGATAAACTTCTTGAGCATCGTCTGCGTTAGTTCCGAATTGGCCACTACTCCATCCTGCATGGGGTAGGCGACTTCGACATCCTCTGGCGATCGCCCGAGCATTTCGAGAGCCTCATTTCCCACCGCGATAACTTCCGAAGACACTTTGTCGATGGCTACTAACGAAGGTTCGTTAACTACCATTCCACGTCCCCGTCCGTAAATGAAGGTGTGCACGGTTCCAAGATCGACCGCCAGATCTTCGGTAAAAGGGTTGATTGAAAAGTTCATAAAAATTAAAACCGGCCTTCTTTGATTATGAGAAGGAGATCATAGCAATCGTGCGGAGAAACTCAAAGAGAATGCGAGGTCACAAAAGAAGAAAAAGCCGGGTCGCACGAGCGGCCCGGCTTCTGGATCTGCGTGAGTGATCAATTTACTATTTGCTTGCAACCGTGTACTTGGCTTGCGGCGTCACTGTCTTTTGCGAAACCAGGTCAGTGATCCTGGCGGTAACGGTATACTCACCGGCTTCGGCCAGCTTGTCTTGAAGAGGAATTCCACGAGCTACGACAAGCTGCTGGCCTTTCATGTCGATGATGCCCATCTTTGTCTTGCCGTCTTCGACGATGTGCGCTACCTCTTGTCCGCCTTTTGAAACGATATACTCGACCTTTAGAGCGGGCTGTAGAGTTGCTTGATCCATATCGGCGTCGTACACCTGAAGGAAGAGAGCAAGGTTCTGTCCCGGTCTATAAATTCCGCTAACCATCGGACGGACTTTGTAGCGGCCGATTATGAATTGCCCGGCTGAAATCGCTTGATTATCCAGCCGGTCAATAGACGAAGCAAGAATCAACGTGCTGGTTGCGAACTGCTTTTCCTGATAGCGCGGGACTTCAAATGAATGGTGCAGGATACCAGTCTTCCCGCTGACTATGTCGCGAGCGACGACATCTATTTTGTAACGACCCGGGTTGAGCACGACGTTCTTCTGATAGATCGATTTTTGTGCCTGAGCCGCCGACAGTTGGTCCTCGCTGTATCTGGATGTCTGAACGACATCTTCAAAATTGCCGGCGCGCCTTCCCGAGAGCCCAGTGAGTCGCGCGTAGATATTGACGCTTCCCGAGTAAATCCCACCCTGGTTCTTGAAGGCAATGTCAGCGTGCTCGAACTGAATGGTGAACGATGTCGCCACCGACTCATTGCCAATACGGAAGAAGTCAGTACGCACGCTGAACGGTAGGATATCGGTCGCGACCTCCGGCAGATCGGCCTTTGACTGAAGATCGGGGAACTTCACTGCCGGAGCACGCTGAAGATCCGCCCACAATTGAAGCTTTTCAAAAGGCTGATCTTTCGCTCTGCCGCCGCCATACATTCCGTTGTTGGGACCGTAACCCATCCCGGTCACCCGGTCAGCTTTGCTTGCCATCCCCAGACTTTCTGCAAGCGTCAAGCCGGCGTTTGGCACGTGCAGCAACGCGTCCTTCTCATCAGGGCTGCGCGCAATTCGATATTCACCGGAGCCAGAAGGATCGACAAACTCGATCTCAATATCAGAGCCGATGCCCTCAATGTACCGGTACCACCAGATTTCAAATGGATAAGTTGAGGTAGAACCACCACCTTCCCATGAAGGCCGTTCATACTGACCGCCCGCAGGATGAGACTCTATCTCGTCCGGCTTTCCGAACGTTATGTAAATACGACCGCGGTCGGTCTTCCAACCGGGAATGCCGGACGTGTACTTTTCATTTGCGTATTGGATCCGCTCGAAGTACTGCTCCTTGTACTCGTTCTCGGGAGTGTCGGGATCGGGGTCGCGCCGGAGCCAGAAGTTTTCAATGAATTGATCGCGCTCTTCGTCCGTCTTAAGGGCTTTGAAGGCCTTTCGTTCTTCATCGGTTATGATGTAACTGACGTCCTGATCGAGCCAGTTCTTGTAAACGCTCTTAAGCTCTTCTTTCCTCTTACGCTCATTGCGATCTTTGCCCTGATTCTTGTCCTGGTTCTTTTCCTGAGCGAGGACGCCCGGAAGTATTCCAGCGGCCAGCACAACCACTAATGCGACGCCAATAATTCTCTCGAAGAGACTGACATCCCTTCTCATAACCGTTACTCCTTTCCAAAACGAACCCCGACGAAAGGCACTAAAATTGAGCGTTTTCGACCCGAAGCTCAAGTCTACGTAGGGCGCTGCGAGCGGTCAAGCCGCCTGTCTTTTGCAGCTTAGGCCTGTGATTGGCACATCCTGGCCTACCCTTAGAATGTTCCTATCAGCTTTCCTTGCGCTCAGACAAGTATTCGTTCTCTGTTTGACGCCGGCGGTGAAATACCCAGGCTAT
>DATFWY010000152.1:0-9759 GCA_035258805.1 Blastocatellia bacterium | reverse complement strand
AACGTCGGCATCGGAACTACTAATCCGGCGGGACTGTTGCACGTCCGTGGAGTGAACCCGGTTCGCATACTAGGCGACACGACGACGCTGGCAGGTTCGGAATCAGTAGATTTTTTTGCACGCACCTCAGTTTTTAACTCTGATCTGGGTGGTATGCGCATACAACGTCAAGCCAACACGGGCGATATAGATACGATTATCTTTGCGGCAGCCAGTGGGGGCGCGGCACTTGAAAGAATGCGGATTAGTGGGAATGGCAACGTCGGAATAGGGACTACCAGTCCTGACCGACCCCTCACAGTGCGGCGCAATGGCGGGGCGTACATCAATATGCGGGACATTAATTTTTCAGATGGGCCGCATGAACTGCTGGTGGGAGCCGATATCAATGGCGGAATTATCTCGACAATGACCAATGAGGATCTGCAACTGAGGGCCGGCTTAAACTCGATTAAGATGATAATAAAGGCTAATGGCAATGTTGGTATTGGGACAATTAACCCCTCGACCAGGCTCGATGTAACAGGAGTCGTCACCACTCAGGTGCTCCAGATAACCGGCGGCGTTGATTTATCCGAACGGTTCGACGTTAGCTCTGGCCAAGTTGCCGCCGGTTCTGCACCAGAGCAGATTCGGCCGGGCAACGTGGTATCGATCGACCCGAAGCAGCCCGGAAGATTGGAACTCAGTAAGCGGGCATACGACATTCGTGTGGCGGGCATCATCAGCGGCGCTGGCGGAGTGAGTCCGGGTGTGTTGTTGAACCAGGCTGGTTTGGTTGGCGAGGGCGCGCAGCCGGTAGCACTCACAGGGAGGGTCTACTGCTGGGCCGACGCCTCCAACGGACCAATTAGGCCGGGCGACTTGCTCACAACCTCCAAAACTCCGGGTCACGCAATGAAAGTTCGAAACCATGCAATGGCAAAAGGTGCCATCATCGGAAAGGCGATGAGCGGTTTGCGTGTTGGACGCGGATTAGTACTAGTGCTGGTCTCGTTGCAGTGATCTTGAGTCACGAGGAGTTCTTATGAAGCGGAATCTCATCACAGTGACCTTTCTGGTTCTGGCGGCGGTGATCCTCATTTTTGGAGCACACGATTCGCAACCTTCCAACGCTCAATCGAGATCAGCCCTCGTGGTCAGCTCGGGGCAGTCAGAGACCCGTCAATTCACGGTGCGTCCCAAAGGTCCGTTGCATAGTGCGAAACGTAAGCAACCACCTGATCGACCGCCCGAAGAGCCTATGGAGGATTTCGAGGAGATCAGAATGGATCCTCCTACTGACCCCTCGGTACGCCCTGAAGACATTCGCCCAACCAGTCCGCCAACAGTGGTAAAAGTTACAGCGGGAGGGATTTCCGAGACAGCCCCTAAGTCTACACCACAAGCACCCGGCACCTTTACAGTCTATCGAAATACACAGCTAGCCAACGCCCCTGTGGTCAGCGGAGTGCCACTCGGAAGCTCAACAACGAATGAACCAAGTTTGGCGAGCAATGGTCGCGTGGTCTTCTGGACGCAAAACTGGTTTGCAGGCTTTTCAGGCGACCGCGGCCAAACCTTCACCTATATCAACCCCTACGACAACTTTCCTGCCGACGGGACGAATGATGCCGTCAACGGAGGATTCTGTTGCGATCAGATCGCCTACTACGAACGCACCCGAGCGCTGACCTTCTGGCTGTTGCAATACAATCCTGACAACAATACCAACACAGACCGGTTGTGTGTGGCCGGCAGCCAGTCCGACGTGTTGAACAACAACTGGCTCATTTATGACTTCACCCCGGCTAACTTTGGTTTTACGACACCCCCTACGGGAGCGAGCGGGTTCTGGCTTGATTTTCCTGATATGGCGGTGAGTGACAACTTCTTGTACCTGACCACCAACATCTTTCTTCGGGTATTGCCCAACCCTACGAATCCGTGTGCGGGGACGTGTCCTCCCGGTGCCTGCCCTGCCAGCTGCACCGGCGGTTGTACCAACCCTTGCGGCAGCATGGCGGCAGTTATTGCGCGCATTCCTTTAAGCGAGCTGGCTCAAGGTGGAGAGATACACCCTCAATTCTACACCGACGCGAATTTTACCTTCCGCCCTACTCAAGGCGCACATGGCACGATGTACTGGGGAGCCCACATATCGAACACTCAGATTCGCATCTACCGCTGGGCCGAAAGCTCGAACCAGGTTCTTTTTGATAACGTCAACCATAATGCGTTTAATACAGGTGCGATGACGGCGCCCAGCCCGGACGGTACGGACTTCGCCGCCTTTCCAGCCAACGACACCCGCATTCGTGCCGCCTGGGTTGCAAATGGGGTTATCGGTTTCATGTGGAATGCTCCGCAAAGCACTCCGCCGGCAACCGGTTTTCCCTTCCCTCACGTGTGGGTGATGCGGTTCAACGAGAACAACCGCACTCTGATCGATCAGTCCCAAATATGGAATACTGTCGAGGCATTTCTTTATCCTTCGGTTGCGGTCAATGACCGCGGACATCTCGGCGGCACCATAGCGGCCGGAGGCGGCGCGACCTTCTTTCCGCGCGCGCTCGCTTGGATGGCGGACGACTTCAATGGCGGCACTATTGCGCCGCTCGAAAGCGTCGCCTTCACCGGCAACCCGACCAACGGACCAGCAGGGAATCGGTGGGGCGATTATCTTTCTGCGCGCGTTAATGTGCCTTATGGCAACACCTGGGTTGCGAGTGGCTATGCACTGGTTGGCGGGACGGGTAATGCTAACGTAGTGCAGCGGTTTATTTGGTTCGGGCGAGAGCGAGATACTCCGCCGGCGGCCAACACAGTCTTCGTGGATGCGGCGAATACCAGCCGCTATCAGGACGGCTCACCGGCTCACCCGTACAGAACTGTTACTGACGGTCATTTTGCCGCTATGCCGGGTGATACTCTCATGATCCGCGCCGGCAATTACTTCGAGACGCCTCGACTCAACAAAGCGGTCACAGTCCGAAGCGAAGGTGGTACTGTCCGAATATTGAGCCCATGAATGCGTGGCTCCCGGCCGGCGATAATGAGCATCGTTAGGAAGGTTCGGAATCCTCCGGATCAGATTGGCATCTTTCAAGTCCAGCCATCTTAAGTCTGAATAGAAAATCCAAGCTAAAGCTAGAAACCTTCCTAGTGACGCGCACTCTCATTTGAGTTATCTAACGGGAAGAGGGGTGTCGGCCATGCCAAACGCACGAGTTGTGAAGAAAAACGTCCCGACCGGAAATGCTTCTGGCCGTAAGCAAACGTAGGCTGCATAGGATGCGGAGAATGAAGAACAGGCTCAAGAGCCCGCACTGCTGCCTCACGCACACTTGAGTGGGAGGGTGATCGGAGAAGATCGCTTGGCTGCTCTAACGATTTCTCACTATCGCATTTTAAAAAAGCTCGGCGCTGGCGGTATGGGTGAAGTCTACCTTGCCGAAGATACAAAGCTCCGCCGCAAGGTTGCACTTAAGCTTCTCTCGCCTGACGTTATTAAGAATGAAGATCGGCTGCGCCGCTTCGAGCAGGAGGCTTTCGCGGCCTCCGCTCTGTCACATCCGAACATTCTTGTCATTTATGAGATCGGCGTTGAAGGCGACGCTCACTTCATCGCTACTGAGTACGTCGAAGGCCAGACGCTTCGACAGCGCATGGCAAGCGCGGAGATGAGCTTGCACGAGGTGCTGGAGATAGCGATTCAAGTGGCAAGCGCGCTTGAGGCCGCGCACTCGGCAGGCGTCATTCACCGAGATATTAAACCGGAAAACATAATGCTGCGGTCCCGAGGTTATGTCAAAGTGCTGGACTTCGGATTGGCAAAGCTGACCGAACTGCACGTTGCATCAACTGACACTGAGGCTCCAACCATCGCCAGGGTGAATACCGATCCGGGCACGATACTCGGTACGGTCAATTACATGTCGCCTGAGCAGGTGCGCGGCAAAGACGTTGATTCTCGGAGCGACCTGTTCAGCCTCGGGGTTGTGCTTTACGAAATGTCTACAGGGCATGCGCCGTTCGCGGGGCAAACTGCCAGCGAGGTGATCGCGTCGATATTGAAAGTAGAACCGCCGCCGCTAGCGCGCTATGCGAGAGAGATTCCTGAGGCACTGGAATGGATCGTGACGAAGGCGCTGACGAAGGACAGGGAAGATCGATACCAGACAGCGCGGGAAATGCTCACTGATCTGCAAAGGTTGAAGCAGCGGCTCGACGTTGAAACCGAGATTGAGCGCTCGATGAGTGGCGATACTTTTGTCGGGGGAAGCAGCATACACACTGCCACTAAGTCGCTTAAGCCGCCAAACACCGGAAGCGGCGAGCAGCCCGCCACGCGCACTACGTCCAGCGCTGAGTACATTGTGAGCGAGATCAAGCGCCACAAGAAAGGCGCTACAGTGATTATGGCCAGTTTTGTGATCGTGGTGTCGGCTACGATCTTCTTCTTGACCCGCCCGACGCCGGCGTTAACTGACAAAGACACAATACTGCTGGCGGATTCTGTGAATACGACTGGAGACGCGGTTTTTGATGTGACGTTGAAGCAGGCGTTATCGGTGCAATTGGGACAATCGCCTTTTCTGAGCATCTTCAGTGACGACCGGGTGCGTGAGGCTTTGCGTTTCATGGGCCGCTCACCGGACGAGCGCATCACTCGAGATGTCGGACGTGAGATTTGCCAACGGCATGGATTGAAGGCTCTGCTGACGTCATCAATTTCGGGATTAGGAAGTCACTACGTCCTCACGCTCGAAGCTATCAACGCACTGTCTGGCGATACGATTGCGCACGAACAGGCCGAAGCCGAAAACAAGGAGCAAGTGCTGAAGAAACTCGGAGAAGCCGCAACCAGGCTACGCGAAAAGCTCGGCGAATCCCTCGCTTCCATTCAGAAGTTCGATGCGCGCATTGAGCAGGCCACCACTTCATCACTCGACGCATTAAAGGCCTGGTCCCTGGGGGAAGAGAACCTGCGGTCCGGTAGGACGCTCGAGTCGATACCATTTTACAAGCGCGCGCTTGAGCTTGACCCCAACTTCGCATCCGCCTATCTAGGGCTGAACGAAGCATATTACAATACGCGACAATTAGACCTTGCCGCTCGAGCCGCAGAGAAGGCCTTCGAACTGCGAGACCGGGTCAGCGAACTCGAGAGATTCAAAATTTCAGCATCTTATTATTTTGATGTAACTGGAGAATTCGACAAGGCAATCGAAGTATATGAACTCTGGAAACGTACTTATCCACGCGACAGTTACCCGCCCAACGATCTGGCAGTAATCTACAATTTAACGGGGGAACACCAAAAGGCGGTTGAAGAAGCCAAGGAAGCTATTCGTCGCGGTGGCAAAGACGCGGCCAATTATAACAACCTGGCGCGCGCTTTCTTCCAGCTCAACCGACTGGAAGAGGCAAGAGCGACGATTCAACAGGCAATGACTCAGAAATTTGACTCAGGTGGTTATCACGTCATCCTGTATACCGTCGCTTTTCTGGAAGGTAACCAGGAGGCGATGCAACAACAGGTAGAATCCACTCGTGGAAAACCGGCTGAGGCCCAAATGCTCGCCGAGGAAGCGGGGAATGCTGCTTATTCAGGTCAGCTCCGAACCGTCCGTGAACTCTATCACCGCGCAACTCAACTGAGCCGCGACCGTCCCGAGAACGAAGCTCAGGCAATGCTTGATAAGCTGCGAATTGAAGTAAGTTTTGGCGACTGCTGGCAGGTTAAGGAAGAAGTCTCCAACGCTCTCGCTGTCGCGCGCGGGAGGACCACTCTACCAATCGCGGCTATCACACTCGCCCAGTGTGGTGAAACCGCGCAAGCGCAATCCATTGTTGAGGAGTTGGGAAAACAATATCCAAGAGATACGCGTCTGAATGACATCTGGCTGCCGGTGGCACGTGCCTTCATCGAAATCAACCGGAGCAACCCCTCGCAGGCCCTTCAAGTCCTTCAGCCGGCGACGCAGTACGAATTGGGACGAATGGCAAGACTGCTACCTGCATACGTGCGCGGAGTAGCCTATTTGCGCCAGCAGGCTGGCACGCAAGCATTGGCTGAATTTCAAAAGATCATAGACCACAGAGCTGTAGTTGCTAACTCTCAGTTGTATCCGCTCGCGCACGTGGGCATGGCGCGCGCGGCGGTACTTGCTGGCGACACCGCAAAAGCACGCAAGGCTTATCAGGACTTCTTTGCCCTCTGGAAAGATGCCGACTCGGATGTTCCGGTTCTTATTGAGGCAAGAAAGGAATACGAAAAACTGAAATGAGTTCGAAGCGACTACATTCGTCGGTCCGCCCACTTACGAAACGTGAATCGATCTGGTTCTTTCCTGGTCGACATAAGCTTATCGAGGGCGGTATGACCGCAAAAGCGACGACAATTTCGAAGAAACTGGCTTAGTTAGTCCGCGCCCACGTAGCAACGAATTTATTCGTTCTGCTTTCATTCAGCGCACAACAAAGTAGCGAGTTCATCGGAATGAGTGCGATTTAAAGCAGAACGAATAAATTCGTTACTACGTTGGGTAGGCTCGCGCCATCTGGACGTTCTGCTTGAGGCCAACGTTCAAGGGCCTTAGTGAGGTAGCAGCAACCAATGACGGCGAAAATGTTGCGTCGACCAAAGATCGCGAAACCGATTCGGCAATCGCTCTCCGGGATATTGTGACGATCGGGGTTAATGTATCCATCGCACAGGCTGGCCGACCGTGAACAGAAACTTTTCGAACAGACGCCGATACCTTGATAGGATTTGTATCGTATAAGGCTCTATATATGAGTAAGTACGATCCATTCCTCCGAGGGCGATTTCCTGTCGGTGTGCGTACGATCCAGGGACTTGATAAGGTACGCGATCGTCAGTTCCCCATCGAGATCTGGTATCCCGCAGCTGCGCGGCACGCGGGCGAGGACCTCGCACCGGCAACCCAGGACTCCTTCGCTGTTCCATTTAACGATAAACCGCGCAGTCAAACGGCTGTGCGCAATGCTACCGCCCAGCCCGGAACCTACCCGCTGATCCTCTTTTCTCACAGCAGCGGAGGCAGTCGGCAACAGTCGACATTTATTTGTACTCACTTAACCAGCCACGGGTATCTCGTTGCGGCGTTAGATCATTCTGAGGTCGTAGCAACGGAACTGGCGCGTAAGGCGGATGAAACCGACGAGCAAAAGACCGCGCGAATTGAAGCCTGGGTTGCGAACCGCGTGCCTGATATTCGATTTCTCCTCGATCATCTGCTTAATGACTCAGCATACGATTCGGAAGCGAAGATCGACCCAACGAGGATTGGGGTCGTGGGGCACAGCTTCGGAGGCTGGACGGTACTCGCTGCAACTCAAGTCGAGCAGCGCATCCGATCCGTTGTTGCGCTGGCGCCGGGCGGAAGTTCGCACCCGAAACCGGGAATTATTCGCGCAACACTGACATTCGAATGGGGCCGTGATGTTCCAACGCTTTATCTGGTTGCTGAGGACGATGTGTTTCTTCCGTTGCCAGGTATGTACGAGTTATTTGAGAGAACTCCGGGAACCAGGCAGATGTTTATCTTGCGTCGGGCCGATCACATGCACTTTATGGATAATGTCGAAGAAATGCATGAGACGGTGCGTAAGATGCAGTTCCCCGGGGAAGCGGCTTGGATTACCAAAGAGATGCGGCCGATCGCGGAGCTCTGTTCAGGTGAAGAGGCTCACCTATTTGTGCGTGGACTGACGCTGTGGCATCTGGACGCAACACTGAAGGGGCTGGAGGACGCACAGCAATTATTGGTCGGTGACATGGAAGCTGAACTCGCCGGGCGGGGAGTAGACGCGATTAGGTATAGGCCTTGACGCCGAGGTCCCGCTTTCAATCGCATTGTGAAGACCGAAGACGGCGTCCAATAAGTAAAACAAAAATCGAACCCAAACCAACCGTTTGCTCTACAGCCTCACGCCCGTTGACACGTTGCTACGCCTATGATGTGATGCCCCACCTACGTCCTTTGAAGCCTGATCGGAGAAGACCGCTTTGGCTGCTGCAACCATTTCTCACTACCGCATCCTTAAGAAGCTCGGCGCGGGCGGGATGGGTGAAGTATACCTTGCAGAAGACACCAGGCTAGGGCGCAAAGTCGCTCTCAAGTTGTTGAGCGACGTGCTTACAAAAAACGAAGATCGCTTGCATCGCTTTGAGCAGGAGGCTCGCGCGGCTTCCGCGTTGTCGCATCCGAACATACTCACCATTTATGACATCGGCGAAGACGGCGCAGCGCATTTCATTGCCACTGAGTATATCGAAGGCGAGACTCTGCGCCAGCACATGTCGCTCACCAGGATGAGCCTTCGAGATACGCTGGATGTTGCCATTCAGGTCGCCAGCGCTTTGGATGCCGCGCACCAGTCGGCAATCGCGCATCGAGACATAAAGCCGGAGAACATAATGATCCGGCCTGGAGGCCACATCAAGGTATTGGACTTCGGTCTCGCAAAGCTTACGGAACAACCTCCGTTATCAACCGATACCGAAGCGCCCACGATTGCTCGGGTGGATACCGACCCGGGGACGGTGATGGGTACCGCGGATTATATGTCACCTGAGCAGGCGCGCGGGTTGAAAGTAGACGCTCGGACCGACATCTTCAGTCTTGGCGTTGTGATCTACGAGATGATCACTGGACGCAGGCCGTTCGAGGGCACCACCAAGAGCCACGTGATTGTTTCCATACTGGAAAAAGAACCGCAACCGATTGCGCGATACGCTGAGGAAGTGCCGGCCGAATTGGAACGGATTGTGGCGAAGGCGTTGGTTAAAGACAGAGACGAGCGGTATCAAGTAGTCAAGGACTTGTTGATTGATCTGAAAAGCCTCAAGCAAGAATTGGAATTCGAGGCTAAGCTCGAGCGCTCACTCTCGCCTGAGATGAAGAGCGCAATAATACATACCGGCGCCGGGCGACCGGCAGCTGTTGCAAAAGTGACGACTTCTCAGAGCGGCGAGCAGCCCACTGCGCGAAGCATGTCGAGTGCTGAGTACATCGTCAGCGAAATCAAACAGCATAAGAAGAGTACGTTAGTTGTCACGCTGGCCATCCTCGCAGTGGCTGCGTCTTCCTTCTACTTCTTCTCACGCAAGACTTCAGCGTTAAACGAAAAGGACACAGTGGTGCTGGCAGATTTCATCAACACCACTGGGGACGCGGTCTTCGACGGAACGCTAAAACAGGCGCTTGCGGTCCAATTGGGCCAATCCCCATTCTTTAACATTCTTTCGGACCAGCAGGTCAGAGATGCGATGCGATTTATGGGTCGCTCTCCTGACGATAGGGTTACGAAAGATGTAGCGCGGGAGATTTGCGAGCGCCAGGGCATCAAAGCGCTATTGATCGGTTCGATTTCGGGTCTCGGCAGCCATTACGTAATCACTCTTGAAGCGCTCAACGGACATACGGGAGAAGCGATCGCTCGTGAACAGGCTGAGGCTGACAACAAAGAACAAGTGCTTAAGAAACTTGGCGATGCTGCGACAAAGCTACGCGAGAGGGTCGGCGAGTCGCTCGGCTCAATCCAGAAGTTCGATGCACCTGTCGAACAAGCCACTACCGCTTCGCTCGAGGCTCTGAGAGCGTTCTCGCTTGGCGATGAGCAGCGAGCTAAAGGTAATAACGCCGAGGCGATCCCTTTCTACAAACGTGCGACTGAGTTAGATCCCAACTTTGCCCTGGCTTATGCTCGAACGGCTGTAATGTATTTCAATATCCGACAACCGGAATC
>DATFWY010000151.1:0-20463 GCA_035258805.1 Blastocatellia bacterium | reverse complement strand
TACTCGACGGCGCCGGAAGCCTTGCAGGCGGCGGTGGCGTCCTCGATCCTTGGGGCCGGAAGCGTTCATCTCGGTTCTTCAGAATGGTCGGCAAAAATGCTCGTGAAGGCGTTACCGGCGAACGGTTCGCCAGCTGATCTCGATGCCGCCGCGAAGGCAGTAGTAGAACAGCACGCCAAAAAGAAAAAAAGAATAGCGGGTATCGGCCACCGGACGCATCCGGAAGGCGACCCGCGGGCGGTGCGTCTGTTCGAGATCGCACGGGAGACGAGTGTGTATGGACGCTATTGTGATTTTCTAGAAAGGATTTGCAAGGCCGCGGAAACTCAGTATGGTCGTCCTTTGCCCGCTAACGTCACTGGCGCCATCGGCGCGATCGCGCTCGACCTGGGACTTCCCTGGCAGATCACCAAGGCGTTCGCGCTCATCGGGAGAACTTTGGGAGCGGTGGCCCACATCGGCGAAGAAATTCGCAACCCCACGGCAGAAAATATCAACGCTGCCATCAAGGCGCAGATGGTTTACGACTTCGACAACAAATAAAAATCTTGCCGCGGCTGGGGAGGGGCACAGTCTGAACAGTTGGAACAATTGGAACGGCTGGAATCCGATTGCTAAGGCTAGAGCCGATCGGATGAGCTCCGATGTTGCTGATCGCGCCAATCGCGGAGCAGCTTGAGAAACTCCTCGGCGTTGGGCGAGAGCGGGCGTTCGTTGTGAAAGACAATATAGGTTTGACCTTCCATTTCTAATCCACGGATCTGAATAATCTTGAAACTTCCTCTTTCGATCGCCGCTTTTACCGCGTCGTAGTAAAGTAAGCCAATTCCCGAATTTTGCGTAACGGCGATCTGAACAGCTTCGGGCGACTCACAACGCATCGCGATATTCAGCTTGTAGCCCTTTTTTCGAAGCGCGTTCAACACTGTGTGCGTGGTGCTTTGCAAATCGTTATCCATACGGACGATAAGCGGAACATGTTCCGAATCGGAGAGAGTAAGTTCTTTCTTCTTCGCAACCGGATGATTTTTTGCGGCAAATGCTACGAGCTTAAGAGGAATATAAGGTTCCGAATAAAGCATGGATGAGGGAGAGGAAGGTCTGGAACAGACGCCGATCTCCAAGTCGCCATGAAGAATTTGCTGATGAATAATGCCGCCGGAATTCGCCCGCAGGGTGACGTCGACTTTGGGATGAGTTTTTTTAAAGACGCTAAGGAGAGAGGGCAGAATTCGCGACGCTGGTCCATAGGTTCCACCGACCTTCAACGGACCGCTTTGCTTTCGCGCGGAGCCGTTCAGATAGCGGTGATTGATCTTATCCAACTGCGCCAGGATCGGCTCGATATCTCTGAAGAACTCGTCACCCTCGTCCGTAAGTTTGATCCCCTTCGCATGTCGCGTGAAAAGGCGAAGTCTAAAGTTCTCTTCTAAGGCTTTCAGATGCTTGGAGAGGGAGGGCTGGCTTACGTGCAGCATGTTGGCAGCCTTGGTTACATTCAAATGCTTCGCCGCCGCCGCGAAAGCGGTAAACTGGGTAAATGTCATTGCCACCTCCTTGGCGACTATTGAGTCATCCGTGACGGTCGCGCAGATTACGGCACATGCCGTAAAGGTTGCACACGGGTATAGCTAAACAGTCATGTCCGAAAGGCAATAGATATGCCACAGTGGAGTTTTTGATAAGGGATTGCTCAAGTCCCCGGCTATTCGGCTAAAATTGCATTTACGCGCTTTACACTATTCACTAGAAGCATTCGATGACAGTATCTCTTTGGAGACACGGGTGTATCCAAAGAGAGGCAGGAGAAAAATAAAACGGCCTTAGCGATTTGAGTCCCTGCGCCTCTAGTGAACCACAGGCTGTGACTTAAAGAGATTTCGTGATGTCAGAACCAGAGACTGTAAATCTTTGGGTACGAAACCGCTCGTCGGATAAACCCTTATAGTACATGGTCAACTCGCCAACTCTGAATGATTGAAAACACCGATTACAAAAAAATTAAAGCGTTCGGGAAGAAACCGTGCATAGGTGACTAGAGCAAAACTCTCGTTTCGAATAGCCTAGTTTGGGATCCGAAGCTATTGGCAAACATTGTCGGCGAGGGTCGATATGCCCTTCTGTCTATGAAGACGGTAGGGGTCCATATAGCTCGGATCTTTCATTTGAAGCCTGTATCCGTGAATCTTGCTGAAACGGGACGGCCCTTGTCGTCAAATTCAACTAACCCATTCTCATCGGGTTGGTCTAAACAATCCGTGTAGTATTCTGTCAGATCGTGTTTTCTAGATTCGAACATCCTCTAGAGACTCAAGTCGAACTCGATTGCTTTCTTCGGGTGATCCCTGCAGTGCATCCGCATCCAGCACTTCTTGTTTAAACGTCACACCTGCGGCAGTCATGATTTCCTTCAGCGTAACCTGATATGTTTCGAATTTCCCTGCTGAGAATCGCTCAATCCCGAACTTGTCTATAGCCGCGGTCTGATCCAATATGAACCCGAAGGCACGCAGTTGCGGATGATGTGTGCCAGTATCTTCTGTGACCAAGAGCACTTTCCAAAACCGACGCGGGACCTTCACAACTCCGCCCCCAAAGTCATGTTGGATGTCATTCGCGTTATCGAGGATCGGACCAGCGAAGATCGACATCTTATTACCTACATCCTTCGCCTGTGACTGGATACGATTCTCGAGCCCGCCCCAGAGTCCGTGAAATCCGAATTTATCTCGGTTGAACTGTTCATGTTGGGGTGTGCAGTTGGTCCAGTGGAAACTGTCCGAATTGGCCAGAATTTCCTCTTCCGCGGTGTCGCCCCATGCGGTGTCGTCACGGCGCACGATGTGTCCGCGGTCGAACTTGGCGGCGGGTTGGTACAGTTCAGCGTCTTCGATTTGGAGTTTCCCAGGGATACGCGGATCGGCCACCCAGGTATCTGTGCCAAACTCTTCCCTCTGCTTCCGTCGCTTGGACAAAGTGTAATCAACGTTCACCGCGGACCACATTTGAAGCCGACGTTGTTGGTTCATAACGAGCGAATAATGGTGATACTTAAGCACGAGCGGCTTGTTTTGGTCCTTGAGGATCTCCGCCGAACGCGCTGGGGCTACGTCCGGCTCAGGGACGCGGACCTCAAGGAAATTAGGATCGTAGCCGGGTCGATGGTCATAATCCGGATCGAACCGCAGCTTCTTTTCGGCAGCCGGCGGTAACGGGCTGATCGGAATGACTGGTTGAGACCTGGCGGGAGCAGGCCGACCCCCGAAGTAGAAGTTTGCAGTGCCATTCACTACAATCGAAACGCCAGGGTTGGTTCCAGGCGAGACAGTATCCATACGAGTCCCCTCCGTTTGGCTCTGAATCGCGGCGAGCTGCGAAAAGTCCTCGCCGAAGGTTCTAAGTAGATCCACGAGAGCCGGCTGATATTCGGTCCTTACTTTGACGCTCGAAAGATGGGCGCAGATGCAGCTAACTCTCACCCCCTCGTTGGCGATCCAGTGGATGTCGCTATCGGGCATGCCTTTCCTCCAAGGCATACCCCGAATCGTCATAATTTCACCATCTTTGATTTCTGGAACCCCGCTGTGATGTAGCCCGACAACTTCCCAATCCTTGTTGAAGACAGGAGATCCTGATGATCCAGGTAGGGTATCTGTCGTGTATTGAAGGAAAAGATCCACCTCGGTCGGGGCGATCAGCAGTTCGTTGTCGCGGACGCCATATTTCTTCGGGCCGCCGTCTGGATACTGAATGATGCTGATCGCTTGGCCCACCAGAATCTTACCAATCGTCGGAATAAGTCCGAGATTTTTAAATTGGCGCAAGTCGTAGCCGGCTGCAGTGGCGGTAGATGTTACGCCGACAACAGCAAAGTCGAGTTCCTCGTTCGCATAAAAGAGTCGGTTCGTGTCTAGCCGGAACACAGCGCCGACGGACAAGCTTCCGTTGATCATCTTCTCGTACCCGAACTGAATCCCACAAGAACGACATTCGTCCGCAGACGCGAACACGTGGTGATTCGTAATCATGACGTTTGGCGCGATCAAAAACCCGGTTGCGAACCCGTCTGTTACCCCACCGCGATCGTCAAGTTCGACGATACGTCCGACTGGGGTCCCAGCGATTCGAGCGGTTCGTTGGGTGGGTAGTCATCGAGATCGAGCGTGGGACCGATTCGCCGTTCCGAAAAAAATGCCTCGGTCACACCCGCCCGTGCATACGCCATGCGTTTCGCTGATTCTCGAGCGAGGTAACGCTCAACGCGGGCTGGACTGTCGGCCAGTTCCGGACCGCCCAATTTCAGCAGACGTACAGTTTCTGCGCGACGTTCCGTCAGTTCCCGCCACCGCTTGCCTGCCGCGTGAGCGCGATCTAGCTGCCGCTGCCTCACTTCATCTGCATGCGCCATGTTTCCCCCTTGTAAATGTCATTGCCACCCTCCTTGGTGACTATCGAGTCATCCCTGATGGTCGCGCTTTTACGCTGGTGCCCAAAGGTTGAAAAAAACGGATCGCCAAACAGGAATGCCACAACAGCAAGAGATATACCACGGCCGTCGAGTGGCAAGCAGATTACGCAAGTAGCCGGCAACGCGGGTGAAATTGCATTTGGAGCGCGTTGCGCCATTTACTAGACATCCACTGGCAGTATCTCTTTAGAGACACGGGTGCATCCAAAAAGAGGTCTCCAGATAGGCGCCGCAGAAGACTTTTTTGAAATGACTGAACAGACTCTTGTGGCTAAGCTAAAGGCCTCTGAAAACTAACTGACCAATCATTCGGGAAGGTCCGAGCTGCTATTGAACATTGTCGGTGAAAGTGGACACACAGTTTGATCTCTAAATGCGGTGGGGTCCACATAGCAAAGGATTGTCTGAAAAACTCGTGGCTGATCAAAATCGCCGTGCTGTTTCGGCCGGTTCGGATCTTTCATCGAAGCCCTGTAGCCGCGAGTCCTGTTGAAACGTGAACCAGCTTTATCGTCGAACTTGATTAACCCGTTGTCATCCGGCTTGCCCAGCCAATCCGTATAGTATTCAGTGAGATTGCGATAACGTCCACCGGTTGTTTGGCCGTTGGCCGCGATAGGTTCAAAGTAATTGTCGATCCAGACGAGTAAAGTTCCTGATGGCGATATGAGATAATGACTTTCGCGTGCCTCATCGGCGCGGGAGAGACTGAACCACCAGACGTCCGCGGACGGGTGCGTCGCCAGAAACGGAAGGACGTAGTGTTCGAAATCGTCGATACGAGAAGCCGGTGCCAGATAGACGACACGCTTTATTGGCAGGTCCGGTTTCGCCAAAGTCAGCAGTCTGTTTAGTAACATGGCGCCCATGCTATGTCCCACGAGAGTAACTTCGACATTAAGGTTCGGGTTCTTTTTCTTCTCCTCCTCGATCTTCTGTTGGAGCCGTTGGAAAAGTGTGCGCGCAGCGCCTTCCGATGCGTAGTTTTCTCCATGCGGAGTCAGTCGACTGGCGACGGCCAACTCGACCCTACGCCGCATGATTTGCCAGGCTCCGATACCAAACCCTTGAACGGTAGGAATAGTAACGGCTCGGATCGGTGAGAGCGCCACTGCTTCGAGGGTTGTCAGTGCATTGTCAGCGGGATCGTCGCCTTCACTATCCGCGCTTCGTATCCCTTCAGAGAAGTTATCTAGACTGTTTAACCAGGCTTTTGGCGCCTCCAGTGCCACACTCGCAAAACGGCCGGCAGCCACGAACGGCGAGGTCAGCGGGCCCACGATCACACGGCGTCGCCCCAAACGAACCAGGAATAGATCATCGATAACGGAATCGAAGAGAGATGAATTCCAATTAATGAAGATCGGGTAATAAGTCGTCTTTGGGAATGGTCCAGTCTCCTCATTCATCAGATCGAGCATTCTTTGGAACTCAGCGCGATAGGTGTTTAGCCCACCGTGAACGAAAAACAATAGTCGAACAGGTTCATTGGTCAAAGCCGACCTACTTACCAATCCGTTGATCGGGGCAAGAATGTTGTTGATCCACTTATCGTAATCGATGGTCGTTAGTTCTATTCGCGAGTAGCGAAAAACACCCGGCTCAATGCGAATCGGGAAACCTTCTTCGTGGATAAAAATGTAGTGTCTTTCCAACTTTTTCTCAGTATCCGGCGGTATAGGCGATACCAGCGCGCAGCCCGACAAGGTGAACGAAATGAACCATGTGGCTACAAAGACGTGGGCCATACGTAATCTCAGCTTCGAGCTGAGTACTCTTGAAACGAAAACCATCCTTTTCCTCCGGGAGAGTTCACCTGCCGCACCAATTTATGGCTGCGGCTGACTTCCAAAAAAGTCTCCGCTTGAACGAAGAAGGACGAACCTTGCTGTTCGTTCCGGAAGTCACGGTACAGCCGACTAAATTGCGCGTCTAATATTATTTTCGAATGACGGTTCATAGCCGCTTGGCTATACATGCTGCCCCGAATAGCAGAACCGAATTGGTTTCCGGAAACCGTTTTGTGGAAGGGACTAGTTATAGGAAACAACTATAGCCAAAAAGTCATGCCAGGGCATTCGAAATAAGTATTGGACGGAGAAATAGGAGCGCGATACAGGATCAAAAATCCATCGGTCAGGCACGTTGTCCAGACCAGCGGTTTCCTGCCGATATTTTTGTCGCTAAAGACTCAAGCGAACGGCTTGCGATGAAGCTAGTCAACTTAAGCCTCAGAGACGGTGACTATTTTGCTACAGTAGATGGCGGTCCAGAGTTCTTTGTCGGAAAGCGCGTCACCTTTCAGGGAATGAAGGGACTTGTAAACACGCGTGGCGTCGCCGCTGACCGCTATGACAGAGCACTGTTTAACACGGGCGCCGACGGATTGTGGGCGGACTTCATTTTTCCGACCTCCGTGGCTGAAGGCGGTCTGTTCCATACACTCAACACTTACGATCGCGCGCGCTTCACCTTTGGCTTCCTTCAATACGCGGCTCATGTTCCCAATGGAGATTTCGTTCGCTACTTCCGCGATCTCCTGAAGCTACCTGCTGCGACGGACTACTTCCCGGACCTCATCGTTCAGAATGACAGGATCTTCCGGATCAAGGATAACGTCTTGGTTCAGATAGAAAATGATTCCTCGACCGCTGGCCTCATGGATTTCCTCAACCCGAGCAGTGCCGAGGTTGAAGACACCGAAGTAATTCAGAGCGCTAAGGTCATACATTGGGTTAAGAACGACCCGGCGCACCGAAAGTTGCAGGTTGATTTCGGAAAGACGTTTTTTCGGGAGGCAATGGTGCTTTATGACAGGACCTACAACCTCAATGGCGTTCGCATCGATGCGTGCCTAGTAGTTGCCGACATTCGACATCAAGGTCGCGGGGGTAACAGCGAGATACGCCTCGCCCTCCAGAATTCTAATCCTGTGGGCGCTCTCTTAACGATCGGTGCATCCCGATTTCCGGAACGCGTGAAGACGGTCAAGCGGGAACTCAACAGATTGATGCAGAAGCCAGAGTTTGCTTCGAAGACCTATAGCAGCGCCACGAAAGAGTTCGTTTAGCGCTCCGATGACATGAAGAGTAAGAACCTTTTATTTTATACGACGAGAAGATGAGTAGGACCGACGTTCATGGACTGAAGATCGATACCAGTCGCTTGCTATTAGGGCAAGAAAGGAGGAGTTATGCCACGCACTGCGCGTGTCAATACCCCGCTCGGGAGGGTCGTGCCGCTGCCTTTTCCAGGCCGCATAATCAAAGCGGGCGATCCGGACAGCGATATTGTCGAACGTATTCAGCACCGCCTCAATGAAGTAGGGTGCGGGCCGGTTGAAGAAACGGGGATTTTTGATACTGAGACGACGAAAAGAGCCGTAAAGCTGTTTCAGGCCCGCTTTCCTGACGCGAACGGCTTGCCACTGCGCATAGACGGTGAAGTCGGGCCACTCACATGGAGTGCGATGTTTGGCACTTCATCGGTGCCTTCAAACTCTTCTGCTCCGTCGGAGTTAGTGAAAGGTGCAATTGAATTTGCAACGACACAAATAGGGGTGAGAGAGAACCCGCTAGGATCCAATCGCGGCAAAGAGGTAGACGAGTATTTGCGTGCTGTCGGGCTCAATCCCGTCGGCAACAGCTTTGCTTGGTGCGTTGCTTTTACACATTTTTGTTACCTAATGGCGGCCGAATCACTGGACAGCGAAAATCCGCATATTAAGACTGCTGGAGTCCTGGATCACTGGAACAAAGCCGGGAGAAAACCTGGCGCTGTCAGAATAACAAACGCAAACGCTGTCGCCGACCCGAGTCTTGTCAAGCCTGGATCTTTGTTCATTATCGATCTCGGCGGAGGGCTAGGGCACTCCGGCATGGTCGTAGAGACGGCTAATGGCCGCTTGGTGACGATTGAAGGAAACACCAATGACAACGGATCGCGTAACGGCATAGGCGTCTTCCAGCGGAACGCCCGGAAGATCAATGAGATTAATAAGGGATTTATAGACTACAGTGGGCTCTAGCGCGGCTGCCAATGCCTAAGTGTGCCCCCCTTGTCGCGCAAGGAACTGTAGCCTGCCGGCCCATTAATACCATCGGCCATTTCCCAATTTGGGTCTTTTCGGGGTTCTACACCTTCAAGGTCAGCTGTGCCTGTTACCTTCTTGCGCCCGGTTCCTGCTCCGTCTATGCATCAATGAGTGTACTGCCATCGACTATCCTCCCAAGATGGATTTGAAAGATTTTCGCAAGGCCGCTGCGAGCCCGACGTTTTGTGACGAATTCATAGGAATTCGCTCACCCAGTTCCACGTCGAACTGTGCGTAAATTGGCCCTCAAAGCCAGACAGCGGGGTATAAGGTATTCGCTTCGATCATTCCAATATTGTCGCATCAACAAAGACCGACCTGTCTTGATCCTCGGATCATTTCTATTGTAGTGGATCACCCGGGCAAATTGCGAAGGAATTCGAGGATGGCCTTGGTGCCCTGACCGACGACGTTGGGAGGCGGCACCGTGAGGGGGTTGTTTTCGACCTTCAGCGTTTCCAGCGCGGTCAGCCGGCCGAGCGCCTTCGGCAGGGTCATCAGCTTGTTGAACCTTGCATCGAGCGTTATAAGGGCGCCAAGATTTCCGATCTTTTCGGGCAAGGCGGTCAGCTTGTTGCCGTTCACGTCGAGACTTTTCAGGGCGCCGAGATTTCCAATCTCTGCAGGCAACGACGTCATCTGGCCGCCCTGTGCGGTGAGCGCTTTCAGGGCGCCGAGATTTCCTATCTCTGCGGGCAAGGCCGTAAGGCTTTTCGCATTTGTTAGTTCCAAGGTTTCAAGCGCGCGCAGCTGTCCGATTTCAGCGGGCAATGCGGTAAGCCTGATATTATTTATTTGCAAGGTTTCAAGCGCTCGCAGCTGCCCGATTTCAGCGGGCAAGACGGTCGCACTACCTCCTAGTGCGAGGACTCTGAGCGACGAAAGCGCGCCAATTCCGCTAACGATCGCGTTGTCGCCTCCTAGCGAGAAGACTCTGAGAGACGAAAGCTCGACAAACTCACGGGGGATCGCGCTGACTCGACAGCCGCTGGCATGCAACTCTTCGAGAGCCTTGAGCCGTCCCATCTCAACCGGAAACGCCGCGATGTTGAAGTTGGCCGAAATGTCGAGCACCGTCAGCGCGGTCAGATTGCCGATTTCGGCAGGTATGGCGGCCAGCTGGTTGTTGTTCGCCTTAAGAATGGTCAAAGAAGAAAGTCTGCCGATCTCGCCGGGCAGCGAGGTTAGTGGAGGATTAAATCCCACATCGAGGGTTTGCAGTTTTTTCAATTGGCCGATCGTTGTTGGCAAGGCGGTCAGTTGGTTGTGGTGCGCCTCGAAAACGGTCAAAGAAGAAAGTTCGCCGATCGTTGTCGGTAAGGCCTCCAGCTTGTTCGTGCTCACGTTGAAGTCGGTCAATGAAGAAAGTCCGCCGATCTCGTCAGGCAATGTTGTAAGCGCGTTGTTACCCGAAAGATCGAGGATTCTTAGTTTGCTCAATTGGCCGATCGACGGAGGCAGCGCAGCTAGTTGGTTGCTGCCGACCATCAGTATCTGAAGAGACTTGATGTTGCTGATCTCGGCCGGAAGGGCAGTCAGTTGGTTGCCGGTTAGGCTCGGACCCCCCGTCAGAACCAGTTTGATCAAAGTTGGGAGCTGACCGATTTCGGGCGGCAAGGCCGTGAGCTTGCACGCGGCCTCCAGTCTTTGCAGGTTTCGAAGGCGGCCGATTCCGGCCGGCAAAGCTGTGATCGGGCTACCCGAGAGCAATAACACTTCCAACGATTCGAGGCTTCCAATCTCGTTGGGCAGCGCGGTGAGTGACAGATTGGCTTGCAGGGAAAGTGTTTTCAGTACCTTGAACTTTAGAACGTCCATCGGAAACGCCGTCAAGCCGTTGTTGTCGAAGTCCAGGCGTTCAAGCTGAGAAAGCGGGATCACCTCCGGAGGAAGCGCTGCAAATTGGTTCGACGACAGCGTAAGACTTTTGAGGGACTTCAAGTTACCGATTTGCGACGGCAGCGCGCTCAATTGATTTTTGCCCACGTCGAGGGTTACGAGGCCCGACAGTTGGCCGATCTCGGGCGGAAGCGTGATCAATTGAATGTCCGAGGCGCCAAGCGTTTCCAGCTTCGACAGTTGACCGATCTCCGGCGGAAGTGCGCCCAACCGATTGCTGGAGATGTTGAATGTCTTAAGCTCAGAAAACGCGCCAATCCCGTTCGGAAGCGACGTCAGGCGGTTGGAACCGATATTGAGCGTATTCAGGCGGACAAGCTTTGTGATCTCGGCGGGCAACGCAGCGAGTTTGAGCCCGGTCAGATTCAAGGTATCGAGCCCCTGGAGCCGCCCGATATCGGCCGGCAAAGGAGCGAAATTTTCATTTTCGCTAAGCGATATGTCGAGGAACTTGAGCAACGACAGATCGCCGATTTCGGGCGGAACCGCGCCGATTCGACAGCGGCTGGCGTCCAGGCTGTTAAGCGTCTTGAGCCGGCCGATCTCGCGCGGGAGAGCTTCGATGGGATTGCTCGAGACGTCCAGCAACCTCAGCGCGCCCAGATTGCCGATCTCGGCGGGAAGGGCAGCCAGCCTGTTGCGGGCCGCGTCGAAATCCGTCAATGAGGACAATCCGCCGATTTCCGCGGGCAGCGATTTCAATTGATTGAGCGATACATCGAGCATTTGCAGGTTTGCGAGCTGGCCGATCGTGCTCGGCAAGGCCGTTAGGTGGTTATCGTTCACAATCAACATTTGCAGCGTCTTTATGTTGCCGATCTCCGGCGGAAGCGATGCAAGTTGATTGCCGTCGAGTTTTAGCGCAAGCAAAGCGCCGAGCCGGCCGATCTCCGGCGGCAGGGCGGTCAGGCCGCATGTCGTGGCCTCCAGGACTTGCAGGCTCTGCAGGGAGCCGATCGCCGCCGGCAGGGTCGCGAGCGAAGTACTGGAAACGCGCAGCTCTTCCAACGCGCCGAAACTCCCGATCTTTTCGGGCAAGGACGTCAGCGGATTGCCTTCCAAGGACAGATTCTTCAGCGCCTTGAGGCTAGCAATTTCCGCCGGAAACGTCGCGATGGGGTTGAAGCCGATGGCAAGGCTTTCGAGTTGAGAAAGCTGAGCCAGTTCGCGCGGGAGTTCCGTCAACTTATTGATGGTCACGTCAAGGAGGGTCAGCGACCTCAAATTGCCAATTTGCGGCGGAAGCGCGGGGATCTGATTCTTGAAGACGGCGAGCATGTTGAGGCCGGAAAGCTGGCCGATCTCCGGCGGCAGCGCGGTCAGCCGATTATTGCCGGCGGCGAGGTTTTCGAGCTTTGCAAGCTGCCCGATCTCGTGCGGCAACGCCGTCAATTGGTTATTGGAGACGGTGAACGTCTGCAGGGTTGAGAGCCGACCGATCTCGCCGGGAAGCGAGGCGATCTGGTTGTCGTCCAGGCGCAAATCCTCCAGCGCGTCGAGTTCGCCGATCTCCGGCGGCAGAGCCGTCAGTCGGTTGCCTAGAAGTCCGAGAAAAACGAGTTTACGGCATCGGAACACTCCCGCTGCTAAACTTGTCAATTGATTGCGGGAGAGATCGAGCTTCGCCAGCGCCTGCAGATTGCCGATTTCCTCCGGAAGCGAGCCGAGCTTGTTTGAACCTATAAAGAGGACTTCGAGAGATTGCAGCGCTCCGATGTCCGGCGGGAGAGCCGTCAATTCGTTGGATGTGAGGTCGAGGAATTGAAGTTTGGTCAGCGTGGCGAATAGCCTTGGATCGAGCGCGGTAAGCCGGTTGTTGGCGGGCAGCACGCCCGGACCGACTTTCGCTATCCCGAGATCCAGCTTTATGAGGTTGCTGAGCGCAAAAACTTCCACCGGGACTTCGCGGAGGTTGAGGCCGCCGAGATCAAGCGTGTCCAAACCCTTTTGCGAAACCTCGGCAATGCGCCGACGCGCTTCCTCGATGTTCGGCGCCGGATCGGTTCCGGGTTGCTGCTCGCCTTGAGGGACCGCACCGGAGCCTCCGGGCCCTAAGGTGTCAGGCGCCATTAATACTATCGATGGAATTGATGGACTCGCAGGCATGTCACACCTCCTCAACGACGTATAGGAAATTTAAACTATGCATTAGCATCATTTGAAAACCACACCTCCATCGAAATCGGCGGTGACTTGCAGGCATCGATTGACCACACGAGCGCTGACTATGTCTGGTCGATAATTTTTCCGGTTATCGGACGTCCGCTCTTGGTTTGAAAAGCCTTTATGGCGTTCTCCGTATCGCTGCCGAATACACTCGACGGTTCCCGTATCATCTCCGGCTTCGGCCAAACTTAGCGGGCGAAAGAATACCCGGCTCAATGCGAATCGGGAAAGCCTTCTTCATGGGACCAAGTTGTTCCAGCTCCTGCTTATTATGCGGCGGTATAGTAGATAGCAGTTCGCAGCTGGTAACGGTGAACGCAATGAACCATGTGGAGATAAAGGCGTGGGCCGCACGTAGTTCAGCTTGGAGTTGAGTGCTCTTAAAACAAAAACCATCCTTTTCCCCCGGGAGCGTTGATCCCACACCAATTTAGGTCTGGGCGGATTTCAAAAAACTCTTCGTTTCAACGAACAAGGAACGACGTTTACTGGGTAGCCAAGGTTACAGCCGACTAAATTGCCCGTCTAATATTATTTTGGAATGATGTTTCATAGCCGCTTGGCTATGCGTGTTGCCCTTCTTGCCCCCGGATCGCAGAACCGACTTGGTTTCCGGAAGGCCAGCTCGCGAGGCGAGTAGTGTTAGGAACCGCTATAGCCAAAGGGCTATATCATTGTATTCGAAATAAGTATTGGACGGAGAAATCGTGGCGCGATATGAAGCACCGCGGAGTTTGTTGGTTAAGGATTTTGTATTGGACCAAAGAAAATTGCATTAGGTCGTGGCCCCTCGAAATAGTCAAAATACAGGCTTGCCCTATACATGACGCTAATCGAGGTAACTAATGTCAAGAGTCTTTTTTCAGAAAGCATCAAGTGGTTACCGGGCCGTCCGCGGCGATGTTGTGCGCAACTTGCAGTTGAAACTTCAGCTGGCGGGTCATGACCCGGGAATCAAAGACGGAATATTCGGGAACGATACAGAAAACACAGTCAAATCCTTCCAACTGACGAAAGGCCAGCTACCCACGGGTAAGCTCACCGATGAGGCGTGGGTGGCGCTAACGCAAGCACCTACTCCTTCGATATTCGATGGCTGTTTGCAACTCACGGCCGATTTCGAAGGCCACGGCCCTATTCTCAAGGAATCGCTAAGTAAGTTTGTGGTTAGTTATGAACCCACTGGGTAGTGGTAAGACACAATTAATTGGACGGAACTCAATTATCGACAGACAATGCATCGGTTCGATGGAGGACACACGTGAATCTAGTACATAAGCATTCCGTCAAACTGCGATGGGGCTACTTCAGGTTGCTCATCGTGACGTTACTTCTCACCGGCTGCTCCGGAGTCTGGACGCAGCACTACTTTGCTATGGTCGACTTGGACGACCCAAACCGAGACCTCACCTTCTACCGTGTTACGATTAACGCCGACTCCTTTCTTATGACCAGTCAATACAGCAGCGGCTTCTACGACGCTGACGCACTTCACCAGCTATTCGGTGAAGTGAAAAGGACCGATGCCGCCGCCGCGAAGGCGGGATCCGGTACTCTACAAGCTGGCACACTGCAATTAATGTGCAATGTGCGAGGGCAGTGTGAGGTGGGTGGCGCCAACGACCGTTTCACCATGATTTACGGAGCCAACGCCGATGCGATCGCCGATCAGATTCGGGTCTTTGCCGAAAGCGATAGCACCGGCAAAGGGATTGCTGCTCTCCTTGCCTCCAGTGCCTCCGCGGATGCGTTCGAGCGCATCACTGCCGCTGAGCAGACCACGGCACAGGTGCGCAAAAACGCGGCCACTCTGGCCACGCAACTGAAGTCGTTCGCCGACGGGATTGGAAAGGCCACCACTCAAGATGCTATTCGAAAAATTTTACTACAGGCAGCTCAGCTCGCGTCGCAGAAGGCGGGCTCGAGCGTAATCTTCAACACAGGCGATCTCGATAAGGGATTCACAGAGGCTCAAGCGACGTATGACGTGCTATCCAAATGAGGTGGTTGTAATGATCAAATCGAAGTTGGTCCTATTTCTGATTGGCCCTATTCTGTCGGCTTATGTGCTTATGGGTTGCGCAACACCCGCTCAGACCGGGGCCGCGGCAATGGCGGGCGGTCTGCTCGGCACTACCGTCGCTGTTCTAGCCTTGACCAACTCAAGCCTCAAGGTCACTGTGGACATGTACGGCCCAACAGAAGAGCAGCGCAGCGAAATGCGTCTAAACCATCCTACCGCTCTCATGCAGTCGATTGATGATAAACGTCAGACAGTCATCGATCCCGTTCAGAATCCCACCGCACAGAATATGAAAACGGTTAAAGAAAATCTCCGTCCCATAATGGAACGGATCGAAAAAACCATCCCTTCTCTCGACTCAATGATCGCGGTACTCACGGAGGTGCTTAAGTCCGAAACCAATCAGGATTATAGAGATGCGCTAAAAACTATGGAGGCTTTACGCCAAGCGGCAGCGGCAGAGTTGAAGGCATGGAAAGATTTCGATGCTACAATGAAAACGAACATGCAGCGGCTTGATGATCCCACTGTACTCCGTACACTCGCTTCTCAGCTCTCCGTGCTAAGGGAAAGTCTGCTCAAATCCGCTGGCTCGCATGTCGTAACCACAGGCTACATCCGCTTTTTGAGGTTCCAGATACTCGGAGCACTGGGAGATGTCCCGGACGCCGCCGCTAAACTGACAATCACAGATAACCCTGCAGCAACCGATGCAGAACGAATCGGGATAGTCCTAGACGCTGTGCGCCAATTACTCGGGTCCACAAGCAATCACGACAACGTCAACGCTAGACTACGTGCCCTAGGAATTTCGCTTGACAGCCAACAACTGCTAGCTCTTGGGTCCCGGGAAGCGATCGTCAAAGCACTGACGCCGTCGACTGGCGACGTCGTATTTCGATACGATTTTTCAAGACCGAAGGACTGTGAGATCGCATCGGCGTTGATCGCTCTTCCGGCGTGCAGTACTATCGCCTACAACTATACTTTCAGCCGTGCCACCGCGGACTACAATACGGGGCCGATCAATAACGAGGTCGCGCAGGTGCTACAGGCGGCCAACCGCAGTCTCACTATCATATCTGAGCCCGGAAACGCTGATCGTTGGCGTCTCAGTGCGAACGCTAAGTCCCGTGGTGGTGCCGGAAATCAAAACTCCATCATTTACTTCGAAAACATGGCCCTGCCAGTCGTAAAAAACGCGGCGTTCGATCCGACCAAGTTCGTCGTGGCGGCAGGAGCACTCTATCGCCAGGTCTTCGCGGCGTCTGTGGCGGCCTTCGGTGCTCCCTTGCCAGCCACGGCCGGTACACCGGGCGGGCCGGATATGCAGAGCTCGAATATTATCGCTACAAGAGCAAGGATTCTGAATGCCGAGAAGGCGGCCACAGCCGCCCGGCAGAAAATCCTCGACACGCTAAAGATGGCTATTGACCAGCAGGCAAAAGTGAAAAGCGGCGACTGGACCAAAAACCAGGCAGCTATCGTCAAGACAGTCCAGGATGCCGTGCAGGGCGCAGCCACCCAACTAGACACCGTCGGGAGCCCCAACTAAGCGAACAAAAGCGAAACTGACCGAACAGGAGGTATCTATGGCTTTCCAGGCTCAGACAAATAAGGACGCAAACCTTGTTATTGCCGGCGACCCCCCCTTCACTGTCACTGTCCCAAAAGGGACCGTAATCACCGTCGAGTTAGAGGACGAAGACGGGACGATTGGGGCTGTCTCCGTAACGCTCAACGGTCAGAAGCTGCGGGGGACCATGAACAAAGCCTTCTACGATGTTCTTGCGGTCCCGCGCGGTGTGGCTCCAGCGGCGGCGGGCTCAGTTAGCGGCATGCAGACCCAAGATAAAAGGAGTTTGGCACGTTCCGTTTTGGTGGAAGCGATTCGTCCGGCTCTCACTACTCTTGCGGCGGGCGGTTTAGCAGCCGAGCAGTTGCTACTCGGTACTGGAATTCAAGAAAGCCTTTTGATAGACCGACAACAACATGGGGGAGGGCCGGCGCTTGGTCTGTTCCAAATGGAAAGTGCGACCCATGACGACTGTTGGAACAACTTCCTCAAGTTTAATAAAGGGCTAGCGGACAAGGTGAGACTAACACTCAACCCTGGACAAAAGCCACAGGCAGCTACGATGAAACTGAACGATCGCTATGCGGCTGCAATGTGTCGAGTGAAATACATGCGAGTGAAAGCCGCGCTACCAGTCGAAAATGATATCGAGGGAATGGCAAATTTCTGGAAGGAACATTACAATACTGCTCTCGGCGCCGGCACACCTGAAGAGTTCCTAAACAAATGGCCGCAGTACGTGGATGCACAGACGTTCGATTGACTAACAGACCGTTGCATCTAGTCATTGCCATTGCGGGGTTTCTTTGGCTGCTGAATCCTTGTCACACCCACAGTGGGGCGTCCGAAGAACAAATTGTCGTTAATCAGGGAAGATACGGACCATATTACCATTTGAACCTCAAGCTAAAGGCTGAGATTATTGATTTTGCTCAGAGCGACCGTGCCGCGCGATCAGGAGGGCAATTCGAACTAAAACTACACCGGGAAAAGTTTCCAGTGCCTGCCCCCAACTGTCGCGGCTCAATTATCCTGCGCATGCCGTGGACTTCGCCGCGAGCAAAAGGAGCAAAGGAAAAGATCGCCGCCAAGGAGGAGCTTTTGAAACGTATATGGGCGCTCGAAACACATCCGAATGAAGTTCTTCCCGTTGTGATCGAACTCAATCCTTACGTTGAAGTCGTCAGTCGCACACCGTTGAAGCTTCAGTTAACCCAATGCAATGTTTTTTTTCGCGACGCTTATGGCGCATATGTGGACGCCATTGGACCAGTTAAAAAGTCGCGTTAATCATTATTGCAAGCTTGCCTCTGCACTGTCCCGATGAATTGCTGGCGTAACCCATAGGTTTGTCGGGTCAGATACTTGGGTCAGCGGCCTGAAGACGCAGGCTCGCCCGGTCTAAAAATGCTGCCCTCGTAAGCTGCATTAGTTAGCAGGGATGGGGCAATATTCTCGCCAGAATACCCGGCTCTGTAAGTAGAAGGAACCGAGGAGAATTCCCTCTTGCAAGATTACGCGACAGCGCCAAGTCGCAGCAAGGGGTGACCCTCAGGCTCTGCCCAGAGAGCCCTTCATCCACCTGTGGAGCTTTTAGGTATGATATCCGAATCAATTGCTCGCCGTGCCCCAGCTGTTGCTACAAGAGATCACAGCATCCGCGGTCGGGTGGATATTCTCACTTGGCGCCGCTCCGGCAAACACCGCCTTGATCGCCTTCACGCGCTCTTCGGAACGTTGCTTAGGCCCCCCGCGACAGCTGTTCTTAGCATATTGATCCAGCATGCAATCCACCATCTTCGTCTCGTCTGGTTGCCCGGCGCAAACCTTCTTCCATGTCGCAGGTTGACACGCTGGCCCAGGCTGGAGGTTATTCGCGAGCACAGCCATCGCTATGTTGCCATACTCCGTTTTTAGCCCCAAATCGGAAAAGCGCTTGATCCGGTTCTCGTACTGGGTAAGAGCGAAGTCAACCTCCGCTTTCTGGAAATCAGCAGTTTTGATCGCCGTCGCAAATGCGTCATGAAAATTCGCATCGCACATGAGATTACCCTTCTTATTGTTGTCGCAGGCCCACTTCGCATCTAGGCAGCCGTCTTTCATCGGCATGTTAAGTTTGCCGAAGATCTCGTCGAACTCGTCCCTGTTCCTTTCGTGATACGCTTTCAACACCGGCGGCAAATTATTCGAAGTCCAGTCCAGAATACCGAAGGTCATTCCATCGAGACCGAAGTAGCCGTCGAAATGCTTCATTTCACAATCGAACGTCACCGCTTGCAGGAATTTGCCAAAGCCACCCGCCGCCGGACAGCTGCTGATTTGCTGGCATATTGGATCGAGCCCCGACTTCATGGTATTTGGTCCACATGCTGTCGTCCAGACCCGGTCTCCGTTCGAGTTCGCATTGTGCAGCAACGCCCCTCCGGGGGCAGTCTCACGACACACATTGGGGCCGCTCGAACACTGCTGCGCAATCGCCCAGGTACCCATTACAAGATACATAGCCAAAACTGAGACGACGCCAGACAACCACTTCCTAAAGCTACGACGAACGATTTCGCGGGTCATAAGATCCTCCCACACATGGCCTACTGTTACGTAGAGGAAATTTAAACACCTCCAACTAATTTTATGTCGTCATACTTGTTCGAAACGAGGCACCCCGTTCACCATGCGTGCGATCAGGACTTCTCTTTTATTTGTCCGACCGCTAACAAATGAAACATGCACCCAAGAACCGAACTCGTTGATCAATTGATCAAACTCAAGACCGGAATTACGGATTCTCTCAAATAGCACCCGGGGATTAAATAATGGACAGTTGATATCCGCCGCCTCGCCTGACATGTGTTGTGAGTTAATCGATCCACCGACAACGCTGTTCACTGACGGAGAACGGAATCCGGAAGTTACGTTAATCGGACCTCCGGCCAGTTCGCGAATGGGTTCCAGCAACTCTTCACAAAGCTCTGTCAGATTCTGAACGTTTCGTGCGTTGGGTCGGTTATCAAGCCCGTGGCGGACCGCAGTTTCGGAAAAAGTCATCTCTTCCAGAGAGAAATGTTCTGTTAGTTTGGGCATAAGAAACCTTTCTGATAGGTGAAAGAGCCACTTCGTCCAGTATTGATTACGTGAAAGTGTCCTTATGTATCGTGTCCATATTCTCAAGCTGAGTTTTTCCTTACAGCATGCTTCTATAGGAGTACGCTGTATACCGAATACCTGATCCTATTGTCCAATAATTTTTAAGAATGCCCGTTCATAACTGCTTGGCTATCGAGGTTGATTCTTCTGCTCAAGGACGTAGGCGTCATTTGCCGAAGGCGAGTTTCGCTGGGAAGTGGGGTAGGAAAGAACGGAAGTATCGTCTCACCAGTAGTAACGACTAGGTGGGATGGCAAACTATAGCCGAAGCACTATGTCAAGTCATTCCAAAAAAGTATTGGACGGAGAACTAATGGCCCGGTATGAAGCATTGTCACTCTATAACAAAGTCAACAAACCCAAAGGAGGTAGCGATGTTCACTTTCGGAAAAATCCCGACGTATCAAAGCAATGATAAATTTGACCTTGCTGTTTCTGACGACAAAAGGGCCTTGACGCTTACGTTCTCCGATTTGCAGGTCACTGTCGGGGGCAGTAAGTCACCGGCGCCGATGTCCACGCGCGTGTTTTCTCTCGTCGTGCCGCTCGAAGGCAAAGACGAGAGGGTGGAGATCGAGTTCGGAGTTAGCGCTTTTATTAAGACTCTCGATGGCGCGACCGCGACCATAGTGTCCAGCGTTAATGGTCAAAGCACTGTCGCCGATTTTCCCGCAAATTCGGAGCAAAGTCTTGTACAACAGCTCAAGTTTACGGGACAGAGCCCATCCGAGTGTCGGCTTTGTGTTGTGCTCCTAGTCGGACGGGACACGAAAAATTCCAACGCCGAGGCGTTTCTGAATGTGACAGCCATTGATGCTGAGATTCTGCCCCGAGCGCGGTAATATCACGACCGATAATTCTGAGTGAGGAAGCAGGAGACATCCGTATAAATTCTCCTGTCACGTCCGACGTCGCGGACATGAGAGGAACTCATTTAACCTTGCTCAGACACTTAGTTAGCCTTAATCCGACAATAATTTTACTGATTCAGGCAGCGAGTTTTAGTTTTTGCTCGATTCTTTGAATGAGTTCTTGTACGGGTGGAGCCACTGAGAAACGCAAGATTGAATATCCTTGAGGTTTCAGGAGCCGAG
>DATFWY010000150.1:0-8401 GCA_035258805.1 Blastocatellia bacterium | reverse complement strand
TACAGGCACCTGCCCGCTCTCAGAGCTGCGCTTGCAGCTCATCAGTCACCCAACGAGTTGAACACGACACTGACGCCGCATAGCATCATCCCCGGCGATGCCTGCTTCGCCTACTTCAACAAAATCTGGGGCATCCCCCGATGTCATGAGCAACCGATAGAAGGAGTGCGTCCAAATGCCAGGGAAAGTGGCCAGATCAGACCCTCGACCAAGCGTTCGGGTTACCCGAGGTGCTGGTAGCGGTCAGCCCCTCGCGTCTGTCTTGCAAGAGGGTCGGGAAAACGCGAACATTGATGCCGGTTTGGGGATTCATCTGGAGAATCTCAGTTTAGAGAGTGTGAGCTACTTCACATTCACGCTTCCATAGTGGTATATATTTACATGGAAAAACTCACGGAACTTGTCGAATTACGAACTGCAATGATCAGCGAATTGAGTGCGTGACGCGTCAAAAGGAATTCCGTGATGCCCGAACAAATGGTCTGCACGCCCAAGCTGCTCCCTCGCCACAAATGGGAAACGGCAGCCAAGATCGCGACAGAGATCAATCCGATAAACCATCCGCCGGTCGAATTGTAATGGAGGTCGTCGCAGCGCGCTGCAGGTGACGCCGCGCCGTGCCAGTGGCCGCAAAGACTCGGCGCGGCACTACTGCTCAAAGCGTACTTGTGAAAGTGTGTCATGCACGTTCTTACCGTACTCCTTTCGGTATGGTTCAACATCGGCGCCGATTTTGTTGACAAATTAATTGCACGAACGGGACGCGCCAAAGATTTTGCGTTTTGGACAAACGTGATCCAATTCATGCTGCTGCTGCCGCTTGTCGGATTAGTTACTCCGATACCCTACAAGGCATTGGCCTTGTGTGCGTCCGTAGGAGCAATCACCGCGTATGGGCGGATACCATGGTATCACGCCCTCGCAGTACAAGGGCAAGGCCTTTCTCGATTGACGCCGTTCGTACGCCTATCCAGTATTTTCGTATTACTTGGCGCAATATTCATTTTGAAGGAGCCGAATAGCCCGGAAAGATTCGTGGGCGGCGGCCTGATAATCCTAGCGTCAATAATCGTGCTGCTCGATGAACCACTAACCACGGTTCGCAAGCTCCTGGAGACCAATAGGGCACCGCTGTTTGCGATAATATTTGCAATTTCAAGTTCGGCTGTTCCACTGCTCTACAAGTACCTTGTGAACGAAGGACTAAATCTTTTCTCCATTTATTTTTATTTGAAGCTTTTTCAGGCGACCTTCATCATGCTGTCTTCCTCGCATGGAGCGATTTCAAGTCTTCATATGACATCGTTTGTCGCATTCAAGTTGATCATTTTCGCCAGGATACTGCAAACTTGTGCTGCGCTTTTCTATTTGTATGCTCTAACCAGAATCGATCTCTCCGTCGCTGAGCCGATTGCGGCGTTGGGCCCATTTTTTATCATCGTAACCGAACTACTGCTTCGTTGGAAGAATGTCGGTCTCGACAAGTTAATTTCACGAGAGTCTTACTCATCTCGTAGCGCAACAGCCCGAGCACTGTCAGTCGCGCTCGCAATCTTTGGCCTCTTACTGATGCTGAGGAGGTAATGCTACGCGGGGCTGTTCAGCGGTTCAATCTCATTACAGAGACTCTTCCAGTTCTTCTGATTGGAACGCTGCTCAACATTGTCGGTCGATATCTGTGCGAATTCGCACAGTCGCATCACGTGGAAATAGCACGCTTCCTATTCTTGGACATGGTCGGAACTGCTTTCAGTGCGATCGTTTTGGGACCCTGGTGGGGTGCCATCGTCGGCATCTTCAGCGCTACCATCAACGGGAACTTCTACAGTAATTTCTTTCCATTCGGAATTGTGAACGTATGCGGGGCATTGTCGTGGGGGTATATGGCCTTCGCTCTTCGCATTAGGGAACAATTGTCAGAAAGGCCAGCATCTATTCGACAACTCATACGCAGTTTTCTGGGATTGTTTTTGGTCGGTGCGTTCGCATGTGGACTGGCATCGTTCGCGGTCGAGATAGTGCTATACCCTCCAATGCAGCGCCCCTTTGTTCAAGACGCGTGGTACGAGCGGGTTCAACACTTGCTGCGCATGCTAGAGCCCCGCCTCTCGACAGATGGCTGGACGCTATTTTGGGGCGCATTGTCACGGGAATTTGTGGACAAGACGCTAACTGTTTTCCTCGCCCTAATCTGCGTTGCTTGTTTTGACGCTTTGAGCGATGGGACTCGGCCAACGTTGGAGCAACGTATCAGAGTTGATGCACTGTCTATCCTTTGTTTCACAATCATCTACGGTGCCTATTTATGTTTTGCGCGCATATTCCGACCAACGATCAAATTCACTGGCGGCGTGCATGCTGTCGACTGGTTAACGTATCCGTCCATTATCGCTTTGCTTTATTTCCCGCTGATCCTTGCAATTGTAGCTTTCTTTTTTCAAACGCTGGATCAATCCGATGAATACGGTAGACAAGTAGAATCCTCTAGACTACGTCGAAGGGCGTTGGTACGCAGATATCTCACAAGGGACTCGTGGCGTTTCTTTGGTGATCAGATCAATGATCAGGTCACGTTGGGTAAGAAGCTCTATGGACTGATCGGTGGTGTTGCCGCATGGCCTCTCAGTAAGATCACCGGGTTACATACCGTTGATTTTGGTCTAACCTATGCTGGAGCGGCGCTCGCGCTCGTAGGTTACTCTTTCTACCAGAATCGGCAGATCATCGAAAGTATTAAAAGGCTCAACGCAGATGCTTTAGTGCTGCGTAATTGGTTTGACATTCGGCCGCCGCCAAAGGCAACTGAAGCAGCTTTAAAGGTTTTTGCTCGAAGGTTAGGGGGAGTTTCAAGTGCGGAGTACATTGATCCTTCTTTGGCATACATCGTTGTTGAACTGGACCAACGATCAGTAGTGATCAGTAAAGGCGAGAATTCCAAACAACCGCAGATCTTCGTCGTTGGTCTGGCCCACAGCGGGAAGCTCATGGATTCGGCGGCGCAAGCCTTAATTTCGACAATTGTGCTTGAGATACGCCCCCAGGTCGTTTTCGCGATTTGCTCGGATGCAACTGACCCTTCCCTGCTTCCTTGGATCAATAAGGTTTGGCACACGGGAGCGGA
The DNA here is from genome assembly GCA_035258805.1 of Blastocatellia bacterium. Lineage (GTDB taxonomy): Bacteria > Acidobacteriota > Blastocatellia > UBA7656 > UBA7656 > Onstottus_A. The sequence continues at coordinate 5,280 of DATFWY010000150.1, read as the reverse complement.
GCTCTACCTGATGGATTGGTCATCGGCGGAAAGGTTTCTGGAAGCTTCCGATAGGCCAAAGATGTTTCTCGCATATCTTGCGCAGTTGCGTGTGTCGACCAAGGCGCGGCTTGCTGGTGGAACACGTTTGGAGGAAGTAGAACAGCTCGACTATGCGGACCTCGCGCGAAGATCTCTGCCGGGGCTTTCTCACGTTCTCGAACGGATCGATTCCGATCATCTGGTAATGGATCTCGGCGCCGGGCGAGGTCGCCATACCCTGCATGCACTGCAACTTGGTTTTAGGGTAATTGCTATTGAGAGGAAAAAGGAAGCATACCAGGACCTGACAAAGTACATTATAGATAGCGGCCGCTCTGAATTTGCGACTGCATTGTTAGCGGACTATGCCGATATCGATTTGAGCATGTATGGGAGACCCGCTCTCGTGATTGCAACGGGTACACTTCAGCACGTCACATCGGTCCTCGAGTTGCGAACACATCTTGAGAAATTATCCTTCGCTGGATTGGAGCGATACGCTCAGATCTACATAGAGATGCTGTTTGATATGATATTTGATGACTCAAAACCAATCGACGGACGAATTGATATCAGCCCGGATGAGTTTGAGAGTGAATTACATCGGTTTTTTTTGCCGACCGAGTGGCAGATTATGCGCATTGTGGGGCCGATTAAACGGTCGCAGCTTTTTTGCCAGGGTCCACGCAGTTTCTATCCACCAGCAAAAAGGATCGATCTTGTCTCGATTGAATATTTGATAATTCACTCCGAGTAAGATCTTACAAATGAATACGAACAGCAGCCGTCCTCTCCCATTTGCAATCATTACCGATGCCGCGCCATTGGGAGACGATGGTGTCGCAATCTCAATGCTTCTCGCGAGCCCACGGATCGATATCAAGCTCATTGTGTGCGCAAGCGGGAATTTTTGGGCAGAAGACGTAGCGGTCAACGTGCGAGCCTTGCTTGCAAGATTTAAACGGACCGACATTCCGGTCGTGGTCGGTTTGCCGGCGAGTGCACATTTTCGGCGGGTCGAGAGTTTTGTTGCCCGGCTGCAGGTGACCAAAATGTTTTATTCTGGTGCTTTGGCAAGACCAATCCCCCCATCAACTTCAGCACACTCAGACGGCTACAAAGAACTAGCTGCAGCGATACGGGATACAAAAGCGCTGAATATCTTCATAGCCGGCCCCCCCTCCGCGGCGGTGGCGGCGATTCATGAGGCTAAAAAGGATATCAAGAATATCGGCAGAGTGTTCATGATGGGAGGTGCTTTGCATGTCCGCGGCAATGCAACTCCCAAAGCAGAATTTAATTTCTGGTTTGACCCGGAGGCTGCCGACAGCATTCTAGGCTCCGGCCTGGACATAACGCTGGTGCCGCTGGACGCGACCGATCGTCTTAGGTACTCCGAAACCCAAATCAAATCTTTACCTTCAGATCGGCCCGGTGCGGCTTATTTGAAAGAATATATCGCGACTAGAAAGGTACGCAGCAAAAACCCGCTACACATTTGGGACGAAGCGCTTAGCGCGATTGTCCTCGATCGTGGACTTATCGAATCCTGTTCGATCGTAAGGCTTCGTGTCGCGACTCGGCAGCTTGATTACGGTAAACTTGAATTCACAAGTGACGCGGAGCGTGGCCCGGTGAAGCTCGTCACGGAGATAAATGCGGATAGAATTTCAGCTTGCATAATAGAGGTTCTTTCTCGATGATGAGTGTTGCTCGCGATCTTGAGGTTGATGTTGTTCTGATTGATCTGGACAATACGATCTATAGATTCAATGAGGCTAGCCAGTACGCTCGTGAACGGTTGTCGGAGCACATTGCGAACTTTACAAATATATCAGCAGATGTAGTCTTGAAAGCATATGCCGAGATCGCCGATCGGACTGAAGGCGGAGCATTCGCCTCTGGACATGTTATGCGATGCCATCGATTTGAAGCTCTGGCTCAGAAGCTCGGCATAAGTATTGACGCAGAAAGGATGGCGCGTTTCCTGGAGGAGCAATTGCTAGATCACGCGTATTTGTATCGAGGAGCTGATGTGGCGCTCGCCTCTTTGGAACGTAATTATTCGATCGTTATCATGACGGAAGCGCACGACGATATCCAAAGGCAGATTCTTAAAAGACTGCGGCTCGAGCGGTTCGCTCTCTTTGCAACGTTCCAATATTCCGCTCGAAAGTCGAATGGATCCGCGTACGAGGCGATTGCCAGAAAGTTAAATGTTGATACTAACAAGATGATAATGGTGGGCGACAGTTGGCAGAATGACGTACTTGCGGCGGCGAAGTGTAATATGGCGACAATTTGGATTTCGCACGGAAGGTCAATACCCGGACCTCCGCCGCTACGATTTATCGGAAGCGCTCAGTGCTTGCTGGATGCGCTACCTCTATTTGGGCTTTCTTCAGATGTCGCTGACGAATAATTCGCAGCAAGGGCTTCTTATCGGGGCAACCCAGCAGCCCATTGGCAGATGGACGCTTTCCATTGATAGCTTTGATGGGTTCGGAACTGGCCGCGCCGGAAAATTTGGACTTCTTACCTTTCCTGAGCTCTGGATGCATTCAGACGACGTGAGATTTCAGGGCGAAAGCCCCCTCTGCTGCCCCGACCTGAAAAATATTTTCGTCCGCCTTCCTCGCTCTGCAGGATTTAGTAGGAACAGGTTTCTATCCGGTTGCGCCCACTCCTTTGATTTCGTCGTTGATTCCCACTGGCCATGTTTTGCAGAGTCTCGAATTCCAAAGCCAGTTGCCGATGCTAGGCTAAATCCAAAGCATGGCTCGCCGCTGCCGGCTGGATACGATGTCTGCGTTCGAAATGTTGAGATACGCGTCGCAGACGCTTATAAAGTAGCTGCACTGCAATCGAGAGTGGAATCAGAGGCTGCCGATTGCGCTACAAAGACGGGCTTCAGTAAGAGATATGGGGTCCGTCGCATTATGACGGTGGGATCAACGTCTCGACAGACGTACTCTAATGTCCTTACCGATTTCGATCTCGTCATAGAGACCAAAGTTGTGCAAGCGGATATATCTCGGGCAGACCTACGGCGTCTTGTAGACGAACTAATTTATCGGATCTTGAGGACGCCAGAATTCGTCGTCTATTGCGATCTTATACAAGAGACAGCACCGTTATCACGAAGACCAGTGGTCCAAGAATCCTTTTTTGGTGTCAGAGGGAAGCAAAGCTTTGTCTCCCGTCACGAGATGGAATTCGAGGGGAAGCGACACAATGTGTTCGATATCACGTTCGGAAATCTGCCTCAATTGATTGGATACGAAATATGGATTCAGCGCTACCTGCGTGAGCTCAGCTCCATAGATAGAAAGCAAATTCAACATGAAGTGAGATTGGCCAAACGACTCCTGTCCAAAATGGGCGATCTGTACGGACTAGGGACTTCAGGTTTTCGGGGCAATATTGTCGAGCAGTTCATTATTCAGGGAAGAGATTATCGCTCATCTGCAGAGGACATTGGTTCTTTGGCAAATTCTTTAGCTCTGATTGCCGAGGAGGTCCAGGGAGAACTGCGAAATCTCACCTTTGACGAGTACAGGACGAGGTTTCCGCTGTGGCATCCAGGTTGGTGGGAAACTGAAGTCGGTTTTACCAAAGAGCACCCGGGCGCAAACATCCTTAATTTGATTGGTGGCGGCGACCCGGAAAAGGCAGAGCGACAATGGAACCGTCTAAAAGCCCTCGCGATAAGCCATCAGCAGTGTTGTCAATCGAATACGAAATGGACCATTGACACAGTCGTAGCAGGCGCCCGTAAATTGCTCGCGGCGTACCAGGTCGGCTCAGCGAGTGGCTGAAGCTTATCGTCCTTTATCGTCTTACGATTTCACGCTGGTCGGCGCTCGACTCGCTTGAAAATCTTGTCAACGTAGGTTGCGGAGCGGTCATACAATCCCGTTGGTGGCGGCTTCGGTCTTGTCCTCGAGGACATGAGCAAGCGCAGCCTCGACGAGTTCGCACGGGAGGTTGAAGCGTTCGGTCAGCCATGTCTTGGAACATCGCACGAAAGCCATGGACGGGAAGTGGCAGAACGCAGCGATTATGTCAGCCTTACCGGTTTTGATGCTGTGGACGGCGCTCCCTCTGCGGCATCAAAGTGCCATAGGGTGGTTGCGTCGAAACGAACCACTTGAGGGGAACCGTCCATGGGCGAGGTTAGCACGATCGGTCTCAATATCGCGAAGTCGGTTTTTCAAATTCCGGCGTAGATGTTGAAGGCGCGGTGGTGATCCGGAAGCGCATCACCCGAGCGATCGTCGTGCGCTGTGTGCGCGCGATCAGGTGGGTAACTTTCGGGCCGAGAAGTGATCACCTGACTGGGTCTTCACTGTTGATCGCAATCTCGGCCTAGAATCTACGACAGCCCCGGTGCGGCCCGTGAAGCAGGTTACCTGCTTGACTTTACACCGGAGTATCTTCAGCAGGATCGGCTTCGCCTTATGCTCACCACGCGAAGCACGCAGGAGCTAGAAGCGATCGTCCGGCCCGCAGTGGAAGATTTTGGTCTGAAACTACCTAAGGATGGCGAATTGGCCGCCATCGAAGCGGTACGCTCGCTGTCGGGGCGACTTGCTCTCAGATTTATGTCCTCCCCAATGCAAACGGCGGAGGTGGTTGGCCTGCTCCTCGCCCGTTGGCTGCTCGAAGAGGCTGGCGCCCTCACTGGCACGCCATGACGAAATGGCCACACCATCCAAACCTGCGCAAAAGACCGGACGCGCCCTCGAAGGGCCGTGGGCCGGTGCAGCGGACAATCAGGCGCGCGTTCATGGCGAGCGGCGCCGATGTGCTGAACTCGACCGAAATCTATGACTGGGCACACGGCCGCCGCCGGTTTGGTCGTCGCAAGTCAATGCCGTTCGGTGTCTACTCGCGGACGCTGCGAACGCTGCGGGCAATGTGCGAGCCGGTCGGCCGCGCTCGGACCCTCGGAAGGCCCTGGCTTTGGCGGCTGCGCGACGTGCGGCCGGGAGACTGGATGACGTATTAGCGGCGCGGAGCACCCGACGGATGTTGAATCAAGGCTCGAAGGAGTAGTCCAAAATGAAAACGAAGACCAAGCCCAAGGTTTGCGCCGACCGCGGCGAGACATGGAGGTGCGATCCCTCGCCGATGGTTATCGATGAAACGTGGCGAGCGATCGGCTGCGAACCGCAGACGATGCTGTGCGACATGTGCCTATCGAGTAATTATGGATGGCTGCGGCCGGGCGCGGACCCGGACGACATCGTCCCGCTT
>DATFWY010000149.1:0-56951 GCA_035258805.1 Blastocatellia bacterium | reverse complement strand
ATGATCGAGAAGATCATCGTCGTGGCGCCCACGACCGCCGTCCCAATCAGCACTGGCTTTGCGGTCGCTTTGAATGTGTTACCGGCGCCATCGTTTTCTTCGAGCAAATGCTTTGCGCGATCGAAGTTTACGTCTATGTTGAATTCCTTCTTCACGTCCTCCACCACGTTTGGTACCTGCTCAATCAGAGAAAGCTCGTAGACCGATTGAGCGTTATCAGTCACCGGTCCATACGAGTCCACCGCGATAGTCACTGGTCCCATTCCGAGAAAACCAAACGCAACCAGACCGAACGCAAACACCGCTGGTGCAACCATCAACGACCCCAACCCAAGGGTGCTGAACCAATTCGCCAGGGCCATCAAAGCAACTATGCTTATGCCCAGCCAATATGCAGAATAATTCCCTGCAACCAGTCCCGAAAGAATATTCAGTGATGCCCCGCCTTTATCCGACGACAAGACTACCGCTTTGACGTGTCCTGAATTCGTTGAAGTAAAAACCTTCACCAGCTCCGGTATTATTGCCCCGGCAAGCGTTCCGCAGGAAATAATCGTGGAGAGCTTCCACCACTGCGAACCGTCGCCAAGAGAAGGAATGACCAGCCAGGATACGATGTAAGTTAATCCGATCGAAATCGCAGACGTGATCCAGACCAGACGTGTAAGTGGCATCTCAAAGTTCATGAAGTCGGCGGTCTTGAACTTAGCCTTGGTTATTAATTCGTTTATGAAGTAAGAGAGCGCGGACGCGATAACCATCATCACGCGCATCACGAATATCCAGACCAGCAGCTGAACCTGAATGGCTTCGAAGCCGGCACCGACAGCCTTTTCATTTACGGCGAGTGAAATGAACGAGATCAGTGCCACGCCAGTAACGCCGTAAGTCTCAAATCCATCCGCGCTGGGCCCAACCGAATCACCTGCGTTATCGCCGGTACAATCAGCGATGACGCCGGGATTCCTGGCATCGTCTTCCTTGATCTTGAAGACGATCTTCATTAAGTCCGAACCAATATCCGCAATCTTCGTAAAAATGCCGCCTGCAATTCGCAATGCGGCAGCCCCCAGCGATTCGCCGATCGCAAATCCTATGAAGCACGGCCCGGCGTACGCGCCTGGAATGAACAGCAATATGCAAAGCATTATCAGCAGTTCCACGCTGATGAGCATCATCCCAATACTCATCCCGGCTTTTAGTGGTATTGTATAGATCGGGTACGGCTTACTCTCGAGACTCGCGAAGGCGGTCCTGGAATTTGCGAAGGTATTCACTCGAATTCCGAACCATGCGACGCCGTAACTCCCGGCGATGCCGACCAGGCTAAACAAAAGAATTATTATGACTCTCGCAGTCTCGAATTTGAGGAGCAACCCAAAGTATAACGCGATGATTACTGCGATAAATGCTTCCAGAATGAGAATAAACTTGCCTTGAGTGATCAGGTATGTCTTGCACGTCTCGTAGATGAGTTCCGAGATCTCGCGCATTGCTTTATGTACAGGCAGGTTCTTCAAGTGAGTGTAAATCGCAAGGCCAAACAGAAGACCGAGAGCGCAAACAATGAGACCGAACAGGAGCAGCGTGTGGCCGTCGATTCCGACAAATTTGACCTGAGACAGGTCAGGTATTTGCAGGTTAGCTTCACCACCTGCCTGGTGCGTGCCGTGTTGAGTCTGTCCAAAGACCACCGCAGAATTTGCCATCAAAACGGCAAATGCCATTCCAATCAACAGCAGCGTTCGTCTTTGCGCCGCTTTGATAGTCATTATCTTTATTGCGTTCGGTATCATTTCTAGAACGGTACCAGATCTCATATTGCCTTTATTACTTCTCCCTTTAGAGCTTGGGTTATATGTATGATAATCAGAAGCCAGAATGATGTTCAGTCCTTCCAAAGCCGCTGGGAAGGCAACTTCACTCCTGACGCTTCTAACAGGGGTTACCTTGCAGCTGTATTGTGAGCCGTCTAAAATGAGGCCACGCGTGAACCGCGCTCACATGACAAAAAATCGCGGCCACGGCAAAGCAAGCCTTATAGCATATTGAGCAGTTATTCAGCAAGTAACGAGGGCGTAAGTGTTTGAAAAATGGCGTGATCCAAAGTGGCGGTATTGGGAATTTACATCTTCAGGCGAATGACTTTTTGCGGAAATCGCCGTAGTACACGTCAGGATTTCTGATTTCCCGCAATGCTTTGGTGGATGGTAATCAGATCACTCAGCAATGCATACGCCGTCTGCTTGACTCCCGGGTCATACTCAAAAACAGCAATCTGACCCATCAAATCGGTCTCCAGTACGAGTACATTTGACGTGCCTCGCACAGATCCAAGTGCGGATTCCCTCGCGACGGATTCCAGGGCAACCTTCAGGTCTACTCGCCTATCCGATCTCACACATCGTGCTACTAACCGCAACGCCTGTGAATAGCGCGTAGCCCTTGCTACGGTTTCGATCGTTATGCCCCGGATACCCTGACGATCAACATCGGACGGACGCAAATCTGTGTTGAACAGGACGTTTGCAAGGGCTGTAGCCTTGATTGCGGCATCCCAACCGTCTATGTCGTAGTCGGCGTTAGCTTCGCCGATACCGAGCCTCTGGGCTTCGGCAAGTGATTCATCAAATCCAAGACCCGATTCCATTCGAGTCAATATCAGGTTAGTCGTGCTATTAAGAACGCCGCTGAATCCAAGAACTCGTGCGCCGGGCAGACATCGCTCGACAAGATTGAACACCGGCGCACCGTCCATTACCGTTCCCTCGAAACGCAGGTTCAGCGCGCCGTTATCTGCCAACGCCTTCAATTCTGAGTAGGCAAATGCGACAGGTCCCTTGTTCGCAGTTACGACGTGCATTCCGCGAGCTAGCGCGCTCCGGATGTAATCAATAGCTGGTTCGCCATCAAACGCGTTTAACGGAGTGGTTTCGAAAAGAATGTCGACCGGGCACCTGGTGATTACGTCAAAAGGGTCCGAAGCAGCAACGGATCCTGGCAATGCCGACAGTTGTCCGCCGCTTTCAACACATTGGGCGGCTTCAATAAGATCAACCCCGCCGGGCGATATGATACAACCGTGATTGGCAGTAGCGATTCCTTTGGTTTTTAGGCTAAGACTGTATTGAAGACCCAGTTCTTCTAGTTTGTCGTTCAGCATCCGCGCAAAAGCTCGCGCGACATTGCCATAGCCGATAAAAGCGGCGGTCAATTCCATTGAGGACGGGATTCCATCAAAGTTCAGACACAAAGTTGCTGATTAGATCTAATCCTTCACGGAGATGATTAGCGTTAGAACCGAAGCCAATGCGAAGATATTTGCCCATCAGGAACTGCTCGCCGGGAACGATTAGCACACTTTTCTCCTGCCGGAGCCTTTCCGCAAATTCCAGCGAGCCAATATCAAGATGATAACGCAAATATGCGATCGCTCCCGCTTGCGGTTTTATAAAGGTGAACTCAGCCCCGTGTGCCCAATCTTCAATAATCGGGTAATTGGAATTCAGGATTGTTCGTGTTCGTTGGAGGAGCCTGGCTCGATTCTCCGGGCGTAAGGCTATTCGTGCAAGCATGTCGCTCGCCGGACCCGGACCTATTGTTGTGTAATCGTGATATGACCAGGCGCTCGCTACGAGGTCCGGGGTTGAGACTATCCAACCAATCCTCAACCCGGGTAACCCGTAAGCCTTGGACAGCCCGCTGGTGATGATGACTTTTTCATACTTACCCCAGAAACTCGGGGTGATGCCTCGTTTAAGCTCCGCGCCACGATAGACTTCGTCCGCGAGAATCCAGGCGCCGACCCGCTGGGCTGCCGCGACAACTCTCTCCATTTCCTGATCTGTAAGGATCGCTCCGGTCGGGTTATTTGGATTACAAATAGCAATCAGCTTAGTTCGAGGAGAGACAGATCTTTCCAACGCATCGAGATCCGGCGCCCATTCGAGTTCTTCGATCAACGGGAGCGGTTTTACTTCGGCACCAAAAGCCCTCACCAGTCCCCAGAGTTGCATGTAGTTTGGCAGCATCATCACTACCTCATCGCCGGGTTCGGTAAGCATCCAGGCGATCAGGAAATTTGCCTCGGCTGTCCCGACAGTGACCAGCACATTGTCTTGATCAGCGCTGGGATATAACGATGCGATAGCATTTCTAAGCTCGGGAGTGCCGTTGGACTGGCTGTAGCCCAGCTCTGCGTTAAGGAGGGCTTCGCGCTCGCTGGCAGTGGGGATCAGTTCGCCGATCGAGGCCGGATGTACCCCGCTTTCAGAGAGGTTGTACCTTACCAGGTTCTCCCAGGTCGATTGCATCCTCTCCATCTGGAATTGTTCAAGCTTCATCGTTGCACCTCCAGAGCTGCGAAAGAGTCAGGCGATAGCATATGAACGAGCTGATTATACGTTTGATTCAATATTCCGCGTAGAATTGGACTCTACAACACGCCGAAAACTTAAGGATCGTCACAGATCGCGGTTCGCAGGAGGGAGCGTTGGAAGTACTATCCCTTCAAGTCGCTCTCGGCGTAGTCGCATATAAGCCGCTCCGGATCTCGTTCGTTGAACGCTTCCTGATTAAGCCAAATCTTTATGCGTCCGTCAGCAGATTCGCAGATAATTTGATCGTAGCGGACGAAATATCCAGTGAGCTGACCGAATTCATTAAAGATGTATCCGGGAATCAGGCTTTTGATGTCAGAAAACGGAATTATCACTAATTATTCCTCACTCGACTCATCGGTGGGGTTTTGATTTCGGTTATACAGCGATTCAGGTTTTGATGTGGCCGGTAGTGTTTCGATGACGACATAATCCATTATTTGGATCTTGATTGTATCGCCCAATGAGTTGATGCGCGGGACCTCCCAAACCATTCCATTCCACGTTGCCAGGTCGAATGACTCCGGGTCATTCGGCGCTCCGCGGATCCTAACCCATGCTTGTTGACCTTTGATCATCCTCGCTCAGCAGGCTCCCGGTTTCACAATGCCGTGTTTCCAAGCCGAGGGGCTGCAGGACGCACTTAAGGTGCCACACATGCATTGCAATTTCAAGAGTAGCTCCCTGTCAGTGGCTCGTGACTGTTCGGAGTGGGTGAAATTATTCTCGCGGGGGTAGTGCAATCCCAAACACAATCGCCGGAGTGCTGGAGAACGAGGCTTAGCGGTAACGGGTGAAGGGCGGGCTGGATTCCGGCATTCCGCTCCGTACTTCAAATAACCGTCGTCACTATCTCGCGAATGCTTCGCTGGAGTTCTGTGTCATCTGTTATCGGACTACTTATTGCGACTTCGCAAGCAAGGTGAGGATGAATACCGCTGCTAATCAGCTGAGCGGCATAGACCAGCAGGCGAGTTGAAACGCCTTCCTCAAGGCCATGTCCCTTAAGATTGCGGACTTTCTCTCCAATCAGAACCAGATCGCGTGCTGTCTGTTCATCGACCTTTCCTTCGTGTACCAATACGGCAGCTTCCAGATGAGCCGGTGGATAATCGAACTCCAACCCAACAAAACGTTGTCGAGTGGACTGCTTCAAATCCTTGAGTACGCTTTGATAGCCAGGATTATAGGAAACGACCAGCAGGAACTCTTCAGGGGCTTGAAGGATAGTGCCCCGCTTTTCGACTGGTAGAATCCTGCGGTCATCTGTTAGCGGGTGAATTAAAACGATAGTGTCCTTTCGGGCTTCGACTATTTCGTCAAGGTAGCAGATGGCGCCATGTTTTACAGCGGTGGTTAGCGGACCATCGTGCCAGACGGTTTCATCTCCCTCCAACAGAAAACGGCCGACAAGATCGGTGGCAGAGAGGTCTTCGTGACATGCAACCGTGATCAAAGGACGGTTTAGCCTCCAAGCCATGTACTCGATAAAACGAGTCTTTCCGCAACCAGTCGGTCCCTTCAGCATTACCGGGAGCTTGCCCCGGTACGCAGCCTCAAATAGTTCTACCTCTTTACCGACCGGGAGGTAATAAGGTTCATTCCCGATAACGTGCTTTTCAATTGCCTGTTCTACTGTGGCTTGTTCGGCAGTCATAGACAGCTGGAGCTCAAGATGCGTGAAACCAGAGGCGTTTTACGCATCATATATGTGTTCCTTTCCGCAATTTCCTGGCGTTGTGTATAATTCTTAGCTTTGAGCTTTGCATTCGCGTTTTAGCTGCGTGGGGTACGATCGGGAATGATAGCATCGCTAAACCGCCCGAGCAAAGAACGAGTACAAGTATGACGGTAGCGGTAGCAATGAGCGGTGGCGTCGATAGTTCGGTCGCGGCCGCTATCTTAAGAGAGCAGGGGAACGATGTCGTCGGCTTTACGATGCAGCTGTGGAATCAACGCCGACGGCTCGCTCCGGATGAAGAGCCGCTACCCTCGCGATGCTGTTCTCTGGATGACGTCTATGACGCGCGGTGCGTCGCCAGCGATCTGGGAATCCCATTTTACGTGCTCAACCTCGAAGACGAGTTTGAACGATCGGTAGTGCGACCTTTTGTTCAGGATTACCTTGACGGTCGCACTCCAATACCCTGCGTGTCGTGCAATACCAAGCTAAAGTTCGCAAGGCTGGTAACCGTTGCCCGCGAAGTCGGAGCAGATCGCGTAGCAACAGGGCACTATGCGCGCGTTGATCATCACGAAGAGACCGGACGGTTTAGACTAAAGAAGGGACTGGATCTATCAAAAGATCAGTCATATTTCCTTTTCGAGATGACGCAGAAGCAACTGGAGCGCGCCGTTTTCCCGCTTGGTGAGCTGACGAAACCGGAAGTTCGGAAGATCGCGCAACGCCTCGGTCTGAATACGGCGGAGAAACCAGAGAGTCAGGAAATATGCTTTGTGCCTGATGGAGATTATGCGCGGTTCGTTGAGAACTACGCAAAGTATGAGATGGGTGGTTCCGCAACTTCATGCGGCGAGATAAGCGATCCTGCCGGAAATGTCATCGGCGAGCACGCTGGGTTGCATCGATTTACGATTGGCCAGCGCCGCGGAATCGGTATCGCATCGAGCGAGCCGCTGTATGTTGTCAAAATCGACGTTCCACGCAATCAGCTTGTGGTAGGCAATCGAAACGAGCTGTTCCGAGATTCCTTCACCGCTCGGGGTGTCAATTGGCTGGCGATCGCGCCTCCGAACGGCGAAGTGCGTGCCAACGTGCGGATACGCTATCGGGCGAATGAAGCGCCTGCGACGATCTACCCCACCGGGGCAGGGCGGGTGCGTGTACTGTTCGATCAGCCGCAAGCCGCGATCACCCCAGGCCAGGCCGCCGTGTTTTACGATAACGATGTGGTTGTCGGTGGAGGATGGATCGAACAATAGGCCTTCGATCATGTCTTGAATAGCGAAGGGTAAGAGATCAACAAAGGTGACAATCAAACTGCAAAACGGATTGACCTCAGCCAGATGGACGACACTGGCAGCGCTGGCTCTCTGTGTGAGTGTTTGCCTGATGACTTCCTGCGGGCCGACTCGAGGCGCAGTCGCATCCAGCTCTGCGTTTGGGTATTGTCCCGTCTGTCATATGAAGGTCAAAGCGACTGACGATTGGGCGGCGGAGATCTACTATAAGGATCAAACGAAGCTTATGTTTGAATCACCCGGCGACATGCTGACGTTTTATACTGCCCCTGACAGCTATAACGTGGCCGCCTCGAACAAGGATAAAGGCAATATTGAGAAGATCCTTGTAAAAGATTATCAGAACAAACAATCGACGGACGCACGCCAGGCGGTATTTGTTTATCAGAGCAGAGTTGAGGGGCCGATGGGACCTGACTTTCTTCCGTTCGCGCTTCGGGCCGACGCCGAAAAATTCGTTGCGGAAAACGGCGGCACGCCGTTGTCGCTAAACCAAGTAACTCCAGAGATGTGCCGCGATCTAAGAAAGTGATCGTTGACGGTTGTACCCGGCAGGCGTGAAGGACGCTACGCGCTATACTATGATCAGAAACACATGGTTATCAAAAACTCTACTGGGGCTGGTTCTTATACCCTCCCTATCGTGTCTATCCTATGCGCAGGGCAGTGATCGCGTGGTGAAGGCGACAGGTTATGTGTCCGTCGACGCAATAAGACCCGGTGATAAGTTTAATGTTGCAGTGGCGGTGGAAATCGGTGACGGATATCACATTAACGCGCATCGCCCGACACTCGATTATCTTATTGCGACGACATTGGCGCTCGGTGCGCCGGCAGGCATCAGCTTCGCCGATGAAAAATATCCCGCGCCGAGCCACCGCAAGTTTGAGTTTCAGCCGGACACCCCGCTTGCGGTGCATGAAGGCACAATCTTCATAACCGCTGAGGCCCAGGCGGACAACGCAATCAGACAAGGCGTTGGAAGTATCAAGGCGATGGTCACCGTTCAGGCGTGCAATGACAAGCAGTGCCTCGCACCATCCGACCTGGCTGTTGAGATACCGATCAAGTTCGCGGCGTCCAGGCAGACAGTCAAGCCGATCAACGCCGAAGTATTTGCAAAGGCGTCGGCACAACCGGACAGCTCGACCGAAGCACCGTCAATGTCTGCTGGACTGGTTGAGTATCAAGGCAGCTCTCAGAGCGAAAGACTCTTCGCCGGCAGCCTTGTATCTATACTGATTGGGGTGTTCATTGCAGGCCTCCTGCTGAATACCACTCCGTGTGTGTACCCGATCATACCAATCACGATTGGATTCTTTGTGAACCAGGGAGCTCGGGAAGGAAAACCCAAGATCAGTAAAACGTTCTTAATGGCGTCGATGTACGTGCTGGGCATGGCCTTGACGTACTCTCTTCTTGGGGTAATCGCCGCAAAATCTGGGGGTTTGTTTGGCGCCGCGCTGCAGAACCCGATAGTGTTGATCGCCCTTGCGGCGATTATGGTGGGGTTATCGTTGTCGATGTTTGGTGTTTACGAGTTCAGGCTTCCTGAGGCGCTGAACCGGATGGCTACAAGCAGCACTCAATCCACCAGCGGAATGTTTGGCGCGTTCGTGATGGGATTGACGATGGGAATCGTGGCTGCTCCCTGCATCGGCCCGTTTGTGCTTGCGTTGTTGGTAGAAGTAGGAACGAAGGGAAGTGCGGCTTACGGCTTTATGCTTTTCTTTGTTCTCGCTCTGGGGCTGGGGTTCCCCTATCTGGTGCTGGGCACGTTTTCCGGTGCGCTCAAGACGCTTCCGCGCTCGGGGTTATGGATGGTTACAGTGCGCAAGGTATTCGGTCTCGTGTTGATTGGGATGGCGCTGTATTTCTTGATGCCGCTGATGGGCGCGGCCACCGCTTATATCTTTGTGACCTTCTTCGCTGCCTGCGCATTGTATTTGATCTTTTGGGAAGCTGGCCGGACAAAACCATCTCAGTTTGGATGGGTGCTTCGGGCAATTGGCGTTGGTGCGGCGGCAGTGGCCGTGATCATGGCGCTGCCGAAAAAGATCGAGGCCGAGATCCAATGGCAAACCTACAGCGAGCAGGCGTTAGCCGACGCGCGGCGAGAAGGAAAAGGTGTAATCATCGATACTTTTGCCGATTGGTGCATACCCTGTAAGGAACTCGATCAAGCAACATTCACAAATGTGGCCGTCAAGAAAGACGCCGAGAGATTTGTAACACTTAAGCTGGACCTTACACGCAGCGAGGCGGGATCTGAAGCCGCTAGAGCAAAGGCAAAATTTGGTATCCGCGGTGTTCCGACTGTCATATTCCTGGACCATCAGGGTAAGGAGCGCTCCGAACTTCGACTGGAGGGCTTCGAAAAGCCTTCGCTCTTCCTACAAAACCGGATGCAAAAAGTCGTGTCACCGGTTGGAGATGCGAGTTTGGCCCTGGCTAAGAACGCTGGCGACTCCAAGGCGCCGTTATCGGATGCTGCTACTGGCTCCGCTGTTGAGCCGGCACCGGCAATCAGTCTCAATCTTTTGAACGGAGGGACGCTAGCTCTTGAGTCACTGCGGGGAAAGGTCGCAGTGGTTGATTTTTGGGCAACCTGGTGTGTGCCGTGCTTGTCAGAAATTCCGATGTTCAACCAGCTCAAGAAGGACTATCAGGCGAAAGGCGTCGAAGTGATAGCCATATCGCTTGACGAAGAGGGGGCTTCAAAGGTCAAACCCTTCTTGAAGGAACACCCGATGGATTACAACCAAACCATCGGCGATAAAACGACGGCAAACGCTTTCAACGTGGATGATTCGACGTTGCCGGTAACGTTGCTGATCGACAAACAGGGCCGGATTAGATTTCGGCATGTGGGTATTACGAAGAAGGATGTTCTTGAAGTGGAGCTCAACCAATTGCTATCCGAGTGAAGGGTTCGACGCCAGAAAGGAATAGCCAAACCATGAAATCAACACGACTCCAATTCGTTCTTGGTTTTTTGATACTGTGCGTCCTTTCGATGACCAAAGCGATTGCCGGACAGGAACTCGGACGCTTCTCGGTAGTTGGTGAAGCGAATAAAACCGGCATCTTCGAGCTTTCAGAGGGCATGACAATAAAACAGGCGGCTATCCTCTTCGAAGGCGTGACTCAAAAGGCTTCTCTTTCTCGAATTGTCATCCTGACGGAACGCGAACCCGAGTACCGATTGATTTGGAAGGAATTCTGAGAGGTACGAAAGCTGACCTGCCAGTTGTTGCCGATGACATCATACTGATTTCGGAGTTCGGCGTTAATAAAATCTTGTAGGCATATAGAGAGCGTGTGAAAGCCTTGAGATACCGACGTGCTAAAAATCGATGGTACCTCTAGACTTATCGCCGCACATGTTGAATCATCTCGGCCGCCACGTTTCCGCTCATAACTGCACTCTCAATAGTTGCGGGAAGTCCCGTATTCGTCCAATCACCAGCTAAGATCAGATTTGGAATCGAGGTCCGTGGCCCGGGGCGCAGATCGTCAGATTCGATGCTGTGCGATATCGTCGCTTCTCGTTCCTTGACAATCACGCTATGTCGGAGAGTCGCTGAGCGGCTCGACGGCAAGAGCTTGTTCAGGTCTTCGATAGCCATTTGAACCAGTTCATCCTTATTCCAATCAACAAAATCGCGTGCAGCGCTGATGATTACTGCAACCTGATTCGATCGCTTGCCTGAGGAAAGAATCAAGTCCTTGTTGAATAACCACTGACTCCTGGTTCCTAACATCCCAACAAACTCGCGTTCGAACACTGGCTGATCAAACCATAGATTCACTGAAACTATCGGCGAGGATCCCAGCCTCTCAATTCCCGCGAATCCATAGGTTCTAAATTGATCCGGCAGAATCGCAAGGAGCGCTTCTGGAGTTACCGCGCTGATGAAGAAATCAGCTTCGATCCTGGATCCATTCTTCAACTCAACCGAGCTAACCACACTGTGTTCGACGATCAATCTTTGCACCTGTGCCCCAGGGGTCACGCGGCCTCCTCTAGCAGATATAAAGTTGCTTGCGCCATCGGTATAGAGGTCGCTGAGACCGACTTTCGAGATTCCTATGTTCGAGTTGTTCGAACTGCCACCGAATGCCTCTTGCAGAACAATCTTCAGCATCCGAGCCGAAGCGATTGCCGGGCTCTGATTTAGCGTCGCGATGACCATCGGATACCAGAACCGTTTCTTGATTCGCTCCGACTGTCCGAGCTCGTTGAGCCATTGATCAACCGTAAGCGCGACTTTTGGAACTTTGCCATTACTCTTGATTGCGCGACGCAGATTGAGAGCGCGGATCTTGTCGCTGAGGTTGATGCCTTTCATCCGGAACAACCCAGCGAGGACATTCAACGGCGCGGGCAGGGGAGGGCAGTCAAAACTGCTTAGACCCTGGTGATCGAGAAAATCGACTCGTGGATGATCCTGGAATCTTAGTCGATCCAGCCGACCAATCTTTTTCAAAAAAGCAATTGTGTGGTGATAACAACCCATGAACAGATGCTGGCCGTTATCAACCACGTCGCCGGTTTTTGAATCGATGAAGGAATAAGCACGACCGCCCAGATGATTGCGGCGCTCCAGAACCTCGACCTCGTAGCCAAGCTCGCTGAGCCTGACTCCTGCTGAGAGCCCCGCGAAGCCACCTCCGATTATTACGACCCGATTGGACACGTTATCTCTTGACTTTGCTCCGGAACCAGATGCTGAGCGCAATTTGCAGCCGGCGAGTCTTAGAGACGCTAACCCGGTTGCCCAAAACGTTGAATTGCACCGCGGGCATCTGCGCCAGCAGTTCCTTGTATATCGATCCCATTATCTCGGCAGCGAACATGGACCTTCTATCCTGCTCGGGAAGGGAAGCTGACGCTTTCTCAAAATATGATTTGGCTCGCGAATGTTCATATTTCATCAGCTCAATAAACGGAGTGTTATAGAGGTGCGAGCGAAGTTCCCGTTCGGTGTACCCGAATCTCTCGAGATCCTCGACCGGTATGTAGATTCTTCCTCGGTCTGTATCTTCTTTCAGATCTCGGAGAATATTCGTCAACTGGAGTGCCAATCCCAGATTGACGGCGTATTCACGGGTGCGGGCCGACTCGTACCCGAATATTTCGATACATATCAGACCTACTGCCGAAGCGGCTCGATAGCAGTATTCGCGCAAATCGGCGAACGTCTGGTAGCTATGCCATTTAAGATCCATTTCCATTCCGTCGATCAGATCGAGGAAAGGCTCCTTCGGCAAATCGAACTCCTCGACCGTAGCCAGAAGTTCCTCACCGAATTCGCTCGTCGGGCTGCCCTGAAATACCGATTCCACTTCGCCTCGCCAAAATTCAAGCTCAGCGTAAGGATCGCGCCCTGTGGGATCCTCATCGACCACGTCATCCAAAAGGCGACAGAAGGCGTACACATTCTTGATTGCGTGCCGCTGGGCGCGCGGCAGCAGCAGAAAGGAGTAGTAGAAATTTGATCCGGTCGCGCGAGCGATTTTTCGCCCTGCCCCGCGTAGCCGTGACACAGTCGATGAAACCGTGGAACTCATCAATAGAGCCTAAAAGCCGTCTTGCTCGACGCCAAAAAGAGAATCCTCAGTTTGTCTGATGATGTGATCACCGGTCGATTGGTGAACACGTCATGTCCGTTTTTTTGGATTCGATCGAGTATTCGCATTCCTCCAAGCCAGACGGCACGGAGCTCGAGGCCAAGTCTTCCGCGCACCGATGTGCAAAGTGGTTTCCCTCGTACAAACATATCGCGTGTTCTCTCGACCTCAAACTGCATAAGAGACTTGAATTGTTCGTTAGCGCTAAAGTTCTTCAAGTCTTTTTCGCCAATGTCGAATGTGACAAGATCCTCTTCGGGCAGATAGATTCGATCCTTTTTGAGATCTACCGACACATCCTGCCAATGATTTGCAAGCTGAAGGGCGGTGCAAATCTGATCCGACCAAAGATGACGCTGCTCGTCTCGATAACCGAACAACAACAGAACTAGCCGGCCGATCGGATTCGCGGACCGTCGGCAATAATCTACTAACTGATCAAGCGAATCGTACCTGCGCCGGGAGACGTCCTGCGAGAAAGCGGAAAGCAGATCCTCAAACAGCTCAGCAGGCAAGTTGAAATCGTCAATGGTTCTTGACAGGGCTACGAAGATGGGGTGAGTGGCGCGACCTCGTAATGATTGCGTCAGCATGTCGCCCCATTGTTCTAGAAGCGTCAGGCGCTCATCTTCGCTGTAGCCCAGATCGTAACCTTCATCTGCGAAGTCATCCGCAGTTCGAGCGAATGCATAGATCGAATAAAAGTGTTTTCTTAGAGGTTTGGGTACAAGTATCGAGCCTACTGGAAAATTCTCATAGTGATCTCGCGCGAGGCGTTCGCAATACTCGTAAGCGCGCTCCAGCGACCAGGTTTTGCAGTCTTCCAGGGGAGATGTTATCGCGTCTGCGAGGGTGCTTTTTTGGTGTTGCGTTGCGGTGTTCATTACCAGGCGTCTGGATCATATTGGCTTTGGCAAGCGGAGAAAGCAAGCGCTTGCAATAGGGTTGGTATGGGTGGAGCACCGCTGAAGCCGCTGATGCCTAAAGACCTTTGTGGAGACAGTTTAATGCCTGCTTGGCGACTAGAGCGGGGCAATTAGTTGACACACTTACAGCATGACGACCCGGCTTCGTCTTAAAGTAAGTTTCTGATCTTTGATTAAGGATGGGAGCGGGGCCCCGCTCCCGGCCAAAGACTTTGTATCTCAGTGCGCTAATGCCGCACGCGAAGTCCTGGTGACGGGCCTCGCCGGCGCGGTACGTGTATGCTTGCTGCAAGACTGTCGCAGGGCGTCGTCCACCAACGGTTCAACTACGCACTCCGACTTGCGGCACACCGTAGATAGTTCGCTTATTACCAGGTATCGCGCGCGTTCGAGCATCCGCTTCTCCCGAAACGAGAGTGGTTTGCTCATTGATAGATACGTGAGATTCTTGAGAACCTCAGCGACGTGAAAGATGTCCCCCGTCTTCATTCTCTCGAGAAATTCCTTATAACGGTCTTTCCAATCGATAGGGGGATTTGTGAAATCCGCCGACAAAGCTTTCAGGAGCCTATCACACTGATTATTGTTGATGGGTGCCCTTAAGCCTATTTCCAAAGCATTGGCGATCGGAACCATTACGGTTGACTCCGTCGCTTTCAGCCTGAGCAGATAAAAGCTGTTCGGCGTGCCTGCAATTTCGGTAGTCGTGATCTTCTCGATTACGCCGATACCGTGATTAGGATAGACAACTTTCTCGCCAATTTTGAAGCTCACAGATACCTCCTTGTGACCATTTGAACGGAAATGTACCTCGGACTGAGGACTCAGCAGTGACCTATCCATTGACATATCGAATGACTCAGTTATTGACGACGAGCCGCGAACTGAACTCGTCGGAGGGTTGCGTGACCGTTGGGCAAGTCTGGTTTAGACCGCTGAACTTGCCCTTCCCCAGCTTGTCCATATACCCAGTTTGCAGTTTACAGTAGTAGCTACAAACGGGTCAAGCAGATCAGATCATTTGCTTGCAGTAATTTCGCGAGCCGCTGTTCCACTAACTCGAAAACACTCACGAACCTGAGTGAGAATCCTTCAGCGCATTGTAAATGAGACTATCCACACGCGACGCAGTGGACCGCGCTCCTTGCGCAACACCTTGATTACCACGTCATCGCCGCTCTTCAAATCACGAGTCGCCCGCACAAAGTCTTCCTGACTTGCAATCGCATGATTGTTGATGTCCAGGATCAGATCATCAGCCGTCATCCCGTTTTCATCAGCGATACTGCCAAGCTCGACGCCTGTCACGAAGGCTCCCTTAGCACCATCTAATCCCAATGTTTTTGCCATCTCCGGCGTTAGCGTTCTTACCGCGATTCCCAAACCCGACTTTAAGCGAGGCTTAGCGTCTTGTTTTGGGGCCGTTGCGCTGTCATCAGGATTTTCGTTTTGTTTATCGGGAGTTCGCCGTGGGCTGCGCGGATCGGTTGGTATCGGCCGCACATTTACGCGGTCATCGCTGTCGTCCTTTCTCTCTTCAAGTTTAACATTGGCCGTGCGACGCTCGCCCGCTCGGATATACTCTATCGAGGCAATACTGCCTACCGGCAGCGAAGCAATCCTGCGTATTAGATCACGAACCGACTTTACTTTTTGCCCGTTTATCCCGGTGATGACATCTCCGCTTAGTAACCCTGCCAGCGAGGCCGGACTGCCTGCGCCAGTCAGTTCTCGAACAAGGACCCCTTGCCCATCGGGAATCTTATTGAGCCGCGCAATCTGCGGCGTTATCTCCTGTGGGTTGATGCCGAGAAAGCCTCGTCGGACCCGCCCGTCTGTTGACAGCTGATTATAAACATCGACGGCGGTCGACGATGGGAGCGCGAAGCCAATCCCGTTGTATGCCCCAGTATTCGTGGCGATCTGCGTGTTGATTCCGATCACCTCTCCGAACATGTTGACAAGTGGACCTCCGGAATTGCCGGGGTTTATCGCAGCGTCTGTTTGCAGAAACTGCTGAAACGGATTTCCGCCGCCGTCGGTGACGCGATCCTTAGCGCTTATTATTCCGGCAGTGACAGTTTGTTCTAAACCAAAGGGAGAGCCGATCGCTAACACCCAATCCCCTACGTTGAGCTTATCCGAGTCGCCCATTTTCGCGATCGGAAGCGTCTTGCTTGATTCGATCTTTACCACGGCAAGATCGGTTTGTAGATCGATGCCCACGATCTTTGCATCGGTCTCTGTGGAATCCCAAAGTTTCACACGGATTTTATTTGCGCGACGGACTACGTGAGCATTCGTGAGAATGAAGCCTGCGGAATTGACAATGACGCCCGAGCCGGTTCCTTCGCGCCCGTACATCTCGCTTTCGTATACTTTGATGTGTGCTACGCAAGGCTCGACATCGCGCGCGACCCTTGCGAATGTTGCCGATAGTGCATCCGGAGTTCCAGCAGCGCTGTTGATAGTAATTCGATTGTCATCCTTCGCGCGGACGATTTCGCTCACGATAGTTCCTACCGCCGCCCCTACGGATAAACAGCAGATCGCAGCAAGAATGAGAATTAGGCGCCGATGTTGTGAACCTGAGTGCTCGTCATGGCTCCTGGTTCCGAATTCGCTTTTTGTATACATCGCAAC
The DNA here is from genome assembly GCA_035258805.1 of Blastocatellia bacterium. GTDB lineage: Bacteria > Acidobacteriota > Blastocatellia > UBA7656 > UBA7656 > Onstottus_A. The sequence continues at coordinate 40,387 of DATFWY010000149.1, read as the reverse complement.
TCCTTCAGAAGGTACCGCTCATACAGTGCAAGTGGTTGTGGTTTAGACCTATTCTGCCAAAGTATAACAGAGGCCAAGTTTGTGTTGAAGTTCGGGGATTCCAGGGTGACAGCTGGCATTAGGGTATTATGGACCGTTCGAATTGGCGTTGCACAAAGTCTTCCTGGGCCAGGCCATTTTAATGACTCTATCCCGGAATTTGAGCTATCGGAGCTGCTTTGATTAAATTTACTGGTGACCTTCAAACAGCCCAGATCAATTCAGGTAGTGATCTTTGAGCACTCTGAACGCGAGCGCCGATACCTTCTGCTGAAACGTATCGCAAGTTACGGCGGATTCTGGCAATCCGTCACCGGCTCGCTTGAAGGAGATGAGACTCATAAGCAGGCGGCGATTCGCGAGATACGGGAAGAAACCGGTATTTCAGCATCTGAAGACGATTTGATTGATCTCGGGATTGTGAACACTTTTGAGATTGCCCCTCAATGGCGTTCCAGATACGAACCCGGAATAACTCACAACGAGGAAGTGTGCTTCGCTCTTAGAATCAACGAGAGGGACATTCGGCTGGATCAAATCGAACATGAAAGCTGGTGTTGGGTACCTTACGAACAAGCTATGAAGATGCTGTATTGGGAGAGTAATAAACGCGCTCTAACCGGCGCCGGCGCATTGGACATCGATTCTCAGGTTCGAGAGGTAAGAAACAAATAGAGACCGCCTGCACCGAACAGCAGATTAGGACCCCAGGCTGAAAGCATCGGAGGCAATATTTCATAGCGACCCATCTGCTCAAATAATCCTGTTAGCCCCCAGTAGGCCAATCCAATCGCAATGCCGATCGCTACGCCGTAAAGCGCGCCCCGTTTGCCTACCGAAAAAGAAAACGGTAAGCCGACCATCACCATTACCATGCAGGTCAATGGGAACGCGATCTTGCTCTGCAACGCTATCCGCAAATCAAGCACATCGAAACCCGAATGGGACAAATCGGCGATCGCTCGACGTAACTCCGAAAGCGTCATCGATGAAGAGCCAACCGTTTCTTTTTTGAAATACTCAGGATGCTCCGCCAGGCTGAATCTTCGTTCAGTAAAAGATTGGTACGAGATCGGATGATCGGCTTCGAAGCGCCGCTCCCAACCTTTTTCAAGGACCCATTCCTCGGTTGTTGAATCCCACCACGCCCTTCGCGCATACAATCGGCGTGTTATGCCGAACGGGTTTCTGGAGAGATCTAGTACATTGAGCCGGGCAAACGAATTGGTAGTAGGAGTGAAATACGCGTAATTGAAAATACGCGAGTCGCTTCCGAAAATCCATTTGTTGGTTGTTTGATAGAACGTCTGGGGAGGTTCTTGACCTTTTCTTATCAGGTATCGAAGGCTGTTCTGACGGCGATTGGTGAAAGGCAGGATGTAGTCCTGGTTTACGAACACAAAACCCGAGAGAAGAATCGATGCAGCCAGGGCAGGCGCAGCGAGTCTGAAGATTGACTGGCCGGATGCTTTTAACGCTACCACCTGGCTCGTCTTGTGAAGAATCCCAAAGGTAATCATCACTGCCACGAGCGCGGCCATCGGAGCAACCGAATTTACTATCCAGGGAAGCAGGAAGACCAAATAGTTTATGACTACTGCCCAATCGGTATTGTTACGAGTTATGTAATCGAGTAACTGAAACAACGTGATGATCAGAATCAACGCGGAAAAACCGCCGACGATGAATATAAAGAAACGGGTGAGGTCAGACAGGACCAGTCTATCCATCAACTGCGGAATCCTGATTGAAACAGAGCGTCTACCTGCGGATTGAATCGGCAAAACTTCGGAACGGATTGGTCCTGACGAATTGGACGCTGTGTAAACCGATTTCGGCTGTAGCTCCTCCGTCCGATTGTACTTTTGGGGAGTTCCTTGATTCTCTCGCGACGGAAACGCATGTCGGAGGCTACTGAGCGCTGAGAGAGGATCCCACCCCGGTTGCCTCTGAGCGATTATCACCGCGATGCCTAACACTGCCAGCGCGAGGTTTGCCAGCCATATTCCCAACCAAACGGGCAGCGTGCCGGCGATCGCAGCATGCTGGCCCCACAAAGCCAGGAGGTAGTAGACGATTGTGATGGCCAGTCCAAGCAACAAACCGAACGAGCGGCCTGTCCGGACATTGGTGATTCCGAAGCTAACCCCGATTAACCCAAACACAACACACGCCGCAGGCAGCGCCAACCTCTTATGGATCTCCGCACGCCATTCGCGCTCTTCGCTCGCCGCAGGAGTGTAGGAGGTAAGATCGCCCCAGGTCATTTCTTCGACCTGGCGTGCGTCGCGATCTATTCCTGTAGCTTCGCTGTTCTTTTCTTCAGAAACCTCGAAGCCGTATACCCACTCGTCGGAACGGGCTACTGTGTACGGTGGTGGTTGGTCAGAATTGTTTTTCTTCTTATCCTTCTCCTTCTGTTTGTCGCCTGGTACCTGTTGGTCTGCTGAGGCTGAAGGTGCAACAGTGTTTGAAACAGGCTCTGGAGGCGCGTTCTGCGTCAGTGGCTGATCAGTGTTGTCCGGTTGCCCTGTATCAGTCTGGTGCAATGCAACGCGTTGTAGATGAAGCTCCGGCATCTCCGAGCGCTCTCCCTGCTGCAGCGCTCCTGATGTCGCGGTTAGAATTTTCATCTGTCCCGACCCGTTGCCCAGATCTACCAGAAATATGTTGTGCCAAAGGTTCCTGGCGCGATCAATATCCTCGATGTACAGAACCTTTTGCGGAATACTCTCCTCAAACACCCTGGGCTTGATCTCCGCGTTTAAGCCTTGAAAAACGAGAGACTGATTTGCTTTTAGCTCCGTAAGATCTCGTATTGAACGGGGAAGAAGAGTTGACGTGATGTACACCATAGCGGCGCCGAACAGTGCAGAGAGAAGAAGCACCGGCATGAGCATGCGGGCGCGACTGGTTCCACTCGCGCCGAGCGCCACTATTTCGCTGTCGCCTGATAGTCTACCAAGGCCTACAAGAGTTCCTATCAGTAGCGAGATTGGCAGGGTGAAAACTAGAATGCCCGGGATTAAGGCTGACATTACGCGCCAGAGCGTTTCCATTGGAAGGCCATTTCTCGAGGCAACAACCAGGAGTTCCGAAAAACGGCTTGCTTCCTGGGCAAAGATAATGGCTGTGAGTAGGAGTAGACCGAGGAGAACATAAGGAACTACTTCGCGGATCAAATAACGGTCTAGCAAGCGCAACATCGGGTGGAGTCTAACACGCGGTCATGGGGGCATCAAGGAAATAGGTCCTGCAGCACGCACAGAGTGTCTCGATTGATGAGGTGGGATAGCGTAGAGAAGAACGAACCGCGGCCGCAGTACGTTCAAACCGAATAGTCGCAAAAAACCTGCCCGGGTAGGTGAGGGCGACGAATCCGCCGCCTTCCCACCAGAGCGGCGTAAACGCGCGCCAAAGGCAACCCGAGCAGGAAACGAAGGCCCAGTCCCCGACGTTTGCTGAGCCCCAATCCAGAAATCCAAATCGATCGAGACTGAGGTCGCATCCGAGGAGGCGCGGAGGGGGGATAGTGAGGGGGGCGCAGAGGATCCTATCTCTGCGTTCCTCTGGGACCCTCCGCGCCTCGCCAGGGACGGCGGACGTGAGTCAGAAGGATACTCACGAATCAATATGAAGAGTCCTAATTTTCTTGCTCTCCATATGTGTCCGTCAGTTAGAAGTTAGTTGGTGGTTGTTGACGGATTCTTGAACTAACCTTGAAGATTTACTTAATCAGTGCCTCATACTTTGCAATCGTTGCCGGAAGCGGGTCTACGCCCAGCTCACGACGAAGCATCTTGCGCAAGCCGTCGAATTGGTCGATCGCGGCCGCACGATTGCCGCCTCTGACGTATGCTTCCATTACCAGACAATGGACGTCCTCCTGATACTGATCGCGCGCCAGCAGCACTTGCCCGTAACGAATGACGAACTCGTAATCCTGGCGTTCAACGTAAAAGCAGATCAGATCCTTAAGAGCCTCCAGATAAAGATCCCGGTAGTAACTCTGGAGTTCCTCGGTCCAGTTATAATAAAGCTCCTCGAGAAAATCGCCGCGATAAAGCTTAATTGCTTCCGCAAGCAGTCGGGCTGACTCATTCGGGTTGCCAGTTCGCCGAGCGTCGCGTGCTTTCCCCAGCAGGCTTTCAAATTGTTCGGTATCCATCTGATAGCGATACTGAGGATTCAACAAATAGGCGCCTTCGCGATACAGGACAAAATCCTTTTTCATTACCTGCTCGCTGTTAAGGGCCTTTCTAAGATGAGAAATCGTAGGATGGAAATTCCTCGCCACGGTCTCCGAATCTGCATCAGACCAGAAGAGATCTACCAAAGTTTCTTTTGGCGCGCGATGATTTCGTCGGGAACACAGATAGCAAAATATATGAAGAGCCTTTGATAGGCGCCATGCTTCTTTTTTCATTCCTGATGGGTCGCGAAAGACCTCGACAGGTCCAAGCATATTTATCGCAAGATCATACGCGGGCGGCTCGATTAACTTTTGACCGGCTGCCGTTTCGGCACCCAGGCTGCTCGCGACCGATACTTCTGTCTGCTGAGCCAGTGACGGAAGGATCGTCTTAAGGTAATCAGCTGCTGGCGCGTTTTTGATTGCGGCTTGAAAGAGATCTGGAGCCGAGATGGCCTTCGACGACAGCAGATATGAATAGTCGAATCTGAGTGATAGATCGATGGCGCGAGAGAGTTGCGCGACTGCGTCTGCCGTTTTGCCTAAGTTCCAGTAAAGCATTGCCAGTGAAAGCTTAGCTCGAGCCTCGTTGTAATGAAGCCCATTGTCACACGCAATAGCTGCTGCCTCGCGTAACGCCGTTTCGGCCTCCACCGATCTCTCACAAGTCAGAAAAATTTGACCACGCTTTATCAAAGCGGTGGAGCGCGCGGAAGCGGACCCGCTTGCTCGAGCTCGGTAGTATTCATTCGAATCCCGTTCGGCAGCAGCTGTATCGCCCATTCGCAAAAAGAGCGTCGCCCGCTCATCCAGCAATTCCCGATCGGTCAACAGGACGCCGGCGGCTCGATATGCGCGTGATGCTTCGTCGTAGAATTCAAGAGCGCGCCGGTAATCGCCGCGTTCGCGGTATAGGCTACCGAAGGCTTCGAGCGTCTCTCCTGCCGCCGTGTTGAGGTTGAACATTTGACATCGATCGATCGCGATTTCGAGGTGTCTTTCTGCGTCATCGAGCTTTCCTTGAACAATCTTTAACCTCGCTATGTTCAGATGTGCGATAGCCTCCTGGTGAAAGGGAACTCGATGGTTTGTCGATTCTTCGGGTCGATCCTCGATCATCTGGCTCAAACATCGAAGAGCCTGATTGAAATCACCCTCCATCGAGTACGGCAGTCCTAAATTGTGGAGCACGATTCGTGCAAACCGGTTGTCACCGGCTTTACGTGCTTCCTCGAGAGCTGACTGCCAGCTCTCGATCGCGTGCGCAGAGCCGCCGGCCGAGTCAAGCGAACAAAGCCCTAAGAGGTTGAAGCACCTCGCTCGGAGGGCGTGTCGATCCGGAGCCAGGTTGATCGCAGAAGTAGCAAGTGACGCGGCGAGCTCACAATCGCCACCAAAACGGGCGATCGATGCCTGACCACGCAAGGCTTCCGCTTCAATGCCGGCATCACCGGTTGCTCGCGCCCTCCGTCCAGTTTCGGCGTATAGACGGAGGGCTGTGGAATGGTCACCTTCGATCAATGCGACATCCGCGCGAGTGATCGATGCGCGCGGCCACTCTTCGCGAGAATCCTCTGGCAGCTTATCAAAGGTGCGTTTGATTGTTTCAAACCGACCTGATTCCACGAGCTCCGACCCGTGACTGGCGAGTAGTTCCGCGACTTGGCCTGAGTCAGCGGCCTCCGCAAGATGATGAACGGCGAGATCCCACCGGTTAGCTCCCGCGAAGTGCCGGGCGCACTCTTTATGCAAGCGCCTGACGTCGTCAGCTCCAAGAGCGCTCGTTATCCACCGATTGAGAAAACTTCGAAAGAGAGGGTGCAGCCGGTATTCTTCATCGGCGCCAGGTGCATAGGTCTGCGAAATGAAAACATTGCGCCGGGCGAGCAAGCGCAACTGGTTCGCACAATTGCTTATGGCAAGCGCAGCCTCGCAGATCTCTGGATCGATTCGATCGAGAAGAGAGAGCTTGCCGAGCATCAATCGCGTCTGTTCTGGTTCGGCCTGCAACACCTCTTCAGCAAAGTAGTCGAAGATGTCCAGCTCTGATTGTTTAAATGCTGATGCCAGCCATTGTTGCGTGTTTGAGTTTGGTGCGGAGTCCTGGTTGTTGCTCTGTGCGGATTGATCCAGCGATTGCTGGATCAATTGCAACCCGGTGACCCAACCATCGGTCTTCTCGTAGAACTGGTGAACCTGATCGGGAGCGAGCGGCTGCCGGAACGTCTCGGCAAATAACTTCTGAACCTCCAGAGGCGTAAACAAGAGATCATTGCGATCTACAACTCCGATCAGCCCTTTGCTCTTCAGTCTGGTAACTGACAGATTGGGCATTGTTCGGCTGGTTATCACAATGTGCAAAACATCTGGTATGTACTGAAAGATTCGGTCCACTGCGGCCGCAATCGGTTCACTGGAGTCAACCTGGTGATAATCGTCAATGACCACGATGGTCTTCTGGTCTATATGTTCAACTACTTCGCTGATGAACACGTCGACTAAGTGATCTGTCTTCGAAGCAAGATTTTCGGTCTCGTCGATGAACCTCAACACAACCTCTCCGAAAGTTGGTTGAAGCTGCCGGATACCGTGCGTTAGATAACCAAAGAAAATCGCCAGGTCCACATCGGTCGGATCGATTTGATACCAAACAAACGGCAGTTCCGAGGAGCGCACAAACTCGGCAACAAGAGTGGTTTTTCCACAACCGGCGTCCGCGCATACGATCGTTGCTGGTTGATCGAGAAATCCTCGAATCCGCTCGACGAGGCGTGGACGAGCCAGCACCCGGCGTCCCAACCTGGGCGGCAACAGCTTAGTCTTGAGAAAAAAGTGCGGCAGCATATCTAAAACCGAGATCGCCAGGATCCACTCACGAGTCTCTTGTACATAGGCAAAGAAAGTTCATAATTACGAGCTTTGCGCCATATGTTCGCCGGTATCCAGCGCCAGGCTTAGCCAGGCGGATGAGATGGAATATATTTTACATAAATCAAACAAGATCGGGTGAAAAGACTGCTCCGATCGAGCAAAGTAACTATAGTCGAAGCGTTCTGCGAGTCGAAGGAACTCGGAGAAAGCCTCACGTCCGCGTTCAAAATCGCGCGCGGACAGCACACGCGCTCGCAGATAGCAGCTTATTGCCAGATAGTAATTACATTGTAATCGTCGGAATAATGGCTCGCTTGCGTCAATTTCGAGAAGAGCGGTCGGATCGCTACTCTCCACGAGCACACGAGCGCACATTTGCCTGGCTAATGCCAATTCAATCTCACGCTGATTCTGTTCCCTATCGGAGATCATCGGCTCTATAAAATCGAGCGCTCGATCTAAGTCGCCCCTGTATAGCTCCAACAAAGCGCGTTCGTAATAGAGATCAGTTTTTATCGGATCGACCCCAACGGTACGATATTCCTCGAGCGCAGCGCAGTAAATCTTCTCGGCTTTTTCAAATTGGCGTTCCTCACGGGCGATGTTGCCCCAAGCTTCAATAATGCGACTTACAAATCCGCGTAGATTGAAAAGACGTGCGAGTTCGTCGGCGTTAGTCAAGTCGCTCTCAGCCAGCGCAAGGTGTCCCAGGGCAGTGTGAACAGTAGCCCGGTTCAAATATAGAAGCACTGAATCAGGATGCAGAGAACGCCGCGTGCCGGAGTCGCCTGAAATCGGACCGCGCGAAAAGCACCTCAATGCGGCATGAAAGTCTCCCTCCATGAAAGACGGAAGTGCAAGATTATGAGAGATTGATTTGACCAGCCGAATGTCACCGACCTCGTGTGCCAACCGCAAGGCTTGTTCCATCAACGCATTTGCTTCGGCGTAACGACCTTCAAAGACTCGAATTGCTCCCTCCACGTTCTTGATCTGGGCTTCTATGTCTGATTGATTTGAGACCTTGCCGGTTGCAATACAGTCCGCGGCTGCTTCCGAATATGCCAAGGCCGAAGTGAAGTCGTGGCGGCGGACCGCAGAGTGTGCCAGACCCGCAAGAGCCGCTGCTTCCGCAGCTTGATCGTTCAAGAGTCGCGCGCCATTGAGTGCCGCTCGGAATGAATCGTCGGCGCCGGAAGGGTTGCCTTCGATGATCCTCACCTGTCCGATTATGTTATGGAGCTGAGGATACCTTTCGAGTGTTTCGAGTCCGAAGCGCGGCAAGCATGAACTTACGGTTTGAGTAAGACCTCCCGCAAGCAGGGCGCGCTCGGCAGAAACCAAGGTGGTCGCCGCGGTTGATTCCTCTCCAGCCTCGAAAAAGTGCTCTAAAGCCAGCCCCCAATTCTCTCTCCTTGCATAATATTCTCCGAGGCGTATATGGATTTCGGACAACTGTTCCTCGGTGACCTCGAACTTCAGCTGTTTCCGCAGGAAGTCTCGAAAAAGCGGGTGATAAGTATAGACATCGCTTTCTCCCGCATGACGGCTAAGGAAGACATTCTCTCTTAGAATTATTTGAAGCTCCTCAGTTGAGACGCTTAATCCGAGCGCTTCGTTTAGGACGTCGGTTGTCAGATGGTCAGGCAACGACGACCTTATGAGGAACTCGCGTCTTCTTTGAGGTTCGGCATTCCAAACACACCGAGCGAAGTACTCAAATATCTCTGTTTGAGAATGAGTGATTATCTCTTCGATCTCCTGCTGCTTTAGAGACTGATCGTAGCTCAGCGCCTTGCGAATAATTTGAAGGCCTGCTACCCACCCTTGAGTCCATCCAAGCAGTCTGTCGATGGACTCTGGATCGTCGAAGGTATTCTGAAACAGCTCGGTCGCTTCGCTTCGGGTAAAGGCAAGAGCGCGGTCCTCGATTTGATCCAGGGTTTGTTTGCTTCGCAAACGCGAAAACGTAAATCCGGGGGCGACGCGTGCCAGCAAAACAAAATGCACGTTGTTTGGCAGCAGCTGCAGAAGTCGATGGATTACCGAGGCACACCAATCGGTCGCGAAGAGATGATGCAAATTGTCGAGTACTATTGCGAACTGGGGGTCGGCCGATTCTGCAAGTTCATACAAAAATAAATCGACCAGTTGATCAGATGTCGAGCCGCTGCCCGATCGGAGCAAATCGAGAGTGCTCTGTCCAAAGGTGGGAATAGCGTGACGTATCGCTGCTACCAGGTAGCTAAAGAAAACTGCGATGTCCCCGTCTGCCGCATCAACTTCGTACCAAACTCCTGGAATGCTGATGCTATTTAGAAACTCCGCGGCTAGCGTTGTTTTGCCCCAGCCGGGCCCGGCGCAAACAAAGCTGGCACTCATTCCAAGGTTGTTGCGAAGCCGATTAACAAGCCTGTCACGCTTTATTAGATTCGCGCTCAGGGAAGGAGCCTGAACTTTGCTTTCTACAAGCTTGATCATGGCAGAAAAAAAACGCGGCGTCCCTCCCCAGAAAAACGCCGCGCTTTCCTAAAACGGCTGCTCGCTTGAGCGCCTCGCAGTCCGGGGTTCTCCCCCTGACGCAATTACAACCTATCAGACGCTAGTTGAAAAAAACTTGAACTCGCCTGGATCTTGTCCATTCGAACAGCGACGCGATTCCTCTTGATAGACATCAGCCTCAAAAGTCATCGGGTACCACGTCGATACAGTTTCCGGATTTCGGATGCAGACAAGAGGGAGAAGGACGTTCCTCTTGTCGATAAATATCTTTGGGCAAAACATCTCAGCTCCCACTTCCTCGACCACCTGGAACCGATAGCCGAACACTTGGTCATCACTTTTCGGGCGCACTTACCTGGCAGCTTGTTGTAATGCCACGCCTGAGACAGCAAGCTCGAAACGCGTGATCGATTCATTCGGCCTGAACATACCAGAGGCTGCCCGCATCAGATTTCGCGAAATTGCGAGACTCACATAGCCTCGAGCAGCTATCGGGATCTGATTCCAATCGACAAGCCCGGGATTGATTGAACTCGCGGCTTGTGCATCTGTGTCCAATCCCAATGCCTTTACGATTGCAACGGCCACGTTTGCCCGAGAAACCGATGCCTGTGGGTAGAAGTTGGTTCCTGCGCTTCCCAGAAGGTCGCCAAACGGAGAATTAGTCACGCTCTCAATGAAGATTGCGTTTGCGTCGTTGGGCTCATCTGAAAAGGACGGCACATCGGCCAAATACTGTGGAACACGAGCGCCAGCTCCCAGCATCGCAACACGCGCGACGTCTAAACGTGTTGCCGGTGATCCACCGGAGAAATCAGCCGACGAAGTAGTCAAGAGACCGGTACGCAGAGCTCGCTTAACCAACGCTCTGTCTGAAGGGGAAAGTTGGCTAAGTCCGGAAACCGAATAGCTGGCGCGGAAAGTCTCAACTGCCATGACTAACTGCTGAGCCGAACCAAAAAGAAAGCCGTTGTTTGCGATCGAAATAGTCCAGTTCCCTGATGGCGGATCATTAATTGTAAAACCTGTTTTCTTAAACGCAGGCATCGCGAGTAAACCTGGATCAGGCAACGAGATGGTTCCACCGGGTCCAGTCAAAGTTGCTCTAAGATTATTGAGAAGGGAACCGTTTGGAATCCATCCGATCTCGACAGTTGCAAACAGGGCATCAGGAGGAATGTTAAATGTACGAGAGTACGTCGAGCCGGGCGCAACCGACCCAATGAACTGCGAGATTGGGTCTCGGGAGTAGGTCACCCGAGTATTGTTGATGCTGGTCCGAAAAGCCCCGTACGGTTTACCAAGTCCAGCTTTCCGTACGGCTGCATATGTGTTCAGGTAGCCGGCTCCCACTTCATAGGAAGAGTAACCAAGCATCGGAGTCGCCGTCTGTTGGAGAATCTGCTTGATCTGATCGACTGTAAGATCAGGAGTAGCCTGCAACATTAAGGCTATTGTGCCCGCGACGTGCGGCGCCGCGAAGCTCGTACCGGAGCTGCAGGTGTAGCGAGGAATATAAGGTAGCGGAATGGTTCTGAGATCGTTGTCAGGCGAGGCGAGGCCCGCACTCAGCCCTGAGGTCCCCACGACGTTTATTCCACTTGCTCGACTGGAAACGACCGACTCCCCAGGTGCGATCAATGTCGGATGGAACATCCCATAACCCGCCGCTCCACGCGACGAGAAGCTGGACAACGAACCACTCTTCGTGCCCGAGCCGACACCGATTACCCAATCTGCAACGGAATAGGGATTTAGCGAATTGGGTTCGCTTCCGCGATTACCGGCAGAAAAAACCACCGAGATGCCAGCGTCATGCATGATGCTTGTCGCGACATTCACAGGATCATTGGCGTCAAACAGCCCGCTAATCCCAAAGCTGCAATTCACGACACGAATGTTAAGCGCATCCTTGTGTGACAAAATGTAGTCAATTCCTGAAAGGACGAAAAACAAGCTCGCGTCACCGCACGATACTCCCAGCAAGTTGGTGCCGGGCGCCATACCACCGTAGTACCCATCACTTGCCGCACCGGTACCAGCAATCACGCCGGCCACGAATGTACCGTGACCCAGCGTTAAGTCAGTAGCGGGCAGACCCTCGATCACTTGAGGATACAGAAACGCAGGGGAACTACCTTGAAGATCAGCTACCTTAACGTTTTGAACAACGTGTGTTCCATAAGTGAGGTCTGGATGAGTTGCGTCGATCCCGGTATCAAGCACCGCCACAGTTACACCTCGGCCTGACAGTGGAGCGTTGCCGTTTCGCTGCGTAAGAACCGGATCCGAAACAACGCTCGTTTGGCCGGTGATTATCCTGGTATCGTGAGTAAGGAACTCAATAGTTTTGTTCGAGTAAATCGTTCTCACGGAGCTTAGTCGAGAGATCGCCGCAATTTGTGATCTGGTGGCGTTGATCAGCGCGATAGGGAGATTATGATAGATCGTACCTCCAACCACGCCCGCCGAACGAAGCGCATTGAAGTCGTCGGCGGTAGGCATTTGATGGAAGATCACAAACACGTTGACTGCACTCGAATCTGGAAGCGCGTTCAAGAGCCAGGCAAGTTCGGGATCGAAGCTGCGAAGTCCGGCAGCTTCAGCTCCAGTCAGAACGACTCCTTCGGCTCCAGTGTAGGTTAACGCTTCAGCGCCGGTCAGCACGACTCCCTCAGCACCGGTTAGAACAACGCCTTCAGCACCTGTCAGCACGACTCCCTCGGCCCCGGTGAGTACGACTCCCTCCGCGCCTGTAAGGACAACGCCTTCCGCGCCTGTAAGAACTACACCCTCTCCCGCTATGAAAGAAATTCCTGCAAACGCATTGGTGGCGAGATGAACTATTAGAAGAGCTGAGACGAGAAGCACCAAGGTTGGGGAGTGCGCTTTTCTCATTCGTCCTGTCGGCCGCTATCTGTTGTATTTACGATGCTTCTATTAAAAAATAGCGATTTGTCGACTCCCTTATTATTTAACAACGTACTTGAAAAAACCTTGAACGACTCTTGATAGCGTTGAGCACTATCCGCCCCACAAGTCCGCCTCAATGCAAATGTGCAGCCAAGAACCTTGGATTTTGACAGGTCAAATTTTGACACATCAATCCCCAGCTCTGGTTCAAGAAGAAAGTGGCTTGGATAAGTTGGTTATCGCCTTCGGTTTACGTACGCAGACGGTACATCTCGTGGTCTATGGTGCATTGGGTTTCTGATTGGCGTACGGTATACTCAGTCAGTAGTAGAATGAAGTATATGTCAAAGCGCAACAGGCACGCCGGGAAATTCCATCTTTCTCTTCTCGTCTCTCTTCTCCTGGCTGCTGCCGCCTATTCCCAGAGCGGACGTAAGCCGGTCGCGGGATCCCAACCCGATAAGGATGATTCCATCAAGTTACGAGCCGAAGAGGTTCTTCTCAATGTCACAGTTACGGATCCATATGGTCATCAGGCTACGGAACTTACTAAGAATGAGTTCATCATTGCAGAGGACGGGCAGCGACAGGACATTGCAAGTTTTGTGATTAGCAGCGTCCCCGTGAACGTGGTGCTAATGCTGGACGCCTCAGGATCGGTCATCTCTGAGATAAACTCATTGAGAGACGCCGCCACCCATTTTGTTAGTCAGCTGAGTCCCGAAGATAAGACATCAGTTATAGAGTTCCATACAAATGTCGAGTTGATTCAAGATTGGACCAACAAAGTTGATGACGTTAAGCATGCGCTTGCCTGGCGTTTCAAGCCTGGGATGGTTCAAAACAAACGGGGCGGGTTTGACTATGGAAGCACCGCGCTGTATGACGCACTTTTTTCTGCAGCAGATGAACAGCTGGCAAAAGTGGAGGGGCGTCGTGCAATCATACTCTTAACCGATGGCGACGACACATCTAGCAAAGTAACCTATGAACAGGCGGTTACCTCGATCGTAAAATCTGGCTGTGTCGTTTACGTGATCAGTAAGGCGCGGGCTTTCATTAATGAGCTCGATAAATATCGAGGCAGAGCTAATCGTGTATTTGGAGGCGGAACTGCTCAACAGGCAGACATGATTGTCGGTCGGTTGGAGCAAGCCGAACGACTGATGACCGATCTTTCTGTGCGCACGGGTGGGCGCCTGTTCTCGCCTTTAGAAGACAAAGAAATGAAGGATGTTTACGGACAAGTGGCGCGCGAGCTCAAGAACCAATACATCATCACGTATGTTCCCAGAAATCTTGACCACGACGGCCGTCTGCGACATGTGAAGGTTTTCCTTGCCCGCCCTGGTTACGCTGCGCGCACCCGCGACTCCTACTACGCGCCAAATCGATAAAATTGATCCAACGCCTTTTTGTGCAGGTCCACGCAAGGTTGGTGAACCTGCGATACCGGTTTCTATTCGGTACTCTCAGGCTTTGAGGAGTTCCTGGGTCGCGCCGACTTGGCTTTGGGTTTGGTTGATTTCTTGGTGGCCGCCCGTTTTGAAGCGGTTGACTGTCGCGCGGTCTGGGCGCCTCCATCGGAACGTGGCGACCTGGGTTTGGTAGCTCGTTTCTTAATCGATGTGTTTTCTAAGGGCGCCGGTTCGGGTGCCGGTTGAAACTGAACGCCAGCTGTTACTGGTTCGTCAGATCTAGTTGATTCACTGGCAATGAGAAAAGCAAGTACTTCGCCTTCGGCGTGAAACCAATCCTGAGCCTCCCCGCCAGGCTGACAACCTCTCATTTGATATATCTCGTAGGCGCGCATCTGAATCATGCGCTGGACGCTGTCCTGTTGAAGCAGGCGGCGCTGAAGTTCTTCTAAGCTTTCAGTGGTCATTTGTTGCCTTCCTATTATTACGTTACGGTCGATAATCTTAGCAGGATAGGAATTAGAGGTTAAGCAATCTTTATCACGATAAATAACGTGGTGGTTATTGGCTCTGATCCGAGCGCCACCTGAGCACCGGTTTCCTGGCTGCGGCTACTTCGTCCAAACGCCCAACCTTTGTCGTCACAGGAGCGCGCTTTAGCAATTCGGGATCTTCGGCCGCTTCAGCGGAAATCGATTTCATTGCATCCACAAACAGATCAAGCTCCTCGCGGCTCTCGGTCTCGGTGGGCTCGACCATCAAGGCACCGCTCACAATAAGGGGAAACGACATCGTAGGAGGATAAAATCCGTAGTCAATCAGTCGCTTTGAGATATCAGTATTTCGTACCCCATACTTAATTTGTCGTTTGTCCGAAAGAACAACTTCATGCATTACTCTTCCGGGATAAGGCACTTCGAAAGTATCCTTCAGATTGTGAGCGATATAATTTGCGTTCAACACGGCAGTCTCAGTTGCTTCACGCAAGCCCTGATCACCGTGGGTTAGAATGTAAGACAGTGCTCGGACCAGCACGCCAAAGTTTCCAAAATACGCTCGAACTCGTCCCACCGACAACGGGCGATTAAAGTCCAGCATTAAGTAACCTTCGTTATCGCGCGAAATCCTCGGGAAGGGAAGATACGGTTCAAGTTCGGATGTTACGGCTACGGGACCGGCGCCGGGACCTCCTCCGCCGTGAGGTGTAGAAAAAGTCTTGTGAAGATTCAAATGCATTACGTCGATTCCGAAACTAGCTGGTTTGGCAACGCCAGCCAACGCATTCATATTGGCTCCGTCCATATAAACAAATCCGCCGCCACTATGGACAATCTGGCAAATCTGCTGAATGTTTCGCTCAAACTTCCCTAGAGTATTGGGATTTGTGAGCATCAGCGCGGCAACGTCTTCGCTCATATGCTTCTGCAGCTGTTCGAGGTCAGTAAGGCCGTCTGCGCGAGAAGGCACTGTTTCCACTGTGTAACCGCAGATTACTGCCGAAGCCGGATTTGTGCCGTGCGCTGAATCGGGAATCAACACCTTCTTTCTGGGGTTGCCTCTTCGAGCCAGCTCGGCGCGAATCATCATTAAACCGGTCATCTCGCCTTGAGCCCCTGCTGCCGGCTGAGTTGAAACTGCCGCGAGGCCAGTTATCTCTGCCAGACACTGCTCGAGTCTAAAAATAATCTCCAGCGCACCTTGCGCGAGCTCCGGGGGAGTGAGCGGATGAAGATTCGCCAGGCCATCGATGCGCGCGATCTTCTCGTTGATCCGGGGATTGTATTTCATGGTGCACGAGCCGAGAGGGTAGAGGCCGTGGTCGATGCAGTAATTCCAAGTCGATAAGCGAGTGAAATGCCGGATTACGTCAACCTCCGATAGTTCGGGCATCCCATCCAGATCGTCGCCGCGGAGCAACTGCGAAGGTATAAGCTGCTGCTCATCTACTTCGGGGACATCGAGTTTCGAAATTGAATAACCAATGCGTCCGGGACGAGACTCCTCGAACAGGAGTCCTTCATTTTGGACTACGTGAGTTGTCGCTTTTTTGATTCTATCGCTCATTTTTTTGAAGCTGCTATTTTTTGAAATATGCAATTATACGCAATCTGAAATCTGAGATCTGCAAATCCCTTTCGGGTCGGCAAGCACGTCAGCTCTCAGATACTTTCTCCTTTTGCGCGCTCGGTATGCGCTCGATCCTTTTCACCTCTATAGCGTTGATCCGAAACAACCCTCCCCGATTCCTTCGCAGACCTTTGGCATCTACCGACTCAACTCAGCAAGGACACAAACCTGTCAATGCTTTCCTTCTTCGCCGTTTCAGTCACGCAAACAAGCATCGAGTCGTCTAACTCTGGGTAGTAAGGTTCCAGCGATAAACCGCCAATAATTCTCTTGTCCAGCAATCTGCTGATCACCTGGCTCGCTGGACGCGAAGTCCTCACCACGAATTCATTAAAAAAGGGAGCTGAAAACTTCAACTCAAATCCCCGTATCTTCGAAATCGCAGAAGCGGCATAATGCGCCTTCTGCAGGTTCTGTTTTGCAATCTCACGCACTCCGTGCTTTCCCATCGTCGCCAGATAGACAGTGGTCATCAGTGCGAACAACCCCTGGTTCGTGCAAATGTTAGAGGTCGCTTTCTCACGCCGAATATGTTGTTCGCGAGTGGACAGCGTAAGCACGTAACCACGCCGACCCTCACCATCTCGCGCCTCGCCGACGAGTCTCCCAGGCATTTGTCTGACGTGTTTGTCGAGGGTTGCGAACATTCCGCAGTAAGGACCGCCATAACTCAAAGGTATTCCAAAGGACTGAGTTTCACCTGCGACTATATCCGCTCCACAATCTCCCGGTGATCTCAGCACGCCCAGGCTCATTGGTTCGCTGATGGCGACAACCAGTAAGGCTCCGGCTTCGTGAGCCGCGGACGCAATCGCCGCCAGATCCTCTACGCAACCGAAGAAGTTTGGCGATTGCACTACGATCGCTGCGGTGTCGCGATCGATTCCCAGATTATTCGGATCGAGTGCCCCAGATGGTGCGGGACCTGTCTGATCAATTCTGAATCCGAGATGCTTTGTATAGGCAGCAACTACCTCGCGGTACTGAGGATGGACTGTATCAGCGATAACGAATCTGTTGCGGCGCGTCACGCGGTTTGCCATCAGTACCGCCTCAGCAACCGCGGTGGAACCGTCGTAAAGGGACGCGTTGGCGACCTCCATACCTGTCAGCTGACAGATCATCGTTTGGAACTCAAACGTGTACTGCAACGTGCCTTGACTCAATTCCGGCTGATAAGGTGTGTAGGCGGTAAAGAATTCGGCGCGCGAAATCAGCGAGTCGATGATTATGGGTATGAAATGTGAATAAGCACCTGCACCCAGAAATGACTGGTAATCAATCGCGTTTCGCGACGCTAACTCGCGAAAGTACTCCAGCAGATCAGGTTCACTGATGGGGTTCCCGATCCCTAAGGGCTCGTTGAGTTTTAGTTGTTCCGGGATTTGATCGAAGAGATCTTCGATGCGCTCCAGCCCGATATCCTGGAGCATCGAGCGACGCTCGCTCGGCGAGTTCGGAATATATCTCATTGACGATTACTCCGCCGCTTCTTCCTTGATGTAATCTTCGTACTCGACGGCGGTCAACAGGGCATCAACTTGCGAGGGGTTGTCAATCTTTATTCGAATCATCCAGCCATCGCCATAAGGGTCTTCGTTGACTTGTTCAGGCGAGTCATTAAGAGATTCATTGACTTCTATGACCGATCCACCCAGCGGCATGTAAATCTCGCTAACCGCCTTCACGCTCTCGACAGATCCGAACGGCTCGGAGGCTTCAAACTTGTCTCCTACCTTTGGTAATTCGACGTACACAACGTCGCCGAGTTGATTCTGAGCGTGATCAGTGATTCCAACAGTCGCCTCATCGCTTTTTACTCTGACCCACTCATGATCCTTCGTATAGCTGAGGTCTTCAGGTGTATTTGACATCTTCGTTCTCTCCGTATCTCTTCCAACTCTAAAAGACGATCGATCAGCTTCAATCGTATCTCTTTACACGCTTATAAAAGGGCGTCTCGACAACCCTGGCCGGAACACTGCGGCCTCTGACAACCACCGACAATAGGGTTCCTATGTTTGTGTGTTCTATGGGAAGGTACGCGAGGCCGATGTTCTTCTTTAGATAGGGCGCCGGGCTTCCGGAGGTAACAGTCCCTACCTGTTGATCGCCTAATCGAATCGGATATCCGTCGCGAGCAGGTGCTCGGTCGAGCATCTCGAAGCCAACCAACTTGCGCTTCAGCCCCTCTCCTTTTTGTTTTGCGAGTGCTTCCCGGCCTATGAAGTCGCCTTTGGTAAGTTTAACCACCCAACCCAATCCTGCCTCCAGCGGCGTCGTAGTTTGATCCATATCGTGGCCATAAAGCCTGTATGCGGCCTCAAGCCTTAATGTATTTCGGGCCGCCAGGCCGCAGGGAAGCAGGCCTCGGTCGCTTCCGGTAATCAGCAACCGGTTCCAAAGATGGCGGGCGCTAGCCGCGTAGCAAAGTATCTCAAAGCCGTCCTCGCCAGTGTATCCCGTTCGAGAGACACGACAGTCCACCCCATCTACTATGACGCGTTGGGACCAGTAATATGGAATGCGATCGAGCATGTGATCGGTAAGCGGTTGCAATATTGGCTCTGCTTGCGGTCCTTGCAAAGCCAGCAGCGCAAACGCAGAACTGGTGTTATGAACCTCCACGTTTGCCGTTCCGACCTGGCTCTGAATCCATTCAAAATCAGAATCGGTCGTGCCGGCGTTTACAATTAGTGCGAAAAACTCCTGGTTGAACCGGTACACCAACAGATCATCCAAAACGCCGCCCGAATCGTCCACGATAGTGGAGTACTGCACCTGATTGTCTTGAAGTTTAGACACATCATTTGTGGTGACTTTTTGAATCAGCGCTTGAGCCTCGACGCCTCGAATTTCGATTTCTCCCATGTGGGAAACATCAAAAAGGCCTGCCGCCTCTCGCACTGCCATGTGTTCGTTTACCGGGCCGGAGTACTGAACGGGCATCTCCCATCCAGCGAAATCAACCATCCGAGCGCCAATTGATATGTGGGAGTCGTACAGCGGTGTGCGCTTCAGCATCGCAGTTATTATGCCTCTACAGGTGGAAACTATTAATTGGTTCCAGCAGTATCGAGATTAACGAGACTCAAGAAAAGTCGCAAGCTACCATAAGCGTTTTTTCCAGGTCAATGGTGCGAAACATACATATAACAACGCACATCAAGTGTGCGCCGTTCAACTCGAAGAATAGTATCTCTTGATTAGACACCGAGTAAGCCTCGTCGTCTAAGTTTTCTTGACTATCTCTGGTTCACTGGTTGCCTGGCAGGCTTCCTACATGGGAAACTTCCCGTCCGCAGAATTGGAGCAATTGTATGAATCTGGCCGAACTGGCGCAACTAATCAAGGCTGACCTGATTGGGCGCGCGAGTGTAGAAGTTTTCCGCGCGCAACCTTTTGATAAAGCGCAAGATGGGGACATTACGCTCGCTCTGGACGTTGGTTATCTCGCCCGGCTAAGTGAATCGCAAGCCACTGCGATAATTGTGCCGGCACCCGTTGCGGGATACGGCGGAAATCTTTTGGTTGCGCGCGATGCCAAGCTTGCATTTGCCCGTGCAATTGCAGCACTACACAAAAATGATTATCAGCCGAATGGTGTAAGCGAAGATCTTATCGTGGGGCAGGGAACGGTTCTCGGCAGAGACCTGTCAATTTCTTCGCGCGTGACGATCGGTTGTGACGTGGTTATTGGCGACCGAGTGACATTGCAGCCTGGTGTAGTTATAGGCGATCGGTGTCTGATTGGCGATGACACCACTCTACACGCGAATGTTACGATCTATCGAGATTGCCAAATTGGACGGCGGGTTGTGATTCATGCCGGAACGGTAGTCGGAGGAGATGGATTCGGCTTTGTACCCGACGAAGACGGACATCAGGTGAAACTGTTACAGCTCGGTAGAGTGAGGATAGAAGACGACTGCGAGATCGGAGCCAACTGCGCGATTGATCGAGGCGGTTTTGGGGATACGATTCTTCGCAGAGGAGTCAAGCTCGACAATCTGATTCAGGTAGGTCACAACTGCGAAATAGGAGAGGACACTGTTATTGCTGCTTTGGCAGGCTTCTCAGGGGGTACAAAGGTCGGTCGAGGCTGCGTCGTTGCCGGACAGGTAGGCACCAATCAACATACGAAGATCGGGGACGGCGCGACGCTAACCGGGCGGACCGCAGTAACAAAGAACGTAAGAGCTGGCGCGGTGATGGCTGGAATGCCGGCTCAAGACTACAATGCGTGGCGTCGTTCGCAGGTGCTATACTCGAAGCTTCCCAAAATGGCCGATCGTTTGAAGCGGCTCGAGAGGATTGTTGAGGAGTTTATTGCAGGCTTTCGAAAAGAAGGCTGAGGGAATCGGAAACTAGAGTCATCCATTCGTGGTGGCTTTTTCTCCCCAATGCTTGAGAAAGCAAGTGAAAGCATGGGTTCTGAATTTCGCAGGAGAGGCGTAGGAGGACATGGAAACATTACTGGACGTAAATCAGATCCAGGCGATTTTGCCTCACCGATATCCATTTCTGTTGGTAGATCGGATCGTTGATTATGAGGCAGGCAAGAGAGTAGTTGGAATAAAGAATGTTAGTCTGAACGAGCCCTTTTTTGCCGGCCATTTTCCAGGGGCTCCAGTGATGCCCGGTGTGCTTATTGTTGAAGCTATGGCCCAGACCGCGGGAGTCATGATGCTCGCGAGTCTGCCGGATCGGGAAACTAAACTAGTCTTCTTCACTGGGATCGACAGCGCAAAGTTTCGCCGACCGGTCGTGCCGGGCGATCAGTTGCGGCTCGAGCTGACCGTCCTTAAGCTGAGACCCCGATACATAAAACTTCGCGGCGAAGCGTACGTTGACGGACAGCTGGTGGCCGAAGCCGCAATTTCCTCGGCACTTGTTGACCGCAATGTAGTCGCGCGCAGCGAACAACACAGCAGCAACGCCGCCTTCACTCCAGTCGAACAGCTGTAGGAGAGCGTCGCGAGTGTCCATCCATCCTACAGCGATCATTAGTCCAAAGGCGGAACTCGGAAACAACATCGATGTCGGTCCCTACTCGATCATCGGTGAGGACGTTATCCTCCACGAAGATGTCCGAGTCGGAAGTCATTGCGTCATCGAAGGCCCGTCGGAATTCGGCCGCGGGACAATATTTTATCCCTTTGTGTCCGCGGGTCAGGCACCACAAGACTTGAAATATCGGGGCGAGCGGAGCTGGCTGCGGACCGGCGAAAGAAACACTTTTCGTGAATTCACAACGCTTCAGCGCGGTACTGAGGTTGGGGGAAACATCACGGAGATCGGATCCGATGGACTGTTCATGGCGCAGGTACATATAGCGCACGACTGCCGCATAGGTAATAATGTCATTTTCGCCAACGGCGCTACACTCGCTGGGCACGTGCTCGTCGACGACTTCGCCACCCTCGGTGCCTATGCAGGAGTTCACCAATTCTGTCGTGTCGGTAAACATGCGTTTATCGGCGGTTACTCGGTGGTTGTTAAGGATGCGTTGCCATACGCCCGCACGGTTGGAAACCACGCTAAATGCTACGGGCAGAACACACTGGGTTTACGCCGCAAGGGATTTAGCAGCGAACAGATTCGGCGAATAGCTCACGCATATCGGTTGTTGCTTGCCGCGAAACTCAATACGACGCAAGCCCTGGAAGTAATCAAAACGGAATTGAGTGGCTGGCCTGAGATCGACTACATAGTCGAGTTCATCGAAAGTTCTGAACGCGGGGTAACCAAGTGAAAATACTCATTCTTACGCACCAGGAGGTAGAAGAGCTGTTACCGGTTGATGAATGTATCCCGGTGATGTCCGAAGCGCTATCGGATCTGGCTCGGGGAAGAACCTTTCTACCTTTACGGATGGTTATCACCCCGCCCGGTGCGGCCGGCGATATGGCAGTGATGCCGGCTTATCGCTCCGGCGATCAAGCCGCTTATGGAGTAAAGGTCGTGTGCTTCTTTCCGGGCAATCCTTCGAAAGGGTTGGATTCGCACCAGGGAAGTGTGATGTTGTTTAGCGGGGAAACCGGCGAGTTGCTTGCGTTAATGAATGCTTCCGCTATCACCGCAATTCGTACTGCCGCGGTGTCCGGCGCGGCGACTAAGCTTCTCGCGCGTGAGAATGCGAACGAACTCGCGATCATCGGATCGGGCGTACAGGCCCGCGCACATCTCGCGGCGATGGCTTGTGTACGAAAAATCAAACGAGCCCGAGTGGCCAGCTTGCGATTTGACAATGCGAAGAGATTTGCCGCCGAGTTCGCTTCTCGCTATTCATTTCCAATCGAACCGGTCGAGAGTGTAGAACAAGCCATAAGCGGAGCAGATTTGATCGTGACGGCAACGACGGCCGAAACTCCGATTTTAAAACTCGATTGGATATCGGCGGGCGCACACCTGAATGTCGTCGGATCCAGCATTCCAAGAACTCGCGAGATTGATAGTGCGACGATCGCCGCGGCAAGTTTGTTCGTCGATCGGAGAGAGTCTACGATGAACGAGGGCGGAGATTACCTGTTTGCGTTGCGCGAGGGCGCTATCGGTCCGGATCACATAAAAGCCGAAATTGGTGAGTTGCTGATCGGCTCGAAAACCGGACGGACCTCGGATAACGAGATTACGATCTTCAAGTCACTGGGCCTCGCCGTGGAAGATCTGGCGTCGGCAGGGTATTTGTACCAGAAGGCGCAAAAGAGCAACAAAGGAGCCTGGGTAGAGTATTGAGCTTAGGTGTCACGACACTCGCTCTGCGATTCAAGCAAAAGCCCGCCCCACATAGCGCAATATGAAGTATGGGTTAATAGCCGGCAACGGACGGTTTCCTTTTTTGGTGCTCCAGGGTGCACGCAAATGCGGGGCCGACATCGTTGTCGCAGCGATCAAAGAAGAAACCGCCCCGGAAATTGAAGATCACGCAGCCAACCTGGAATGGCTCGGCGTTGGGCAATTGGGTCGTTTGATTCGTTACTTCAAGCGCCAAAATGTCTCCCACGTCATAATGGCCGGCCAGGTCAAACATCATCAGATATTCCGGCTGAACGCCCTACCCGATCTTCGAATGGTCCGCTTACTGGCCCGTCTTTCCACCCGGAACACCGACAGCTTAATCGGCGCGGTCGCAGACGAACTCGCACTCGAGGGTATGACGCTTGTCGACTCGACGACATTTCTTGAGTCTCTACTTGCGCAAGTTGGTGTACTTACGAGCCGGCCCCCGACCAAACAAGAACTCGCCGACTTTGCGTACGGCCTCGGCATTGCTCAAGAGATCGGGCGAATGGATCTTGGGCAGACGATAGCGGTCAAGGATCGAGCGATAGTTGCGATTGAAGCAATGGAAGGAACGGATGCGGTCATCAAACGTGCTGGGGAGGTTACCCACGGAAGATCATTTGTAGTAATCAAACGCGCCAAACCCAATCAGGACATGCGCTTCGATGTACCGGTGATCGGACTGCCAACGATTGAGACTATGATCGGTGCGGGCGCGAGCGCTATCCATCTGACAGCCGATAAGACGTTGCTGTTTGATCGTGATGAACTCATTCGTTTGGCGGACAAACACTCGATTGCGATAGTCGCGGGATAGTCCCTCCCAAAAAAATAGCAACCCACAGCAAAGCAGCTCTATTTAGGAGGATTTCTGCGAGCGGTCTTCAAGCTGTCGGGCGCTTGATCCCGCTGTCTCGTAACTATAAATCCATAAAACACAGCGTTAACAAGGTTGACAAAACAGAAGACTATGTTGAGGTTTGGCCCGGTATGTTACACTGGCCACACCCCCCGGAAAGATCGAGCTAAGGAACCATGTCGAGAAACAACCCAAACGACGCAGATCCAGAGAGTGCAATTATCGATGCTGACCTGCTCGTAAAATACCGCATGGTCAATCGCGCAATCGAGACTCTCGAACGCGCGATCGACAGCGCACCTCGACACATTGGTTTGCGTGAAAAGCTTCGGGAAATCCTGATTGACGCCGGTCGGCGAGATCAGGCGGCGCAGCATTGCCTGGCATTGGCAAGCCTTCACATTTCGGCTGGTGATGAGGAAATCGCCAACGAGCGTCTGTTGGAGGCGAAACGACTTGATCCCAGGGTGTCTGTTACCGGTCAACTTCGCGATGTGCGACAGGCTGAGGCCCCTCCTCAGCGGCCGCAGAAGATCCTTTCCGGGAATCTCGCGGATGTGAATCTCTTCGACATCATTCAGATCATTGAGAACAGCCGATTGACCGGCATGCTCCAGGTTACATCCTCCGCGGTTTGTGGCGAAATACACTTCGACGAAG
This sequence comes from Blastocatellia bacterium, assembly GCA_035258805.1. Classification (GTDB taxonomy): domain Bacteria; phylum Acidobacteriota; class Blastocatellia; order UBA7656; family UBA7656; genus Onstottus_A. Next base: position 16,020 of record DATFWY010000149.1, on the reverse strand, counting down.
GCCTGGTAGTGGGAGCTAAATCGGGAATGGATTTCGGGAGGAAGGCTCTTAGCTTATTTGCCGGCGCCGGAGATGGTACATTTGAGTTCGAAAAGACAAGTGAAGCCTACGACCGCACTATTCAGACCACAAGCAACACCGCATTGATCCTGGATATGCTTCGGATAAAGGACGAGGAGGACCACGGCCTGGGTTCGCTGGACACTCTTCAATAGGGGACAAACGGGAAGCACTCAGCCCGTAACCTTTCGTGGCCAACGGGCTGAATACTCTTCTTAAATAGGTCCTTTTATTGTTTGGGAGGAGCTGGTTTTACCGCCGGGGTCGCGACCGGGTTCGCTTTGTTGTACTCGGCAATAAAATCTTTAGTTATGTCGGAACGAGGATCGAACCATACCACTACACCGGACTGAATCGCATTAGCAACGTCTACCAGCATCACAATGCCGCGTTTTCCTGTGTAGTCTTCGGCAAACTTGCCCAGCTTGCCGGTTATCGGTTCGAATGCCTTGTCGCGAGCTCGACCGGCGTCAGCCTCAAGATCTTCGCCTTTGCGCTTGTACTCCCGCTTCATGCTTTCCAGATTCTCTGTCATCTCGGCTACTTTCGCCGGTGCGAGTACGCCGCTCTGTGACTTCAGAGTATTCTCAAGCGCGGTTATCTTATCGCTTAGACTTTGAACTTCTTTGACCCGCGGTTCGAATTGCCGGTTCAGGCTATCGACCTTTGCCTTAAACTCTTCCACCTCGGTCTGAAACAACGTGGTATTGATGACCGCCACTTTACCCTTTGGGAGCAACGGCGCCCCTGCAGGCTTGGGTGGCGGCGGGTTCTGAGCGAAAACCGATCCGCCAATAAATGTCAACGCGAGGGCTGGGAGGATAATTTTGAGTTTCATAGATATCTCCTTTCCTCGCGATTAAGGCTTCTTAGTAGGCGCCGCAGGCTGGGGAGCTGGCGCGCCGCCCGCCACCGGATTCGCCTTGTTGTATTCTTTTATGAAATCATCGGTGATATCAGCGCCAGGATTCCAGTATGCCAGTGTTCCTGTTTGGGCGGCTCCGGCCAGATTAATCACCAACACGATATTGCGTTGAGTCGCGTAGTTGTTCAGAAATTGATAAAGCTTATCGCGTATGGGCTTGGTTGCTGTATCAATAGTGCGGTCATATTCACCTTTTAGATCTTCGTAATCGCGAGTGCCGCGCTTTTTCAGATCCTGATAATTGTTCTGAAGCTCCTGACATTTGTCAGGTGTCAATTGTGGACATTTCACCTGAATGTCATTGTCCATCTGTTTCAGTTGAGACTCAACGGTTTGAAGCTGCTGATAACGTGGTTGGTATTGTTTATCAACCTGATCGTATTTCTGCTTCAGTTCGCCAATCCCTGCCGGGAACGCCTGAGTGTTTACAACTGCGACTTTACCCTCCGGCAACGCAGCGCCAACTCCAGCCTGCATAGCTTGCTGGCCATATGCGCTTACGGTTACCGCGATCAATATTGCTGCAAAAGCAGCCAACCTGAGTTTGAACATAATTGCTCCTGTTTTTTTCTGATTGTGCCGCCCCCACGGTGAGCGTAAACGGCAGTTTGCGAAAAGGTGATTATAGCAGTAACGCTCACAAATTTAGAAGCCGCAATCCCGCAGCAAAAAATTAGAACGTTCGACCAACAGAGAATCTTATTGCCTTCTTCTTTTCAAAGAAGAATGGATTAACATCAGCTTCCGTTCGGGCGTTGGGGTTTAGAGCGAATATCAATCGGAACGGCACGTTGATTACCGGTACCTGCACTCGAATCTCTCCGCCGAGGCTGTAACGATAGTTGTCGAGTATTGACGTTGATGATTTAGACAGTAGCACGTCCCTCGAAATTTGCTTATCGCCAAGAATGAAGACCTGTCTGAATCCTGGTGGGAGTCCTCCCTGGCTCTCGGGTGGTGTTGCTTTTCTGATCTCCTTCGGTTTTGCGATCTCGCCCTGTGGATTCAATATCACAGAACCAAGGATTTGGTTCGGAATAAATTCAGAACGCTCGGATTGATCCGACAATCCTTGAAGAATGAACGCAGATCCTATGTCAAAAAACGGCGCGAACTGGATAGGACCAATGATCGGGATACGATACTCCAGGTTGAAAACAAGCTGAGAATCACCGCCGATAAAGGCTGGGAAAATTGGCACGGTTGGGTCTATCTTATTAGTTACTACAAACTGCTCAAGAACGCTGGGTGCGACACTGGCCCCGTTAGAATTTGCGGGTCTTCTTACCTTCAGGGTTTCGCCAGTTAAGATATCAGTCGCGCGCACGTTTTGCGTTGTGTTGCTCGTCACCACCGGGGCGGTGGGTGAAATGCTCCGAATGTTGTAACCTCGGATGTCCTGTTCGCCGCCCAGGAAGAATCGGGAAAACAACGGCGTGCCTCCCACAAAAGATAAAGAATTCGATTCGAATGGCTCACCAAAAGACGTAATGTGACCGAACAAAACTCGCATCCCGAGCGTCCTCGTTGGCCTGCCGGCATCGATCCGCGCTCGAGCCTCTTTACCCGCAAACAACGGACGGAAGTGCTTAAACTCAAAAGTGGGAGCAATCGTGTTCACTTTTCCACCGAGGAATCCTCCTGTAAAAGACGTAACTGCGGTCACTGATGTACCCTTAGTCGGATCCAAAGAAGAATTCAGTGTGTTATAGGAGATCGAGGGGCTGACCGTAGACTGTGTAACGCCGCTTTGACGAAATGTCACCAGAATGTCGTTATTCGGATCGCTGTCCCTGTTAACCGCCGGATCGACAATGTCAGTCGTTTGGAATGAATATGCGAGGCCCAGGCGTATAAACCTGCCCATCCTGAAGCGTTTCGCGAAATAGCTCAGTGGTGCGCTCGCGGAGACAGAAGCGCCGGCGGTCTTCTGAGTGAATAGGGAACTGCCGCTGAACGTACCAAAAACATCCGTGGTAGTCGGGGCTCCAAACCCCTGCCCAACAAACTGGTAGTTCTGATAAAAAAGATTAACACCTACGCTTATCGGTTTTCCCTTGACATAGGGTTCAGTAAACCCGACTGAAAGAATCTTTTGCAGGTTTCCGGTCGCGATATTGAAAGACAATGCCTCGCCGTAGCCCAGTAGGTTATTAGTCGAGTAATTGATTCCAATGTACGAACCACCAACACCCGACACACCGCCAGTGAAACTTATCTGCTGCCTGCCTTTTTCCTGGACCTTTAGAATCAGGTCGACCTGACCTTCCTTCTCGTTGGTGTTGATTGTTGCGTCCTCTTTCTTAACCTGATCGAAATAACCAAGCTGGTTCAGGCGCAATATACTCAAATCCCAGAGCTGTTCGTTATAGCGCTCGCCTTCATTCAACAGGACTTCGCGCCGCATTACGTTGTCACGAGTGAACGTGTTACCGATAAACTCGAGCCGGTGCAAAGTGTATTGCTTTCCCTCCTCAATGCCGAAGGTTATGTCAACAGTCCCTTTCCCATTATCCGCACGGTCGTCTTTGAAATCAGGCACGAACCCCGCGTTAAACTGGATATAGCCGCGTGTGCCGTAGAGCTTTTTGAGGTTGTCGAGGCCTTTTTGGACGACTGTATACCCTTTGACAACGTCACCTGGCTTCAACCCGATAACAGCTTTAATCTCGTCCGCGGTAAACTCGGTATTGTCTTCGACTTTGATCTCTCCGGCAGTGTATTGACGTCCTTCGTCAACGGGTATAACGATCTTAAGTCCTTCACCTTTGTGTCCGAAGAGCGGTACCCAGGTGCCCACTCTTCCGACTTGTTCAACACGAGGCTCGCCAAAACGCGCCTTAAGATAACCGTGATCGGCATACACCAGGACTCGAAGACGATCGAGGTCGGTCTCCAGTTTGTCCTTGTGATAGATATCCTTCGAGCTGAAGGTGGTGAACAAGCCGAGCTCTTTAACGAGCTTCATCTGCTTTCTGAGGTGAGAGCTGGAAAAGACCTTGTTACCCTCAAATTCGATTCCGGCAACACGAAAGCGTGGTCCTTCGTCGATATTGAAGGTTAGTGCGACGGCGGTTGCGGAGATACGCTCAACGACTGGTTCGACTTTGGCTTCGGGCCGTCCTTCGTTCGCAAGGAGCTCCTTGATAACAGCGGCCGCTCGCTTGGCTTTAACGGCGTCGTACTGCGATTCCTTCGAAAGACCGACCGAACGTTTGCGGAACTCCTCCAAAACCGTAGACTGCTGAACTGATTTAAGACCCTCGTATTTGATGTCGAGTAACAACGGCCGCTCAGAGACCTCGAACGTTATAATCTTTCCTCCGCGAGTACCCTCTTCGGAGTAAACCTTGACGTCTTCGAAATGACCCTGAGCGTATAGAGCGCGGACGTCGCGATCGAGCTGACCCGGGTTGTATGGATCACCCTCACGCGTTCCAATCCAGATTTTGACTGTAGACTCGGGAATGCGTCGATTGCCGCGTATCAGGACCTGCTCAACTGTTACGTTCTGGGTCCGAGCCGCATGTACAATCGATTGGAGATGAGGAATTCGCCCGCTGAGTGAAAAACCTACGATTGCCGATACAAGTGCTGCGACGACACAAAAAAACCGCTTACTCATAGATAGAATGCACGCTCCCTAGAATGCTTCGTCCGTTTCGGTTTATGTTTTCCTTTAGCTTCGTATTGTCGCCCGCGCGAGTAACAAGAAAGCTGCCTTTGTCCTGTGGAACCCTCATAGCGAGACCTGTCTAATCAGCACACTAATATCCCGCTTAAAAACAAACTCCATAGTAAGGTAGTTTCCCGCGTCACCGATTATAGAACGGTTCGATGAGCGCATATTGTAACAAAAATGCAGCTGGCAAGGCCAACTGGAGAGAGTTGGACTTGCCTGGGCGAATGTTAACGCGTCGACAACACTTAAGCGTCGCTATTTTCCGCTGCGGTACTGATGCATCCTGACAGTTTCAAGAGTCACGAGGCCCTCTTGCACCATTGATTCGATCTCGGGAAGCAGCTGGGCGATCTTCTCAGCGTTATCAACTATTTCCACGACAACCGGTAGATCCTCCGAGAGTCGCAGGATCTTTGACGTGTGGATCCTCGAAGCGGCGCCGAACCCCATTATTCCGCGCAATGCGGTTGCCCCGGCAATTCCCATTTCCCGCGCCTTCAGAACAATCGCCTCATAAAGGGGCTTCCCTTGCCATCGGTCAGACTCGCCGACGTATACTCGCAACAATTGCCCTTCATCTGAGATGTTCACAGGTCCTCACGAATGCCAGATAAGTTGGGCGAGGCGTATGCCTACCCAAACGCCACCCAGGCCAAGAAAAACGCTCAAACACACATTCAAGGTTGCAAGCCCGAATTCTCCGTCTCTTATCAGCGAAAAGGTTTCATAAGCGAAGCTCGAGAAGGTCGTGTAACCCCCAAGGACTCCGGTCAGTAAGGCGACACGCGTGACCGGAGACGCGAGCACACGAGATTCAAAGAGTTGCGCAAGAAGTCCTATCAAAAAACTGCCCGAGACATTGATTACAAGATTCGCGTAAGGGAAGGTTGGTTCCTTAACTCTTGAATAGATGAAAATCGAAAGGAAGTATCGAAGACCAGTTCCGAAGGCACCGCCGAGCAGCACCAAAACGATTTTCGTCATCGTCAGTCGTATATTTGGGAGAGGAGCGAATTCGAGGCCGAAATACTATTCGAAACAGTGTTCCGATTACTGCACCAAAAGTTCCGCGCCAAGTTCTTCCAGTTCGAGCGGCCGATACGAGAGAGAATCGCCATCAAGGTAGACTTCGACTACCGATGCTTCGCTAAAGTTACCGCCAATCAGCGCTTCTGATAGAGGATCCTCAACGTGCTTCTGCAATGCTCTTCGCAACGGTCGCGCGCCATAAGTCCGGTCGGCGCACGTCTTCTCAACTATCCAGCGTCGCGCTTCTTCGGTCATCTGCACCTGCAGCTTCCGTCGAATTAACGTGCGGTTTAATTGTGCTACCAGCAGTCCTACGATCTCGAACAGATCGACGTCGGTCAGAGGTTCGAATACGATTATCTCGTCCAATCGATTTACGAATTCCGGATTGAACGTCTGTTTTACCGCTTGCATCACGCCTTCTTCAACCGCGGCTTGTTGTGAGCGTGCTGAAGCCTGAAATCCCATATGGCCGCGCTTCTGTATAAAACGTGCCCCAATATTTGAGGTCATAATGAGAATGGTGTTCTTAAAATCGATCGTGTTACCAAGCGAATCTGTAAGAGTGCCATCTTCCAGGACCTGGAGCAGGATGTTAAATAAATCCGGATGTGCTTTTTCAATCTCGTCCAGCAACAGAACCGAATAGGGATTGCGTTTGATCCTTTCGGTCAACTGACCACCTTCTTCGTGCCCGACGTAGCCAGGCGGACTGCCAATTAGCTTCGAGACGGCATGTTTTTCCATGTACTCAGACATATCGAATCGAAGCAGCGCCCGCTCGGAGCCAAACAAGAATTCAGCGAGTGATCTGGCAACCTCGGTCTTGCCGACGCCGGTCGGGCCCAGGAACAAAAATGAACCAACCGGGCGATTAGGATTCTTGAGACCAGCGCGGCTCCGTCTGATTGCGCGAGACAGCGCGGAAATGGCGCGGCTTTGGCTTATGATTCGCTTATGCAGTTCGTTCTCGATTCGAAGAAGCTTCGCAGATTCGTCCTCTTTGAGCGAAGTAATAGGAATGCCCGTCCATCGCGAAATGACTTCTTCGATATCGTCTTTGCTGACGATCGGAAAGTGCTCCGCAACGAGATTATGGGATTCACGAAGCGTCGCAAGACGATCGAGTTCGTCCTGCTCTTTTTGCTTGAATATCTTCGCTCGTTCGAAGTCTCGCTCCGCGGTTGCACGCTCAAACGCAGCGGTATGCCGGCGAAGCTTTCTCTGGCAATCAAGAATTTCAGCAGGGAGGTTAGCTTCGCGCAATTTTACACGCGCTCCGGCTTCATCGATGATGTCGATTGCTTTGTCCGGAAGGAACCTGTCGGGAATATATCGCTGAGAACCGTAGACCGAAGTTTCCAGGGCTTCCTGAGTATATCTCACCTGGTGGAATGTCTCGTACCGTTCCTTTACTCCCTCGAGTATCTTAACGGCTTCACCTTCGCTCGGAGGGGGTACCTTTACTGATTGGAAACGGCGTTCCAGAGATCGATCCTTTTCGATCGTCTTTCGAAATTCCGTCGGCGTCGTCGCACCCACGCATTGAATTTCGCCTCGGGATAGCGCGGGCTTTAGAATATTGGCCGCGTCCAGTGATCCTTCCGCCGATCCGGCGCCAACCAGTGTATGAAGCTCGTCGATAAAAATAATGTAATGTGGGTTCTCGATCAGCTCTCGCATGATCGTCTTGAGACGTTCTTCAAATTGACCACGATACTTAGTGCCGGCGACGATCAAGGATAGGTCGAGCGCCAGGATTCGTTTGTCGCGAAGGAACGGAGGAACGTCGCCGGTGACGATGCGTTGCGCGAGACCTTCGACAATTGCCGTCTTTCCTACGCCAGGTTCGCCTATCAGTACCGGGTTGTTCTTAGTCCGCCGGCATAGGATCTGAATTACCCGTTCGGTTTCCGCTTCGCGACCGATCAGCGGATCTAATTGATCATTCGTGGCCGCCTCGGTGAGGTCTCGACTGAACTCAGTCAGGTGAGGTGCGTCTTTCTTTTGCGCTAATGCTCGTTCATTGTGTTGAGCGCGGTTGAGGTCGTCGCGAATCTGATTGAGTCGCAGTCCGCGCTCATACAGAATTTCGGCGGCTGACGATTTGTCTTCCCGGAGGATTCCCAACAACAAGTGTTCGGTCCCGATGTGTCTGTGTCCAAGCCGCTCGCTTTCATCCGCGGCGTAACTGAGCACTCTTTTGGCGTTTGGTGAGAGCGGTAGATCCACTGATGCCGAGACTTTGTCGCGAAGGGGTGTACGGGACTCGATTTCCCGGCGGATTGATTCGACAGTTGAGTGTGGGCTGCGAAAGAACTTCTGCGTTAGCTGTTTGTCCTCGCGAAGCAATCCGAGCAGGATGTGTTCTGCCTCAATTGCCTGAGCGCCAAACTGACTTGCTTCATACCTTGCGAAGAAGATTACGCGGCGAGCCTTCTCGGTGTAACGTTCGAACATACCCGGTTCCGCTTTGAATTCTGAACTATTATAACCCGCGTTTCAGATTGGAGGTGCATCCAGGTTCGATTCGACAGTTGCGAGCTTCCATGAATGCAACGTCCAGATCCACAATTACTAATTATAACTCAACCATTTCGAAGCTGGCCGTCCTCAAGGTGAAGAACGCGGTCGCAGATGGAGGCAAGACGCTCGTTGTGGGTGACAATTACCGAGGTCAGCCGATGCGATCTATGAACCTCCTTGAGCAGGCTATGAATGCTTTCGCTTGTTTTGCCATCGAGGTCACCCGTGGGCTCGTCTGCGAGTAGCAGACGAGGCCTCGTTACAAGCGCCCTCGCAAGCGCTACCCTGGCTTGTTCACCACCGGACAACTCTCCGGGCCGGTGCGTGATGCGATCCGCGAGACCTACGCTCTTGAGCATCGAAGTGGCTCGCTTTATAGCCGCCCTGTGGGAGCTTCGCCCTATGAGCAGCGGCATCATCGTATTCTCAACGGCGGTGAACTCGGGCAGCAGGTGATGAAACTGGAAAATGAAACCAATTTCCCCGTTCCGAAACCGCGCCAAGTCTACATCACCGAGTTTAAAGATGTCAAATTCGCCAACTTTTACCGTTCCTGCGCTGGGACGGTCTAATCCTCCTAATAAGTGTAATAGTGTGGATTTTCCAGCGCCGGAGGGCCCGACAACGGCGACCATCTCGCCCTCCAGGATCTCGAGGGCCAGGTTTTCAAATACTACTACTCGACTACGCCCCGATTGATAGATCTTGGACAATCCGAATGCGCGTATCAGTGTGGAGCGCGCATCAACCAGAGACGATCGAACATGCACGGCACGCCCAACACCAGACCCGGCAACTTCCCTCAAATCCGCCCCCGCTGTTTTTTCCTTTGCCTGAGTCATTCGTATCTGAGCGCCTCCACTGGATTGAGCCTCGCGGCGCTTAGGGAAGGGAAAATAGTGGACAAGAAACTTATCGCAATTGTCACTACAACGACGATCACTACATCTGTTATTGTCGCATGGAAGGGGAGATAGTCGAGTGCATACGCGCCGGCAGGAAGTCGGATCCATTGATGGCCATTCGCGAGATAGCAGAATCCCCAGCCGATCACTACGCCAATTATGATCCCGACAACACCGATTACAACTCCTTGAGCCATAAACAGATACATAACACCGTGATTGGTAGCACCCATGGCTTTTAGAACGGCGATATCCTTGTGTTTTTCCATCACGATCATTATCAGGACCGTAATAATGTTCAGCGCAGCGATCCCGATAACAATCAAAAGGGCGACGCCCGTCAAATACTTCTCATAACTGAGTGCGCTATATATCGGAGCGTTAAGCTGTTGCCAATCCTGAACTTCGTAATCGTTACCTACTGCTGAGATCACCTCCGCACCAATTTGTTTTACCGCGTCGACATCATCAACCTTCATCTGAATGATCTCGGCAACGTCATCGGCGCCGGACAATCGCTGCGCGGCCTCCAGAGAGAGGTACGCCCAGGTTTCATCGTAATCACTTAGGCCTGATTGGAAGAGTCCCGCGACCTTAAAGTCGCGATAACGCGGCGCGAGTCCCACTGGCGTCAAATGTCCCTGAGGGGAAATAATCGTTGCAACGTCGCCAATCTTGAGCCCAACCGTCTTGGCAAGTCCTCTACCCACGATAATCCGATCAATCTTCGCGCCGGTCTCGGGGTCAATTTCCGCGGTTGACAGCGCCTTCGGATCTCCGTCGACTGTAAATTGGAAAACCTCATTCGCATCTCGCGGCGCGTTGACATCGACACCTTTTAAAATCGCACCCTCTGTATCTTTCTGTCCCTGGATCAACACGCGTTGATAGAGTGTTGCCGACGCTCCTCGAATGTGGGGAAGCGCGTTGAGACGCTGCACCAGCGCGCGATAGTTTTCGATTGGTTGACGCTCTTTGAGGGTAAGATTCAGGTGGGCTGTACCGGAAAGGATCTTAGCCTGAAATTCCTGTCGAAACCCCGTCATCATTGCTAGAACAACAATGAGCGATGCGACTCCCAACGACACAGCGGCGACGGCAATAAAAGTGATGACCGAGATCATCACCTGTTTACGCTTTGCGCGAAGATAACGAAGGGCTATGAAGAGTTCGTACGGCATACGTTACTGCAAGGAGCTGAGCGCGTTGTCAAAGGATGCACGGGAACGAGCTGAGCGATCAGGAAATGTAACGTCTAAAGTAAACATGAGTTGTGTACTAGTAAGTAGTTTACGATGCACCAGTTTGAAGAAGCACATTCATCTTTGCCCTTTGATTCTTATAGCAACGCGCGTTCGTTAACTCTTTGCTCCCTCGCCTTTCTCCGGGCGCATATGTGGAAACAGAATCACGTCGCGGATTGATCTAGAGTTTGTTAAAAGCATTACCAGGCGATCTATGCCAACTCCTTCACCGGCTGTAGGCGGCATTCCGTAGGATAGCGCTCGAATGTAGTCTTCATCGATTACCATTGCTTCGTCATCCCCGCGCTCACGAAGTGTCATCTGGGCTTCGAATCGTTGTCGCTGATCCATCGGGTCGTTGATTTCACAGAAAGCGTTGGCGATTTCCATGCAAGAGATGAACAACTCGAAGCGATCAACAAATCGGGGATCGAGTTGACCCTGTTTGGATAGTGGTGAAAGCTCTGTGGGAAACTCGGTAATGAAAATTGGACCAATTAGACGTGGTTCGGCCACCTGCTCGAATATCTCACCCAGAAGATGTCCGTAGTCCAACGAACTGAAATGCGCAATCTGAGAGTTGAAGTCCTTTTCACTTTCGGCCAGACGGAGGATTGCGCCAATTGATGACACATCCTCCAGCGACGGTTTTGTGGCGGGGTTCGGCCAATACTCAATCACCGCCTCCCGCATTGTGAGGCGCTTCCATGGTCGCGAAAAGTTTATCTTGTTTTCGCCGTATTCGATCACGGTTGACCCGCACGTCTGCTCTACGAGGGAAGAAATCAATTCCTCGGTAAGCTTTAGCAGGTCCTCGTATTCTGAGTATGCTTCGTACCACTCGAGCATCGTGAACTCGGGATTGTGCGAGCGGTCTATTCCCTCGTTTCTGAAGTTTCGATTGATCTCGTACACCTTCTCGAATCCGCCTACGATCAATCGTTTCAAGTAAAGTTCTGGCGCTATGCGTGCGTACAAGTCGATGTCGAGCGCGTTGTGATGAGTTGCGAAGGGTCGTGCTGCAGCCCCTGTTGGCAGCGCAGTAAGCATCGGCGTTTCGACTTCGACATAGCCGCGATCATCAAAGAATCTTCGTATAAAGCGGATGATCTGAGATCTGATCTCAAACACGCGGCGTACATCGCGATTGGCGATCAAATCGGCATAACGTTGCCGGTAGCGTAATTCGATCTCGTGGAGTCCGTAATACTTGTCAGGAGGAGGAACGAGTGCTTTAGCTAAAAATGTAAGCGACTCGCCGTGGATCGATAACTCCCCGGTTCGAGTGCGGAACAATTTACCTTCACTGCCGACGTGATCGCCCAGATCCAGCAACTTGACGAGCCCCCAGGTCTTTTCATCTACTTCATTCGACTTCACATAGATTTGTAGCAGTTCCGCGCCATCCGAGAATCTGACAAACGCGGCTTTGCCCATCTTATTTATGGCGTGAACACGACCCGCGACACGAACTCGAGTCTCTTCCTTCTCGAGCTCTTCAGAAGTTTTTCCACCGAACTGTTGAACGATTTGGCTTATGGAATGTGTGCGGGTGAACTTGTGCGGGTACGGGTCGAATCCCAGGTCAATAATTTGTCTAAGCGCGCGCCGGCGTTCCTCAATCTGATCGCCCTCATCGATTTTGGGCTGCTGTTCGTCCTCCATCAGGTCTCCAGAACCATAGGCGTGTTGCCTCTCGCCTGAAATAAATTCGATTATAAGAACGTGCTTCGGCGAGTGTCAACGCAAGGCCCCGGCAGAGTGCGTTGCTTTGCTCCGACAACGTTTACTTCAACTCGATTTACTGTTTGACTGATTCAATGAACCGGCGCAACGCCGCTAAATAGGGCTTACCGCCGATCAAGTATGTAGAGTTGTGCGGGGACCCTTTCACTTCATAGAACTCCTTTGGCTCACACGCGGCTTCGAATAGCTTCTGACCAAGCTCGTAGGGAACAATCTCGTCTGCTCTACTGTGGATGAAGAGCTTCGGGCATTGCACGCTTACGATTTTGTTAATCGAATCCATCCTGGTGTGTAGCAGGAAGCGAGGAAGGAAGGGCATTATTCTCTTAGCCATGTCGCTCGCTGAGGTAAAACTCGATTGAACGATTAGACCAGCCGGTTTGACTCTGGTGGCCAGATCAATCGCCGGAACGCCTCCCAGGGATTTCCCTAAGATGACGATACGTTGCGGCTCTATCTTTCGTACAGATATCAGGTAGTCCCACGCGGCTTGTGCATCCAGATACAACCCCTTCTCGCTTGGCGTGCCTTCACTCTTGCCGTACCCTCGATAATCGATGATGAATACCTGGACAGGTATGTCCATCATAGCTCGAATCATATCGTATCGGTAGCTTATGTTTCCGGCATTTCCGTGAAACCACAACACAACAATTTTTGTGTCTATCGCTAGACCTTTGCCATCCTGACATCGAAGCGGAGAGCAGTACCAGCCATGCAGCGCGACGCCGTCGCTGGTAGAAAAGCGAGAATCTTCAACGGCCGGCAGGATTTCGCCGTCGTGCTCGCAATTTTCTCGAACAGTCCAGTAACCGTCCGGATAACGAGTTGGAAAGTATATGAGTTTATCTTCGAACGTCATCAGGAGTACGAGACCGAATACGACGACCGATAGAATTATGCGCACGATACGATACAAAGCACCATGGCTTCGCCAAAAATGCAGAACAAGATCTTTCATAATAGATCAAGCTGTGTTTACTTAAGATTCTTTAACGCATCATTGTTCCGTCCGATCGAAACTTTTGGAAGGCAGCGGGCAGAAGGCAGAAAGGCAATAGGCAGAAAGCAGTAGGCAGAAAGCAGAAGGCAGTCCGCAAGCTACGCCAAAACCGCCTTTCTGCGTTCTGCCTGCTGCCTTCTGCTTTCTGCCTACTGCCTTCTGCCTACTGCCGACTGCCTACTGCCGACTGCCGACTGCCGACTGCCGACTGCCTTCTGGCTTCTGCTTTCTGCCTTCTGCTTTCTGCCTTCTGGCTTCTGCTTTCTGCCTTCTGCTTTCTGCCTACTGCCTACTGCCTATTGCCTACTGCCTGTTGTGTTTACCGTACTCGTTTCTTGACCCCCCATCTTCCGTTGTGATACCAATGCGTGTCGATTAAAGCCCCTGACTTTCTGCAAAAGAGGAGTTTCCGATGCGACGATTCTTATGGATACCGGCGATCCTGACCCTTTTGGTTTGCAGCTCATTTATTGCACTCGTATCGACGTCATCCGATCGCCAGAACCAGGTAAAATTGGCAGGCGCTACCGGCGCAAAAGCTCAGGGAGTACATTCTATTAGCGTGACGCCCTGGGGGCCTGATCAAACGACGATTGATGAAACTAAGAGCAAGTTACTCAGGAATCCAACATTACAGCGTTACCTTGACGGTAGGAATTATCGGTTCCTTTCCTTCGACTTTGTGGAGAGCGCAGTCAAACAAATGCCGCCCGAACCGCCGAGCCGGTATCGCGCAACTTTTTTTAACTATGCCAGCAATCGCTCGGTCGTTGCTACGGGATCGTTCATAGAAGATGCAGTGACTGTGTCGCTTCCTCCAGAACAGCCTACCCCGAGTCCTGAAGAATTCGAGGCGGCAGTCAAAATCTTAATGAAGGACCCGGAGCTTGGCGACGCTATTCGCGACGGATCGCTCCAGCCCTATCCTCCAATGCCGCCACTTCTGGACATCGATCAACCGGTGAACAAAGTCGAAAGAACTCTCACAGTTGGTTTGCTTCCCAAAGACTCGAGCAGGAAGAACGAGATTGTGGGTGTAAACATGATTCGCGAGACGGTCTCCAGGTATGACGGTGGAGCTCCGCAGACTTCATATGCAGTTGAGTCGAATTGTGGGGTAACAAGCGCTGGGCAAGCCACGACCTCCAACGGTACTGCTGGACAATTTGAAGTTGTCATTAGTCGCGGCACCGAAGAAATCTGGCGGTTCATTTGTATTAGGCCGTCGGCGTCATCAGGAAACAATCGCTCCGGTATTGAGCTTCAAAACGTGCGGTACCGGACCAAGTTGGTGTTAGCCCGCGCCAATGCCCCAATCCTAAATGTACAGTATTACCGGAATGCCTGCGGGCCCTTCAGAGATTGGTCCTGGCAGGAAGGAATGTTTGTAGCCAATGGTACTGATGTTCCCGACACAAACGGGGGCGTACGACTCTGCACGGACGAGCCGGAAACGGTCCTGGACAACGGAACCGATTCGGGTAACTATCGCGGCGTTGCAATTTATGATCGGGAGGAAGTTACCCTGGTTAGTGAATTGAACGCAGGATGGTACCGCTATATAACCAAGTGGATTTTTCATGACGATGGAATGATCTCACCACGTTTTGGTTTCGGCGCGACGATAAACTCTTGCGTCTGCAATGGTCACATACATCACGTGTACTGGCGTTTTGATTTTGACGTTGCTACTGCGGCCAACAACGCTGTTGAGGAGTTCAATCAAGGAATTCCGAAGAGCATTGATACTGAGTCGATGTGCCCTCGGCTCTCACCGGACCAGTTCTGGCGCGTCTTCAACACGATGACTGGTGAGGCAGTCCTGATCAAACCGGGCCCGCTTGACGGTAACTATGACAAGTTTGGTCAAGGGGATTTGTGGATGCTGCGCAACCACTTTCCGGCTGAAATCGATGACTCGGGACAGCCGTCAGGAAGTTGTTCAACCTGCGCACATTTGAATCCAATGTTGACTAACGAATCGATAGCTGGCCAGGACGTTGTCGTATGGTACGGCGGGCACTGGGCGCATGATCATTTCGATCAACATCCCATGCATGGCGATGGACCGCACGTGAACGGTCCGGATCTTATTTTGCAGAAGTACTGATTTCTTAGTAGGCCAGACGGAGGACGGCAGGCGGCTCAATAAAGCCGTTCCGTCCTCCGCTTTTCATTCTTAATGTTTAGAAATGCGGCGGGCGATGCTGCAGATTCTCGAGATGTCGAAGATATTAGATCTGGATGCCTTGATTCGCGAACGTGCTCTTTTGCGTGACAGCGGAAAGGTTGTGGTGTTCACGAACGGTTGTTTTGATCTCCTTCACCCAGGACATGTTCGTTATCTTACCGAAGCTCGCGTCCTGGGCGATGCTCTTGTAGTTGCTATCAACAGTGATCGATCAGTTCGTATACTAAAAGGCGAGGGCCGCCCGATTCTTAACGCAAAAGAACGAGTCGAAGTGCTCAGTGCGCTGGAAGCCGTTGATTACGTTACTGTGTTTGATGAAGAAACTCCATACTCGCTGATTGTTCAACTGCTGCCGGACGTGCTTGTGAAGGGCGGAGACTGGCAACTGAATGAAATTGTCGGGCGCGAACAAGTTGAAGCGGCAGGCGGCAGGGTTTTGTCACTTCCTTTTCTCGAGGGCTCCTCAACCACCGACATCATCGATAGAATCAAACGCCTTCCCTAATAGCCTAGACTGGCTAGTTTGCGAGGTCTTTCGAGTTCATAGTATTTCTGAGGCCGCGCAGACTGGACAGTTGTACATGAAATTTTTTCACCACAGCGGATGAAAATCGAGGTGTGCCGTGCTATGTTGTCGCAGACATGGTTTGATGGCGGAGGCTTTGCGACCTCGAAGTGAAGAGCAGACACTACGAACGTGAAGTCTCGC
>DATFWY010000148.1:0-35803 GCA_035258805.1 Blastocatellia bacterium | reverse complement strand
CGCAGTTAATCCTGGCGAAGTTAAGGCCGCATCGAACCCGACAGAGAAATCACAACTGTCCACTATTGCAATCAATCCGCCTGCCGGGCAGGAAAAGCCAACGAACGCGAAGCCCGGAAAAAAGCCCGAGCCTTTCGCTTTTGCGGATTTCACCTGGCTGACCGGAAACCCACGCACCAAAGAGTCACCGATCGATACTCCGTACTTCACTGGAGAGTTTAGATCCGATGTGGCATTTCACGAGTCATTCAACCATCCCCAGGATGATACCATCAGCGGTTCGAGCGAGGTTTTTCGTTCCGGCGAAGCGCAATTGACGCAGCTGGCGATTGGCGGTGATTTTCACTGGAACAATCTCCGCGGCAGGATTCTGACGCAGATTGGGATGTATTCCCAAACGCAACCACGAAATGATGTCAGCCCGGCGCGAGGACAGTGGCAATTGGATAACGCCTATCGATATATATCCGAGGGATATGGCGGATATCACATCGACAAACTGAACGGCATTAACATCGACGCCGGAATATTCCTGTCTTATATCGGCCTTTGGAGCTTCTACAATTTCGACAACTGGACATACCAGCCGTCGTTCGTATCGTCCAATACGCCCTGGTTTTTTGAGGGTCTTCGTATACAGATATTCCCGAGCGATAAGCTGAAGATCGAGCCCTGGTTGATCAACGGTTGGCAGTCGTACGGCCGATTCAATAAGGCTCCGGGCGTAGGCGGGCAGGTATTGTGGCGCCCCAATGGTTCAGTCTCGCTCGTGTTCAACAATTACTGGGGCACGGACACTCTAGGCAACCCGAATCGAAAGCGAATACATACCGACGACAGCATTCAGGTGAAATATCTGGATAGACCGGGAAATGCATTGAGCAAAGCAGCATTTTCATTCACCTTCGATGCAGGCTGTGAGTATGGGAAAGATAGCGGCGTCAGCTGTACCGGAGGCACGCCGGACAAGCCCTCGCAGTACTTCGTTGGCTTTATGGCTTACAACCGCTTCTGGTTTCATAGGGACCTGTTCGGCCTGACTCTGGGTGGAGGAGCCATAACAAACCCCGGACGTTACCTCGTGCTTTTACCTCCGATCAACGGGGCCACCGCCTTTTCGGGGACACCTTATTTTACTGCCAATCCAGGGGATCGGTTCAAAGGCTTAGATGGGTCGATCACATTCGACTACATGCCTACCCAGTTCACGACATTCCGGTTTGAGTACAACCATCGCACCTCTAACGTGCCGTACTACTCTGGTCGGGGCGGCGTAACACCACCTGGCGGCAATACCGGCCCTCCCGGTTCATTTGTACCTGGGTTCGCGCCGGATCTGCTCAAGTTTGAGAGACGGTTCACGATTGCGCTGCTGGTGAAGCTGTAATAGCGTGGCCGCCTGCCCTGATGCGACATGGCGCTGAAGGGCGAATCGACACTTCGGTTCGTGTCCATATCGAAATCCCAGGGGAGCGTGCCTACCTATGAAACTCACTGTTGTGTTCTCCAAAGTCTGCAGTAATTACGCGTTGTTTGTCCTTTGTATGATTTTGTTGATTGAGGCTCCGTCACTCGGTCAGACGCCGATATCGGCAACTGAGTCGAGCATAGCCTCTCGAAACGGCGAAGAAGAAAAGGAGACCACGACTATTTACCGTGTAATGGAGGAGCTGCGCCAAATGCGCCAGGTGATTGATCGGCTTGAGAAGCGCATCGGCGAACTCGAAGCCGAGAAACGAGCCGGCCTGGCTGCTCAACCAGAAACAAAGCCGCTCAGCGTTGTTGCTGCTGGAGAAAGTGTCGCTCCATCCCGCGAGAACAAAGCTGGACCAGTTGATGAAAGCAAGGATACGCCAGTAGCGCAAGAACAGTCGGCTGGCGACCGCAGGGTGCTCGACTTTCTCCAGACTACAACGTTCAACCTGATGTTTGATGGCTATTACGGATACAACTTCAACAAACCAGTTGGTCGGATCAACCTGCTGCGTGCTTATGATGTTTTGAGCAACAGCTTCAGCTTGAACCAGGCTGCGCTGGTTATCGAGCGTGCGCCTGATGTTCAGGCGGGGCGCCGCGTTGGAGTACGTGTGGACTTGCAGTACGGCCAGGCTACAGAGACCTTGCAGGGGAACCCGGCAAACGAGTTACGGCCTCAGGTCTATCGTCCGATCTTCCAGGCGTTCGGGACCTATGTCGCTCCAGTTGGCAATGGACTGACAGTTGATTTTGGGAAATGGGGGAGCTCATTGGGGATCGAAGCAAACTACTCAAAAGACCAGATGAACTACTCCAGGTCATACTATTTCAATTTCCTGCCCTTTTATCATTTCGGCTTCCGGGCAAAGTACCCTGTGAACGACAAATTGACGCTGATGTACCACCTCGTAAATGGCGTTCAGCAATCGGAAGACTTCAACGGCTTCAAGTCACAGCACCTGGCTTTGATCTTGACGCCAGTCAAGAGCCTTTCTTGGCAAGTGAATTACTATGAGGGCCGCGAAGGCCGGAGCGTTGAGCAAGTGTTGAACCCCGGACCGCCCACTTTGCCCACCCAACCCGGATTTTCAACCAACGTCATAAGACGCGCTCCGGGTGGTCGGCTTCACGTAATCGATTCATATGCGACCTGGACTGCCACCGATAAGCTCTCTTTTGCAATCGAAGGCGACTACGTTATTTCACGAGCCACCCAGACGGCGGCGCCTTCCCGGGTAACGGGCGGGGCTGCTTATGCACGCTTCCAGTTCAACCCGCAGTTCGCGATGGCCGCACGAGCCGAATATCTTTCGGATCGCGGCGGACTTTTTAGCACGGTCACCCAGGCACTGAAAGAGACCACTATTACTGCCGACTACAAACTGGTTGAGGGATTCTTACTAAGGGGCGAATGGCGTCGTGATTTTTCGAATCAGTCGTTTTTCCTGACGAACACCCAGGGGAGGCTCAAGACGGAACAGAACACGGCAACTCTTGGTCTGATTTGGTGGATTGGACAAAAGGAGGGTTCCTGGTAATCGGAGCCCAGCATGGTTCGAGGTTCATCAGATGTGTAGTTTGTGCGACTGAGCGCCACGAATCTTAGCTTGCAACATAAGTGGGGAAATCGACATGCGGTTGAAAGACTTCGGGAGTGAATTTCGAAAACGAGAGGTGGAACGATTCATCAGCGAACAAAAGGCTGCGTCAAGCGATGCGAGGGAAGAGCGTAAAGCGAAATCGCTGTTAATGGCTTCCTTACAACGCGCTAACCACATCGCTAAACCGGTATTTACAGCAATTCCTGGCTTGTCTTACCGCCGACGGAAGGGTGACGCCGCAACACGAAATTGACAGTGCGGGCGGGAGTTGTTGGGCAACCAGGAAACTTAGGAACGAGAACGAAAGGGATTGGTGGTTCTCACAACCTAAATTAGAGCGCACCGCGGTTTACCCCGGCATGAATCGCTTTTACACACTCTTCACTTCATCTTTATGCAAATCTTATGCAGGTCGCGTTAAAGTTTACATTGATGACAACGATAGGTTGCCGAGGGCAGTGAGAATGTTGGAGCTGATTCTGGTGGTGCTGTCGTTTGCATTTATCGCAATCTGTGCCTGGTTCATACGGCTGCTTAAGGCTAGAAACTAAGCGTAGGTGCAAATGAAATGTTAGATCTGATTTTTATTGCGTTGGTTTTGGTTTTTTTCGGCGCCGCCTTGTGGTATGTCCGATTTTGCGAGCGCGTCTAGCGGAGGCATATGGATCTTGGCCAAAAGAACCTGGTTGCAATTCTATTGATGATTCTTATTTATGGTGTGCTCATACTTTCGAAGGTACGGAAGTCGAGCAAGGGCTTAGAGAAATGAATCCTGAATACGTAATCGGCGGAATCATCGTTCTTCTTATGCTCATTTATTTGATGTACGCGCTGCTAAAACCCGAGAGGTTTTAGGATGAGATTTTTACTGTAGTGCGCACAACATGTTGAACCCGCTATGCAAGAAACGGACGTGTCGCGTTACGATTGAGGAAGAAAGATGTCGTTAAACGGGATCTTACAGCTTGCTGTTTACTTCTTGCTGCTGCTTGCGATTACCAAACCCGTTGGTGTCTATATGACCAGAGTCTTCTCCGGAGAGAAGACCTTCGTGAGCCGGGTGCTTGGACCCGTTGAACGTCTCATTTACAAGATTTGTCGAGTAGACGCTTCAGCCGAGCAGCGCTGGACTACTTACACAGCCGCAATGCTGATATTCAGCGTTGTCTCGCTTCTGCTTCTCTACGCTCTACAAAGGCTGCAGTTTTATCTGCCTTTCAACCCGCAGCAGTTCACAGGGGTAGCGCCCGATCTGTCCTTCAACACCGCGGTAAGCTTCACTACAAACACTAATTGGCAGGCCTACTCCGGCGAGTCCACGATGAGCTATCTCGTTCAGATGGTCGGGTTGGCATTTCATAACTTTGTATCGGCAGCCACCGGTATAGTTCTGGCCATTGCTTTTATTAGAGGTATTGCGCGCCGCGAGTCTAAGACTATCGGTAACTTTTGGGTTGATCTCACGCGATGTTCTCTTTACGTATTGCTACCTCTTTGCATCATCGGAGCGCTGGCACTGGTCTCGCAAGGCGTCGTACAGAACTTGAGGCCCTACACACAGGTTGCGCTCATCGAGCCGCAAGAGATCACAAAGACTGATTCAGACACAGGCGAAGAAAAGAAGGAGATTCAATCAGAACAAACGATCGCCCAGGGGCCAGTCGCGTCGCAGGAGATCATCAAGGAATTGGGGACCAACGGCGGAGGCTTCTTCAATGCCAACTCGGCGCATCCTTTCGAAAACCCGACGCCTTTATCAAATTTCGTTGAGATACTCGCAATCTTTTCGATCGGATCCGGTCTGACGTACACGCTCGGACGTATGACCGGCAATCAGAGGCATGGGTGGGCGGTCTTTTGGGCAATGTCGATTCTGTTTCTTTCAGGATTCTTTGTTGCCTATTACTTCGAAGCTAGCGGAAATCCGAATTTCGATAAATACGGAGTCAGTCAGGCCGTTGTTGACGCGCACCGAGTCGAGCAGGCGGGCGGAAATATGGAAGGGAAAGAGGTCCGATTTGGCATAACAAACTCGGCGCTGTTTGCCACCATCACCACCGACGCTTCGTGCGGCGCAATCAATTCCTGGCACGATTCATTTACGCCGCTCGGCGGGATGATCCCGCTACTCAACATAATGCTGGGCGAAATCATTATCGGCGGTGTAGGCGCCGGCATGTACGGAATGCTGGTAATGATCGTGTTGACGGTCTTCATTGCGGGTTTGATGGTGGGACGCACTCCTGAGTATCTGGGCAAAAAGATAGAGTCGAAGGACATTAAATTGGCGATGCTTTATGTGCTGGTCTTCGCCCTCTCGATCCTTTGCTTCTCCGCCTGGTCGAGTGTCGCTCCGTATGCAGCCTCAAAGATTGCGAACAACGGACCGCACGGATTATCGGAGATCGTCTACGCCTACACGTCGGCGACCGGAAACAACGGTTCGGCGTTCGGCGGCATTACCGTGAACACCTATTGGTACAACACGACGCTCGGGTTGGCGATGCTAATTGGTCGATTCCTGATGATCATTCCGGCGATGGGTATAGCTGGGAACCTTGCAATGAAGAAGATAGTGCCGCCTTCATCAGGAACCTTTCCGGTTTACACCCCTCTTTTTGTGGTGTTGCTGATCGGCGTGATTCTGATCGTAGGCGCGTTGACGTTTTTCCCGATGCTATCGCTCGGACCAATTGTTGAGCATTTCTTGATGCGGGGCGGAACGATGTTCTGATTAGGGAAGGTTCGAGGAAGCTAATATCTGAGGACGTTATGTCAGAGAGAGCACAACAGAGGCCTTTGTTTGATCGACCGATAGTCAGGCGCGCAATAAAAGACGCCTTTGTTAAATTGAATCCACGCCAAGTGGCGAAGAATCCGGTGATGTTTGTCGTCGAAATCGGCAGTATCTTTACCACCACACTGATCATCCGCGACATTGCGCAGGGACACACCGGGAATCTCTTATTCACCATTCAGGTAACGCTATGGTTGTGGTTCACGGTCCTGTTTGCGAATTTCGCTGAAGCAATGGCCGAAGGCAGAGGGAAGGCGCAGGCCGATACCCTTCGAAAAGCAAAGACTGAAACGATTGCGAACCGAATCCTCGGCGATTCGAGAGTCTCAATTGAAAAGCTGAAGATGGAACAGGTTCCTGCACCTCAGCTTCGAAAAGATGATGTGGTTCTGGTTCGCGCGGGAGACTTCATTCCCGGAGACGGCGAAGTCATTGAAGGCGTGGCATCGGTCGATGAGTCGGCGATCACTGGTGAAAGCGCGCCCGTCATTCGCGAATCCGGCGGAGATCGTTCGGCGGTAACCGGCGGCACCAGGGTAATCTCGGATTGGATAAAGGTACGAATCACATCGAACCCGGGAGAAACGTTTCTTGATCGAATGATCGCGCTGGTTGAAGGCGCGGAGCGTCAGAAGACTCCCAACGAAATCGCTCTAAACATTTTGTTGGCCGGACTGACGATTATCTTTTTGCTCGCTGTGGTCACCTTGCTGCCTTATGCGATCTATAGCGTAAATGCTTCGGATCCCGCGGCAGGATTTGCGCCTTCGTCTCCGCCTTCGGTCACAGTTCTGGTGGCCCTGCTGGTGTGTTTGATTCCGACCACGATCGGCGGACTGCTTTCGGCAATTGGAATTGCAGGAATGGACCGATTGATCCAGCACAACGTGCTGGCAATGTCGGGACGGGCAGTGGAGGCCGCGGGCGACGTCAACACTCTACTTCTGGATAAGACGGGAACGATTACTCTCGGGAATCGCCAGGCGGTTGAGTTCATTGCGATGAAGGGGGTGCCGGAAAGCGAGCTGGCTGATGCGGCGCAGCTTTCGAGTCTTGCTGATGAAACACCGGAAGGACGATCCATTGTGGTTCTTGCTAAGTCGAAATACAACCTGCGAGGCCGGGAATTAGGACCTCACCAGACCGATTTCATACCGTTCACTGCGCAAACGCGAATGTCGGGTGTCGATTTGGACGGCCGTTTGATCCGGAAGGGCGCAGTCGATTCGATCGCACAATTCATCAGCGCAAAAGGCGGCGTGTTTCCTCCGGAAATGAACGAAACCGTTGAGCGCATCTCGCGCTCAGGGGGGACACCGCTGGCGGTTGCGGATAACAGCCGGGCACTCGGAATCGTTCACCTGAAGGACATTGTCAAAGGCGGGATGAAAGAGCGCTTTGATCAACTGAGAAGAATGGGAATAAAGACAGTGATGATTACCGGCGACAATCCGCTCACTGCCGCTGCGATCGCCGGAGAAGCAGGTGTGGATGATTTCCTCGCCGAAGCAAAGCCGGAAGATAAGATGGCCCTCATTCGCCGGGAACAAGCCGAAGGTAAGCTCGTTGCAATGACCGGGGATGGGACGAATGATGCACCGGCGCTCGCGCAAGCCGATGTCGGAGTGGCCATGAACACCGGGACGATGGCAGCCAAAGAAGCCGGCAACATGGTGGATCTGGATTCAAACCCTACGAAGCTCATAGAGATCGTCGAGATAGGTAAGCAGTTGTTAATGACACGAGGGGCATTGACTACCTTCTCGATCGCAAATGATGTCGCAAAGTACTTCGCAATCATTCCGGCGATGTTCTCAACACTCTATGCGTTGTCGGGGGCGAAATCAGGACCGTTGGCAACGCTCAACGTAATGCGATTGGAAACTCCGGAGTCGGCGATCTTGTCAGCGGTGATCTTTAATGCCCTCATAATCGTTGCGCTTATCCCACTCGCATTGCGAGGCATCAAATATCGTCCGTTGGGTGCTGCGGCTGTATTGAGAAGGAATCTGTGGATTTATGGCTTTGGCGGAGTAGTGATTCCGTTCATCGGGATCAAAATCATTGACTTGATCATTCACGCGGTGGGGCTCGCGTGAGTGCGTTGAGAGACTCTGTTTGGAAGCTGGTCGGCATTATCATTTAATCGCTTAGCGCAAGGCCGCTAAGTGCCGCGAAAACGCAAAGGAATTCTAATGAATATCCTGAAACAATTTTATCCGGCGGTGGCAATAACCATAGTACTAACGGTATTGCTCGGGATCATTTATCCATTGGTAGTTACTGGGCTTGCGCAGGTGATGTTTCCCGCAAAGGCGGCAGGCAGTCTGATTGAGAAGGACGGGAAAATCATAGGGTCGCGTTTGATTGGGCAGCCGTTTACCGGGCCCGGTTATTTTCATTCCCGTCCCTCAGCGGCAGGTTCTGGCTACGATGCGACTGCATCCAGTGGGACAAACCTTGGGCCGACCAGTCAGAAACTAATGGACAATGTCAAGACTGCTGCCGAGGCATTGCGCGAAGAAAATCCAAACGCACCTATTCCTGTCGATCTCGTTACCGCCTCAGCGTCGGGGCTTGATCCGCACATCACTCCCGCAGCCGCGGAATTTCAGGTCCCGCGTGTTGCGCGAGAACGTGGATTAAGCGTTGAAACGGTTCGCAATGCCGTCCGCGAACATACCGAGGGCAGACAGCTTGGCTTCCTTGGAGAGCCGCGCGTCAATGTTCTCGAGTTGAACGTTTCGCTGGACGCAGCTCATTCGATGATCAGGAATTCGAGTCCGTAAAATGGCTAAATGGGATTGAGAACTCAATCCAAGGAATGAGGCAATGAACAGCTTGAAACAAAAACTCGCGCTCAGCTATGCACTGCTCATCGTGATAATTTTAGCGGTGAGTGGCTGGGCGATCTATCATCTGGTGCACCTGGGTCGCTCCGTAGATGTCATCCTCATCAATAACTATAAGAGCATCCTCGCCTCCGAGAACATGAAAGAGGCTCTTGAGCGTATTGACTCGTCAGCGATGTTCCTCGTTGCCTCTCACACCGAAAAGGCCAAAGCCCAGTTTGCTGAAAATGCAGGAAAGTTCGATGACAATTTCCGCATAGCCGCCGATAACATCACCGAGCCTGGTGAAGCAGAAATTGTGAGCGATATTAATAGCAGATACATGGCATACAACAAGTCGATCCAGAGTTTTTTTGAAAGTCAGCGAAGGCTCTCGGCGGAGCAGCAGTCAACCGATTATTTCGCGCATTTGGAGCCAGCGTTCCTTGGACTAAAAAACAGATTGGACGACCTGCTTCACCTGAACCAACAGGCAATGGTAGCGGCCAGCGAGCGAGCGCAGGCCGAGTCGTTAAAGGCGGAGGTTTCGACCGCAATAGTTGTCGTACTCGGTCTTGCGCTTGCGCTCGGATTTGCATGGCGATTTACAACTTATGTAGTCGATCCGATATCGCTTCTGGCAAAAAAGGCAAAGCTGATCGGCGAGGGAGATTTTGATCAACACATCGACGTTTCTTCAAGCGATGAAATCGGGATGCTGGCGAGCGAGTTTAATCGCATGCTTGTCAGATTGCGGGACCTGCGAAAATCCGACTATGGGAAGCTGCTGATCGAACAAAAAAAATCTGATGCGGTGATCGACTCTATTTGCGAACCTGTCATCGTAACAGATTCGCGAGACAATGTGATCAAGCTCAACCGCGCTGCGAGGAGCTTATTTGATAACTCGCACGGCTCAGCCGTCGAATTCACAGGATTGCACGCAATATCCGGTAGCGAACCAATCATTCAGGCTGTCCATGAAGCTGTCGCGATGCAACGCCCGGTGGCTGGCGAAAACGAGAAGGCTCTGGTGCCGATTCATATCGACGGTGCGCAACGAAATTTCCGGGTTCGTGCGACTCCTATGCGAGATAATGAAGGCCGGCTTCTGGGAGCGGTAACGTTGCTCGAAGACATAACTGCAATCACAGAGCTCGACAAACTGAAGACAGAGTTCGTGTCAGTGGCATCAAGCAAATTGAGCGAGCCGCTTAACGCATTGCGACTCGCGCTTCATGCGCTTAGTGAAGGGTATGTCGGCGAATTAGATCCCCGTCAGGAGGAAATGGTCGCACTGGCCCGCGATAATGCGAACAAGTTGGACGAGTTGATGGCGGATCTGCTCGAACTAGCGGAAATAGATTCTGGCGCTCGCCGCTTGTCGCTCGAAAGAGTCAGGCCGGTTGACCTGGCGAGAGAAGCTGTCGAGCGGTTTCGAGCTGTCGCCGAAGACAAACAAATCAAGCTCGAAAGCACGGTTTGGCCAGACTTGTCATGGGTGGTAGCCGACAAGCGAGTAACCGCTCGCATTCTCGATAACCTGCTTTCGAATGCAATTCGACATACGCCCCGCGGTGGCAGCGTTTTGATTGAGGCAAGTGAACACGTCGGCAGAGTCTACGTCAGCGTAAAGGACAGTGGCGACGGAATTCCGGAGGAGCAGCAGCCGCAGATTTTCAGCCGCTTCAGTCAAGTCGGAGACAAACCAGGCGGGACCGGATTAGGTTTAGCGCTTGTAAAGCGGCTTGCCGAGGCCCAGGGCGGTCAGGTCAGCGTCGAGAGTCGTCCTGGCGAAGGGGCAACATTCACTTTCGCGCTGCTCACCGGCGGACCTGCAAGCATTAGACAGAGTGCATAAAGGATGGCCGTTTCGGATACAACAATTGATCGAGTAGCCGCTCCGAGGCCTACTCCAGAGTCGCTCCTCGCAAAGCAGGAGCCGCCCGGACAGGCCCGCCTTCGATTGTATCTCGGGGCTGCTCCTGGAGTCGGCAAGACTTATCAGATGCTTCTCGAAGCACACTTGCTTCACAGGCAGGGCGTCGACATCGTTATCGGTTACATTGAGCCACATGGTCGCACGGAAACGGAGGCGCTGGTTCAGGGCCTCGAACAAATACCTCTACGCCGCACCGAGTACCGCGGAGTCACGCTAACGGAAATGGATGTTGACGGAGTAATCGTTCGGAAACCAGCGGTAGTTGTTGTGGATGAGCTGGCCCATTCAAATGTTCCAGGCTCAAAAAACCGGAAGCGCTATGACGACGTCCTCGATATCCTCGATGCCGGGATTTCAGTAATAACCGCTGTCAATGTTCAACATGTCGAGTCGCTCAACGACGCAATCGCGCGAATCACTGGTGTACGAGTCAGAGAAACAATTCCAGATTATTTTTTACGCAGAGCGGATGAGGTAATCAACATTGACGTATCAGTTGATACGTTACGAACGAGGCTTCGACAAGGCAAGATCTACAGCGTAGAAAAGATCGAGCAGGCGCTCGCAAACTTTTTCAGAAAAGGTAATCTTTCGGCCCTTCGAGAGCTCACTTTGCGCCAGGTAGCCGAAGATCAGGCGGCGAAGGCGCACGATTATCGACAGCGCGAGGGCCTCGAACAGGCGACCATTCCCGAAAAAGTAATGGTTTGCATGTCTTCACGAGCGAGCGCAAAGAAGCTCTTGCGCACAGGTTCGCGGATCGCTGGAAGACTCGCATCGGATTGGTTTGCGGTATATGTCGAAACACCCGCGGAAGAACCCGCGCGCATTAATCCCGAGGATCGCGTGACCTTAATGGAGAACACGCGTTTCGCCGAGGAGCTCGGGGCACAGGTGGTAAAACTCAAGGGGAAGCGGGTTGCTGATGCGCTGATAGAATTTGCCAGGCGCGAGGGAATCACTCATGTGGTGTTTGGTCAATCAGCTCGCTCGCGATGGGATATATTGGTACATGGTTCCGTGATCAATCGTTTCCTGAGCGAGGTGCGAGACGCAACGGTTCAGGTTGTGCCAATGACTTGACTTCTCCAATCTCCAGAAATCCCACCAACAGGGAGTTGGTGGGATTTGGCGAACGGGAGGCTCGCGTAGTCCTTGTAAGCTAAGTATGAACCATCCACCAACTGCGTTACTGGTGGATTTGCACTTTCATCTTAATCACATCGCTTTATAGACGATTCCAATCTCCTGCGATAAAATTTGCCTTTCGCGACACGCTGGAATTACACATACCAATTCAACCTGAATTGAAAAATATATCCCGCCGATCGGAGGACTAATGGCTAGAAAAAAAATAACGGTAGTGGGTGCCGGAAATGTCGGTGCGACAGCGGCGCAACGGCTGGTCGATAAAGAACTCGGCGATGTTGTGCTGGTCGACATAATCGAAGGGATGCCGCAAGGCAAGGCACTCGATCTGGCGGAGACTGCGCCTGTTGAAGGTTATGATTCGCTGCTGGTGGGCACAAACGGGTACAAGGAAACTGCTGACTCAGATGTGGTTATCATCACATCGGGCCTTGCCCGCAAACCAGGTATGAGTCGCGACGATCTGCTGCGCATTAACGCGGGGATCGTTGGATCAGTGACCGACGAGATTATGAAGTATTCGCGGAACCCTATTCTTATTGTTGTATCGAACCCACTGGACGCGATGTGCCATGTAGCATTGAAGCACTCCGGGCTTCCGAAGCAGCGAGTGATTGGAATGGCGGGAGTGTTGGATTCCGCTCGAATGCGATGTTTCATTGCTGAGGCGCTCAACGTGTCAGTCGAGAACATCACCGCGTTTGTGCTTGGCGGTCACGGGGACACGATGGTTCCTCTGCCGCGCTACTCCACAGTGGCCGGCATTCCGCTGCCCGACCTTCTATCAAAGGAAAAGATCGACCAGATAGTCACGCGCACGGCCAACGGCGGCGCTGAGATCGTGAGCTTGCTCAAGACGGGCTCCGCTTACTATGCGCCGTCGGCCGCAGCCGTAGAGATGGTCGAAGCGATTCTGAAGGACAAGAAGAAAATCCTCCCATGCGCCGCTTATCTCGAAGGCGAATACGGGATCAACGGGTTGTATGTTGGTGTGCCTGTGAAGCTTGGCGAAGGTGGGATTGAAGAAATTATTCAGATAAATCTGACGACCGACGAGCGGTCGGCGCTTCATCGTTCAGCGGCAGCGGTTCAGGAACTGGTGAACGTGATGGGTCGTTGACAGGTGAGCGATGCCCGCGGATAGGTCCTTCCAGCGGTTTTTTTCTTGACTCTGTTTAGGCGTTGCGCTAGTATGCGGCCCGTTTCGCGCAGATGCTTGAAGATAACCGAGAGCGACTGAAAGTCGTGGGCAGCACGCAGTGAAAGCCTGATAAGAAGCCGCAAAGGGACGCTCGCAGAGCGCCGCTTTGCGGCTTTTTGTTTGGCACCCCCCACGCGAGATCAACATAATGCTGCTCATCGGTTCTTCTGACTTCGGTTGATCGTTTGACGTTAATATTTGGGGAGCCGGAATCGGCTGCCCGCGCATGCGCGAAACATCCGAGAGACTGAGGAGGAGGATGTATGTCGATCTCACAAGGGAAGGTCAAGTGGTTCAGTAACGCAAAAGGCTACGGGTTCATCGAGCAACCGGACGGGGCCGATGTGTTCGTTCACTACTCGGCAATCCAGGAAGAAGGATACAAATCGCTGAAGCAGGGTGAGACCGTTGAGTTCCAGGTAGTCGAGGGACCGAAGGGCCCACAGGCTGAAGCGGTCAAAAGATTGTAGGGGTAACGATCAAGGTGAACAGATCAGCCCTGCTCCTCGCAGGGCTTTTTAATTTCCAAATATAGGTCCAATAAGTCCTATTCGACCAATCCTCTGCAAAGATCAACCTTTCACGCGTTCTTAGCATCAGAGTGAACTCAATATTGGAATTTTAAGGATCCGATCAGAAGAATCGGCGTCTAATGTAGTGTGGCGTTCAGACCTTTAATCGTATTCGTCTAACCAACCCGTGACTGGTTGACGATCCAAATCTCTCTGCTCAGCACAACTCTGCGTACTCGTTACTCTGCGGCGATAATTGGTCTTAGCGCGCAGTAGACCCGCTGAGTTTTCGCAGGTTGAACCGGAGGATGATTGAAATGCGAAAGATCACCATCTGTTTCCTTCTGATCTCCTTACCCTTTATTCCTGCCAAAGGGCAATCATCCGAGCAGCCCCAGATGACTGCTGTTGAAAAGAAAAAGGCCGCCGACGAGCGCGAGAAGAAAATGGCCGCGCTCCTTGAAGAGATCCTCAAAGAGATGCAGTCGCTCAAGCTGCCTGAGAATCGGATTCGAGTGGCAACGAAGATTGCGGATCATCTCTGGACTCGCGACGAAAAGCGCGCACGGGCGTTGTTCAAAGAGGCGGTCTCGAGTCTCAACGAGCTCACTGCGGTAATCGAGGGTGGCGATCCGGAGTACTTGAATGTGTACGAGCTGCCGCAGCAGCTGAGGCAGGAAATGGTACAGATGGTCGCCACTCATGATCCGAGACTGGCGGTTGAGTTTCTGCATGCTACGCGCATTGACCCGGCATCTCGGCCTCCGAATTCAGGAATGACAAATATGGAGGCTAATCTGGAAATGAGAGTTGCGATACAAATTGCAGCGAAGGACCCGGACCAGGCGGTGAGCCTCGCTGAAGAGTCTTTGAAGATAAATGTCGATTACGAAGCTTTGAGTCTTCTTTACAATTTGCAATCACAGCGGAAGCCACTTGCCGAGAAGTTCTTCGACGATGTTATGGTCGGCATCCGCACGTTTGGAATTGGCAACAACGCAACCACTCCAATTGCTCTAACCCTCTTGCGAACGTGGGTAGAAAACAATCGTGCGTCACAGGATCCGACCACGTCCAGAACCACGGCAAGTCTCGCGCTGTCGAACCTCAACGAAAACGCCGCTCGAGAAATCAGCAACATGATCATCACCGCGTTAACGAGTAACGCACCCGCTCGAACTCAATACGCATATGGTCGAAGATTCATTGACGGTCCCTCTACTCTCTATCCTGGCCAGCTCCAGGGCATTTTTCAGCAGGTCAAGCCGATTCTTCCTGATGTCGAAAGGCTGGTCCCTGATCGGATGGGCGATCTGCGAAGCAAGATGGCCGAGTTTGATCAATCCCCGGAAGCACGTCAATCGGCAATGTGGACAAAGTTGCAGGAGGTAACCCAGAACGGCTCGCCCGAAGCAATATTGGAAGCTATCAAAACTGCACCATCTGAGTATGGGGACAGTCTTCTTCAGCAGGCCGCAATGAAGGCGGTCAGTCAAGGTAATGATAACCAGGCTCGCGAGCTTGTCGAAAAGATCACTGATCCCAGACAGCGTATTGGAATGAACCTGCAACTCGCCCGGCAGGGATATTATCGATCCATCGAACAAAAGAAATTTGCAGAAGCTCGCGCTTTGGTTTCCCAGCTTCCGCTTGAGGAGCGGGTGAGTTTGCTGACGCAGATGGCTAATTCAATGGCGTCGGATGGAGAAAAGGCGGCCGCGCTTCAGTTGCTTGGCGAGGCGCAAGCACTCCTTCCCGGCAAGGCCAGGAATTATGGTTTGCTGCAAGCCCAAATCATGATTGCCGGAGCTTACCAGCAGCTTGATCCGGGCAGAAGTGCTCCGATTGTAGAATCGGTAATTGATCAGAGCAACGATCTGGTTGCTGCGGCGCTGGTGTTGGATGGGTTTGATATTAGCGGCTACTTCAGGAACGACGAGTTTATTATCAGCAATGGGAATCCGTTGAACATGATAGCCGAAACTTGCGGCAGGGAGCTTGGTGCGGTTGCTCGTGGAGATATCGATCGGGCGAGATTAGCCGCAGAACGATTTCAGAGGCCCGAAATGCGATTGATAGCGCTGTTGCAGATTGCGCAAGCCTCGATCACAAACGATACGAATGCCTCATACCCTGTGTTTACTTTGCGGGCCTTGCAGCGAATTTGACGCGACCGTTATCCACTCCCACGACAAAGTCGACGGCATCCGTAGCAAGATTGTCTTTTATCTGGTCGGCACGCGACGTAAGAAACTGGGTGAACACCTCGAGACTAAGGGCTCCAAGCTTTTCACCACATTTCCTTTTTGCGGCCACCAGCTGATCGTAGAGTTCGCTGACCTTCTCCGGCTCACGCTTGGGATCCTGACATCGAATTACTGTTATTTGCTCGCGCAGTGCGGTATGAGCCTCGGCCGTCGGAGGACGACCGCTCTCTTCGCGGTCCTGAGTCTGACGCCGCCACAGCTCTCGCATTACGTTGTAACGCGCCACAAGGCTGTTGTAACGAAATCGTTGACCGAATGACATCCCACGTGAGTCGTAGATTCGTTTGATGGCGGTTTCGACTCGGCCTCTTGTGTCGTTAGGCGGTCGAACCGTGCCTCCATTGAAGAAGATGTCGTACTCAACCTTCAGTCGACGAATCTCATATTCGAGGCGATCGAGATCTTGATCGATAGGGTTTTCAATTTTTGGTTCCATTTGAGTACTTCTCTGGAGGGCTTGGGTGATACCTGTGGGGGTTGTGTTAGAATGTACGTCAGGCACCGACCAGTGTCAACGGAAATTGCATGTCGAATCGATTGCTTAGATCGCTGCCCTCGATCGAGCGCCTGTTAGAGAGGCCGTTGGGATCTCGATTGTCGGCCGAGCTGGGCCGGGACCGCGTCCGCGATCTGCTTCGCGAAATCACAGCTGAGCTCCGAGACCAGTTAACCCGAGCGCCGCACTCATCCGCCAATTTCCAGGAATCTCTAACCGAAGAGGTTGAGCGAATGCTCGCAAGGCGGGCCGCTGAATGTGCTCAGCCCTCTCTCCGCCGGGTAATAAACGCAACCGGGGTCTTGATTCACACCAATCTTGGTCGCTCGCCGCTTGCCCGTCAGGCAATAGAAGCCGTTGCGGAGGTCGGCGCAAACTACTCAAATCTCGAGTACGACCTGAGTCGAGGCGAGCGGGGAAAACGAGAAACCCATTGCCAGGAGTTGTTGTCGCGGCTGGCTGGGAGTGAAGCTGCGGTTCTGGTTAACAACAACGCGGCCGCTGTGATGCTGGTTCTTAACACGCTTGCGGAAGGCGGCGAGGTAATCGTCTCGCGAGGCGAGTTGATTGAGATCGGCGGCAGTTTTCGAATACCCGATGTAATGACAAAGAGCGGCGCCACGCTGCGCGAAGTTGGGACGACCAACCGAACGAGAATCGCCGATTACCAGCGCGCGATTAACGATCGGACAAAGCTGATTCTTAGGGTCCATCCTTCGAACTACCGAATCATTGGTTTCACCGAACGGCCGAGCGTTCAGGAAATTGCTCAGCTCTCTCTCGAGACAGGCATTCCATCATTCGAAGATCTTGGCTCCGGCTGTTTGATCGATCTCTCACCCTACGGGGTGAAAGATGAACCAGTGGTTGCCGAATCTCTCAAGAGCGGAATTTCAGTAGTTTCCTTCAGTGGAGACAAGATGCTTGGGGGACCTCAGGCGGGTGTCATTGCCGGTTCGCGGAAGATCATTGATCAGGTGCGCGCGAACCCGTTGATGAGAGCCCTCCGAGTTGACAAGATGACATACGCGGCTTTCGAAGCAACGCTCAGGCTTTACGAAAGTAACACTGCTGACCTGGAGGTTCCGGTTATAAGAGCAATTGCGTTGACCCGTGAAGAGATCGGCCGCCGAGCAAACCTGTTTTGCGAGTCGGTCAATCAATCGACTAACGGAGAATTCACGGCTAAGATCGAAGAAGGCGCATCGGTGATCGGAGGAGGCTCTGCTCCGGAGGTCAAGCTTCCCACGATGTTGGTAGTTTTGGAACACAGCGCTCTGTCATCGTCCTCAATCGTAGAGGGGCTACGAAGCTATCGAATACCTATCATCGCACGAATGGAACGGGACCGGGTTCTACTGGACTTCCGTACTGTTGGGCAAGAAGAAGAGGACATCATACTTGACGCGATCAAAGGGATCGCGCAACCTGCCCCGCAAACCGCCGCATCTGTATAGGTATGAGGGCTTTTAATGTGGATTCCGCATTAGTAATCCAGATAAAACCCAAATATTAAATTAGGACAAACCGAGAATGATGCTTTTACTACTAATTCTTTTGCAGGGAGAGAGACGGCTTTCACCGTTTGTGATTATTGGTGCCGCGCTGGTGTTTATCGCCGGGGTCTCGTTACTCGTCTACTTTTATCGTCGATACAAACGAATGGAGAAAGAGACGGAAGACGATTGGGAAGCCGGTCGCCATAGCCTCTTTGTAAAAGCTCCACAGACAGGTTCTGAAACCGAAAGCACGGCAAAATTAATTTCGCCGCCGAAGATCGAAGAAGAACGAGAACCGGCCGAATTACCGGTCGCCACGGGCGGAACCAGAGATTTAGCGGCGGATCTGGCCTTGTCCTCATTCTCACCGGTTACTGCCGGTGAAGCAGAACCGAAACTCGCAACTCCATCGGTTGAACAGCCGATTCAACCGGTAGCTGCACAAAAGCCAGAATCGCCATCCGCGAAGCCTCAACCGCCGGTTACTAAACAACCCGAATTGAGACCAACCGAGATTCTGGGGAGCGTCTCGATCGTTGAGCCGAGCAGTCCGAAACCTGAACCTGGCCACCGAGTTGAGAGAGATTGGTCCGATGTTGGACCAGCAGAGGATCGGCCACACGAAAGCATAATCCCACCGCTAGCCGTCACTCCTGCTCCTCCGAGCGTAGCGCGAGTAGAGACGCGTGCGCATCTTGAGCCTTTCGAAGCGCCCAGAATAGAGCGGATTTCGGAACGCGAGCCTTACGAACCGCCAACAATAGAGCCTCTTAAGCCTCGCGAGCCTCTCAAGCCTCGTCAGCCGGCAGCAACACGCTCGTTGCGCTCGACTCAAATACCGCCGATTGACCGGCCGATCCCGGATCGGAAAAAGGAATCCGTTACTCAGGGAACTATCAGGCTTGCATCTCCGCCGCAAGTAACAAGCAGCGCGGACGATTCCGCTCCTCTCTGGGGTGAGAAGAGCAGGCTGGCCGGTCAGCCGCTTGCAGGTACTTCGGGCGTCGTCGAACCAAGTATTCCTGCAGGTAGCTTGCGAGCTCATCGGACGGGCTCAGTTTTGGGTCTACCCGCGGAGGCTTCGCATGGGCCATTGATCCTCGGAAAGCCAGAGCGGGCAAGCGAGGAAGTTGGGATCGGCGCCTTGACAAATTATGGTCAGGACGTGGGTCCAAAAGGAGGGCGAGCCGGCACCGTCGCTCTCCTTTCGGTGTTACTTGTGCTCGGTGTTGCACTGGGACTTTACTTCTTTGTTCCGTCGGTACACTCGCGTGTCGGCGCTTTTGTCGCGCACTTGCGCGGGACAGATACTCAGGCGGCCATCGAAGCCGCAATGAAACCGAAGGCTCAAGTGATACCGTCAACCCGACCCGAGGTAAACAAGAATATGGTTACCGCCCGAGGTGCGGTAGACAATATTTCAGACGAGCCGCTCGAGAATTTGTCAGTCGAAGTATCCCTTCAAAAAGCTGGAGGAGCGCCACCCGAGGTTCGCACAGTATCGGTCACGCCAAATCCGCTGCCACCGGGAGTAAGGGGAATCTTTGAATTCGAGTATGATGGAAAGCGCGACACGGGCTTCCTTGGGTATACGATTACCAAGCTATACAGCAATGGGACTGAAGTAAGGTTCCGAGCGCCGGGTCAAAAGTAGGACCTATAGGTCACATGGGTCCTATAGGTCCTGTAATGTCAGATCTCTCCTCATCCAGGCCAACCTGGGCAGAAATCAATCTCGCCAATCTCGTTCATAATTATCGAGTAATGAAGGAGCATTTAGGTGAGGGCGTCGCGATAATGCCGGCCTTGAAAGCTGACGCGTACGGACACGGAGCTGTTGAATGCGCTCGCTCTCTTGAAAACGAAGGAGCGGCATGGTTCGGTGTCGCGCTGCCTGAAGAAGGGCTAGCGCTCAGAAGATCTGGAATAAAAACCGCTGTGCTTTGCCTGGGAGGTTTTTGGGAAGGCCAGGAAGACATACTGGTCGAACACCGGCTCACGCCTGTGATCTTTCGATTAGACCTTCTCGAAAGGCTAAATCTTGCGGCCCGGTCAGCTCGAGTTATAGTCGACTACCATCTGAAAGTGGACACCGGTATGGGCAGGCTCGGTGTACCACATGCGGACCTGCGTTCCTTTCTGGATCACGCGAGGGCGTTCGAGAACACTCGGCTTGACGGAGTGATGACACATCTTGCATCTGCCGATCTCTCAGAACGACGCGAATTCACCGAAAGACAGATCGGTTTATTTGAAGAGGCCCTCGGAGTAGTGCGTTCCGGCGGGCATGAGCCAAGATGGATTCATATGGCCAACACAGCCGGGGCCCACGCCTATCGCAATTCCCACGGTAATCTGGTGCGACTTGGCGGGTCTCTGTATGGATTGTGGCGTGACGTCACAGATCGGACACGGGAGCCTCTAAAATGGCGTCCGGTGATGGCTTTACACACCAGGATCGGGCTTTTGAAATCCGTTCCGTCAGGTACGCCGCTGGGTTATGGAAGCACCTTCGTAACAAGGCGTGAGAGTCGCATAGCTACGCTACCGATTGGTTATGAAGATGGGCTTTCGAGAGCTCTCTCAAACCGGGGCCACGTTGTTGTCAGGGGCCACATTGCTCCGATCGTAGGGCGCGTAAGCATGGATCTAACGTTGATTGACGTAACTGATGTTCCCGGTGCGGACGTTGGCGACAAAGCGGTGGTCATTGGAGAGGACGGGTCTAGTCAAATAACTGCTGAAGAAGTTGCCGGTCAAATCGGCAGCTTGTCATATGAAGTGACCTGCGGTATTAGCGAGCGGGTTCCAAGGATGTACATTAGGTAGGACGGATCAGGCACGAAATACGCCAACGACTGAGATTGGCAACGAGAGGAGCTTGACCGTCTCCTTCGCTCCCGTCCCTCGACCTTGAGAACCGCAGACTGCACCATTCCACGCGACAGGAAATGAGGCAAACGGTACTCTTTGTGGCGTCGCGGTAAGGCCAAAACCGACTCGTTTTATAATGGTCGAGGTCCTCCAAGTTCGCGCAGCTTTTGCCCTTATTCAGCTTGCCCTCACACTTTTTTCATATATAATCTCCGCATTGCAAGGAGCTTAGAACCCGGCGGATTCCCTCGCGTAATAACGGGGTAGCGGTGACATCAAACAGTCAGTCGAGAGAGGGTTATTATGCAGCAGCGGTCGCCCGCAGTAACGAAAGACGTATTCGAAAAAGCTGTGGGATTTACCAAGGCTGACGAGTTCCGAAGGGCGGGACTCTACCCTTATTTTACCGAGTTTAGCAGCGGGGCGGATTCAGGCGAGGCCGAAGTGATGATGGGTGGCCGGCGCATCCTCATGTTCGGCTCAAACAACTACCTGGGACTCACCACCAATCCTGAAGTCAAAGCAGCCGCAAAAGAGGCAATCGATCTGTATGGCACGGGCTGTTCCGGGTCCAGGATGCTCAATGGAACCATGGACCTTCACGTCCGCCTCGAGAATACTCTCGCCCGCTTCATGAACCGCGAAGCCGCTCTCGTTTTTGGCACCGGATTTCAAACAAACCTCGGAGCGCTCTCGACGATCGCCCAGAAGGGCGATGTCATCGTCGCCGACCGAAATATCCACGCGTCTATACTCGATGGATGCCTGGCATCATTCGCACGAACAATGCGCTTTCGCCACAACGACATGACGGATCTCGAGAAGGTTCTGGCAAGCCTGCAGTCGGATGAGGGAAGGCTGATTGTCGTTGACGGTGTTTTTTCGATGGAAGGCGATACCGCCAATCTGCCGGAGATTGTACGCCTGGCGAAAAAGTATCGGGCAAGGATCTATGTCGACGAGGCCCACGCGATTGGTGTTCTCGGAGATCACGGACGAGGTACTGCAGAGCACTTCGGGGTTGAAGACGAAGTCGATGTTGTCATGGGCACATTCTCGAAATCGTTCGCGTCAATTGGTGGGTTTGTGGCTTCCAGACGCGACGTAATCGAGTTCATAAAGCATCATAGCCGGGCATTTGTCTATTCTGCTTCATTAGCCCCGGCAAACGCAGCAGCGGTGTTGAAGGCCATCGAGATCATCGGGCGCGAGCCGGAGCGGCGTCACCGGCTGCGCGAGTTGAGCTCGTCTTTACGCCGGGATCTGATCAAGCTCGGCTTCAAATTGCTCGACGGGTTTACTCCGGTGATCCCGGTGGTTGTGGACGACGAGGTTAAAGTTTGTAAATTCTTTTGGGAGTTGCTGGGCGAAGGCATCTACACCAACCCGGTGCTCGCTCCGGCCGTCTCCCACAGTCTAGTGCGCATCAGCTGCATGGCTACGCACTCCGAAGAGCACAAGGAACGCCTGCTCGAATCAATGCACCGCATTGGCAGGAAATTGGAACTGATTCAGTAGTCTGTCAAAAGTAATATTTGATTCATAGCGTCGCTGCTGCTTAAGATTATTCATCTCGCATACTGCTTAGCTTACGATGAGGCGAATTGCTGTCACAGGAATTGGAATCATCGCCCCGACTGGCGTAGGTCGAGAGCGTGTCTGGGAAGCCCTTGCACAGGGGCAGAGCGGCATCTCGCACATCGACGACTTCGATACGTCGAACCTCAAAACGAGCATCGCAGGCGTCTGCCGCGATTTTCATCCGGAAGATTTTTTTGACGAGCGCGAGTTGAGCAGGCTTGACCGGGTATCTCAGCTATCAATTGCAGCGACCGCGATGGCTATCCGCGAGGCCGGTCTCACAAATGGCCAGCTCGATAGCTATGATGCGGGTGTATATCTCGGCACCGGCTTCGGCGGGCAGGGCTCGATTGAGGAGTTCTGCGGCGCATTCTTCGCCAATGGAAGGGGGCGCCGTTCGGCAATTGCGATCCCGAAATCGATGTACAACGCATCCTCATCCAACATTGCCATTCGTTTCAAGACACGTGGACCAAACATCACTGTGACAACCGCGTGTTCATCGGGCGCAAACGCAATCGGACAGGCTTTTCATTTGATTCGCTACGGACATGCAGAGCGGATGATAGCGGGCGGCGTCGATGCTCCGATCACTCCGGTGGTCATGGATGCATGGAAAGAGATGCGGGTTCTCTCGACGAAGAACGATCCGCCTGAGAGGGCATGCAAACCGTTCAGCGCAAATCGTGATGGCTTTGTGTTGTCCGAAGGCGCCGGCATCGTGGTGTTGGAGGATCTCGATACTGCGCGGGAACGAGGAGCGCACATACACGCTGAAGTAATCGGCTACGGATCGACTGCGGACGCATCGCACATCACTTTCCCGGATCCCGACGGCGAGGCCCACGCGATGAGCCGAGCGCTCAAGGATGCGAGCGTAGATGCGAAGGAGATCGATTACATCAACGCACATGGAACCGCTACAAAGCTCAATGATGCCTCCGAAACTGAAGCGATCAAACGAGTCTTCGGTAGCCGGGCCTACGAGGTTCCTGTGAACTCGATCAAATCGATGCTGGGCCACTCGATGGGCGCCGCGGGCGCAATTGAATTCATCGCGACAGTTCTTGCAATCGAGAATCAGACCATTCCGCCGACGATCAACTACGAAGAGCAGGATCCCCAATGTGATCTTGATTATGTGACGAGCGGAGCGCGGACCGCATCAAGATCGACTCCGATTTCCACCGCCATGTCGAACTCGTTTGGTTTCGGCGGGAACAATGCAGTGCTTGTTGCCCGGGCGTTTGTGCAGTAGTATAGGCTTCAAAATCTGGGCCATCGAAAATCAGGTTGAGGGAGACAAATGACCAGAGAAGCTGCTGAATCTATTGAAGACGCCGTAAAGAGCATAATCATAGCTGAGCTTCGCGTGGACTACAGCCAACTCGGCCCTGCCACTCACCTGATGAAGGACCTCGGTGCTGATTCATTGGATGCGCTAAATATTGCCCTTCGTCTGGAAGAACGGTTCAGAATAAAGATCCCCGATGATGCTATCCCTCGCTTCCTGACCGTTAGCGATATTGTTAACGGAGTCAACGAACACCTGTCGGCGCAGTAATTCAATCGCTGTAATAATGAAAGACCCGGAATCCCACCCACGGGGAGACTGTGCGAAAAGTCCAAATCCCACCCACGGCAGAGAGTGTGTGAAAAGTTCGTAGTTCGGCCTTCAGGCAGACGTTGGTAATTTTCGCGAAAATCACGATACTCACTCCCGTCTGAAGGCCGAACTACGAACGTCTTTTTCACACAGTCTCTTCCGTGGATAGTATTTGATCCTCACTTGACACCTTCCAACCCACCCGTGAAAATGAAATGTTCGCGACTCACGACAATTCTTCTCTATCTGGGCTCGACTCTTCATGGCTATTGATAAGATCACAATTCGCGGCGCTCGCCAGCATAACCTCAAAGATTTGACCCTGGAAATGCCGCGTAATCGGCTTACGGTGGTTACCGGCCTTTCAGGTTCGGGGAAGTCCAGCCTCGCATTCGACACCATTTACGCCGAAGGCCAACGACGTTACGTCGAATCGCTGTCAGCCTACGCGAGACAGTTCCTGGATCAACTCGAAAAGCCCGATGTCGACTCGATCGAAGGGCTCTCACCCGCAATATCGATCGAACAGAAAACCACAATGCGCAGCCCGCGTTCGACCGTGGGAACTGTAACAGAGGTTTACGACTACCTGCGCCTGCTGTTTTCTTCGATTGGTTTGCCTCATTGCCCTAAATGTGGGCGGCCGATCTCGCGACAGTCGATCGATCAGATCGTACAGCAAATGGCCACCCTCCCTGAGGGTGAGAGGGTAATGATACTTGCGCCAATAGTCCGCGGACGTAAGGGGGAGTTCAAGAAAGAGCTCGAGAAACTTGCGCGTTCGGGGTTCAATCGAGCTCGTATCGACGGGGAAATTCGACAGCTCGATGAGGAGATCAAACTAGACAAGCGGCGAAACCACACTATCGAAGTCGTTATTGACCGCCTGTTGATAAAACAAGGAGTACAGAAGCGACTCGATGACTCGGTGCACCTGGCCGCTAAATTAACCGACGGTTTGGTAATGGTATCAATCGTCGACGGAGAAGAACGCCTCTATTCGGAAAAGATGGCCTGTCCGGAATGCGGGATTTCGGTGCCCTCGCTTGAGCCGCGATCGTTCTCATTCAACAGTGTGTACGGCGCATGTCGCGACTGTCACGGTCTCGGAAGTCGCGCGGAAATCGATCCCGCCAAAATTGTAAGCGATCCCACACTTCCGATAAATGACCAGGACCCGTTCCCCCTCGATGCGAACATCAGCAATTACCTGCGTGATGTTATGAAGTCGATGGCAAGGCAAGCCGGTGTCACTCCCGATAAGCCGTTCAATGCCCTTTCGCAGAAGGTGCAGGATTCATTTTTCTATGGATCCAAGGAGCGCTTATCGCTTCGATATGGCGCTTACGAGTACAAAACAGACTGGAAGGGTGCCATAACGTATCTGATGGCTCGCGCTGAAGATATGAGGAGCGAGGCTGGGATCGCAGCATTCGAGAGCCTCATTTCCCCAACGGTATGCCCATCTTGCCGCGGTCAGCGGCTGCAGCCAGCGTCTCTAGCGGTGAAAGTTGGTGGACGCGCAATCGCCGAGTACACCGCAATTCCAATTTCTCACGCGGTAAAGATTTTTAACGCTATAAAGCTGACGTCGAGAGAAGAGAAGATTGCCGGTTTGATACTGAGAGAGATTCAGCAGCGGATGAGCTTCCTGGAAACTGTCGGCCTTGGCTACCTCACACTCGACAGGGCTTCATCGACGCTTTCCGGCGGCGAGGGCCAACGGAT
The DNA here is from genome assembly GCA_035258805.1 of Blastocatellia bacterium. GTDB lineage: Bacteria > Acidobacteriota > Blastocatellia > UBA7656 > UBA7656 > Onstottus_A. The sequence goes on along the minus strand of DATFWY010000148.1, from coordinate 10,243 downwards.
AAGGCTTGCGACACAGATCGGGTCTCAACTCCGCGGAGTGTTGTATGTGCTGGACGAACCTTCGATCGGCCTCCACCCTCGCGACAATCGAAAGCTGCTTGATACGCTCGAGCACTTGCGCGACCTTGGCAACACCGTTCTCGTTGTGGAGCACGACGAAGAAACGATTCGGCGTGCTGATCACGTGGTAGATCTGGGTCCCGGGGCCGGAGCGCACGGCGGGTTCGTGGTTGCCGAAGGAGCACCGGCGGAGATCGCGCACAACCCGGGCTCACTGACAGGCCGATACATCGCTGGCGATCTGTCGATCCCGGTCCCGAGCGAGCGCCGAATCTCAAACGGTAAGGCAATCTCAGTTCTCGGGGCCCGAGCGAATAACCTCAAGAACATCGATGTCAGGTTTCCGCTTGGTCTCTTCATTGTGGTGACTGGAGTCTCGGGTTCGGGGAAATCGACGTTGGTGGACGATATCCTTTATCGTAGCCTCGCCAAAAAGCTGTATCGCAGCCTGTTGGATCCCGGAGCGCATCGGGAGGTCATCGGACTCGAGTATATAGATAAGATAATTGAAATTGATCAGTCACCAATCGGGCGCACGCCGCGCTCTAATCCTGCGACCTATACCGGCGTGTTCACTCCAATACGCGAGCTCTACGCGATGCTTCCCGAATCGAGGGAACGAGGCTACAAGCCCGGGCGCTTCTCGTTCAACGTAAAAGGAGGTCGCTGCGAAACGTGTCAGGGTGACGGGATGAAGCGCATTGAAATGAACTTTCTTCCCGATGTTTACGTGATGTGCGACGTTTGTCGCGGCGCTCGCTACAATCGCGAAACGCTTTCAGTTCAATACAAGGGTTATTCGATCGCCGGCTTGTTGGACACAACAGTTGAGGAAGCATTGCCGCTGCTTGAGAACATCCCGCAGATAAAGGTGAAGCTTCAAACGCTGATCGATGTAGGGCTCAGCTATATCAAACTCGGGCAGTCGGCAACAACCCTTTCGGGAGGCGAGGCGCAGCGAATCAAACTGGCAAAGGAGCTATCAAAGCGAGCGACCGGCCGCACGCTTTATATCCTGGATGAGCCGACGACCGGTTTGCATTTCGAGGATGTGCGCAAGCTGCTGGACGTGCTTCACCAACTGGTGTCTTTGGGGAACACCGTTTTGGTTGTGGAGCACAATCTGGATGTGATCAAGAGCGCCGACTGGATTATCGATCTGGGTCCTGAAGGCGGCGAAGAAGGCGGCAAGGTGGTGGCCGAAGGCACACCGGAGGACGTGGCCAGATCGAGGCGATCTTACACCGGTCAGGCGCTACGTCCGTTGTTGAATGGTCATCGCCGTTGAACGTTTAAGACAGCCCACAAAATTTAAGGGCTGGGTTAATCGAACAGTTCGTCGCAAAGATTCGGTAAGTTGTGAGGTTTACGAGTCGCCGAAGACAAACTCCGGCGACATTGATCCGTTTGGATTTCGCACCTGTTGCTTGTAGAAATTGATCTTGGCTCTTTTCCTCGAACTCAAAACCAATAAGGAAGCAGAAGCCCTCGCACAGAAGTTCTGTACGAGGGCTAGACCACTCTCGATGCGAGTGTGAACGATTACCACCTGACGCGTACGCGATAAGAAAGGGTTGCCGATCCGTCCGCCGCGACGGGCACCGTGAACCGCGACGCAAACGCGGCGGTCTTCTCCCATTTGTGACTCGATGACAGCATCTCCCAATCGCCGCCGATCGGTTCGTTCACTGTCACCGTCACCGCTTCCTTCTTGTGGTTTCGAATCACAATTTGATAGGCGTACTCGTAGACCCGGGAGCTGATCACGCGATAATCCATCATCTTTCGCTCGCCCACGATATCGAATGCGTCACCAACCTTCACCTTTACGTTCTCGTCTTTCGGCGTATGATCGATGCGGTCTTCTCCGATAAACTGCTGGCCGCCCGCTGAGTCGGCTTTGTAAAGGCGAATGATGCCTGCGGGCAAGGGTTGTCCGAGCCCATTCTTTTGCGAGTTTGCGAATTCTATGTAAACTCCAATTTTTTCTTTGATAGGTTCGCCCGGGTTGTTGTAGCCGCGGTAGTAGTAAGGCTGTCCGTAAATCACAAACTGCTTGTTAGCGCCCACGCCGGTTGCATCAAGAAGACTGACTTGCTTGGTCTGCGCGTTCTTGATTGTTGTACGCCGCTGCAGCGTGTAGAGATGATACTCAAAGAACGACTCTTCTTTGAATTGTTCCGACTTCGCTGCCTGGGCAGCGACCATGTCACGCATCTTTCCTTCATACGCGTCGCGGTCTTTCGCCCGGTTAACATCACCGGCAACAAGTTTCAACTCGGCATCGCGGTATTCTGCGCCGCTGTTGTTGTCGATCGTCACCCAGCCGGTAACGTCGGCTTTTGTCTCGTCCGAGTTGACCAGCACGACGTAATCGGCTCGCCAGTTGATTCCACCGGTCAAGTACGAAGCCTCCACTGATTGGGTCGCCGCCCTGTCGCTTGCAAGCCGCCACACGAGCGTCGGTCGCGCAATCAAGCTTTCGGGCAATTGAGGAAAGCGAATCTCGGCTATGTTGGAGGGATTGATTATTATTTGATCGCCGATCTGCCAGACCGCGCCGTTGTTGTTGGCAAGCAGAGTCGCCTCGGTGGGCGTGAGAACCTCTGTCTGATTGACGTAGGAGCGCAGCACCAACGTCAGTTTCTTTCCGACATATTTATCGAGAAGTTTCTGTGGCGAGAGGAGGTCGTACTCATAATTCTGCTCGACGACTGAAAGGGCGTCCGGCGAAGTCAGTGACTTAATGTGAACGGTAGCCGGATTGATCTGTTGCGCGACGCCTCCAAACTTTAACGAAGCTTCTCCTCGGGGAATCGCGATGTCACGGCGGTCGCGAACGAGGCCGAGATTAACATTGTATATGGTGATTGCTACTGATTTTTGGTCCTCGGGCGCGCTGGTGAGATCGGCGCTGCCGGTGCTGCCAAGCGACGGAACTACGGGCACAAGCAATAGCGACGTCAAAAGCACGCCTACTGTCTTTCTTAGTAATTTGTTTCTTTTATCTCTCATTCTGTTCTCTCCATAAAAAGGCGCGCCAGACCCATCTCATTTGATGGCGGCGCGCCGGATGTCTTGTCCTTCGATGTCTTGAACGTGCTAAGGAATGAAATCTTGCAAAGAAGTTCGCTGAAGAAAATTGTCCAGGCGTGTGAGCTGGATTCAATTACCCAACAGGGGGAGAACGGCTGCGTGCATAGGACGTATAGGTCCTATTTGTTCTATTGCGCGGACTGGACAGTCTACGCTACTTCACGCGTTTCCGTGCTCGCAGATACACTCGCACCTCGTCATTACGAGGGTTTACGACGTAGATCGCGACACGTCCATCCGGCAAAGTCTGTATGGTTGACGGCGACGCAAGAGCGGTGAGGTACCAACCCGGCGGTAATACCACCGTATTGCGCAACCGCCCAAACGTTCGATCCCAGACTAACTCGTCACCATCGAGGTACAAGCTTTTGGCGTCAGCATAGGTCTCTTTGAGCCGAATCCGGTTGGTTGTTCCTTCAGCAAGCGGGCGAGCCAGATATGTAACTACGATCTCGGTATCGTCCTTCACCTCGCCAACCGCAAGCTTTCGCTCGCGCGCGGTCTTGCCGGCGATAGTTTCCCACTTCAGGTTCTCGCCGCTATCCAGATCGATGCTCTCAGGATCGGTTACGTGACTGCCGGCTCTCACAACATTGAAGTAATATTTCTCACCGGGGTTGCGGACCGTGTAGTCGTGGGTGATGCGAAACGCGTGGGTTTCAGGAGCCTGTAGCTCGTAGAGTATCTCGCGGTCCTGGTAAGCACGCTCATTAAAAGAAGGATTCTGAGCCAGAGCACCGAAATGGTTCGATGAAACAAATAAAACTGCAGCTCCGAGCAAGGTTGCGCAAACCAACTTCATTCCAGGTTGATTCATCGGCTTACCATCCCTTTTTGCCGGGAAGAGGCCTGGCCTTGATGTGTACTTCCAGTTGTCCGCCGCTTCCCGGATTGACGAACGAAAGCTTTAACCTTCCATCTTTCTCGCTTAGCACCTGAGTAGCTACTGAAGAAGATTCGATTTCGTAACCAGCAGGAAGCACAACGCTGTCACGAGGTATGCCAAGCGCTCGTTTGAAAACGATCGATTCACCCTCGGTGTAGTAGCTCTTGTCATCGCGATACGTTTTTATGATCGCCAGCCGGTACTCGCCGCGAGCAGGCACCGGATGCGCGAGATGAACCTGAATGTACTTGCCAGTCGGGTTGAACCGCTCAGCCTGGGAATTTGATTTGTCCCCGGAAGACTCGGCGGCTTTTGCGCCGGTGACGATCTCGAACTTCAGCGGCTTTCCTGTGGCAAGATCAATCACCGATTCGTCGGTTGCTTCGCTTCCTTCGCGAATTGCGTTGAAGTGGTACTTTGCGCCGGGCCTGGTTTCTGTGACTTCATAATAGATCTTGAACTGGTGAGTTTCAGGCGCCAGCAATTCGTACCTGGTATAAGTATCTCCTGAAACAAATTGCGCAGACACGCTCGGAATGGTTGTCGTGCTTGCAATTAAACCCAGCAGAAACGTGCCGAGGACAAAGGAAAAATATTTCGAGTTCATGGCCGTGATCCTCCTCTCTCGGGCTGGCTTGACTTCACCACCGCGCTTATTGCTCGATCAATTGCAAGTCAATGACTCATCGATAATCGGCGAGTTGCCATCGTAAAGACATCTTGCGCCATCCGCAGATTACGCAGAAAGTTTCGATTCTGGCGAAGCCGCACTGATCAATTGTTTAATGAGGTTGAAGACCATTCTTTACAACCGCGCCGTTTTTCATCACAAACATAACTCGCTCGAGCAACGTAGTGTCTTTGAGCGGATCGCCCACGACGGCGATTAAGTCAGCCAGTTTCCCAGTCTCAACCGTCCCCACCCGATCCGACCAACCCATCAACTGAGCGGCGTCGACGGTCGCAGCTCGTATTGCCTGTGCCGGAGTCATCCCGGCCTTAACCATCCACTCGATTTCCTTTGCGTTCTCCCCGTGCAGCCCGGCCACCGCGTCTGAGCCCATTACAATCCATACCCCGGCGTTCAACGCCTTGCGGAAGTTGGCGGCGGTCATATTTCTCAACTGATCCAGCGCCTGCCATCGCGCTTCGTTGAAGTTGAATTTGTCACGGTGACCAAGGTAATGGTTTGGAAGATAAAGGGTGGGTACGAGTGCGGTGTGATGCTCGACCATCAACTTGATGGCCTCGTCGTCCAGTTTCGAGCCATGTTCGATAGATGCAACACCAGCGCGGACCGCGGCCTTGATGCCTTCGGTGGCATGAGCATGAGCTGCGACTTTAAGGTGAGCCTTTGAAGCTTCCTCGACGACCGCCTTGATTTCGTCTTCGGTAAACAAGAGCACATCTCCGCCGCCCGCGCCTGGAGTAACGAAGATTTTAATGACGTCTGCTCCGGCGGCGATTTGCTTGCGAACGAACTCGCGTATCGCGGCAATTTGGGTTGTTAAGTCCGCATTGGATTCAGGGGGCCGAGAACGAGTCAGCGGGGCACCTGAGGCTTGTATCCTTGGTCCTCGGCACGCATTTCGATTAATTGAGTTGCGCAAATCGAAATCGATTCCATCGGCAGCGCCAAGATTCCGCACAGACGTAAAACCAGCCTCTAAAGTCTTTCCCGCATTGTCGGCCGCATAGATCCCGGTGACTGCAGGCTTTTCGTTTTGTTCGGTGTCATAGTGGTACGTCAGATGAGTGTGCGTATCGATCAAACCGGGAAGTACAGTCGCCCCGCTCAGGTCGATCACTTCGGCGCGAGCGGGTATCTTGATTCCGCGACCGGCGGCATCAATATGGTCACCGGAAATCAAAATTACCGCATCCGAGACAGCATTCGGGAGCTTCCCGTCAATGAGCTTGCCGCACTTGATCGCAATCTGCTTTGGTGAGGCGTTGGTTTGCGCAAGAGCGTTGATTACATTGAAGCTTGGAAGACAAAGCTGGTCAAATTGCCACAAGACGCCGATTAAGAAAACAATGAGTTGAAGCGAGTGTCTCCGCAAAGGACGCTCCTTTCGAGCATGCAGGTGAATTGTGAACTAGCCTGTCTTGAGTGTCGCGGAGTCTATCATCGAGATTTCAAAAAATCCAAGGAGGTCCTATACGTGGATCGCAAGCCACCACCCACCCTGCGTGGGTGGAGGCTTGGACTGCGGTGACTGAGTATCTGGACTGGACTGATCGTTGTTTCACCGCATAGGAACTTTTCATTCCGTTGTATGTCACTCAATGCTTTGTTAAGATCCGCTCAAATCGGAGGTGCACGATGAGGACCAAACCAGCATTAACACGACGAGGCTTTCTGACCAGCGCCGCTGTTGGAGCCGCTTCGATTGGATTTGGATCGTCTCCCGCTCTTGCCGCGCTTTCACGCTATCCTGACCCAGATACCGGTGCCGGTATCAGCCCACTCAGATTGAATCGCAATGAAAGTCCATACGGGCTCGCGCCCGCTGCAGCCGCCGCCCTGAAGAACGCCGTAGATCCCTTGTCCTCGCGTTACCCGATCGAAGAACCGAAGGCGCTCATCGAGGCTATCGCAAAGCGCTACGGTGTCGCCGCAGAAAACGTAATCCTGGGATACGGGTCCACAGAAATTCTCAAAATGGCCACTGAATCCTTCTGTAACTCAGCTCGTGGCGCATTGGTGGCGGAGCCGACGTTTGAAGCCGTCGTTGGATATTGCCCTTTCATTCACGCTCGAGCTCAGAAGATAAAGCTGAATTCGGACTATCGTCACGATTTGCCAAGAATGTTGCGAGTGAGCCGCAGTGCAGGAATGATTTTCTTCTGTAATCCGTCGAATCCTGCTGGAACCTACATTACAAAGCAGGATACGGAACGGTTTGTGCGCCGGCTTCCGCGCGGGCCGGTTCTGCTTGCGGACGAAGCATATGCCGAGTACGTAACTGCTTCTGACTGGGAGAGCTGTGTACGTTACGTCAAAGAGGGTCTGCCGGTAGTAGTGTCACGCACCTTCTCAAAGATCTTTGGCATGGCGGGCTTACGCATTGGGTATGCGATCGGCCGCAAGGACCTGATCGAACGAATGGCAAAACGACAACTGGTGAATAATCCCAATCAACTGGCGATTGTGGCGGCGCTTGCAGCGCTCAAGAGCGATGCCGAATTTGTGGAGCGCAATCGCAAGCTGAACGCCGAGGTTCGGGATTATGTCTGCAACGAGGCGACGGCAATGGGGTTGAGCTTTGTTCCAACGCAGACCAACTTCGTAATGATCAGTATCAATCGGCCTGCGAAGCCGGTAATCGAAGAGTTGAAAAAGAGGAAGATGCTTGTAGGCAGGCTGTTCCCCTCAATGCCCGAGCACGTGCGGGTGAGCTTCGGCACGATGGCCGAAATGAAAACCTTCATGAAGGAATTCAAAGAGGTGGTAAACCTGAACCCCTAGATGGACTAATAAGACAAATAGCTCCTATTCATCCTATTTTTTCTTCACCGTCGGGTACTGAATCCCCAGCTGCTCCAAATAGGTCTTATACTTCGTCGAGTCGTAATAATACTTTTTCAACTCTGGCCGAAACCTCGCCATCTTATCCTTATTCAACTCGATTGCGGGTTGATCGCCCGCACCGATCAACGGCGTGTATTTGATATCTTTTGTCTGGACATCCTTGAAGTAAGCCCAGGCTTGTCTGATCAGATCCGGAGAGAGCAAATAATCCAGGGCGGTCATCGCCTGGACCTTTGCTCCGGCTGTCGATCCTTTATGAGCAATCGGCGTAGCCATAGCGACTGCATTCGGCCACGAATGGCCAGGCAAGTTGGGAATGTTGGCCGGAAATCTTAAATAAACCATTGGCACATTCCAGGAGATATCGCCGACATCATCCGAACCTCCGCCGGTTGGATCTTTGGGAGCTTCCAGTTCTTTGACTTTTGTCTTCATACCCTCGACTTTTGCCCCAATTTCAGCTTGTAGCGACTTCGCGAGCATCTGGTCCGCATCGCTCCATTCGGGCATCCCGACCATTTCGATGTTCTTTTGCTGAACCTCGGCGATAGGTTTGTTGAAGTGACAAGGCCACGCGGACCCGACGATGCGCTGGGTGACAGTTGTATCGGTCATCATAGTCGCTGCCTGAGACATTTTGTTGCCGAGATCCAAAAGCTCCTTGATGCGCGGATAATCCAATTCTCGGAAGTAGTACCAGACCGCAGCCTCCGAGGGCACGACGTTGGGTTGATCTCCGCCATCGATGATCACGTAATGAGAGCGTTGCTGGATTCGTAGGTGCTCGCGACGGAAATTCCAGGCAGTGTTCATCAATTCAACTGCGTCGAGGGCACTGCGTCCTGACCATGGGGCGCCGGCTGCGTGTGCCGCCTTTCCGTGAAAGAAGTATTGGACCGAAACCAATCCGCTATTAGTCGCCGGCTGTCCATGATTGGTGGCGAAGTCGCTATCGACGTGAGAGCCAAGGACGATGTCAACGTCTTTGAAAAGCCCTGCTCTTACGAAGAACGCTTTTGTTGCGACGAGTTCTTCTGCGACGCCCGGGAAGAGCTTGATCGTTCCCGCGATCTTGTACTTATCCATCAGCTTCTTTAGCACGAGAGCGGCGGTTACATTCACTCCCTGACCGGAATTGTGTCCTTCGCCGTGACCGGGTGCGCCGTCTACGAGGGGGTCGTGATAGGCGACGCCCGGCTTTTGAGAAGCCTTAGGGATACAGTCGATGTCGGTTATGAAGGCAATAACCGGTTTGCCGGAACCGTACGAAGCGGTCCAGGCGGTGGGTATGCCGACGACCCCGCGCTCAACTTTGAAGCCGTTTTTCTCTAGGATGCCGGTAACGTAATTTGAGGTTTCGTATTCCTGAAACCCAAGTTCGCTGTAGCTGAATATCTGATCAACCATCTGTTGGGTCAAGGTTTTGAGGCTGTCGACTTCGGCGATTGCTTCGCGCTTGAGATCGTTGATGTTGTGGCCATCCTGGGGTTGGACCGGCAACGCGACACCCAGGAGTAGCAGGATTTCCGCAATAACCAGCGCATCCTTCTTCATTATCTATTCCTCCGATGAACGTTGGAGCGATCCCTGATTGGCGAGATTATGAGTTTTGGCTATTCAAGTCAACGAGAGACCAAAGTTTTGCCGGTTACGGGAAGTCGAAAAAGGTACTCCTACACTGAATATTTACTGCAAGGCTATATGAAAAATCATAAATCCCGTGCCGTGGGTGGGATTTAGGATTTCTCACACAGTCCTAGGACGCTGGCGCCAGCGATCCTTATGTGCTGTACGCTACATATTTTCAGATTTTCTAATGTCAATCTGCATAATGTAGATGCTGATGGCCTTGCAAAAGGGGTGCGTTGCTGACAGGATACCGCTTCCGGATGATCGCTGGAAATTTTTGTAACCAGGCAGGACCTTTTTAAGTCTAAGGCGTCAGGCGGGCGCGCTCGTGGCCGTGCTTCCACTGGCGCGGACGCGAGCACGCTCTGCCAGCTTCATCACGAACAAAATAAACAGGTATAGACAGGATACACAGGAAAGCGCGCAGGCTGGGGGTCCACCCCTGAACAGCTGTGTAGCCCTGTCGAATCGCCTCTCTACCGACGATTTTTCCAATAAATAGCGATTCCAATGGAGGATGCAATGAATCGAGGACTAAAGTTTCCCCTCAGGCGGACCCTCGCATTGGTGACTGCCACCGCGATGATGGTCATGCTCACCACGACTACCCATGCCGCGGACCCATCTCAGAAGAAGGACAAGGGAAAGGCTGCCCCGCCGCCGTCGAAGATTAATGAGGCTTATGCCGCGAAAATCAAGGAGTACACAACCGAAAAGTACTTTTTGACCGAATTTGTTGACCACCTGCCGGCCTCCGATAAGGTCCCGTCTCCCGACAAAGTCCTCGGTTACGTCATAGGTACGCCTAACAAGCTGACTTATACCAAGGATATGTACCGTTACTATCGCGAGCTCGAAAAGGGGACTCCCAGGGTTCGCGTATTCACCGCCCCGGAGCGAAGCGAGGAGGGCCGCGAACAGCTGCTCGTCGTAGTGAGCGACGAAGCTAACCTCGTAAAGCTGGAACGCTATAAAGAAATCACCGCCAAACTTGCGGATCCTCGCAAAATCAACGACGCCGAAGCTCAACAGCTGAT
>DATFWY010000147.1:0-4000 GCA_035258805.1 Blastocatellia bacterium | reverse complement strand
GCTGAGGAGCAATTCCCGGATCACATCATGACGTTTCTCGCCCGTAGTGAAGGGATGAACCTGCTCGCGCACCTACTCGGTTCCAGCGACTATTTGTGGGATGATTTTTTAGGCATTCATTTCCGGAATCTGGTTCCGTTCTTGGAGCGGCTCGCCAGGCAAACTGCTTTGCCCGTAGCTTCAAGCAAGGACGCGCTTCGCCACGACCTCCGTGATCGTCTGCGCGCAGCGGCGACATTTGATGACAAAAAAAGTGCGCTTAACCGATTCAAGGACGATCAGCTCTTCATTACCGATGCGCAACATCTGCTGGATCCGCGTGCCACATTGATCAACTTCTCCGAAGCGCTCACCGACCTGGCGGAAGTGGTGATCGACGAAGCCGTTAACATGTGCTTCGAAAACATCGCCCGTCCCACGCGCGGAGCTTTCACGGTCTGCGGACTCGGCAAATTCGGCGGACGCGAGATGGGTTATGCCTCGGACTTGGAGTTGCTTTTCATACACGAGGAGACCGAAGGCGTCTCCGGTTCGATTTTTGAATCGCTCGCACGCCGAGTGGTCGAATGCATTGAGGCGCGTGCCAAAGGCGTCTTTCAAATCGATCTCAGGCTTCGGCCTTATGGCGATGCCGGCGCTTGGTCGGTCCCCTTCGACGAGTTCAAGCGGTACTACAGTCTCGGCGGCCAAGCTCTCCCGTATGAAAGGCAAGCCCTCGTCAAGTTGAGATGGGTTGCGGGGAATGAGTGGTTGGGCCGTCGAGTTGAATCGCATCGTGACACGTTCACGTACAGCGATGCTCCGTGGGATCGGGAGAACGCATTGCATCTTCGACGGCGCCAGATGCGGGAGCTGGTGAAGCCAGGCGAGATAAATGTCAAGTACAGCGCTGGAGGCATTATCGATATCGAATATGCCATCCAGTACCAGCAACTGCTCCATGGGAAGCATTATCCCGAACTTCGGTCTCCGAATACTCTGCACGCGCTCGATGTGTTGCACCGGCTGGAGATCATTCAAACAAAGGAATATGAAGTATTGCATCCCGCTTATCTTTTTCTGCGTAACCTGATCGATGCACTTCGCATCGTGCGCGGCGACGCAAGTGACCTGCTACTTCCTGAAGAGACTTCTGAAGAGTTCAAGGCGCTGGCGCGGCGATTGGGCTATCGCGAAAAGGACAGGACGCAAGCCGCGCTGAAGTTATCGGCCGACATCCGACAACGGATGAAGAATGCTCACGCCGTGTTTCTGGCACTCACAGTCCCGTCTTCGTGAGGGCGTCGACATATTTGATCCCCGCCGAGCAAGACAAAGAATTTCAGGCTTTCCTTCCGAGTCCGTGACCGCACGAAAGAAAGCGTGACAGGGTCAGACTTACCCATATATCCTCACGCGGCGTAGACATCTCTAAGGAGAGTGATTATGAGGCAATTGCTTTTGCTGCTGATTCTGTCCGTCGTTCTGGGTTTCGTGGCGTTCGGTTTTCAGGGTCAGACGCGGCCGCCGCAGGCGACATCCACGGCTGATCCGTATCTCAACAATGCGGCTCCGGGCACTACGCAATTCCCGCTTGCGGCGCCCGGGGGCAAAGACAGCAATTCACGTCAGGTAGCGCCTGCGGGCGCAGTAAATCAGGGACCGTTTGATCCGGCGAAATGGAAGTACGGTCCGGCATTTAATCCACCCGAGGGGGCGAAAATCTGGAATCCGGTGAAGCTTAAGATGATGCAGGGCGGCAAGGTTACCGGCGGCACGCTGTTTAGTGCCACAGATCCGGCCATCTACTGCAACATGGCCAACGCAGGATACGACTTCATCTGGACTGAGATGCAGCACGATCAACACGACTGGCAGGCCGTTTCGCGTATGTGGCGCACATGCCCGACCGCAAAAGCTGTGCCGGGCGTGCGTGTCGCTTACACCGACGAGCGGGAGATTCAACATGCGCTCGATGCCGGAGCTCTGGTTGTCGTTGTGCCGACGGTGGATACTGTCGAAGAAGCGATCGAAGCTCGTAACTGGACCTACTTCCCGCCGCTTGGCAGGCGCAGCAACGGTGGCGGCCAAGCCTTTGATGCCGCAATGTGGGGCAACGTGCCCGGCGGATATCGCAACACGATCAATGACAACGTCGTGTTGGTGTTGATGATCGAAACGCTTGAAGGGCTCAAAAACGCCGACGAAATCGCAAAGGTTCCCGGCGTCACAGCGGTGTTCGCAGCCAGCGGAGATCTTGGCAATTTCACCGGTTATAGACAGGGCACACCCGACTACGAGCGGGCGATTAACATCGTTCACGACGCTGCTCTCAAAGCGGGCGTGCGATTATGTGGGCCTCTGTCCTGGCGCGATCGTCCCGATTTCACTTGCTTCCAGGCCGGAAGTGAACTGGCTGCAATCACGCGTGGCGTGACTGCCGAACTCGGTCCGCTTGCAAATACGCAGGCGAAGCCTGAAGTGGGGCCATTTGCCGCGAAGCCCTGATGGAGTATAAGGAGGACCCATGGCTCGTTTGATGATGGCGGTAGCGTGCATCGCGTTATTGATTACAGTGGGCGTTGCCGGTGTTCAGTCGCAGAGGCAACCTGCAGGCATCGCGCATAAAGGAGACGCGTTTAGATTCAATAAAGTCGCCGACGGTGTTTATCACGCTATCGGAACCGGCGCGCTCACAGTTGTAGGCAATTCGTCTGTGATCGTGAACGATAACGATGTGATTGTTGTGGACGATCACGTCTCGCCCTCCGCCGCATGGGTCCTGATTAATGAGATCAAGAAAATTACCAATAAACCCGTGCGCACGGTCATCAATACGCACTTTCACTTCGACCACGCGCATGGCAACCAGATTTTTGACAAAGACGTCTCCATTATCGGTCACGAGTACACGCGGGAGATGCTTCTCGGCGGCAAATCTCTGCAAATGCCTCTGTACAAGAATTACGTCACGGGGCTTCCGGAGCAGATCGAAAATTTGAAGCAACGTGTCGCGATGGAATCGGATCCATCTCGAAAGGCGATGCTTCAGACACAGCTGCAGGCGGCCGAAAACAACGCCGCCTCACAGGCTGAGCTCAAACCGACACCACCAAATATCACGCTTCGTACCACCATGACGCTCTATCGCGGCGATCGCGAAATCCAACTCCGGTTTCTCGGGCGCGCCCACACCGCTGGTGATGTGGTTGTGTATCTGCCGAAAGAAAGAATTGTGATAACCGGCGACATGTTGACATCAGCGCTCTCGAATATGAGTGATGCATTCGTGAACGAATGGGTCACGACACTTGACGAGCTGAAGAAACTTGACTTCGTTACGGTCTTACCCGGTCATGGAGAAGCATTCACCGACAAAGCCAAAATCGATTACTTCCAAGCTTACCTTCGCGACGTGTGGTCCGAGGTCTCGCGTCTAAAGCAACAAGGTGTTTCCGCCGAGGAGGCGGCTAAACGGGCAGACTTGACAAAGCACAAGGAGCACTTTCCAACAATTACTGCTCCCGGTGTTCCTTTGATTGCTGTGACACGGATTTATGAGCTGCTGGACAGTAAGAAATGAGAAGCCACAGAGAAAAGCGCCATTAACAGATTTTTGGCCGCTTTTCTCTGTGTCTTTGTGTTTCTGTGGTTAATAACCCTATACCGCCGAATTCACTTCTTATCCAACTTCAACGACACGGAATTGATGCAGTAGCGCAGACCGGTAGGACGAGGCCCATCCGGAAAAACATGTCCAAGGTGAGCGCCGCACCTGCTGCAAACGGCCTCAGTCCGGGACATGCCGTAGCTTGTGTCTTCTTCCGTCTCGACGCTTTCAGCGTCAATTGGTTTGTAAAAGCTCGGCCAACCGGTACCGGAATCATATTTTGTATTCGAATCGAACAGTTCATTCCCACACGCTGCGCATTTGTATACGCCCGGGTCTTTTGTCTTGTAATACTCTCCGGTAAACGGACGCTCCGTTCCTTTCATGCGGCAGACTTCGTACTGCTCGGGG